>CALEAD010000041.1 GCA_937943625.1 uncultured Anaerolineae bacterium | reverse complement strand
GGGGGGGTAGTGGCCAGCCACGTGGCTCTATTCGCGGCGCCGTATATAAAGATGTCAATGGGGACGGAAAGTGCATCAATACTGGCGTGGCTGGCGAGCAGCCAGTTGCTGGCGTGATGCTTGAGTTTGTCAGCAGCGACCAGAGGACCGTCATTAATCTGACTTCTGGCCCGGATGGGGAGTTTGGCCTGTTTGAGGCCGGCTACAGTTACTGGTCCATCACGGCAAAACCCGGCTCTGAGTGGGTTGTCACCTCGGCGAAAACGCTGTATGCGCCGGTATACGAAAACAGCCTCAGCGTGACGGGGGTGAACTTTTGTGTGCAGAGGGCCGGCACGGTGCAGGTGCTGTTGCCCGCCTCAGGCGCGCCCTTCCCCTACGCCTGGCTAGCTTTGGTTGCTATGCTGGGCGTATTGCTTATTCTGGCTGGTTTGGGGTTAAATCTCCGCCAGTGGCGGCACGATTAACCGTGGTGCGCCACGACAGCAGCAAAAGGCACAGACACACACTTTCCAAAAGCTCAACTTTTATGCCGAAGTTGAGCTTTTTTGCCTGTTTCCAGGTGTTCTAGCCAGGTGCTTCATAGCTTCTGCCACCGCCGACGGCGAACCACCATCTTTCTTTGGTAAGGCAGTCCGCCGTTGGCGGTCAAATACGTGGAGATGTACCAACCATGCCGCTGATTCCCGTGCAACGGCTCAGCGCACGGGTGTTGGCGTGGCGCGCGGCGCAGCCGGATTCGCGGGCACGGGCGGGCTGATCTGCAAATTGGTGATGCCCGTTACGGTGACGCTAATTGGTCCCAGGATGTTGTTCCCTTCGTAAGGACATTCATCCACGTTGCGGTCTGTATCTACCTGTGCCCAAAGCTGGTGGATGCCGCCGGTGAAGGTGTAGACGCCGCTGTAAGTGACGCTGGCGCCGGCCGTCAACGGCCGTGCCTGCACACCCCACTGCAAATCACCCCAGAGGTATGGCCCTGGTGTACGGTTGACATAAAAGTCGAGGAAGAAGTTGTTGTCTGGGTTCATGTCGGTCGTGCCCTGGTTGCGAATGGTGACACTGACCGTTGTGGGCTGATTGGCCAGCGGTGGGTTGGGGGTCAGGGCAATGCTGGTTACCACCAGGTCTATGCCGGTGGGGATGCAGGGTTTGGTGATGAAGGGCAGATACAGGGTCGGTGTAACCGGCTCTGGCTGGCTGACGGTGGTGGTGTTGGTGGCGTTGGCAGAAACGGCCGTTCCCGGCGTGGTGCTGCTGGCCGTTACCGTCGTCACATCTATCGTACCCGGTGTTGCCCCGGCGGGAATGATCAGCGTCACGCCGACGGTAGCCTGCCCACCAGGGGCCAGTGTCACACCCGCGGGCGCTGGCGTCACACTCCAACCCTGGCTGGAAACGGCCGTGATGGCAAAGGTTTCGGTCACATTGCCGGTGTTGCGCACCGTGTGTGTGTAAAACAGCGTCGCCCCCGGCAGCCCGCTGCCCATGTTGTTGGGTGCAATCTCCACACCGTACACGGCCGGTTGCACCGTTGTGCGATTAATTGCCAGGTCTGTCACGCTGTTGTTGCCAACGGCCGTTGCCACAATCGTCATCACGTCCTGCGTGCCACGCGGCGCGCTGCCGGGAATAGCAATGGTCACCGTGACCGCGCGCGGCTCGCCCGGCGGCAGGTTGTCAATGCGATTTGGCGTCACCGTGACAGGCCAGTCGCGGCTGGATTGATGGGTGAGCAGGAAGGTATAGGGCACGTCGCTAATGTTGGTCAGTACGTGTGTGTAGGTAATTACCTCACCCGGTTCACCTATGGCGGCGTTGTCTGGCTCAATCAGCACGCCCTGGCCAATGATGGCTACCAGCGTCACATCTTCGGCACTGGCGCTGACGCCGGGGTCGGTGGTAGATACGGCCGTGATCACGGCCGTATCCAATGAGCCATTAGGCGCGCCTGCTGGAATCGTCACCGTAACCAGCAGCGTTACCGCTTCCCCTGGCGCTAGCAGCGGCGTGTGTACCAGCGAGAGTGCCGTTGGCCAGGTGGCTGTGCTGCTTAGCTGGTAACTGTCACTGATAGTGCCGCTGTTGCGCACCACGTGGCTGTACGTAACTGCCTCACCGGGCAGACCCTGACCTTGCTGGAAGGTGGGCGTAATGGTGACGCTGCGCACGATGGGGGCGATGACGGTAGTTGTGGCGCTGGCCGTATCGCTGGCGCCGGGGTTCCCGGTTGAGGTAGCGGTAACAAGCGTTACGTCTTGCGTGCCGGGGGTGGCGCTTGCCGGGACGACAATCGTCAGCTCCACAGTGGCAAAGCCCTGCGGCGCCAGCGTAAGGGCGTTCACACTCAGGCTGCTGCCCCAGCCTGGCGTTGTGCTGCTGAGCGTGAGGTTGATGGTGTCATTCTGGTTGCCGGTGTTGGTGACGGTGAACGAGTAGATGAGCGTTTCCCCTGGTAGGGCATCTTGTGCGCCGTCGGGGGCAATGGTGACGCCATATTGTGCGCCTGCAGCCGTCACCTGGGTGGTGTCAACGGCCGTTGCCATCGCACCGGAACCGGTAGAAACGGCCGTGATCGTGGCCACGTGCGTCTGCCCGGCGCTACCTGGCGGCGTAGGCGCGCTCACCACAACCGGCACGCTTGCCCCTGGCGCCAGCGTAACGCTGAGGGGCTGCACGGTTGCTCCCCAGGGCTGGCTTTCCGCCAGGCTCAGGGTAATGGTGTCGCTGATGTTGCCACTGTTGCTCAGGGTGTGGTTGAAAACGGCCGTTTCCCCTTCGACCACACTTTGCGTCTGCGCTGTTGGTTCTAGCACAAAGCCATAAGCCGCCACCACCGTGGTCGTGTCGCTCAGCGTGGCGCGTACCGTATTATTGCTGCCAGAGATGGCTTCAATCTCGGCCACGTGTTGGGTGTTGGCGGGCGTGCCGGGTGGAATGGTGACGCTCACGGTAAAGGGCACAACAGCGCCAGGAGGCAAGACGGCCGTTTGCGTCGGCTGCACCGTCACCATCCAGCCTGGCGGCGTGCTGCTGAGCACCCTCAGGGTAAACAGGTCTAACCCATTCCCCGTGTTCGTCAGCGTATGGCTGTACTGCAACGTTGTGTTTGGTGCCCCAGACCCGGTTCGCGGGGGGCCAATGGCCACGCCAGCCGTACTGCTGATGGTGGTCGTATCCACCACGGTAACGGCGTCGCCGGCAAAAGAGGGTGTGGCAATGAGAGTGGTCACGGCCACGTCACCGCGCAGCGTGCCGCTGATGGTCAACGTCACCTCCTGCTGCTCGCCCAGGTCTAGCTGCACCTGCGCCGGCGTCAGGTTGATGCTCCAGGCGTCGTTATTGCCAGAGAGGGGCGCATTCACATAAGTGAGCGTAAAGGTGCCGGTGAAGTCGCCCGTGTTGGCCAGGGTATGCGTGTACACCTGCGGCGTGTTGGGTTCTATCGTTGCCGTGCGCGTTGGTGGCGTGAAAGAGAAGATAGCCTGTAGCACGCGCTCATCGGCGCCGATGTCATAGGCCAGCCCTTGTGGGCGCACGTCTCCTTCAAAATCTACGCTGGCAGCGGCGCTGACCTGGTCTGTGCCGCTCTCTTTGGCTGCGGAGGTCGGGCCAATGTGGAAGAGGGCGTCTGCAAAGCGGGGGTCGGCGCCGCTAATGCTGTTTGGCCCTTTGCTAAAGGTTGTATCGTCGCCGCCGTTAGAGCCGCTGTTTTCATAGTTGCCGAAGTAGAGATTGTAGTTGGCGGTGATAATCTGCGTGTTGGTCAGGTAAACGGCAAACCCTTCGTCAGCACCATTTTCGCTGAAGATATTGTTAAGCAGGGAGATACTGCCTGCTTCTTGATAGATTGCACCGCCCAGCCCCGCGACTGGCTGACTGGGCAGGCGACTGCTACTGCTGGGGGCGTCGTTGTCGGCAAAGGTATTGTTTTCAATCACGGCCGTTCCCGCGGACACAAACAGCGCGCCACCCGTACCCAAACCGGAAGGCCCATTACTACCTTTGTTATGGGCCAGCACGCTGCTATAGAGCGCCAGTTCACCGTCCACATGGTAAATGCCGCTGCCGTAGTTCGCCGTGTTTGATAGCACCCAGGTTCCTTGCAGCGTCAGGTCAGAGCCGGCATTGTAGATGCCGCCGCCTTCATCAGCACGGCCGTTCTGCACAAATAGCCCCCGCAGCAACAGCGTGTGTCCTGCGTCCAGCGTGATCACACGCCGCAGCTCTTGCGCGTCTAGCACCGTCTGGTTGATGGCTGGCTGAGCACTGGCAAAGTTATCGGCCGTGCTATAGCCGCCCATAATTTGCAGCGACTTTTGCAGGCGCAGCAGTTCCGGGCCGGTGCCGGTGTACACCCCTGCCGCCACCAGGATGGTATCGCCGTCGGCAGCCTCACTGACCGCATGCTGGATCGTGGCGCACGGCTGCGTGCTGACCAGGCAGTTGTTGTTCAGGTCGCTGCCGGCCGGGGCCACATAGCGGGTGCCAATGGCCGGGCTGATCACAATCTGGTTGATAACCTGCGCCTGAACGGTTGGGTCGTTGACGGCGCGCGCAATCAGACCGGGATTGGCCGTTTCGCCCGCAGGGGCGGTGGGCAAGATTTGCACTTGCAGCGACGTGGTGATGGTTTCGCCTACGCCGATAGCGATGGGCACGTCGCTCACCCCTAGCGGGTCGCTGTAGACGTTGCCATTGGCGTCCTCAATGCGTGTGACAACGGCCGTTGACAGCCCTGCCGCCCCTGCACTAGACACCATATAAAAGCTGCCCGCCTGATTTCCCGTGTTGGTTACATGGTGCGTAAAGGTGAGCACCTGGCCGGGGAAAGCGCGCGTCACATATTCTGGCGCCACTACCAGGCTACTGACCAACCCCACGTTGGTGGTCAGGCGCGTCGCGTCGGTGCGCGTGGGCAGAGAAGCAGAACGACACTCCACGCGCGACACCTCCTGCACGCCGAAGCTGGCGGTAATGGGAACCGTGACCGTGACCACCAGGGACACGCGGTCATCCTCCTCCACGTCATCCCAGTAATCCAGCGTCACCACCTGCAGTGGGCCACCCGACATCTCGGCCCAGCCACGCGGGCTACTCAGGGTAATGGTGATGGTGTCGGTAAAGCCGTGTGAATAGATCGGGTCTTGCAGACGGTTGGGGAAGCCAACGTTGTAGACCGTGACCGTGTACGTCACGACGTCGCCGGGGAAGACGGTGCTCTGGTTTTCATTTGGCCGCACGTCACAGCCAAACTCCTTCCAATACTCATCGGCGCCCACGTCACTGGCGTAACCAGAGATGGCCGGATTCAGGTTAGCATAAACGGGATGCACGTCTGGGCGACGCCAGTTGCCGGCGTCGAAATTAATGCCGCCGGGCCAGACGCCGCCATTGTTGTCGTCTAGCAGCAGTGTAGGGTCGGCGCGGTCTATGTTGGGTGAGTATTGCGACAGCACATAGCCGAAGATAAACTGCGGGTCGCCGAAGATGGGGTTACTGCCTACGTTGCCGGTGCTGGTTTCATTGGGTAAGTTACTGTTAAAGTTGTTGTAGGCCAGCGTGAGGTTGCCGCCGCCGACGTAGAGGCCGCCGCCCGTGTCGCCCTGTGCCAGGTTGCTGTAGATGATGTTGCTGTTGAGCGTCAGGCTGCTGCCTGCGTGGTAGATGCCGCCGCCGCGCTGGGTGGCCAGGTTGTCGCGCAGGGTGTTGTGGTACATGGCCAGGTTGCTGGCATTGTAGATGGCGCCGCCATGCACGCCGGCCTCGTTCAGGCCAAAAACGCCGTTGATGATGAGGGTGGGTGCACCAATGTACAGCGCCCCGCCGCTGCCTGTGGCGCTGTTGCCGCTATGACCGTGATTGACAATCTCCACGGTTGCGCCGCTGCTAAAGTAAGCGCCACCGCCGTTGCCGCTGGCTTCGTTGCCGCCGTAAAAGTCGTAAAGTTGTAAGAAACGATCTTGATCGTCGAAGAGCGCTACAAAGCAGACACCGGTGCTGGCGCCGGTGATGTGGGCGGTGGCGCTGCTGCCGACAAAGTAGCCGCCGCCGTTAACGGCCGTACTCTGGCAAGCCTGGCTGGTATTGCGCTGTAAATGGCCGGGGCCGGGGAAGTAAAGCGCGCCGCCATCGCTGTTGCCGCCACCTGCAGCCAGGGCGTTGCCGTTCACCAGCGCCACCCGTTCCAGGGTAATGCTGACGCCAGGGGCGATCTTGAAGACACGCCCGGCTTCCTGTGCGTCAATCGCCGTGCTGAGCGCGCCAATATCACGGCTCTCGTAATCGTACGGGTTGCTAAAGTTGCTGCGGCGCAAGGAGCCGATGATGTGCAGATTTTCCGAGACATAGGCTACCTGTAATGTGCCATCACGCAGTTGGACGCCGCTGCAAGTGCCGCGCGCAATTTCCACCTTTGGATTGGGGTTGGGGAACGATTGCGCATAGTCAATGGCGTCTTGCAGCTTGCCAAAGTAGGTGGGCGCGCTTGTGATGGGGTTGACCACGCGGATGTAGCAGGAGTTGACTTCATCGGCGCCAATGTCGGGTGCGGCGTTGGTGGGCCGCAGGTGGCCGTCGTAGTCATGATTCAGGCCGGCAATGGGCAGGCTGGGGTCACCCGCATCTACGCCTGGGGATTCGCCAATCAGGTGATAATCTTGCTGGCTGCGGTTGCGGTAAACGGGGCTGACGCTCAGGTTGGTGGGATCGCTGGCGGCGCCAACGGCCGTACCGCCATAATCTACGCCGTTGCTATAGACGATGTTGTAACGAATGGTGGGGTTGGCGGCCTGAGTGTGGATGCCCGTGCCCAGGTTGCCGTCGAAGATGTTGCTGCGGATTTCGTTGTTGCTGGCGCCACTAAACAGGCCATCGCCGCGGTTGCCCACAAAGGTGTTGTGCCAGATACGGCCGTTTGTGTCAAAGTTATACACCCCCGCGCCGCGATTGATGGCCACGTTCGCATAAATGAAGTTATTCCACACGTCGGCTGTGCCGCCGCCACCGCGCAGGTAAATGGCGCCACCCTGGTTGGCGCTGTTGTCGTTTAGGGTGCTGCCATCCAACACCAGCGCGCCACTCTGGCGGTAGACGCCGCCGCCCTGCTGCGTGGCCGTGTTACCGCTAAAGCGGCTGCCGCCTGTGGCCAGCACGCCGCCCGTGCCCGTGACGTTGGTGTACAGCCCGGCGCCCTGGGTAGCTTGATTGCTGATCACGTCCGTTGCCCGTAGCGTCAGTGAAGCGGCATTGTACACACCGCCGCCTAGCGTAGCGCGACTTTGGCGAATGCGGCTTTCTTGCAGCAGCAGCGTGCCATCATTAAACAGGCCACCGCCGCTGCCGTTTTGCAGCCCCGCCGTTGCGCCGTCGCCTTGCTGCAAGGTCAGATTAGTCACCGTCACCGTGGCGCCGGCAGCTACGTACAGGGCACGTCCGCGCAGGAGCGCGTCGAGCGTGCCTCTGCCGGCATTGTTGTAATTCCAGTTGCCTGTTACCGTCAGGTTTTTGTCGAGGAAGAGCGTCTGCGTGACGACAATGCTGCTGCTGAGCATGCGCGCGTTGACGCCGTAGCAGACGCCGCTGATCTGCACCACGCTGTTGGCTGGCGCAACATCTACGGCCGTTTGCGGACGGCCGTAAATGACCTCTGGGGTGCTGAGCACGCGCGCAAAGCAGCCGCCAAACTCGTCCGCGCCCATGTCAAAGCCCTGGTGCGACGGCCGTATATCTCCCTCAAAGTCGGCCGTGACGGGCAGTGTCGGGTCGCCCCGGTCTACCACTGGTGAGGTAATGGGCAGGGTAAAGTTCAGCGCCCTCAGGTCGTTAAAGCGCGGGTCCACAAACAGGTTGCCCGGCCCGTAGCTCAAATTGCCGCTCAGGTCGGTGGGCGCGTTGCCAAAGTAATTGTTGTAACCCAGGCTGGGCGTGGCGCCGGTGACGGCAAAAATTGCCCCTGCGCTCACGGCCGTATTGCTAATGAACAGGTTGCTGCGAATGGAAGGGCTACCTGCCGCCACGTGTACCGCGCCGCCATTGCCGCTGGCGCTGTTGTTGAACAGGGTGTTGTGCCAGAAGTTGTGATTGCCCGCCACGTTGTGGTAAGCGCCGCCATTGCTGGCCGTGTTGCTATAGATGAAGTTGTTTTGCAGGGTAACAGCCGTGTTGCCCGCCGCTGCCATTGCGCCGCCGCTGGTTGCCGTGTTTTGGAAGAAGCGATTGCCGCCGGTAACGCGCGCGGCGCTGTTGGCACTATACAGCGCGCCCCCCACGCTGGCGGTGTTGCTGTAGAACTGATTTTGCTGGATGGTAGGCGCGGCGTTATCTATACAAACAGCGCCACCATTGCCCGTCACCTGTCCATTGAGCAGGTGGAAGCCAGAAACGGTGGAGGTAATGCCAGGGGCAATGTACATCACCCGTCCCAATCCACGCGCGTCTAGCAGCGTGGGCGTCTCCTCGCTTTGCGCGGTGAAGGTGTCATTCCAGCCGCCGGAAAGGTGGGCACTCCTGGTCAGGTGCACCGTCACCTGAATTTGCCCGCCGCAAGCGCCGCTGCCGCCCACGCTGGCAGTGTTGAATGGGTGCACGCCGCTACACACGCCGGCAACTTTCACTTCGTCGCCGGGGCGAGCGTTGCGCAGCGCCGCCTGGATGCTGCCGTAGAGGACGCCATTCAGGTTTACCAGGCAGCCGATGACCTCATCGGCGCCGATGTCTGGCGCCTGATTGCCGGGACGGGGTTCACCGTCGAAGTCGCGCCGCGCCGGGCCGTCCGGGTCGCCTACGTCAATGGCGGCGGCCGTATCCGTCAGGTGGAAATCGCCCTGTGCCGGGTTTTGTAGCCCTGGCGGGATGACGTTGCTGAGGATGGAGTTGGCGCCGGGGTTTGCGCCAACAACGGCCGTGCCCACATAGTCGTGGTAATAGTTGTAATCCAGGGTGGGAATGCCGCTGGCGGCAAAGAAGGCAGGACCAGTTGGGGCTAGATTGCTCTGGAAGATGCTGCTGCGCACCAGTGGATTGCCGGCAGCGCTGTAGAAGCCGCCCCCTTGGATGGTGGCACGATTGCCAAAGAAGGTGAGGTGCCAGAAAACGGCCGTACCCCCCTGGTGATAGACGCCGCCGCCGCGCTGCGCCTGATTCTGGTAGATGAGGGTGTTGGTGACCACGCTGGTACCGCTCTGGTTGAACAAGCCGCCGCCCAGGTTGGCCGTGTTGCTATAAACGCGCACGCTGTCCAGTTGCAGAACGCCCGCATGGTTGTAGAGGCCACCGCCGGAAACGGCCGTGTTGCCAGCCACATGTGTAAAGGGGGAATCAGCTCGTTCCAGGGTGCTGGTGGGCGGCGTGGAGCGGAAACTGGACGCGCCGCTGTGATTGTAGAAGCCGCCGCCCAGAACGGCCGTATTCGTCAAAATGCGCACGTCTTGCAGCACCACCTGCGTATTCAGGTTATAGATGCCGCCGCCCGCATCCTCGCCAGCCGGTCCACCGCCCAGCCCTGCTGCGTTGCCGCTGACGATGATCAGGCTTTGCAGCACCGGCGCCACGTTGCCGCTGAGGTAAAAACCGCGACCGCGCCCTTCTGGGTCCACATATGTGGGCAGATTTTCCCAGCGCGTAAAGTCGTTGTTCCAGCCGCCCTGGATGGTTAGCGACTGCGTCAGCACCACCGTCTGGCTGATGGGTCGGCCGTTGACCACAATGCTGTTCACGCCGCGGCAGGTTCCCGTGACGCGAATCAGGTTGCTGACGGCGTTCGCGCGGTTAACCGCCTCCTGGATGCTGGCGTAGGTGACGCCGTCCCGCTGGGCGCGACAGCCTGCCAGCTCGTCCCAGCCCATGTCAAAGCCGTTGTCGGCCGGGCGGAAATCATCTTCAAAGTCTACTGTCAGAGGGGTGGCCGGGTTGCCTGTATCCAGCGAGGGGGAGCCGCGCTCCAGTCGGAAACGGCCGTCGCGGAAGAGCGGGTCGGCAATGATGTTGCCGCTGCCGAGGGTGATGCCTGGGGCGTCGTTGGGGCTGTTTTGCCAGCGGTTGCTGTAACTGAGGGTGAAGCTGCCGCTGTTGCTGAAGAGAGGGCCGCCGCTGCTGGCGCTGTTTTGCGCCAGAATGGCGTTGCTCACCAGTACGCTAGCTGCCTGATTGTAAATGCCGCCGCCGTTGCCAACGGCCGTGTTGCTTACCAGCGTGTTGTTCCACAGCGTCATCTGGCCGCTGCCCAGGAAGATGGCGCCGCCGTTGCTGCTGGCCTGGTTCAGGTGGAAGAGGGTGTTTTCCACCAGAAGCTGCCCACCATTGATTGCCAGCGCGCCGCCGGAAGCGGCCGTGTTGGCCACAAACTCGCTTTGCCTGATTGTGATGACGCCGTTCACGCTCTGCAACGCGCCACCGCTGCCCCCTGTGACGCTGTTGCCGAGAAACCGGCTGCTTTGAATGATCACCACGGCATTGCTGGCCGTATAAAGGGCGCCCCCCCCGCCGGTCGCCTCATTGTTTTGGAAAATCACCCGCTCGAAGCGGGGTTGCGCCGCGTTGCCCACGACCACAGCGCCGCCGGGACCGACCTGATTACGGCCGTTTTCCAGCGTCAGATTGCTGAAGAGCGGACGCACGGCGCTGCCTGGGGCGATGTTAAAGATCAGGCCACTGTTATTGCCGCTGATGCGCGTTTCGTGCGGTTCTCCCTGACTGAGGAAGCCGGGCGTCCAGCCGCCGGAAAGAATCACCGTATCGTTCACGGGTACGCCATTGGCGGTGTACGTGCCGCGCGCAATGCGCACTTCGTCGCCAAAAGAAGCCTGGCCTACGGCGTGGGCAATGGTGCGGCAGGGCTGGGTGCTTTGTGTGCAGTTGTTGTTGCTGTTGTTGCCATCCTGCGAGACGTAGCGCGTGCCAACCGTTGGCCGCGCTACCAGTGTATTTGTGACCACCTGGGCAACGCTAGGGTCGAAGCTAGAGCTGGCCTGAATGCGCGCCACGCCTGCCAGGCCTGCCGGCGCCGTTGGTGGAACCACCATCCGCACGCGCACGGTGGCGCTGCGCCCAGGCAGCAACTCGATGGAGAAGTTGTTGCTTGGCAACAGGGTGGCCCAACTGCTCCCTGGCAACAGGGCAATGTTGAATGTTTCCACAGCGTCGCCAGTGTTGGTGAGGGTGTGCGTGTAGGTGAGCACGTCGCCCGGCAGCACGGTGGCGTTGTAGGAAGGGGCGAATTCCAGGCCGGGCCGCGGACTGACGATGGTTTCAATCACGGCCGTGTGCGAAATGGTAGGCGAGGTGACGGAAACGGCCGTGAGGAAGGTGCGCGCGCGCGTCAGTGCCGTGCCGGTGACGGCCACCTGCGTGCTCAACTGCACCTGCTGCCCCGGCGCCAGATTGCTGATGTTGCCGGGGCAGGTTACCTGCCAGCCCAGCGTGTTGCTGCACGAGAAGGTGTACCCGTCAGGCACGTTGCCCGTGTTGCGTAGCGTGTGGTTATAGGTGGCAATTGTGCCTCGTTCCTGAAAATCGTTGCGAATTTGCTCCGGCTGCAGCGTGAAGCGCACCAGGTTACCATACTCATCGGCGCCCACGTCGTGCCGGTTGTTGAAGGGGCGTTCCTGGCCATCTATGTCCAGGTTAACGGCCGTTGGCGTATTGGGGTCACCCGCGTTCACGTTGGGGCTGCCGGGAGTCAGGTGGTAGTCAAAGTCCGGCGCACCGCGGCTGACAAAAGCGGGATTCCCCGAAATGGGGTTGCTAAAGCTCACGCTGGCGCTAAGCGTATCGTCGTGCACGTTGTTGTAGCCGCCACTGACCGTCCCGCCTGTCACGTGAATGCCGTCGTTACCACTGCCGCTGCTGTTGAAGGCAATAATCGTGTTGTGTACGGCAATGGTGCCACTTTCCACGTAGATGCCGCCGCCAGATGAGGTGGCGCTGTTGTCGGCAATGGTGTTATTCCAGAGGGTGCTGTTTGCCAGCAGACTCAACGCGCCGCCATTCGTACCGCTGTTGCCGTAGAAGAGGTTGCTGTACAGCGTGGCCGTGCCATTGATGTTAATGAAGCCGCCGCCATTGCCGGTGTTGTCGTAAATCATGTTGGCTTCCAAAAAAGCCTGCCCCCCACCGCGCAGGGCTATGCCGCCACCCAGTGTCGCGCTGTTGTTGTGAATGCGGTTGAGGCGAATGGTGCTAAGACCACTGCTGTTGTCTATGCAGATAGCGCCTCCCTGCCCTGGGTTGTCATTGTTGTTGTATATTTCGTTGGCCACAATGAGCGCTGAGCCGCCATCAAAGATGCCGCTGCCCGTGCGCGGGTTGGCGTTTGTCTGGTTGCCGTAAATTTTGTTGTGGCGAATGATGGGGGAACCGTTCTGATTAAAGATACCGGCGCCAGAGGGCGCACGGCCGTTGACAATTTCAAAATTCTCGATGATGGGGCTGATTGCTCCCTCAATGCGCACCACCTGCCGCGTTGCCTGCCCGTCGAGAATGGTGGGGTTGACGATGGGGTTGGGGGAGGCGCCCCAGTTTGCCGCATCAAAACCGCCCGTCAGGGTAACGGCCGTTGTCACGCGCACAACCGGGTCTATGCCACTGCCCGTGTAGGTTCCGCCGGCCACGTAAATAGATTGGCCGGGAATAGCCTGGGAAACGGCCGTTTGCAGCGCGCAAGGAGCCGCCGGCGTACAGGCTGTACCCGTTCCATTCGCCGTTACATACAGCGGCGTTGTGTCCGGCTGCGCCTGTGACTGCGGCGCGCCCATCAGCCAGAAAAGCAGCGTCAGAAACAACAACGCTGCCAGCGGCAGCGTTCCCACGGCGCCCAGGCGCTGCCAGGACACGCGAACAGGGTTGGTCAAAGAACGGGAAAAGCGGTCAGATTGCGGCATACTTCACCTCGAGAAGCGATTAGCAATTGGAGAGCGGGTGTGTACCGCTTGTATCTAACGGGTTGTTAGCTAGTTGGCTAGTTTGATAGCTAGTGGTTAGGAACCAACCAACAAACAAACTAACCAACAAACCAACCAACCCAAAGACCCTTCGTCGTTACAACCAGTCTCAAATCTCTTTATCATACAACACCAGGGCAAACTGGCGCGGCCCTGGCCTGGCAGTGTTGCGGCTAAGGAGTAATAGGTTTACTAAAACCGGTGTTACCAATGGTCAGGTTGCCGCCACAAGTGACCCCACTCAATGTGGCCGAAAGACCGCTGACAATACCCATGTTATTGGTACCGCCCGACATGGTGGTTGATCCCCCCGGTGCAGAGACGGTAATCGCGCCACTGCTGCCATTTTGCAGCAAAGCGCCATTCTCAACCACTGCTACCGAGGCGTTGGTAATGCTCACGTTGCACACCGTGCCACCGGTCACGGTCACGTCTGCGCTCAGCACCACGTACTCTGTGCCGCTGCCAGTGATAGATTGGCCATTTAGTCCACCTATCACGCGCACGTACACCAGCCCCACCGATGTGCCCAGGATAGTGAGAATGATGATGATGACCACAGCCACCAGAACGAGTATCAACGCATACTCAACCAGACCCTGGCCTTCTTCCTTATGCTTGTGCTGTTTGTCCATGAAAAACTCCTTTGAATGAATAGAATGGATGATTGTCAGCATCGCGGCATTTCAGCCCATCAGCTTTCTGGCTGATCCGCTGACCAACTGACTGACCAGCTAAAAATAGACACAGCTCAAGCTAGAATGTAAATGATTTATGAAAAGTTGTAAAGTGAAAAAGGTCATGTTTGCGCCGTGACACGCGCACGTGGAAGGATTAGTTGTTAACGCTGACGAAGCTGGTCATGCCCCAGCGCAGGGGTAGGGTGGGGGCTGGCTCTAGACGGGCGGTGATGGTGTATACGACGTCGCCCTGGCTAAAACCGGGCGTGAGGGCAATTTGGGTGATGGTGCCACGCACGGCCGTATTCGGGATGGCGTCGAATGTGACCGAAACGGCCGTTCCTGGGCGAATGTGCGCCACGTCTAGCTCTGTCAGGTCAGTGGTCTTCACCTGCCAGGCGCTCAGGTCGGCCAGGGTGAGCACGGGCAGGCCAGGAGCGGCAATTTCGCCGGCGCGCACGGCAACGGTCGTAACCACCCCGGCAAACGGCGCGGTCAGGGTCAGGCGTTCACGTGCAAGCTGTGCCACCTCGACGGCCGTTTGCGCTGCGGCTACCTGCGCCGCTGCCAGGGCAACGGCCGTTTCCGCCTCCTGGATGGCCACTTCTGCCTGCTGCACCCCCACCTGCGCCTGCTGCACCCCCACCGCCACCTGTGCAATCTGTTCCGCTGTAGCGCCCGCCTGCAACAGCGCCAACTGCGCTTCGGCAATTGCCAGATTTGCCTCTGCCAGGGACACAGCCGCGCCCGCGGCGCGCCGTTGCGCCGCTGTTGGCCCGGCCAAAAGCTGATTCAGTGCCGTCTGCGCCGCTGCTTCCCCCTGGTGCGCCGCCTCAAGTTGGGCGCGCACCGCCTCCTCTGTGGTGCCGAGGAGCGGGCACACCTCACCCGCAGGCGTGTCTATACAACTGGTGAGAACGGCATCGTACTGCTCCTCGATGGCGCGGCGATTGGCGACGGCAGCAGCCAGGGCCGCCTGCGCCGCGCGCACGTTGGCGTCGGTGGCAATTTCCAGCGCCGCATCACGGCTGCCTATCGCTTGCGTGATGCCGGCCTGGGCAGCGGCCACGTTTGCCTGGGCGGCGGCCAATTCCTCCGGCAGCGGGTCAGACTGTGCCAGCGCCAGCTGTGCCTGGGCGACGGCCACGCGCTCCTGGGCCGTAGTCAGGCCGGCGCGCGCCAGCGCCAGCCGGCTTTCGGCCACCTGTAATCCCGCTTCGGCCGTTGCCAGGCGCGCTTCTGCCTGCTGCACGGCAATGTCGGCGTCGCCAGGCGCCAGCGTGATCAGGGGTGCGCCTGCCTCCACACGCTCCCCTTCGCTTACGAACACCTGCGCCACGCGCCCGCCCCCCTGGAAGGAGAGGGCAACGTGGGTAATTGGCTCCAGCACGCCTTCGGCCAGCACGCTGTTGGGGATTTCTGGGGCGGGACTGGGCACAGCGGCCATTGCCCCACTTGGGCCAAAGGTCACAAACGCGGTCATGCCCCAGCGCAGCGGTAGGGTCACGTTTTCTGGTGTAATAGTTACCACATAGGTCACGTCGCCGCGCACCAGGGTGGCGTTGCGGGCAATGTCGCTGACGCGGCCGCGCAGCCGCTGGCCGGGGAAGGCGTCCAGGCTGATTTCCACGGCATCGCCGACCTTGATGGCAACGACGTTTAGCTCGGTCAGGTCGGTTGTTTCAATCTCCCAGACGCTCAGGTCGGCCAGGGTGAGGATGGGGCGACCGGGCTGCGCCACTTCACCCACACGTGCGGGCAGGTTGGCAACCGTGCCACTGAAGGGAGCGGTGAGGGTCATTTTTGCCAGCAATGCTTGCGCCTGTTGCACAGCCGTTTCTGCTTCGGTGACGCCGGCAGTGGCCTGGGTAACGGCCGTTTCTGCCTGTTGTACTGCCAGTTCGGCCTCGCGCACGGCGCGCTGCGCCTGTGCCAGATTGGCCTGCGCCACGGCTAGCGCCTCTGGGTGGGGGCCGGCCAGCAGCAGCTCAAGCTGTGCCGCAGCAGCGTCTCGCTGGGCGCTGGCGGCGGCAACTGCGCCGCTAGCCGCCAGCCGTTCGGCGCTACTGGCCCCGGCGCGCAGCTCATTTACCCGGGCCTGTGCTGCGGTAACAGCAGCGTTGGCGGCGTTTAGCCGCAGCTGTGCCTGCTCGCGCGCGCTGGTGCTGGCGGATTCATTTTGTACAATTGGCTCGTTTTGCAGGCGCACGGCTGTCAACTGCGCCTGGGCAGCGGCCAGTTCCGCTTCGGCGGCGCGAATTTCAGCACTGCTGCTGCCTTCTAGCACCACGCTGCGCTGCGCTTCGGCCTGCTGGCTGCGCGCATCGGCGGCGGCCAGCAGCGCTTCTTGCAGAGCAATTTGTGCCGGGGTGGGGGGAGCGGCAATTAGAGCCAGTTCTGCTTCGGCGGCGGCAACGGCCGTTTGTGCCGCCGCCAGCCCGACCAGGGCGGCTGCGCGGCCAGTTTGCGCCGCGGAAAGATTGGCCTGGGCTTGCTGCACGGCCGTTTCTGCCTGGCGCATAATCAACTCCTGCTCGCGGCTGTCCAGGCGCAGCAGGGGCGCGCCCGCTGCGACCACATCCCCTTCGCTGACCAGGATGTCGGCAATGGGGCCGCCCAGCTCAAAGGATAAGGCAGCGTAGGCACGGGGCACAACCTGCGCCTCGGCGGAGATAGTACGCGGGCCGATGTCGAGGGCAATGGCGTTGGCGTCGGCGGCAGTGGGGGTGACAACGGCCGTTGGCGCTAAAAATTGTAGATAGGCCCAATATCCCCCGCTAACCAGCGCGGTGAGAATGATGAGAGTCAAAATGATGCGCTTCCAGTTCATAGTTTTTTCGGTTAGAGATTAAGAGATTAGGGATTGAGGATTGTGGCCTGGTTCAAGTAAGCTGTGAAATTTGACCGCTGACGGCTGACCGCCGATGGCGGTTTTGCCGGTGATGGGTGGCTCGGCGTTGGTTGTCTGCGGACGGAAATTTGTGAAGCACTGTTTCCAGAGAGGGTGAACCGTGCCAGGATTGCCAATCTTCAAGCGCTAACCTCTTATTTTTTCATCCACAATTTGCCCATCGGCAATGGTGATGGCGCGCCGCGTGCGCCGCGCCAGTTCACCATCGTGCGTAACCATGAGGATGGTCTTGCCCTGGGCCACCAGATTCTCGAAAAGAGTGAAGACGGCATCGGCCGTTTTGGAGTCTAGATTGCCGGTTGGCTCGTCGGCCGCCAGGATGGGCGGATCGTTGGCCAGGGCGCGGGCGATGGCCACGCGCTGCTGTTGCCCCCCACTAACCTCAGAGGGTAGCTTGTAGGCGTGCTCCACCATTTGCATTTGCTCCAGTAGGTGCAGGGCGCGCTCTTTGCGCTCCCTGGGTGTGTACATGTTGCCAAAATCCATGGGCAGCATTACGTTCTCCAGGCAAGAGAGCATGGGCAAGAGTTGGAAAAATTGGAAGATGACGCCGACGTTTTTGCCGCGCCACTCTGCCATTGGCCCTTCGCCCAGGCGGTGAATGGCGTGATTTGCCACGTAAATTTCGCCAGCGGTGGGGCGGTCTATGCCGGTGATCATGTTGATGAGGGTAGATTTGCCGCTGCCTGATTTGCCTACGACGGCGACGAATTCCCCCTTGTCTATGTGCAAATTGACGCCGTTGAGGGCGATGAAGTCGCCGACAGGGGTGTGGTAGGCTTTGACGACCTGACGCACTTCAATCAGGTGGATGGGCGTGTGCCCGTTAATGACCGAAATGCCCTTTTTTGTGGTTGCACCGTTGCGGCTGAAGAGCGTCTTTAACATGGTTTTACCACGATTGAGAAGTAGAGCGTAAAGAATGGCAAATCGTTAATTTCCAATGACCGCTGACCGCCGACCGCTAACCGCTGACTGCTGACTGCTGACTGCTGACCGCGATTTTGCCAGTGATTGGTGGTTTACCGTCTGCCGCCGGTGGTCAGGAAATTGTAACGCGCTGTTTTTAGAAAGCGTGAACGATGCCCCATTTTCTACTCGTATGCCAAGACTTCACGAATGGTTAGCCGGCTGGCGCTGTGTGCTGGGCCAAGCGAAGCGGCAGCGGCAAGCAAAATGACCATTACCAGCCAGATGAAGGTCCAATCCAGGGCGAAGGTATAGTTGAGCGGAATGCCCAACAGCGCCATGCCGACGGTGTGGCTGAGGAGCTGGCTGAGGGGAACGGCCGTTACGCTGCCAAACACCCAGCTTAGCAGACCAATCGTCATGCCTTCCGTCAGCACAATGACGCGCACGGCATTATCTGAGGCGCCAATGGCGCGCAGCACACCAATTTCACGAATGCGTTCCAGGATGTTGATGCTCATGGTGGTGGTGAGACCCAGGCTGCCGACGGTTGCCAGCAGCACAGCCATGAGCACGAGAAAGCCGATAATAATGTTGAAGGCGTACTGATTTGATTCGCGGATGCCTTCAGTGGTGCGGGTGCTGCTGACGCGAATGCCGGCGCTTTCCAGGTGGCCGGTCAGGCGGGCGGCCATCTCTGCCTGGTGGGCGGCGTCGTGCTGGGCGGTGACGACTTTGAGCGTAGTGGCCTGACCGATGCTGCGCGCCAGGCGCGCATAGAAGTTATAGTTGACATAAAGCGTGGGGCCGGCAGCAGCGGTGGGCACAATGCCGACGAGTTGCCAGGGGTGATTACGGCCGTTTATCTCCAGCACCACCTCATCTCCCAGGCGCAAATCGGGGTGCGCGTCGGCAAAGTCGGTATTGACGACCAGGGTGTTGGCGTCGGTGGGCAGGAGCCAGCGCCCTGCTTCTAGTTTTGGGTCCATAAAGGCAGAGTTGGCAGGGGCGGCAACAAGGCTGACGCTTTCGCTGGTGCTGGCGTCGGCAAAGACGCGACGGGCGCTGCCGGTCAGCCAGCTTTCGACGGCGACGACGCCAGGAAGCTGCTGCGCCAGCGGTTCGATTTGCGCGGTGCGGTAGGGGCGGGCAAAGACCACACTCACGTCGTAGCGGTGGTAGCGCAAGAAGTCATCCAGTGTTTGCTGCACGGAGGCGCGGGTGCTGAGAACAGCAATGAAGAGCGCCGTGCCGAGAATGAGCGTGGCCAGGGTCAGCGCCAGCCGCCCCTTTTTGCGGATGGTGTTGCGCAAGGAGATGAGTAACGGCCGTTGCAGGGGCAGCATCTGCTGCATTTGCGCAAACAGCCGCTCCCAAAACCCTCGTCCCACGCTCGATTGGTCAATGCCGATGCTGTTTAGCGCCTTGTGTGTGGTGATCAGCGCGCCGTTAATGACCGGCCAAAGCGCTGCCGCCAGGGGAATGCCCAGGCCGCCCGCCACTTGCAGGCCAATCACGTAGAGCGGCACGCTGTTGTTGACAATTTGCGTATTCAGCAAATCGGTGGCAAAGAGGACAACACGCTGCGCCGCAAGCATGCTGGCGGGCACCGCCAGCAGCACCGCCAGCAGCCCATACGCGGCCACCATGACAAAGTACATACCCATAATCTGGCGGCGACGCGCGCCCACCAGCTTCATCACGCCAATGTGCTTGATTTGCTGCGCCATTAGCGCCGTGATGGTGTTGACGACGAGAAAGCCAGAAAGCACCATAATCAGCACGCCAAAGAGGATAAAGAGCAGCACCAGCGTTTCGATGATCTCTTGCGCCCAATGTTCGCCGGGGGTGGGGGTGTCTGTGGCAAAGACGGTGTGTCCGCTGCGCTCAATCTGGCTTTTCAGGGCGTCGTTGAGGGCGTAAATGGCACTCAGGTTGTCAGCTTCTACAGCGCGATAGCGGAGTTCGGTAAAGTAGTCGCCTAGCCCCAGGTTGTTGAGGGTGTGGATGGTGACGTAGCCAAAGGCGCGATTGGTGACGCGGGCGTTGGGCACGTTGGCGTCGTGCACCAGGCCGGTGATGGTCAGCTCTTTGCGCAGACCGTTGCCCAGGTCTACGCTGATTTTGTCGCCGACGCTGGCGTTGAGGAACTCCAGAGAGAGCTGTTCGATGAGCAGGCCATCGCGCTGCGGCCAGGCGCCGCCGATGGGGTAGATTTTGTCTAGCTGCTGTGCGCGGAAGTCGGCAACGGCCGTAATCAGCAGGGCACGCGTTTCGTTGGGGCGAATTTCCACCTGTGCAGGAATGCGCCGCCGCCCCTCGACCGCCTCCACGCCGGGGATGCGCCCCAGGCGTGCGACCAATTCGCTGCTAAAAGGGGTAGTAGTAAGCGTGGCTGATGAGGCATTGGTGGCGGCGTAGCCCCGGTTTAGCTCACGCAGCAAAATAGCCTGCCCGCCAGCTACCAGGCCAACGGCAAACACACCAACGCCAATGGCGGCTATTACCAGCAGGGTGCGCGCCTTGTGCATCCACAGATCAAGTATCACTTTGCGCCAGCGTGTTGGCACCATGGCTCCGTTCAATCAGAAGCCAGGCTATTATCAAGAAGCCTGGCTTCGCTACGTTTATATAGGTTAACAGGTGCAAGCTGACATTTTGTCATCCGCTCACTTTGGCACCTTGTCAGGTTGACTCCGAGCTTGATTGTATCTGGTTGTGGCTCCTGGGGATGGCTCATTCAGCCATTTATTAATATTTTCTACTTTCCGCTAAAATTGTTGACATAAATATTATATCACGGGAAGCCAGTACCCTTTGGACGCTGGCATCCCCAACAAAGAACCTTAAAAATGTGACAAAAACAACCTGTTTTCAGGTCGTTACAGCAGCAACTGCCTGTTTTGACCGCCGATGAGCCAAAATCCCCTTAGGCAGATGGTCGGTCACCGAGGCTTTTTGGCGAAGTTCCGCCGGTAAAGGGTAAGTTTGCGGAAAAGGAAGGTTCTCCTTATGCTTGCGAGCCAGGGGACGAACGGGGTCTCCTTTAGTGGGCGGCTTGCCTTTTTTGCCCGTTGTGTCCTGCAGATAGTTGCGCCGGGCGGTGAAGTTCTTGGCCAACCGTAGCAGAAAGCGGGGCACATCAGCTTCGTGACACGCCTTTATTTTGAAGCCGGCGTCTACCAGCATGATTTCCACGTCATTCAGGGTACGACTCATCTGGCCGAGCAACTCTTTTTTGAGCGCAGCTTCACTGGGGTCTTTAGGGTCAACCCGCAAAATAGAGCAAGGTAAAGCCACCCGTTTACCGGCCACCTCGCCAATCTGCGCGACCAATCCGAGAATGACGGCTGGTAAGGCTTTCTCAGCAATGCTGTGATAGTACTTGGATTGCAAGCCCTCCAGTTTGGGCCACCAGAAAGGTGTCGTGTCAACAGCCACCGCACCATACCTTTCATAACGGCGTGGTCGCCATTGTTGCTGCTCCTGTATGTATCGGTTCCAGGCAACGATGAGTTCGCTCACTTGCCACATGCCACTATGAAAGGCTTTCCAGGCGCGACAAACGGCCTGTTCGCCAATACCCGTTGATTGCAGAGCAGGGAAAACAGCGCCTCTATGGGGCAAAAGTGAACCGTTAACTAACATCCAGAGAAAATGAAGCATGGCTAAATTTGTACCCACATATAAGCCAGATACAATTGATGTCAGGGCCGACATGGTTGGTTCGGCTACTGGTGGCATGTTTTTGGTCTCCTTTGTGATGGAAGGTGTTTCCTATTAACATGCCACCATTTCTGTTTTTTGTCACATACCAGTTAGCGGAAAGTAGAGTTTAAAGAATATGCCTCTATTTTATCACATTATGTCAAGCAATGCCACTTTTTGAACGAGTTGACCTTTTTTCGGGAGAGTCACTATTTTTGAGATAACTTCTAGAGACAGATCGCAGGCGCCGCCTGCGGTCGGCAGTCATTTTCAAGGGAGCTAGTACCAGGTTTGGCAACCTGGGTTACACTTGCCCTCGGCAGTCGGCGCTCATTTTCAAGATAGTCTTCAGTAAGAATGGGTTTTGTTCGTTACCCGGACAAACCTGCTACAATGAGACTCATGGTTGCAGATGAGGCATTCGTCAGGCAGTTGTGGCAGCAGGCGCAGCAGCTAGGGTTTTCTATGCTGGGGATTGTGCCGGCGCAGCCAGCGCGCCGCCTGGAAGCCTACCTGCGCTGGATTGATCAGCAAATGCACGGCAGCATGGCTTACCTGGCGCGCCCGGACCGCGTGGCGCGGCGACAGGATTTGGAGCTTATTTTGCCGGGTGTGCGCACAGTGGTGTGCGTGGGGCTGGCTTACTATACGGGGGAAATGCCGCCGCACATTGCCAATGACCCGGGCCGAGGGCGTATCTCGAACTATGCCTGGGGCCAGGTGGATTATCACGACCTGATGATGCCGCGCCTGGAGGCTCTGGCTGGCTGGCTGGAGGCACAAACGGCCGAACCGGTGCGGCAGCGCGTCTATGTGGACACAGGTGCTATTTTGGAACGTGACCACGCGGAAAGGGCTGGATTGGGCTTTGTAGGCAAAAATACGATGCTGATTGCGCCGCGGAGTGGTTCGTGGTTTTTCTTAGGCGAAATTTTGACGACGTTGCCGCTGACAGAGATAGAGCCAGACCAGAAACGGCCGTTGCCCAATTGCGGTCGCTGTCATCGTTGCCTGGATGCCTGCCCCACCCACGCATTTCCCCAGCCCTACGTGCTGGATGCGCGGCGCTGCATTTCGTACCTGACGATTGAGCATAAAGGGTGGATTCCGCGGGCGCTACGGCCGTTGCTGGGGAGCTGGATTTATGGGTGTGACATCTGCCAGGAGGTGTGTCCCTTTAACCGTTTTGCTGCGCCTACAGCGGAGCGTGCTTTTGCCCCGGTCAGTTGGGATGCGGCCGCGCCCCCGTTGCCAGAAATTTTGACCCTGACGGAAGCTACCTTTGAGCAACGTTTTGGACACACCCCTATTCGTCGCATCAAGCGGGAGGGGCTGCTGCGCAATGCGTGCGTGGCGGCAGGGAACTGGGGCAGCGTCACGGCCGTTCCCTATCTTACCTCCCTTTTAGCCGACCCAGCCCCCCTGCTGCGGGGCCACGCCGCCTGGGCGCTGCGGCAAATTGGCGGGCATGAAGCAGAAACGGCCGTAGCGCGTGCCCTGCGCCAGGAAACAGACCCAGACGCGCGCGCTGAGATGAGTGATTAAAAATTGGCGATTGAACAGTCGTCAATCGCCAGGCGTCAATCTTTGGCTCACCAGCTATTTTCCACACATTCCCGCAGGGCGCGAATGTTGCGCGTGGGCGTGGTGACCATAATGACGCAGCCCGTGCCCAACAGCAAACGGCCGTTGGCTGCCGTAAGCGCGTCATGCGCTTCTGCCAGCGTATTAGTCGAGTCTTCCTGGTGAATAGTCCACTGGCTGACGCCACCGCTGGCAGCCTTGCGAATGCGGTTTAGCCCCCGCGCAATACTCACCGTTGTTTCGCGGTCGTGCCAGTTCACAAACTGTACCGGGTAGTTGGCCGTCAGGTCAAACATAATATCCTTGCCGTGCACGTGCAGCATGTTGCACCACAAATCCTGCACTGCTCCCAGGATGCGCAAATCATACACGCGGCCAAAGCTCACAAACTCATCACGGCTCAGCAGCGGGTAGCGCGCGTGCTGCACAGCATAAAAGATGCCGCTGATGCCCATTTTTTTAGCCGCTTCGATAAAGCGAATTGTGGTTTCAGTAATGGTCTCGATGCCGCGATAGAATTCATCCGGGTATTCGCGCAGATGCGTCAGCATTTTCTCTTGCCCGGCCAGGTGCTTGGCCTGTGCCAGCGGCGAAAAAATAGTTGGAATGAACGGCGTTTCCTGGCCAATGGCCTGGCCAATGTGACGCAGCACGGCCAGGTGCTGCCCCAGCGCCCCTTGGGTGGGGTCTAGCACAGGCAGCTTTGTCCAATCTTCTGGCTGCTGAACGGGATGATAGGTGACTTCGCGCGTACCTTCAATGTGTCCCACCCAGCGGTCGCGCACGCCCCAATCAGCCACCGAATAGCTGCTGGCGGGGCTGACCTTCAGCAAATCCCAGTCATAATCTTGCTGCCACTTCAGGTGGGCAGCCACCATGCTGGACACGGATTGATCGTCTCCGGGCCAATGCCGCCAAAGCGCTACCGGTGGGCGGTCTGCTTTTTCGGCGGCAATGACGGCCTCCAGCCGCCTGCGCTTACTCCAATTAGCCATACATCTGTCTCCTTGTATGTCTGGTTCAGTTTGGGAAATAGGGAGGTTGTGAGGCGTGAAAGAGGGGGTTTTCACGCTTCGCGATTGCTCGATGGGTACAACGGCCGTTTCCGTGCGCGCAACCCATTTACCCCCGCCATCATATCCTCGCCAAAGAAGCCCAGCATCTCCAGCGCCAGGGAATGATCAAAAATTGGTGCTGCTTGCAGCAGCCACTGATTTAGGGCCCGCTTGGTGAAGCAAATGGCATGGCGCGGCCCTGTTGCCAGCTCTTGTGCAATCGCCTCCGCCCTGGCCAGCACCTCTGCATCGGGCACGCATAGGCTCACCAGTCCCAGGCGCTCCGCCTCTTTGCCGGAGAGAAAGTCACTGGTCATCAGGTAATACTTGGCTTTGGCCATACCCACCAGCAGTGGCCAGATAATGGCAGCGTGGTCGCCAGCAGCCACACCCATGCGCACGTGCCCATCCGCCAGGCGCGCGCTCTCAGCGGCAATGCTGATGTCGGCCAGGAGCGCCACCACCAGCCCTGCACCGACAGCAGCGCCATTGATGGCGGAAATGATCGGCTTGCGGCAGTGCAGCATGTTGTACACCAGGTCACGCGCCTCATCAAGGATGCGCAGCACTTCGTCGTAGTTGCGGTAGGCGTCTTCGACCATTTGCAGGTCGCCACCTGCGGAAAAGGCGCGCCCGGCGCCGGTGACGACGGCCACGTGCACGCCTGGGTCGCGGTCAATGGTTTGCCACACCTCAACCAACTCGGTGTGCAGGCGGGCGTTGGCAGCGTTGAGTACCTCTGGGCGATTGAGCGTCAGCCAGAGGATGTGTGGCTCGCGCTTCTCGAACAGGATATGTTGAAACTCGTGGTATTGCATAGGGAGGAGGGGAAATAGGGTGTGGAGATGGGCGCTTGGGAACGGTTAATTGCCACGCGCCCACGCTCTTGCCATGCGCTATGCCTGTTTTAGATATTTGTCAAACCAGCGCAGGATGTGGTTGAGACGGGCAATGCGGCGGTCCGTACGGCCGTTGCGACTGAGGCCATGTGCTTCATTGGGGAATAGCACCAGTTCCGTATCTACCCCCAGCGTCTTCAGCGCCACGTAAATTTGCTCACCCTGCTCCTGCGCCACGCGTAAATCCATCTGGCTGTGGATGACCAGGGTCGGCGTGCGGCAGTTGCCAATATCTTTCAGGGGCGAACCTTGCCAGTATTGCTGTAGGTTTTTGAAGGGAGGCAGGTCGTTGCCAAACGTTTGCTGAAATGTCCAGTTGAAATCACTGCTGCCCCACATGCTGATGAGGTTGCTAAGGCTGCGTTGCGTAACGGCTGCGGCAAAGAGGTTGCTGCGGCCAATGATGAGGTTGGTCATGTAGCCACCGTAGCTGCCACCGGTAACGCCCATGCGCGCCGGATCAATGTAGGGTTGCTGCTTCATGTACTCTGCCCAATCCATTATGTCGTTGTAGTCTACTGTGCCCCAGGCGTGCCAGATGGCTTTGCAATGCTCGCTGCCGTAGCCCTGCCCACCGCGTGGGTTGCTATAGTAGACGACGTACCCCTGAGCTGCCAGGAAGTAAAATTCGTGCATGAAGCAACGGCCGTACTGTACCTGTGGCCCGCCATGAATTTGCAAAATCGAAGGGTACTGCTGGTTGGGGTCAAAATCGGGCGGAAAGAGAATCCAGCCGTGCAGCTTATAGCCATCGCGCGCCGTGAACCACACCTCCTCCAGCGCGCCCAGATCTGTGCGTTTTAGCCAGCTTTCATTCAGCCGCGTTAGCTTGCGTGGCTGCGCGGTGCCCAGGTTAAGGGCGTATAGCTGCGAGGGGCTTTCTATGTTGTTGAAGATGTAGGCGAGTCGCTGGCCATCGGCCGAGAGGGTGAAATTTTCCACCGTGCCAGGGGTTTCTAACACGCGGCTGATGTGGCTGCTGGCCACATCTACGGCCATCAGCGCCGTGTCGCCATGGCGACTGGCCTGGAAGTAGAGGGTACGGCCGTCTGGTGACCAGGTGGGTGGCATAAAATCCGCTGTGCCCATGTCGCCGCTGGTGACATGGCTGACGTGCAAATCAGCGTGACCGGTGAGGTTGCGCGCCGGCGCGCTGCCATCCACGGGCACAATCCACAGGCTATCGTTTTGCCACCACAAGCCTTTGCCCTCCACGCCAATGTAGGCCAACCAACGGCCGTCTGGCGAGAAAACGGGCAACCCTTTAGGCCCAACAGGGGTGGGGATGCGCTGCATTGTGGCCCCAGCAGTGGCAGGCACCAGGTAAAGCTCGTCGGCGTAGGGGTCCAGGTCGGGGTCTGCGGTGCGGTTAGAGAGGAAAGCAATAGATTGGCCGTCTGGTGACCAGGCCAGGCCGCCTTCGTTGTAGCGGCTGTCTGGCGTTAGTTGCGTTGCTTTGCCGCTTTCGGCGTCAATCAGCCACAGATGCCAGAATTCGTCGTCAGGCTGGTAGCCTGCGCCATCCATCTTAAAGAAGGTGCGGTTGACGTAGTGATGCGCCACAACGCCCAGCTTTTTCTTTTGCTCATCCTCCTCGCGTGCCAGACTCTCTTTATCGCGCTTGCGAAAGCTGCACAACAGCCGCTTGCCGTCTGGGGACCAGGAAAAACCGCGAATGCTGCCCTTGAGCGTCGTTAGCGGCCGTGCTTCACCACCATCGCTGGGGATCAGGTAGATTTGCGCCTGCGTTTCTTCTTTGCGATTGGAGATGAAAGCAATGGTACGGCCGTCCGGAGACCAGCGCGGGTGTGCGTCTGACCAATCGCCATAGGTGAACTGGCGCGGTTTGGCGCCGTCTGTTGGGTACAGCCACAGGTTGCTATACTTTTTTTCTGTTTTGCGCTCCACGCGCTGCACAGAGGCGATGACGAAACGGCCGTCTGGCGAAATTCGCGCATCGGTTAGCAACTCCATGCGGTACAGATCATCGGCACTTATCAGGCGCTTGTTTTTTGCCGGCATCCAAACAGACCTCCCACGATAATTTTGGATTGTCGTTTTGTAAATTCGGAACCTTGTGCTGTTTACTTCAAAGTTGAAGGGTTTTGCTCACTGGTTGCTGTAGCGCTGCGGCTATAAAAACCCTTTTGGTTAGTGAGCCAATGATAGCCCGCCCAATTAACCTGGTCAAACTCTGCTGTATGTCCACTCAGCCGTTCTCAATAATTTGGGTCGGGTTTGTGAGTTGCTGGCAAGGTGTTTGACCAGGCGGTGACAGCCCGACGCTTTAGCAAACGGAACGGCACCCGGTAAACCAGGCTGGCGCAACTGCAGGTGTGGGCGCGAATACGGGTGCCGGCATGGCAACAAGCCCCGTTTACGGGGCGCTGCTTGATAGCCCGGCGATTCATCGCCGCGTGGACATCGCCGGGCAAACATCGCTCTCAGATGCAAGACCAGATCACACCCCGTTTGGCAAACCTGGCCTCTCTCATCTAAAATAAGCGTCACGCCATCGGCCTCACCTCAGCTGGTGCCCATTGGTCCAGGCTTCCCATGACAGGGACCCATCACTATGCATCAAACGTAACCCAAGTTAGCAACCTGGGCTACATTTCATAGGAGGCTGCATGCGTAGACGCACCATCACGAATGAAAATGTAACGCAGGTTATCGAACCTGCGCATACCAGGTTTGGCAACCTGGCATACATGTACGACCGTCCACGGTCGGCCGTCTTATATTTACATACAGCGGTCGGCAGTCGGCTGTCGGCGGTCATTTTCAAGGGATAAAATCATGAAAAAACCGAGCACCAGCAATGAAATCCGCGCGGCATTCTTGCAATTTTTCCAGCAGCGGGGGCACGAAATTGTGCCCAGCGCCCCTTTGCCGCAGCAAGACAATCCCACGCTGCTCTTTACCAACGCCGGGATGAACCAGTTTGTAGACGTGTTCCTGGGCAAAGAAAAGCGCAGCTACAGCCGCGCCGTCACGGCACAAAAGTGTATGCGTGTGCAGGGCAAACACAACGATCTGGAAAATGTCGGTCCTTCGCCCCGCCACCACACCTTTTTCGAGATGTTGGGCAACTTTTCCTTTGGCGACTACTTCAAAAAAGAAGCGATCCGCTATGCTTATGAGTTCCTGACAGAAACGTGCGCCATTCCCGCCGACCGCCTCTACTTTACCGTCCACTACACCGATGACGAGGCGTATGGCTACTGGGTGGAGGATGTGGGTGTGCCGGCGGAGCGGGTGCTGCGCATGGGAGACAAAACCAATTTTTGGATGATGGGCGATACTGGCCCTTGTGGGCCTACCAGTGAACTGCACTATGACTGGGGGCCAGAAGCATGTACCTGTGGCCGTCCTGACTGCTCGGTTGCATTGGATAATGATTGCGGCCGCTGGCTGGAAGTGTGGAATTTGGTGTTTATGCAGTTTGACCAGGCGGCGGACAAAACGCGCACACTGCTGCCAAAACCAGGTGTAGATACGGGCATGGGGCTGGAGCGCCTGACTAGCGTGATGCAGCAAACGCAGGCCAATTATGACAACGATCTCTTTAGCCCCGCTATGGATAGGGTGCAGGAGCTGTTGGGGGATTCGGATGCGCAGCGGCAGGAAAAGTACGTCGGCTACCGTGTTATTGCCGATCACGGCCGTGCGGCAACCTTTATGATCGCCGATGGGGTGCGCCCCGGCAGCACCGGTGCAGGTTACGTGCTGCGCATGGTCATCCGCCGTGCCGCGCGCTTTGGACGTAAAATTGGCTTTACACGGCCGTTTCTCGCCGACGTAGCTGCCGTTTATATTGCGCAAATGGGTGAGGCTTACCCTGAACTCAAGCTGCGCCGCGAACACATTATGCGCGTGCTGACCCAGGAAGAAGAGAAATTTGCCCGCACCGTAGATAGCGGCCTGGCACAGCTAGACAAACTGATCGCCGACCTGCGCGCCAGCGGCGGCACAGAAATTGCCGGAGATGCGGCCTTTAACCTGTACGCCACCTATGGCCTGCCGCTGGAAATTACCCGCGATGTGGCCAAAGAGCTTGGTCTAACTGTGGATGAACCCGCCTTCGTGCGCGCACGTGACGCGCACGCCGAGGCCAGCGGCGCGGGACGCTTTGGCCAATATGAAACGGGCACAAATGCCTATGCCGACGCGCTGCACCAGCTACTTGAGTCTGGGCAGCTAGACGGTGGCGTGGAATATGACCCCTATTCCGGCCCAGAGGCAGAATCAGAGATTGTGGCGCTTTTCCGCGAGGGGCAGCGTGTGGCTTCTTTGCGCGCGGGCGAAATGGGGGAGGTGGCAACGGCCGTTACTCCCTTTTACGTAGAGGCGGGCGGCGAAGTCAGTGATACCGGCTATATCTTTGCTGAGCAAGGGAAATTTCGTGTTGCAGAGATGCACAAGCCGCTGAACGGCCTGATTGTACATGTGGGCACGGTCGAGTCGGGCGAATTGAGGGGGGGGCAGGTGGTGAAACTGCGTGTGGACGATAGCCGACGCTGGGACATTCGCCGCAACCACACTGCCACCCACATTTTGCACAAGGAGCTACGCAGCCACCTGGGCAACCACGTGCAGCAGGCTGGCTCACTGGTTGCACCTGACCGCCTGCGCTTTGACTTTACGCACGATCGGGCTGTAGACAGGGAAACGTTGGCAACCATCGAGGCACACATCAACAAAGTCATCCTGGCCAATTGCCCTGTTACCGTTACCCACATGGGGCAAAAAGAGGCAATTGAGGCGGGTGCGATGGCGCTGTTTGGTGAAAAATATGGTGACGTCGTGCGTACAATCAAAATTGGCGATCCCAATCATCCCTACAGCTTTGAGCTTTGTGGGGGGTTGCACGTGCAAGAAACGGCCGAAATCGGCTCTTTCCGCTTTTTGCATGAAGGGGCAGTGGCGGCAGGTGTGCGCCGTGTGGAGGCAGTGACAGGGCGCGGCGCAGCAGAGTACGTGACGCAGCGGCTGGACACGCTGGAGCGTCTGGCGGGCAGGTTAAATGCCCCTGTGAGTGAATTGGAGGCGCGCCTGGAAGCACTGCTGGCAGAAAATCGCACCCTGCAAAAGGAGTTGGAAAAGCTGCAACGGCAGGCGGCTAAAGCACAATTCGACGCGCTGCTAGCGCAGGTGCAACAGATAAAAGGGGTAAACGTGCTGGCGGCGCAGGTGAACGCTCCCGATGCAGACGTGCTGCGCGAAATGGCAGATTGGTTTAGAGACAAAGTGGGGTCAGGTACAGCCGTTTTCGCCGCCGTCATCAACGACAAACCACTCATTGTGGCCACTGTCACCGATGACCTGATTCAGCGCGGGCTAAAAGCGGGCGACCTGGTACGCGAGGTGGCAAAACTGGTGGGCGGTGGCGGCGGCGGTCAACCCCGTCTGGCGCAGGCTGGCGGCCGTGACGCTGTCAGATTGCCAGCAGCCTTGAACGCCGTTGTCGCGTTGGTTGATAAAGCACTCACATGACTTTGCTGATCCCCTATACGCGCTTCACTTTCAAAACATACCTGCCCCTGGCCGAGGCGGAACAACGGCTGGCGCAGCAGGTACGGCCGCGCACACTGCTTTTTATGTGCGGCCTCTGGCTATCTATCCCATGAACACCCGCGTCATCCACCTGCACGGCGAAGATGATATCATCTCCATCTGTGATCGCCTGAGCTGGGAGAGGGCGCAACGTGCGCTGCTGGTGTTGCCCCCAGAAGGCGGGGTGTTGCGCCAGGGGCTGGACCTGGTGCGCCTGCGCCGTCACGCCGACCGGCTGCGCCTGGAGATCGCCCTGGTGTCGCCCGATACGGCCGTGCAGCGTCAGGCTACGGCCCTCGGCATTCCGGCATTTCCCACCATTCAGCGCGCCACACACCACCGGCGGAGCTGGCGCGTGCGCCGCCGTGAGCGCGTGGGCTTGTCCACCGTAGGCGGCTCCGCTATTGACCTGCTACGCCCCCCTGATTCCACAGGTGAAGGCTTGTCCCTGCTGCAAGCGCGCCTGGTGCGCCCGCTTCCCTGGTGGCGCTGGCTGCTGCGTTATGCGGCTATTTTTCTTTTCTTTTTTGTGCTGGCGCTGGCGTGGGTGGCTTTTGTTTATGCCGTACCCCGCGCTACCCTCACCTTGCAGCCAACGCTACAACCGATTCAAACGATGGCCACCCTGCTGGCAGACCCCTACCTGAGCATGGTTGATTTTACCCAGGATGCCGTGCCCGCGCGCCTGTTGACGGTGGAAAATAGCTGGCAGGCGGCGATTGTGCCCACTGGGGCGTTGGCGTTGCCGAATGCGCCGGCGCGCGGGCGCGTGCTGTTCACCAATTTGCAGGCGATTCCGGCGCGTATTCCGGCCGGCACGCGCCTGAGTGCTTCCACCGTTGAGGGGGTGCTATTTCGCACACTGACGGAGGTGACCCTGGCAGATGTGGTGGGCAGCACGGCCGAAGTGGAGGTGGTGGCGGTGGCCCCAGGACTGCAAGGGAATGTGGCGGCTGAGGCAATTGACACGGTGGAAGGGTCTTTGGGGCGCCGGCTCTCGGTGCGCAACCCGGAGCCGTTGGCAGGGGGGGCGGTGCAGGAGATCACGGCCGTTTCTGAGGCTGATCAGGCACGGTTGCGTGCACAGGTGCTGCAATCGCTGCAGGCGCTGGCGCTGGCGCAAATGGAGGCGCAGGTGACACCGCAAGAGTTTCTGGCGCGCCCCTCTCTGCGCGTGTTGTGCATTGTGCAGGAGAGCTACTCCCATGCCCCTGGCGAAGCTACAGAAAAGCTGACGCTAGAGATGCGCGCTGTGTTGCAGGCAACGGCCGTTAACCAGGCTGCGGCCCTCGGCATCATGACGGCCGCCCTTACCGCTGATTCCCCTGCTGGTTATTTGCTGGTTCCCGAAAGTGTGACCGTGCAGATTGGTGAGGTATTGGGCGTAGACGAAGCCGGGCGTGTTCGCTTCACCATGCTGGCTGAAGGCAATGTGGCGGCGGAATTGCCGTTGGCGGAGGTGTTAACGGCCGTTGCCGGACAATCCCCCGACGCTGCCCTGGTCTATTTGTTTCAAGAACTCCCCCTGCGTGAGCCTCCCTCGCTGCGCATCTGGCCCACCTGGTTTAGCCGCGTCCCCTACCTGCCTGCGCGCATCCAGGTGGAAACGCTCACACGGTAGCCGTAGCGTAGGGAAAATGTACTGGTGAAAATAGCCGCTTTGTGCCATCCTATGACCTGTAACCAGGCAGGAGAGTTCATGAGGGGCACACGATTGATGGACGAGCTAAAAGGGCGCGTTCTCGCCCTCGATTTAGGTGAAAAGCGCATCGGTGTCGCCGTCAGCGACGCCACGCGCACCATTGCCAGAGCTCTGACTGTGCTCAAGCGCAAGTCGCGCCAGGAAGATTATTCCGCCATTGTCCGCCTCGTTGCCGAGCAGCAGGCCAACCTGCTGATTGTGGGGCTACCCATCCCTCTCAGCGGCATTGAGGGAGAAAAGGTGGCCTGGGTGCGTGACTATGCTGCCGGGTTAGAGCAAAACCTGGCCATTCCGCTGCTATTTTGGGATGAAGCGTTGACAACCGTGCAGGCTTACGACAGTATGCGCCAGCGCGGTAGACGCATGAAACAGGCTAAAGAGCGTATAGATGCCGTGGCTGCCGCCTTCATTTTGCAGTCGTACCTGGACGCGCAAATTGAGCAGGGCACACCACCACGAATGAAAATGTAACGCAGGTTAGCAAACTTGCACCTACCAACCAGGTTTGGCAACCTGGGCTACACTTACAGACGGCCGTCGGTGGTCATTTTCAAGGGAGGTAAGTACCAGGTTTGGCAACCTGGGCTACACTTACAGACGGCCGTCGGTGGTCATTTTCAAGGGAGGATTACCATTACAAATCCGCAACCCCCCAGCCATCAGCAGCAGCCAGCGCCAAAACGGGGCAAACTGGCGCGTGCCTTGGGGCGGCTGGCGTTTTTTGTTATGCTCATACCCATTTGTGGCGTAACCTCCTTTTTGCTGTGGCAGCGTTACCAGCAGTGGCAGACAACGGCCGTTGCCCCTCATCTGAACCCCATCGAACGTCTCTATCTATATAATTACCTCCTCACCCACGAGCCACAGTTGGCGCAGGCGGCTGGCCGCAACAGCGTGCCCATCGTCTTCACCATTACCCCCGGCGAAACAGCCAGTGCCATTGCCGCCAACCTGGTGGCCGCAGGCGCGCTGACCGACCGGCAGCTTTTCCTCAACTATCTGCGCTACTACGGGCTAGATTGGCAGCTAGAAGCGGGCGAATTTACCCTCAGTCCCTATCTGACTGTGCCGCAACTGGCGCAAACCCTCACCGCTGCCTATGCTCGCGACGTGGAGCTGCGCTTTTTGGAAGGGTGGCGCAGCGAAGAGATGGCGCGTTACCTGGCAACTACCACGCCCGCGCAAATTGACGCTGCCGCCTTTAGCGCCATCGTGCGGCGCCAGACCCATTTTGACCTTTCGCCTTACCCCTTTTTGGTGGCGTTGCCTGCCGAGGCTTCGCTGGAAGGGTATCTTTTTCCCGACACTTATCGCGTGCCGCAAGATGCGGACGCCGCTTATCTGGTAGACGCTATGCTGCGCAACTTTGACCGTCGCGTAGACCCGGCCATGCGCCAGCAGTTTGGCGCGCAGGGGCTGACGCTGCACCAGGCAGTGACGCTGGCTTCGATTGTGGAGCGGGAGGCGGTGGTGGCGGAGGAACGGCCGCTCATCGCTGGCGTTTTCTACAACCGGCTGGCGCTGGGAATGCGGCTGGAGACGGACCCGACCGTGCAATATGCGCTGGGGTACCAGGCAGACAGCGATAGCTGGTGGAAGTCGCCGCTGACGCTGAATGATTTGCGCGCGGATTCCCCATACAACACGTACCTGGTTACGGGGCTGCCGCCTGGCCCCATTGCTAACCCTGGCCTTTCTTCGCTGCGGGCGGTGGCAAATCCCACGCCGAGCAGTTATCTGTTTTTTGTGGTGGACTGCACGGCCGTTACCCCCGGCGCGCACGTCTTCAGCGTTACTTTTGAGGAGCATCTGGCAAATGTGCAGCGCTGCCGTTAAAACAGCAGCGGCAAGCGGCAAGGGGCAAGGCAACAGCGGCAAGCAGCAACCTCTCTCCTGCCGCCTGGCTTTTGTGAGCCTGCTCTTTTTTACCCTCTTATTCGTGGGTTGCACCAGCACTGCGCCGGTGATCAAGGTGGGGTTGGTGGGGCCGTTTGAGGGTGCAGGACGCGCTATTGGCTACGACGTGATCTATAGCGCCCGCCTGGCCGTGCGCGAAATCAACGCTGCCGGGGGCATTGGGGGCTACCGTGTGGCGCTGGTGGCGCTGGATGATAGCGGCGACCCGCAGTTGGCGCAGGCTGTGGCGGCTTCGCTGACGATAGACCCGGCAGTGGTGGTGGTGATTGGGCATTGGCTGACGCCAACAACGGCCGTTGCTGCCCCTATTTACGCTGCGGCCAACCTGCCCTTTTTGCCTGCCGGACAGCCACCCATCGGCCAATTCCTGCCGGAACAATTGCCGCCTGCTTTCCATACTGCTTACCAGGCGGTGACGCCCTTTGACGAGACGCCTGGCCCCTATGCCGGCCCGGCCTATGACGGGATGCAGCTATTGTGGCAGGCATTGGCCGCCGCCGCACAGCAAGGAGAAATCAACAGAACGGCCGTTGCTGCTGCGCTGGAAGGGCTAAGTTATGTAGGGATGACGGGGGTTGTTAGCCGTAAACCATAAGCCGTTCACGTTAAGTGGGCGCACCACCATGAATGAAAATGTAGCGCAGATTCCATTTACAAGGTGGACCGCAGACCGTAGACAGCGGTCTGCAGATGGCAGTTGGCGGTCAGCCGTCGGCGGTCATTATGAGCGAAGCACACCACGATGAATGAAAATGGAACGCAGGTTAACGGTTGGGGGTCTGTCGGCGGTTATTTTCAAGGGAGGCTTTCATGATCATACGACGTATCGTTGGCTTCATGATGTTGCTGGTAGGTTTGCTAGGCGTTACGCTCAGCGTGGTGGGGAACAGAGAGGGGCAGCGCGTGCTGGATGAGATGGGCACGGCCGTTTCCCAGGTTCTTACCCTCACTTCCCAATCGCTGGATACGGTGCAGAAGACGCTGCTGCTCACGAAAGACACGGTGGCTGTGGTCAGCCAGAGCCTGACGACGGTGGAACATGCGGCCGAGGGGTTGGGTGCAGCGATTGTGGACACACGGCCGTTGTTCGACGAATTGGCGCAAATTACCAGCCAGGATTTGCCCAACAGCCTGGAAGCAATTCAGGAAACGCTGCCCAACGTGACACAGGCAGCCAAAGTGATTGACGACGCCCTGGTAACGCTAAATCGCTTTCGCTTTGAGGAAACCATCCCCATCCTCAATTACACCATCTCCTGGAACCTGGGCGTGACTTACAACCCGGCCATACCGTTTGACAAAGCGGTGATGCAAATTGGCGACAGCCTGGAACCATTGCCGGCACGCCTGCGCGTGCTGGAGGCGCAAATTTTGCTCACCAGCGACAATTTGCAAGCCCTCAGCGGTGATGTGCTCCTGATTGCCGATGATCTGACGGCCGTAAATGATCAGGTAAACGCCCTCAACCCGCTGTTGGATGGGTACATTGCCACCGTTACTGAGATTAACGATGCCAGCCGCCAGACCCGCGCCAGTCTGAACGCGCAATTAGAGAGTCTTAAAACGGGCCTCACCTGGATTATGATCTGGTTGGCGCTTTTTCAGATAGTACCCTTTTACCTGGGATATACCTTGATGGTGGGGCAAAAAGGAAGCGATAAGGGGCAAGCGATATGAGGCAAGAGGCAAAATGAAACCTGTAATCTGCCTCCCTGGATTATCATGAGTAGAAAAGGCTTTCTTGCGCTATTGCTGTTCACGGCCGTTTTCACCGCCTGCGGCACAGCGGAACCCACAACCCCATCTTTTTCCCTCATCGAACCCACCTCCACATTGCAGCCTACGCCCACACTGGTTCCTGAGGTAGCGGCGGCTGTAGCAGTGGCAACGGCCGTTGCTCCCACACCAGCGCTTAACTTGGCGCGCCCCAAACCCACCTTCACGCCGACGCCTACACCTTCGCCGACGCCCAGCCCCACGCCACTGCCTCAGGAGCGCCTGGCCGGCAGCAGCGCCGCGCTGCACAACGGCAATGTGCCCGCCGCTATCAGCGAACTGGAAGCGGCGTTGCGCCAGCGTGCCGAGTTGAGCGATGCGCAGGCAACGGCCGTTCTCCTGGACCTGGGCTATGCTTATTTGCAAACGGGGCAGCCCGCCGCTGCCATTGGCGCCCTGAATGAGCTGCTGGCCTTGCCACAGGGTGCTGCCGTCAGCGAAGCCTATTTCTTCCTGGGACAGGCCCACGCGGCGCTGGGCGTGCATCAGGCCGCCATTGATGCTTACCGCCAATACCTGGAGTTCAACCCAGAGATGGCCACCTACATCAGCCCCTTCATGGCCGAGGCGTACTTTGCCCTGGGCGAGCGGCAGGCGGGCATTGCTGCCTATGAGCGCGCGCTTTCTGGCGCAGGCTTTCGCCTGGCACAAATTGAGCTGCGCGAAAAGCTGGCCGCTTTTTACCTGGCCGATGGCGCTTATGACGCCGCTATCGCCCAATATGACGCCATTCGCGAACAGGCAATAACCGAGGCGACCAAAGGGCGCATGACTTACCTGGCCGGGCAGGCGGAAATGGCGGCCGGACGCATGAATGAGGCGTACGGCCGTTTCCTGTTTGCCGTCAACAACTTCCCCCGCGCCTACGAAAGCTACCTGGGGTTGATTGTGCTGGTGGAGGCGGGCGTACCGGTTAATGAGTTTCAGCGCGGGTTAGTCAACTATCACGCGAAATCCTACCTGCCCGGCATTGCTGCCTTTGAGCGTTACCTGGCGGCCAACCCCAGCGACTATCGCACCGACACGCACCTTTACCTGGCCTGGTGCTACGAGGGCGCGGGTAACCTTGAGGCGGCGCTGGCGCAGCTGGCGCTGTATGCTGCTGTTGATGGCGCAACCGCCACCATTGAGCGGGCAAAGCTGATGGCGCGCGCGGGCAACGGCACAGCGGCGCTGGCCGCGTATAATGACTATCTGGCGAACTACCCGAATGGCGCAGATGCGCCGTTTGCCGCCTGGTGGTCAGCCTGGTGGCTGAACGTTTTGGGGGATGCGGCTGTGGCGCAGGCGCGCTACCGCTTCTTTGCCGATAGCTTCCCCGCGCATGAGGATGCACCAGAGGCGCTTTTCCGTGTGGGGCTGCTGGCGGAGGAGAGGGGCGATTTGCCAACGGCCGTTGCCACATGGCTGGAACTGAATGATCGCTACCCTGGCAGCAACTACAGTGGCGCCACGCTGGTGTGGCTGCTGCGCACTCTGCCACAGATGGATGAGGCGTTTGCCGCGACGTTGCCGATTACGCCGACGGTCGCACTCACACCCACCATTCCCTTCACCAGCACGGCCGTTTTGCGGCAACAGGTACAAGCCCTGGCGCTGACCAATCCCGGAACCGGCTACTATGCCCTGCGCGCACGCGAACTGGCGCAAGGCCAGGCTCCCTTTGTGCCCAGTGGCCTGATAGCGCTGCCGCCGGAAACAGCCGTAGCGCAGCAAGAAGCGGAGGCGTGGTTGCGCGGCTGGCTCAACCTGGGCGAAGAGGTAGCCGTCAGCCAGCTCAGCCCCATGCTGGCCAATGACCCGCGCATTGTCGTAGGCAGCAAATTGTGGCGGCTGGGGTTGCGCGAAGCGGCTAAGCGCGAGCTGGAAGCGGTGCGCCAGGAATATGCCACCAATGCGTTGCTCAGCTTCCAGCTGGCGCTTTACTTCCGCGACCTGGGCCTGTACCGCTCCTCCATTCTGGCCGCCGAGGCGGTGCTGCTGCGCTCCGGCCAATCTATTTTTAGCGCGCCCCGCTTTTTGGGGCGGTTGATTTACCCCGTCTACTATGCTGACTTGATTTTGCCGCTGGCGGCGCAGTATGGCTATGACCCGCTGCTGCAATTTGCCCTGGTGCGGCAAGAGAGCCTGTTCGAGAGCTTTGCCACGTCAACGGCCGTTGCCCAGGGGCTGAGCCAGGTCATTCCCGCCACCGGCGAATATATCGCGCAAAAGCTGGCCTGGCCCAACTATCAGAATGCCGACCTCTACAAGCCTTACGTGGGGCTGGCCTTTGGCGCCTATTACCTGCAAGAGCAGCTTGGCCTGTTCAACGGCTTTGTCGCGGCGGCGCTGGCGGCCTACAACGCCGGGCCGGGCAATGCCTTGCGCTGGTACAACCTCACTGGCCCCGATCATGACCTGTACGTGGAGACGGTCAACTTTGGCGAAACGCGCCTCTACATCGAGCGCATCTACAGCGGTCATCTGTTTTATCGTTACTTGTATGCGGAGGAGGTTGTTCCATAGTGCCAGGCAAGGTGCATAGCCCCTTGCCTGGCACTTAGAAGAAGAAGCGTATGTCTAACTTTTCCTGGCACGAAGACGAAAACCTGGGTTGGGAACAGCCGCCGGAGTTGTCGCCAGAACCCCCGCCGCATTGGCTTTCCTGGCGCCGGCTGCTGCTGGCCGGGGTGCTCCTGCTGGCGCTGGGCCTGGGGGCAACGGCCGTATACCGGCAGTTGTCTCAACGTGCGGCCGCCATCTCGTCAGCACTGGAGGAGGAGGTGCGCAGCAGCCACGCCCTGGTGATGCAGGCGGCGCGGCAGCAGGATGGCGACCTGTTGCAGATGCTGCTCTCCGGGCGCGACCTGGGTTGGGCAGAGGCGCAGCAGGTATTGGTGCAAGAAGGGTTGCTCTATGACCGCGCCGGCTTTGGCCTGACCTGGCTGCCAGATGAAACCACAACGGCCGTTGCTGCCATCACCCTGAATCCGGAACTAAACACAGCCGTTCTCACTACCACCCAGGTTTACGCGGTTGCCATTGGTAGCGGGCTGACGCAAACGGTGACACTGCGACAAACGGCCGTTTACCGCAGCGGCCCAGACCGCTGGCTGCTGGCCCCGCCTGACGCCAGCTTTTGGGGCGACACCCTGGTTATTCAGGGAGCGAGGTTAACAGTGGCCTATCCGGCGCGGGATACGGCCGTAGCGCGGCGACTGGCCATAGACCTGGACGACAAACTTGCCGAAGCGTGCCGTTTCATCCTGGATTGCCCACCCCGTTTGCGCCTGATGCTTAACCTGACAACCAACCCAGAAGCGCTGTACCACAGCAACAGACGGCCATATGCCCAAAGCGAAGAGGCCATTTCCGCCACATTTGCCGGCGAATATACGATGCCGCTGCTGCTACCAACCTCTGGCGGCTTGAGCCTGCCTGCGCCCACCCTGGTGGGGTTGCCACAAGATGAAGCGGCCTACCAGGCGCTTGCGCGCGGCTACGCGGCGCGCCTGCTTTCGGCATACATTGTGGAGAGCCTGGGCTGGCGCTGCTGCCAGCAGGCAGAATTTCTCCAGGCGGCGCTGGATTGGCAAATGGCGCAGGTGGGCTTGCGTCCTCGCCCGCTGCATCGCGCTGATTATGGCGCAGCGCGCGGCCTAAGCCTGGTGCAGGCGTATGAGGCGGGCATGCGCGGCGAACGGCGCTTTTTGCACATGCTGGTGGCGTTCTGGTCAGAAACGGCAGGTGTTGACCCACTGACGTTGCAGCGTCGCCTGGTCACATCCTCCCAGGTAGCGTGGCAGGATTGGCTAACCTGGGCGGGCGACCAGAAGTATGACTCATTGGCAGAGTTGGAACGCGCCTGGCAGCATTATCTGGCAGCACAGGAGGCAAAGTAGGGCAGTCAACGCCGGAAGCGTAAGGCGTGCTGGAGAGTAACCCGCTAACCACTCTCCACTAATCACTTATAGGACAAACCCATGTCACAAAACTTTGACTGGTACTCGGAAGAAGACGGCCGTTGGCAGGCAGAGCCGCCCCCACCACCGCCAAAACCGGCCTTGCCACGCTGGCCATTTTTGTTAGGCATAGCGGCCGTACTGGCCATTGCTGGCGCCTTTCTCATCTACCAGCAGGCAGCAGAGCGGGCACGCGAAATTGAAGCAGTGGTGAGCGCCGATGTACTGGCCGCGCACGCTTTCATGCGTAACGCGGCAGCGGACAGAGATAGCGACCTCTTTCGCATAGGGCTTTCTGGGCGCATACCGGAATGGGCCGAGACGCAGACGACGCTGATGCGCCTGGGCCGCCTGTGGGAGCGTGAGCCATCCGGTCTGGCGTTTCTGCCCGATGAAGCAGCGGCCGATCTGTCCGCTGCACCCGAAATTGTCGTCTACCCAGACCTGTCTGCTGCAGAAGTGATGTATACGCTGCCTTATCGCGTAGATGATGAGAAGACGCTGTTGCGGCACACGGCCGTTTACCGACGCGGCGACGGCCGTTGGCTTTATGCCCCTCCTGATGACGACTTTTGGGGCGGCCAGGTGACCAATCGCGGTATGCACCTGACCCTGGTTTATCGCCAGCGCGACGCCGAACTGATCGAAAAACTGGCCCGCGATCTGGATCGCATCATGCTGCGGCTGTGCACCAATTCGCCTGCATTGCAATGCAGCACAGACGGGTACATGCAGGTATTCTTTAGTACCGAACCGGCCAGCCTGATTGCCATGTTCGACCTGCGCGCTGTGGTGCAAAGCGGCAGGCAGCTTACGTTGCCCACACCCACCCTCTTCGGCTTGCCATTGGATGAGACAGGTTACCAGGCGTTGCTGCGCGGTTATGCCACCTACATTGCCCTGGCGTTCACGGCTGACCTGACCGATTATAATTGCTGTCGGGGTGGCCTGCTCTTCCGCGCCCTGGTAGATTGGCAGCTTTACCAGGCGGGGCTGAATACCTGGCCGATGAAACCAGAACTGTACGGCCAGCTTTTGCAGGCCGGCGTCGAGCGCAGCACGCCCAGCATGGGCTGGCAAAGTGATGATTTGCGCGGGCGAGGCAGCAACTGGACGGCCGTTTATGCCCTGGTACACTACCTGGCAGAGGTGCATGGGCAAGATATGGGGGCCATGCAGCGTGAGGTGAGTGGGCGCTTGATGGGCTGGCTGCGCGATTCGGGCCTCGAGGTTCAGGGTCAATATGCCGATTGGGTCAGCTTTATCTACGCCAACACGAACTTTGGCAACGCCCCTCTACCCGAAAGCGACCTGAACCTCTTTTGCCGCGCCAGCTTTGGCGGCGAACATCTGTTGTACCGCTACGATTTTGCAGCCAGCAGGTGGCGGGAACTCATCCACTTTCCTAATCGCGGCACGGTGCCGGGCGTAACGGCCGTTAGCCTGCCCAATGCTCTCTTTATTTCCGAGTATAACCAGACGATAGGCATTGGCTATGCTTCTCTGTGGCAAAATGGGGTGCAAATTCCCCTTTACGACCCCTCTGTAGAGCAGCTTGCGCGAAACGCCTACTATTATTCGGTCAGTTTTATTGGCATTGACCCGCAGCAGCGCTATCTGGCCTTCATGGTTACCATGTCACAGCGATTAAGCGGCCAGGTGCAGCGAGAAATACGGCTGGTAGACTTGCAAAGTTGTACCGCGAATGGTTGCCAGTACAGGCAACTACCAGCGCCGCCCGTCTGGTCACCTGGTGGTGCGCATATGTTGTTGTATTCAGAAGGTGGGTTTGTTGAAGAGGGGGTGCCAAAATTCCCGCTGTACATGGCAGATGGCAATGGCGAGAATGTGACCCAGGTGGGCGAAGGACTGTTTCCTTTCTGGCTGGATGATGAGGTGTATGGCTACTTGCGTTGGCCGGAATGGGGCGACACGCCTTTTTGGGAGCAGGAGACGATCCGCGAAGAGATGCTGCCGCAAATGGTGACGGCCGTTGTTGGTGAAAACGTGCCACAGCGTATGGTCAGTGCGGCAGAGATGCGCGCTGCACTGCCGCCCGACCTGGAAAGCCCACCCGATCTGCTCTTTGCTTACCAGGTGAAGCAAAACCCCGGCCGTCCGGGCGAACATTTACTGTGCGCAGTTGCGCTTTCTACGTCGTCTAGTGAAGAGCAATACTTTTTCTTATGGCAGCAGTCCCCGACGCGGCTGCCGCGCCTGACTTTCCTCGAAGGCGTGGACAGGGCATACGAAGCAGTATTTGCCCCCAACGGCCGTTACTTGCAAATCTTTCTTGCTGTCAACAGGTCCAACACACTCAACGAAAGCCTGCTGCTTGACCTGGAAACCGGGCAATCGCGCATCCTGGCGCAGAGCGTATCCCCCCCGCATGAAGCCTGGTCGCCAGACGGCCGTTGGCTACTGCTTCCCCAGACCAACTACATCCTGATCTACGCTCCAGATGACGACGCATTTCTGCTGGTGATGACGGAGATGTCTAATTGCAATTCACCTTTTTGGAGTAGGAAGTAAGGAGGTTAGTTGGATGGTTGGTTCGTTTATTTCCAACCAACTAACCAACTAACCATCCATCCATCCAACCAACCCATGCCCCCACCCACCACCCGCTTAGCGCTCACCCTGCTTCCAGGCGAATCACGCTGCACGCTGCACGTTTCCCGCTTCCCACCCCCCGCTGCCCGCTTTCCACTCGAGACCATTGCGCTGCTGGCCGATTCGCTGGACACTTTTGCCGCTGCCAGTTTCGATGCCATTATTTGCCAGCACGTTGCCAGCACCTGGGCAGACATTGGCCAATTTTTGCGCGCTGTTTCTCACCTGCTGCGCCCAGGTGGGCAGCTCACGCTGGTGGAGACGGTGGTGCCTGGCAGCCGCCTGCGCAGCAAAAAGGGAGAGACGCCGCGCCGCGTGGCCGCTTACCTGAACGCCATGGCGCGCCTGTATGACCCGCAGCACGGCCGTTGGCTGAGCCTGGCGCAGTGGCAAGAGGCGCTGCACACGGCCGATTTCATCCTCATCCAGCATGAGCAGCGCGACCAGCTCATCCACCTGGCCGACTATGCTGCCCATCTGCCCGCGTTGCAGCGTCTGCGCCTGCAAGCGATGATTGTGCAGGCGCCGCAGCCGGTAACGGCCGTCTTGACGCCACAAATCCTGGGCGATAGAATCACCATTCGTCTAGGGGAAGCCACAATTGTTGCACAATGGCCTGGTGCGAGCCGTTAGCCGTGAACTGTTAGTCGCCGTCAAGGATCAGCACTCACCAATCTCTAGTCTCAGTAGATCGAAGTAGGGCGCGGACAGCCCTGACCGTAATAAACGAGCAAGCCGCACGTCACATGGCTTCGATCTACTGAATCTCTAATCACGAATCACATGACAAAAACCTACAACTTTTGGATTACCGGTTGCCAGATGAATTATGCCGATGCGCGGCGCGTAGCCACCGAGCTAGAAAAGCTCGGCTATCGCGCCACCCCCCGCGCCGAAGAAGCAGACGTGGTCGTGCTGCAAACCTGCACCGTGCGCCAGCAGTCAGAAGACAAGGCGTATGGCAAGCTGCAAAACCTGGCGCACCTGAAGCAGCAGCGGCCCAACATGACCATTGCCGTGATGGGCTGCGTCGTTGGCGTGCGCGGCAATCAGGCGCTAGAGCAGCGCTTTCCGTTTGTGGACGTATTTATGGAGCCATCTACTGATGGGCTGCCGCTGGTGAGCCACCTGACGCAAGAGGACGTGTACGCTTATGAAACGGCCGTAACCACTCACCGCCACGCTCTGCAAGATGAAGAAGTGATTTTGCCCGCGCACCAGCAAGGCACGCTCATCTCCGCGCCGGTGGCGGTAGTTTATGGTTGCTCTCACGCCTGTACCTTCTGCATCATTCCCCAAAAGCGTGGCAAAGAACGGAGCCGCCCGGTAGGCGAAATTGCCGCCGAAGTGCGCTCGCTGGTGGCCCAGGGCGTGAAAGAAGTGGTGCTGCTGGGGCAAATTGTAGACCGCTACGGCTACGACGTGGGCGATGGCCCCGACCTGGCCGACCTGCTGCGCGTCATCAACGACATTGAAGGCTTGCAGCGCATCCGCTTCCTCACCAGCCACCCCAACTACATGACAGACAAAATCCTCTACGCCGTGCGCGATCTGCCCAAGGTAATGCCGCAAATAGAAGTACCCATTCAGGCCGGCGATAACGAGGTGCTGGAAAACATGAAGCGCGGCTACACGCGCGAGCAGTACCGTGATCTAGTGCATCACATCCGCGACATCATGCCCGATGCCGCGATTCACACCGACATTATTGTAGGCTTCCCTGGCGAAACAGAAGCGCAGTTTATGCGCACCTATGACATTCTGGATGAGCTTCAGCTCGATAAAATTCATTTGGCGCGCTACAGCCCGCGCCCCGGCACCGTTAGCGCACGGCGCATGGTAGACGACGTGCCCGATGCCGAGAAGCGCCGCCGCTTTCACCTGATTGAGGCGCTGAATGAACGGATCAGCCAGCGCAAAATGCAGCGCTGGCTGGGCGAGACGGTGGAGGTGCTGGTGGAAGAGCAGCACAAGGGACGCTGGCAGGGGCGCACGCCGCACAATAAGCTGGTCTTTTTTGATGATCCGCGCAATTTGCGGGGGGAACTGGTGCAGGTGAAAATTAACCACACGGGGCCATGGAGCATGTCGGGAACAGCCGTTGACCGTCCGGCGCCACCACCAGAGCCTGAAACAGCCGCCATTCCTCTGGCTCTTCTTTGAGTGCTGGCCCGGATTGACCGGGTGGCAACAGAACTGCGCATAGGCATGGAAAGGCTCTACGTTTTTATCCTGCGAAACGATGTCTGGATATACATTTTGTGTGCCTTTGGCCTGTTTTGGTACGGGTCAGAGCTGCTGCGCGCGCGGCAAATTTTGCGCCGTGCCCTGTTTGGCCTGGAGCGGGAAAAGGGCACGCAAATCCGTAACAGGGCGCTGACCTTTATCCTGGTTTTGGCGGCCATTGTTGGCTTGGTCACATACGTCAATGTCAATGTAGCGCAAACGCTGCCGCCAGAATTGCTTTACCCCCCCACATCCACGCCGGATATTTTTGCCACGCCGCTTTCTTCGCCTACGCCTCTGCACACGGCCGTTCCACCCACCCCCACCGGCATGATGGCCCCCACCGTGACGCTGCCGGGGCAAATTTTGCCCTTCCCCCCCGCTGAAGCAACGGCCACGCTGACGCCAACGGCCGTTCCCCAGGCCACGCCTACCCCCTTTGTCGGCTGCCGCGTGAATCTCAACATCATCGAGCCAGGAAACAACAGCGTCGTCAGCGGCCTGATTGCCTTCACTGGCACAGCCAACACGGAAAATTTTGGCTATTATGTGCTGGAAGCGAACGGGCCACAAACGCAGGGATTATGGGCGAACCTGCTTGGTCGCACCATTGACCGCCCGGTAGTAAACAGCTTTTTGGGGAATGCAAACCTGGGGGAATGGCAGTCTGGGCCGTACCTGATCCGATTAACGGCCGTTGACCGCGATGGCGCTACCACTGGCTCCTGCGTGATTCAGATAACGCTGAATAATTAGTAGATAGTGGGGTGGGAATAGACCCCGACGCTTTGCCAGACGGGAGAGGAGAGGCTGGAGACTGGTAATTGCCACGCCCCACTAACCACTCTGCACCAATCCCATAAAAATTAAGCTGCGTATTGCCATATCTGCGCCGGTCATACAGGGTGAAGGGCAAGCCGTCCAGTTCGGCGTGTTCCTTGGGGTCAATTTGCACAACGACGATGCCAGTGAGAGTCAGGTAGGTCAACGGCCGTTCGCCCAAGACCCCCATCACCTGCAACCACAGCCCCATATACTGCGGCGGCGCCACGTAGATCACGTCAAACGGCGTGCCTTGCGGCTGTTGCAAAAAGGCGAATGCATCCATCTGTAGCACGCGCGCTTCGGCCGTCAGCCCTGTGGTGCGCAAATTCTCCTTCACCACGCGAATAGCGGCATACGCCACGTCCACAAACACCACCTCACGCGCGCCCCGGCTCAGCGCCTCGATGCCTACTTGCCCTGTGCCGGCAAACAGGTCCAGCCAGCGCGTGCCCACCACGTCTGCGCCCAACACGTTAAACAGGCTCTCCTTTACACGGTCCATGATCGGGCGTGTGCCCTCACCCGGAACCTGCTTCAGCTTGCGCCCTTTTGCCCGCCCCGCAATCACGCGCACGCCACCCTCCTGACGGGAAACGTGAAACGTGAAGTGACTCTTCACGCCTCACGCTCCACATTTTTTGCTTCACGCTTTATGCCTTGCCCATACGCTGCGCCACAATGCGGGCGATGTCATCCGGGTTTTCCGCCACGGGGATGCCCGCTTCGCGCAGGGCGGCAATTTTGCCTTCGGCCGTGCCGCTTTTGCCTTCGACAATCGCCCCGGCGTGTCCCATGCGCCGTCCTGGCGGCGCCGTGCGCCCGGCAATAAAGGCCGTAACCGGCTTTGAGACGTGCTGCTTGATGAAAACGGCCGCCTGCTCTTCCGCATTGCCACCAATTTCGCCAATCATGACAATATGTTCTGTTTCCGCGTCAGCCTCAAACAGCTTCAACACGTCAATGAAGTCTGTGCCATTGATGGGGTCGCCGCCAATGCCCACGCAGGTGGTCTGACCAATGCCCAGGCGTGTCAGAGCGTCAATCACCTCGTAGGTCAGCGTGCCGCTTTTGGAGACCACGCCCACCGGTCCCGGCATGGCAATATTGCCGGGGATGAAGCCTACTTTGGCCTGTCCGGGGGTTAGCAGACCGGGGCAGTTGGGGCCGACCAGGCGCACGCCTTTGGCGTCCAGGTAGGCGCGCGCGGCAATCATGTCTAGCACGGGGATGTACTCCGTCAGGCAAACAATCAGGCTGACGCCGGCATCGGCCGCCTCGTAGATGGCTTCGACGGCGAAGCGCGCGGGGACGATGATCATGGAGGTATTGGCGCCGGTTTCCAATACCGCTTCGGCAATGGTGTCGAAGATGGGCACCTGCTGCCCGGCTGCAGCAAAGAATTGCCCGCCTTTGCCGGGTGTGACGCCGGCTACCACGTTGGTGCCATAAGCCATCATTTGCGTGGTGTGAAAGCTGCCTTCGCGGCCAGTAATGCCGGAAACGACCAGGCGTGTCTGTTTGTCTATGAGGATACTCATGAGTTGTTGCCTCCTTTGGCTAGGGCGACTGCTTTTTGCGCGGCATCGGAGAGGGTAACGGCCGTTGTCATTTTCGCGTCAGCCAGGATAGCCATTCCCTCGGCGGCATTGGTGCCCGCCAGACGCACCACAAAGGGAACCTCTGTCTGCACCTGTTCCAGCGCGGTAATAATGCCTTTGGCCACTTCATCGCCGCGCGTAATACCGCCAAAAATGTTGATCAATACCGCCTGCACATTTGCATCAGACAAAATCAGGCGCAGCGCTGTTGCCACCTGCTCCGCCTTAGCGCCGCCGCCAATGTCGAGAAAGTTTGCCGGCGCGCCGCCATATAGCTTGATCACATCCATCGTGGTCATGGCCAGCCCGGCGCCGTTTACCATGCAGCCAATGTTGCCATCCAGCTTGATGAAGTTAATGCCGGCGGCGCGCGCCTTTTGCTCTGCTTCTGGCTCATCGCTGGTGTCGCGCATTTCCACAATGTGTGGCAGGCGGAAGAGGCTGTTGTCGTCAATTGTCATCTTGCCATCCAGCGCCATCAGCTTGCCTTCCCCGGTGATCACCAACGGGTTCACTTCTGTCAGGGAGGCGTCGTTGGCCTTGAAGCAGGCGTACAGGCCGGTGACAATCTGGTGGAATTGCGCCCAGAGTTCACGCGGCAGCCCCATGCGGGCGGCAATAAAGTTGGATTGGTACGCCCTGACACCCAAAAATGGATCAACGTGGACTTTGATGATTTTTTCTGGGCTTTCTTCGGCAACCTGTTCGATGTCCATGCCGCCAGCGGCCGAGGCCATAATCATGGGGCGGCGTCTGGCGCGATCAATGAGCACCGCCAGGTAGATTTCTTGAGCAATGCCACCGGGGGCCAATTCGTCTACCAGTACCTGATGGACGGTCAATCCACGGATTTGCATGCCGAGGATTTGCTGCGCTGCGGCTGCTGCTTCGGCGGCGCTGTGCGCCAGCTTGACGCCGCCAGCCTTGCCGCGTCCGCCACTGTGTACCTGCGCCTTCACCACCACGTGCCCGCCCAGGTCAGCGGCAATGCGCGTCGCGTCTTCTGGGGTGCGGGCAACGTCGCCGCGCGGAATGGGCACGCCGTGTGCGGCAAAGAGTCGTTTTGCCTGAAATTCGTGTAGATTCACGGACAGCTCCTTTTTTAGTGGGATGTGCGTGGCAAACGGCCGTATCTGTCGTGCCACGCCTGAACAAACAGAAAGGCGAACAGGGTGTTCGCCTCTTCATACGGGTTTTAATGTGCGCTGCCATTATAACACCAACGGTAGCGACTGGCGATTTGTGCGTGATGGGACCGGTCATTCTATCTACTAAATGTAGCATAACTACTCCCCACAAGGGGGGCGAAGGACGCCAAGATAAAAGGAAAACCGTGATGGGGTGCGTAGATCGTCGCGGATTGTGGCTCGGCGTTGTGTGCTCTGTGTCTAGTATTGCTGGCCGACCATGAGAATTTGGCTAAAAGGCTCAGGCTGCCCGGCTGATGGCTGATTGCGCGCGCGCCGGTTAGGATACAATTGCCTCATGTTACGCAAAGATCAGCTTGATCCGATACGTCTGATTTTGCCGCTGCCCCCTGGCGCAAGGAATGAGGCGGGGCAGCGCGAGATTGTGCTGCCCCATGCCTTTAATTTTCGCGACGTGGGCGGCTATCGCACGGCCGACGGCCGTTTCCTGCGTTGGGGGCAGGTGTTCCGCGCCGGCACATTGGCGCGGTTGCAGCCTGCCGATCATGCGATTTTACGGCCGTTGGGCCTGCGCACCGTCTTTGATTTACGCTCTCAGGCGGAGGTAGCCAGGCAGCCCGACCGTCTGCCCCAGCCAGCGCCCGTCTACCGGCACGTGCCCCTGGTCAGCTATGATGGCTCCATTTCGCGGCTGCAAACCCTGCGCCGCTACCGCCGCCAGATGGCACAGGTGTTGCTACATGTCTACACGCACGTGGTGTTGCAGGAGAATGCGCACCTGGTGGGTGACGTTCTGCGTGACCTGGCTGACCCGGCTCATCGCCCCGCCCTCATTCATTGTGCTGCCGGTAAAGACCGCACGGGGGTGGTGATTGCCCTGTTACTGGCGTTGCTGGACGTGCCCGAGGAGACAATTGTGGCCGAATACACCCTGAGCAACCGGCATCACGCGGCAATTCTGAAGGCGATGCAGCCTGACTTCCGCCGCGCCATGGTGTGGGCCTGGATACGGCCGTCACACCTCTACCCGATTTCGCTGGCGCACCCAGACACAATGCGCGCCACCCTGGCTTATTTGCGTCAGACTCACGGCTCGGCCGAGGCGTATGCCCTGAACGTGGCCGGGCTAGACCAGGCAACGCTGGCGGCGCTGCGCGCGGAGCTGTTGGAGTAGGAATGGGGAGCGCTCCCTGAGCTATGCTTCTCGCTTCACACCCTCTAGAGTCTCTGCCAGGGCTTGCAACTGGCTGGGGGTTAGCTGGTGCGCATAAGTTTCGAGTTGCCTGGGTTGGGCAACCAGCGCGGGTAGTTGGTCATAGAGGCGGTGCTTGGTGCGGCTTTCCAGGCGGAAGGCGGCGACCAGACGCTGGCAGGTGGCCAAACGGCCGTCTGTGGCCTGCGCAATTGTGCCGGGGGTCAGGGTCACAATGAGGGTGTCGCCAGGAGCCAGGGCCACGGCCGTTACTGCCAGGGTGTGCGTCTCCGGGTGGTAGCGTTTGCTAATGATGGGATGGTTGGCGGAAACGGCCGTATCCGCCGCCGCGCCGCGAAAGCGCAGCGTATAGGCACGGTAGGCGGGCAAATGCGCCGTTGCCCCCTGCGCCGGGCCAATCATCACCTGCCACTGCGTCGCTGACCAGCTTTGCGCAATGGGCGTCAGGCTGTGCGCGTGCAGCCCGTCATCTTCGTATAGCGAAAATGAGTTATCTGCGCCGGGGAAAAGGTGAATGTCCAGCGCCGCCGGGTTGCTGACGCCATCTTCTCCCTCCGCCGCCAGGGGCACAATGGCACCTGCTCTGGCAAAGACGGGGATGTCCGGCAAACGGCCGTAAACTGTCAGCCATCCCTCGCCCGCATAAGCCTGTCCATCAAAGAAGCCAAACCAGCGCCCATTGGGCAGCCAAACCTGCTGACGGCTGTGGCGCGTGTCCGGGTCCAGGGGCGTGACGAAGGGGGCGGCCAGCAGCTCGCTGCCAAAGGTGTACTGGTGCGGGCAGTGGTAAGCTGCTTCTGCCTGCGGGTAATGGTGGTACATCGGCTGGATCAGCGGCAGGTGCTGTGTGTGGTTGCGCCAGGCCATGCTGTAGAGGTAGGGGATGAAGGCGTGGCGCAGGCGCAGGGCGTGGCTGGCCAGGCGCTCGATTTCCGCGTCGTATCCCCAGGGGCGGCGCTCGTGGAACGGGTTTTTGGTGCTGTGCAGGCGCAAGATGGGGCTGAACAGGCCAAATTGTACCCAGCGCAGGTACAGCTCTGGCTCTTCGATGCCGCTCATGTGTCCGCCAATGTCGTGACTCCACCAGCCGTAGTTGACGTTGGCGGCGGTGGCGGTGAAATAGGGCTGAAAGGCCAGTGCCTCCCAGGTGACGTGGGTGTCACCGGAGAAGCCAATGGGGTAACGATGGTTGCCCAATCCACCCCAGCGCGAGACGATGAACGGCCGTTTCTGCCCGTTGCGCCCCAGGTCATAAAAGTGTAAATGGTTCAGCCACCACAGCGGGTCTAGCCCCGGCAGCGCCGAAAGTGTGCCCTGCTGCCAATCCATCCACCAGAAATCTACGCCGTCCGCCTCGTGGGGGTGGTGCAGCAGCTCAAAGTACGCGCGCGTAAAGGCCGGGTTGGCAATGTCAAAGGGGATGGGTTCCTGCGCCGCCGCGTCCAGGCCCAGGCGCGCGCACATGGCCGCGTATTGCGCTTCATGCGGCCAGACGCCATCGGCCGGATGCAGGTTGAGCGCCGTTTTCAGGCCGCGCCGGTGCAGCTCGGCGATGAAGGCGGGCGGGTCGGGGAAAAGGTCGCGGTTCCAGGTGTAGCCCGTCCAGCCGGAGGAGGCGTTGCCAGTGTCGGTGATGTGCCAATCCATGTCTACGATGCAGACTGAAAGGGGCACGTCGCGGCTGCGGAACTCGTCTACCACGCCCAGCAGTTCTGCCGCCGAGTAGGCCCAGTAGCGGCTCCACCAGTTGCCCAGCGCCCAGCGCGGGATGAGCGGCGCGGGACCGGCTACCTGGGCAAAGCCGTGCAGGCAGGCGGTGGCGTCTTGCCCGTAGCCGAAGAAGTAGAGGTCGCGGTAGCCAGGGGGTGCCTGGCGCGGTTCCAGCCAGCCTGTGGCATTGAAAACCAGGCGCGGTGTATCGTCGTAGACGGCCCAGCCGCTGCGCGAGAGCAACCCCGCTTCCAGGGCGATGGGGCCTTTGGTTTCGTCCAGCGTGCGGTACGTGCCCAGCAGGTTGTGCGGGTCTTCTTGGCCGTAATGCCAGACTGTGCCGCTCTGGGTTAACGTGATTTGCAGGTTTCTGGCGCTAAAGACACGCTTGCCGGGCCGATAGCTGAGGTGGAGGTAGGGGGTGCGGAGGTGGAAACGGCCGTTTTCTTGCCACGTCTCATACTCCGGCACGGGCTGGCGGCGATACCAGAAGGTCTGGCCGGGGCGGTCCTCGAAACGGCCGTTTGGGCTGTATTCCAGGCGCAGCAGGCGCGGCGTGAGCACGGTGAAGCGGGCATTGCCCACGGTGGCAATGGCCTGAGCGTTGGCAATGGGGTCGAATTGAATATCGAAGGAGTTTGTGTAGGTTAACATTGTTTAATCACTGACCGCCAATCGTTCGTACAGCTTAATGACAGCTCCTTCATCGTTTGCCAGAGCGGTAGGGGGCAGACGCAGCAGCCAGGCGCACACATACAGGTCGCCCACGGCACCAGCGGCATTGGCGGTGAGGAAGAGAATGAGCCAGGCAACGGCCGTTTGTGGTACCAGGGGTAGCAGCAGAATGCCCAACCCGCTTAGCAGCAGCAGGGGCGCCATGCCAATGAGCAAAAACTGGTTGCGTGGAAAGTACCACGCGGGCGCAGCGGCGTAGGCGTAGCCGGGGCCAATGCCAAAGTACGGCCGTTCTCGCGTAAACAGCCAGAAAAAGAGCGCGTGCGCCAGTTCGTGCAGCACCACAACCGCCAGCAGTGCCAGCAGCAGCTGCCACCAGCGGATTTGCGCCACAAATTGCCCGACTCCCATCATGGCAAAATCGTGCCGCAGCCAGGCCGCAGCCGCCATGAACAGCCAGCCAAACACAAAGAGCAACGCCACGCTAAGAAAGTTTAACAGCAGCGCCAGGCGCGCGTTGTGGATGTCAAAGACGCCGCTTAGCGCATATTGTGGGGGTAAGCTCTTGGTGGCGGTCATGGTAGCTTGCCTGTCAGTCGGTCAGCTTGTTTTTTCTTTCCTCGCCACCTTACCACTCCGTCATCTCTGCGGTTCGCCAACTTACTGCGCCAGGGTGAAGTTTTCCAGAATGGGCAGCAGCAGCTCTGCCTGGCCTGGGTTGCCAGAGAGGGTGACAATGTAGGCGTTGCTGCCGATGATGGTCACGGCCGTTAGCAAGGAAACTGCTCCTTCATTGCGCGTATACACCAGCCAGTTTCGCCCACCAATTGCGCCCTCGCTGATCTGGCCCGACGTCAGCACCTGTTGTCCGGCCATTTGCGCCAGCACAGTACGGCCGTCTGTACCCGGAACCGTACTGAAGTTGATGAAGCTGGCGGCGCCATCACTCCAGGCGCGCGCCGTGGCGGCGTCGCCCAGGGGCTGCCAGGTTTGTGGTAATACCGTGCGCACGTTGACAGGGGTAATTTGCACCGGCTGCCAGGCCAGTTGTACGGCCGTTGGCTCTGCCGTTTCCTGGGGCTGTGCGTCTGTTTGCAGCCTGATTTCCAAATCAGTGATGGCCATCGGGTTCTTGTCCACCTCCTGCATCAGCGTCCACAACACCGCAGTTGCCTCGCCCAGGGCATCGGCGCGTTCCAGGACCGTTATTTTATACAAATAGCCAGGCTCAAACGTAAACCCGCCAATCTCGCCGGGGAAAAATTGCCATGCTTCCGTGGCGTTTTCCTGGTAGAGGTAACACATCGTCCCTCCAGGGCTGGCACAGGCCACGCGCTCCGGCGCCAGAAGCACAGTGCGAATGCGCGCTCGCTCACGGTTGATAACCTCTGCCAACCTCCAGTCCTGCCCACCGCTTTCGCGCACGGCCAGCGTGTAGAAATAGCCCGGCTCGTAGACAAAATTCGCAATCTCCTGCGACCGTGCCTGCCAGCTTGTCAGCACACCATCGGCCACCAGCAGACAGGCCTGGCTGAAGTTGCCAGGACAAGGCAGGGTGGTGGGGGCCACGTAAACGGTTTTAAGTACGCCACTGCCCGTTTCTCCCGCTTGCTGCCCCAGGCAGCTGCTTAGTAAGCCAATGAGCAAGAGCATGAGCAACGGCCGTGTGTGATTATGGTGCGCTTTCCAGTAGCTTTCGGCGGATCGCAGGTATCTGACTTTCATTTCGTACTCCTTTAGTCAGCGTGGTTGCAGCAACTATGGCCGAATTATAACACAAGGTAATCAACATAATGTATAGGGAAATTGGTTAGTTGATTAGTTGGTTAGTTGGTTGGCAAACAAACCAACCAACTAACCAACCCAACCAACCCTTTCTACTCCCCTAACCTGACCACATAAGGCAAATAAACTGCATAACCAGGTACAGGCGTGGGTGTTGCCGAGGGAGTAGGCGTAGGCGTCATCGTAGGCGTTATTGTAGGCGTCATTGTCGGCGTGGCGCTTGGGGTTGGCGTTGCCGTGAGCGTGGGTGTAGGGGTGGGGTCTCCCGGCTCCAGAGAAAGGGTGCTGGCATTGGCCCAGTCAGTTGTGCCGCCATCGTACAACGAGCGCACTGTTAGGGTAAGGGTTTGTTGTCCTGTGATGTCTGGTTGCACCCAAAAGGAGAGGGAAACGGCCGTGCCTGGCCCCAGCAGAGGCGTTTGCGCACTCGTCAGCTCAGCCGTCCAGTCGGATTCCAGCGCCAGCGCATAGGCAGTGGTGAGCACGCCGCTGTTGCTGATCGTGAGCGTATAGGTGAGCCGCTGCCCGGCCGTTACTTGCCCCGACTGCGCTGGCGGCTGTAACTCAATGCCATCGTCCCCGGTAAAGAGCACCTGCGCATCCTGGCGCGGCGGCGGTCCCCACACCTCATACCAGCGCGCTTCCTCTGCGCGCAGATAGAGCAAGAACCAGGTCGTTAGCAGTCGGCGTGTCAGGGCAAGTTGCTGCGCGCGCGGCAGAGAGCCGTTGTCGCAGCCGATAGGGAAGCTACTATCCTGAAAGCCACAATGCCAGCCGCCCACAATCATGGGAAGTTGCCGCGGTGGATTGGCGGCCGCATACATCGGCAGTTGATGATTGGCAGGGGGCGTGATGTCATCCTGGCTGCCCGCAATGAGCTGTACCGGTCGCGTGATAAGTGCGCTGGCGGCAATGGCGGATGGATTTGTTTCCGCAGCGGCCAGATTGGAGATGGCGAGAATGCGATCATCCCGCTCGGCGGCCAGCAGGCTGGCTCCGCCTCCCATAGAATGGCCGGAGACGCCGAACTGATTTACGTCCACGCCTAAGAAGAGAAAAGAGCTGGGGTTAAGGTTCTCCCAGGTCAACCAGGTCAGGCAGTCGCGCAAATCATCGGCAAAGAGGCTATGGCTGGGGAATAGCCCGGACTCGGAGGCCGGGGCAATGACGATGAAGCCCCAGCTTGCCAGGTGGTTGAGGGTGGAGGCATATGAAGAGACAGCCTGCAGAAAGCCGTGACCAAAAGAGATGGCGGGGTAGGGCGCTGCGCTGGGGTCTAGCGGCGCATTGGCTCCGCCAGGGGCAACGGCCGGGTAGTAAAGGGTGGCCTGATAAGAACGGCCGGGCGTTACGGCGATGGTGACCGTGCGTGTGCCAACGGCATGGGGACCGGGGGCACTGTAGTCAGTGGTGGGCTGCGGTTGGGCGTGCAGAGCAACGGCCGTAAACACCAACAACACGCCAAGAAGCAAAAAAGTGACAAGAAGGTGAAGCTCTCTTTTCATTGAACGGTACCTCATCAAAACCAACTACGGTTATAAGCGTCAACCAACTAATTATTGCTAGATACATTGAATGAGTGCAACTTGGCGCCCCTCGTCTTCCTGCTGCGTCGTGACAAAATTGGTTATAATGTACCCAAAAGTCAGCCAATTTGTGAAAGCGATCAATGAACAGCCTGCTGACTAATTGGCCTCTTTATAGACAATCATGGTTGCCCGAGTCAATAAACCATGCCCAAGGTAAATGTTTATGACCCCCTCTATTGCCCTCGTTTTACTGATTTTAATTGTTGCAGTTGTTTTATTTGTCACCGAGAAGCTGCGCATGGACCTGGTTGCGCTGTTGGTGTTGAGCTTACTGGCTGTTACGGGTTTGGTTACGCCCGCGCAGGCGTTATCCGGCTTCAGCAATCCGGCAGTGGTAACGGTTTGGGCGATGTTTATTATCAGCGCTGGGCTCTCCTTGACAGGCATAGCTGGGGTGCTGGGGCAGCAGGTGCTGCGCCTATCGGGCGCAAGCGAGGTACGGCTGATTGTGGTGATTATGCTGACAGCCGGCGGCCTCTCGGCAGTGATGAATAACGTGGGCGTGGCGGCCATGCTGTTGCCGGTAGTGATAGATATTGCCCGGCGCACCGGCCGGCCCGCTTCGCGGTTGCTTATGCCGCTGGCCCTTGGCTCGCTGCTGGGCGGGCTGACCACGCTGATCGGCACGCCACCGAACTTGTTGGTCAGCGATGCAGCCCGTTCTTTTGGCCTGCCGCCGTTTCGCATGTTTGATTTTGCCCCCATTGGCCTGACCTTGCTGTTTGCCGGCGTGTTGTATATGGTGCTCATTGGCCGTCATTTGCTGCCGGCGCGTGACGTGGTGCGCGAAACGGCCGTACACTCCGCCGCTGATCTGACCACCCAATACCACCTGGGGGAGCGTATCTTCACCATCCAATTGCCTGCCGATTCCCCCCTGGTAGGCAAAAGCCTGGCCGACAGCCGTCTCGGTTCTGCCCTGCGTTTGCATGTTGTGGCCATCTTGCGCAATGGCCAGACCCAACTGGCGCCCTCTCCCGCTGAGATACTGCAAGCACGCGATCGGCTGGTGGTGCAGGGGCGGCGAGAGACGCTGCAAGAGCTTGGCCAGCAGCCGCTATTTGTGATCGAGGAAGGGTTGCCTGAATTGTTCGAAAGCGTGATACAACAAATTGACGTGGCCGAAGTACGGCTGGCGCCCAACGCTTCCTTGATTGGTCAGACCTTGTTCCAGGCAGAAATGCGCCGCCAATATCACGTCAACGTGCTGGCGATTTTGCGTCAGGGCCAGGTGCGCTATACCAACCTGCCGGATACCCGCCTGCAGGCAGGTGATCTGCTGCTGCTGCAAGGGGAGCGTGCCAGTCTGGAAGCTCTGGCAGAAACAGACCACTTTAGCGACGTGGCATTTCTGGATGCAGCCGATCTCCAGAACCGTTATCACCTGCGTGACCTGTTTTTGGCCCTGAGCCTACCTGCGGAGTCTCCCTTGGTGGGCCATACGCTGGCAGAGAGTCGCCTGGGTGACGCCTTCAATTTGACAGTTCTGGGTATCCGGCGCGACGGTGAAACGCACCTAATGCCGGGGCCAGATATGGTGCTGGCCGCCAATGACATGCTGCTGGTGAAGGGCGCGCCGGAGGAACTGGCTCTGCTGCAAGGGCTGCAAAGCCTGGAAATTGAAGCGCAATCCCTGCCAGATTTGAATGGTTTGGAGTCGGAGGCGGTGGGTCTGGCCGAGGTTATCCTGTCTCCCTACTCCAGCCTGGAAGGGAAGTCGCTGCGCCAGCTCCATTTCCGCGAAAAATACAGCCTGAGCGTCCTGGCCATCTGGCGCGGCGGCGAAGCGTACCGCACGAATCTGCGCGACATGGCACTGCGCTTTGGCGATGCCATCCTGGTTTACGGCTCCCGCGATAAGCTGCGCCTGCTGCGCGCGGAGCCGGATTTTCTGCTGCTCACCGAACCGAAAAGTGATCCGCTGCGCCTGCAAAAAGCGCCCATTGCTTTGTTGATTATGGCTGTCGTGCTGCTGCCTGTTTTGTTGGGGTGGCTGCCTATTTCCATCATGGCCGTCGTCGGGGCTTCGTTAATGATTCTGACGCGCTGCCTGAGTATGGATGAAGCCTACCGGGCTATCGAGTGGCGCGGCGTGTTCCTGATTGCCGGGATGCTGCCTCTGGGGTTGGCTATGGAACAGACCGGAGCGGCGCGTCTGCTGGCTGATGGGGTGATTACGGCCGTCGGTGGGTATGGTCCACGCGTGGCCATGGCTGCTATTGTTACCCTGACAGCCGTTGGCACCCAGTTTATCCCTACGGCTGCCCTGGTAGTGCTGATGGCGCCTATCGCTTACAATACAGCCTTGGATTTAGGCATCTCGCCGCTGGCATTAATGATGGCCCTGGCGATGGCTGCCTCATCCAGTTTTGCCAGTCCCGTTTCCCATCCGGCTAACGTGATGATTATGGGGCCGGGCGGCTACCGGTTCACCGATTATGTCAAAGTGGGCTTGCCCCTGACGTTCATTGTGCTGGTGTTGGTGGTGTTGCTGGTTCCTATACTGTGGAGGTGAGCATTGGGGCTGGGGGTTGTGTCAATCGTGCGCCATCCGATCGTAGACTGCCAACGGTGGACCCGCTGACTGGCTAACCCTTTGTGAGTGATGATAGCACAGGGGTAGGGAAACGGCCGTTTACCTTGCCAATTACCCATCTTTCTACGCCCAACACCCCTCATTCGTTATATAATAAGTCACAGAACAGGGAATGTGATCATGACCAAGCAAGTTCAGTTATTGGACGCCGAAGCGGGAGCCAGGTTGGTGCAAATTGCTCGCCAAAGCCTGGAAAGCTACGTGCGTGAAGGGCAGCAAATCCTGCCCAAACTCGATTTGCTGCCTGCCGCGCTGTGCCAGACGGGCTGCAGCTTTGTTACGCTGACGGAATTTGGCACGCTGCGCGGCTGCATGGGCAACACCCAGGCACGCTGGCCCCTGGCTGAAGATGTGGCGCGCAATGCCGTGGCCGCCGCCAGCCGCGACCCACGCTTTTTTCCGGTGACCGTTGCGGAATTGGCGAGCGTGCGCCTGGAGGTAACGATTCTCACCCCGCCGAAGGAGCTGCCCTACCGCACCTATGAAGAGCTGCTGGAGAGCATTCGCCCCGGTGTGGATGGCGTCATTCTCAGCCTGGGCCATCACCGAGGACTGCTGCTGCCTCAGGTGTGGGAGCGCATTCCTGATCCGGCGGAGTTTTTACGCATGATTGCTTACAAGGCGGGCATCCCGCTGCACGAATTAGAAAGCTACCCGCCAACGGTGACGGCGCACACCTTCCGCGTGCAGCACTTTCACGAGGCCGGTTATCAGGAGCCGGGCAGGTAGCCAGGTGCTGTGCTACCCTACTAGCTCCCGCACAAAGCGGTAAGCCTCCCCTGGTTTATCGGTCGCGTCGCCAACAGCGCGGATGAGCGCTGAACCCACAATTACGCCATCCGCCAGTTCCCCCACCGCCTGCACCTGTTCCCGCGTGGAGATGCCAAAGCCCACAGCTAGCGGGCCTTCGGTTTGGGCGCGCACGCGTTGGACAAAGTCGCCCAACTCCGGGGGCAGCGCCGTGCGCGCGCCGGTAATGCCGGTGACCGATACCAGATAAGTAAACCCCGTTGTTTTTCGTGTAACCAGCTTAATACGCGAATTGCTACTGTTAGGCGATAGCAGGTATGTGAGCGCCAGGCCGTGCTGCTGGCACAATGTTTCTAGTTCGCCTGCTTCTTCAGGCGGCAAATCGGGCACAATGAGGCCGTTGGCGCCAGCCTGGGCGGCGTCTTGCACAAAGCGCGCTGTGCCGTAGGCCAGAATGGGGTTGATGTAGCCCATGAGCATGAAAGGGATGGTAATCTGACGAGCGCGCAGGGTGGCAACGGCCGTTATACATTTCTCTAACGTCATGCCTCCTTGCAGCGCCACCTGCATGCTCTGCTGGATGGTTGGCCCGTCGGCCAGTGGGTCAGAGAAGGGCACGCCCAGCTCCATCAGGTGCGCCCCGGCGGCCGCGCACGCCTCCACTACCGCCAGCGAGGTCTCATAGTCGGGGTAGCCCAGGGTAAAGTAGGGCATGAAGGCGGGTTTGTGCCGTACAAATGTTTGCGTAATTGCATCTACTGGTTTCATAGGAGAGTTCACAAAGGGTGGCACACCACCACGAATAAAAATGCTACGCAAATCGGCGGTCTGCGGTGTGCGGTCAGCCGTCGGCAGTCATTTTCACTTGGAGGGCAAGCCATCACGTTGCACGTTTCACGCTTTACGCCTGCCGCAGCGTGGAAATAACCGTATCTAAATCCTTGTCCCCGCGTCCAGAGAGGTTGATGACCATGATATGCTCTTGAGGCAAGGTGGGGGCACGCCTGATGGCTTCGGCCACGGCGTGGGCGCTTTCTAGCGCGGGAATGATGCCCTCTTGCGCGCACAGGGTTTGGAAGGCAGCCAGCGCCTCGTCATCGGTAACGGCCGTATAAAACGCGCGCTCCGTTTCCCGCAAGTAAGTATGCTCAGGGCCAACAGCGGCATAATCCAGCCCGGCGCTGATGCTGTGCGTCAGGGCAATTTGCCCATCTGCGTTTTGCATGACGTAAGTGTAGCAGCCGTGCAACACCCCCGGACGGCCGATTTGCGGATCGGCAAAGCGCGCGGCGTGCTGGCCAGAGGGGATGCCATTGCCTCCAGCTTCCACGCCAATCAAATCTACCTGCTCATCGGGAACAAACGCATGAAAAATGCCAATGGCGTTAGAGCCGCCGCCGACGCAGGCGACAATGCTATCCGGCAGGCGGCCAACCGTCTCCTGCATTTGCTCCCTGGTTTCCCGTCCAATGACTGATTGGAAATCTCGCACCATGGTGGGATAGGGGTGCGGCCCCAGGGCGGAACCAAGCAGGTAATAGGTGTCAGCGATGTTGGTCACCCAGTCGCGAATTGCCTCGTTGATGGCGTCCTTGAGCGTTCTTGAGCCGCTGTCTACGCCGCGCACTTCCGCGCCCATCAGCCGCATGCGGAAGACGTTGGGCGCCTGGCGTGCCATATCTACGGTGCCCATGTACACCACGCAGTCCAGCCCCAGCAGCGCGCAGGCTGTAGCCGTGGCCACGCCGTGCTGCCCCGCGCCCGTTTCGGCGATGATGCGTTGCTTGCCCATGCGCTTTGCCAGCAGCACCTGCCCCAGGGCGTTGTTGATTTTGTGCGCGCCGGAGTGAGCCAGGTCTTCGCGCTTCAGGTAGATTTGTGCTCCACCCAGCTTTTCCGTCAGCCGCCGCGCAAAGGAGAGCGGCGTGGGGCGACCGACGTAGGTGCGCAGCAGGTGGTCTAGCTCAGCCTGAAACCCTGGGTCGCTTCGGGCAGCCAGGTAAGCCTCTTCCAGCTCGGCCAGGGCAGGCATCAGCGTTTCGGGCACAAACTGGCCGCCGTAAGGGCCAAATTTTTGGGGGAGGGTTTGAGTGGTCATGGGTCCTCTTGGTTTGTTTTCTACAATATGTAGTTTGTCAATGGTAAGCTGCCCGCCGATCGCTGACTGCCGACTACTGACCGCATTTTGAGGGATGTGGCGGTCTGCGGTCTGACGTCGGCGGTCAAAACGGGTTACGGAAAGGGTTCATAGATTACGTTCCTTTGTATTCCTGATAAATAGCGCCATTTTTTGCACGTCTTTGCGGCCGGGGGTGCTTTCCACGCCAGAAGCGACGTCTACGCCCCAGGGCTGCACCTGGGCAACGGCCGTTGCCACATTTTGCGGTGTCAATCCCCCCGCCAACAGGATGGGGTACTGCCTGGCCAGCTGCGCCGCCAGCGCCCAATCGCCCGTCTCCCCCGTGCCGCCGTATTCCTGCGGGTGGTAGGTGTCCAGGAGAAAAGCAGGTTCCTGCGACAGGTGGGCAAATTGCTGCACCAGCCCTTGTGCCTCGGCAGAATGAGACGGCCGTATCGCCTTAAACGCCTTTTCGGCTAAGGCCGCCACCATTTCTGGCGGTTCATCGCCGGAAAATTGGGCTAAATCCAGGTGGCACTGGGCCATGATGCGCGTTACCTCTTCTAGCGGGCTGTTAACGAAGATGCCCACCAGGAGTGGGGAGCGTGAAGCGTGATACGTGATGTACGAGATTTTTTCTCGCAACGGTCGTATCAGCGCCGCGGCATTTTCCGGGGTAATGTAACGCTTGCTGCCCTGGTAAAAGTTGAAGCCGAGCATATCTGCGCCCAGGGCAACGGCCGTTTCCGCATCCGCCAATCGCGTAATCCCGCAAATTTTGACTTTGACCATGACGAAGAGCAAGGGCCGGAGACCGGGGAAGGGTAGTCCCTGGTCTCCTGTCTCTAATTTCCAACCGCCAATAACGCTCGCACCTTTGCCCCCACGTCCGTCGCTTGCACCAATGACTCTCCCACGAGCACGGCGTCTACGCCCATTTCGTGCAGGGCGGCCACGTCGGCAGGGGTGTGGATGCCGCTTTCGGCGACGACGCAAATGTGGGGTGGCAGCAACGGCCGTAACTGCCGCGTCGCCTCCAGGCTCACCGTAAACGTGTGCAAATCCCGATTGTTAATGCCCACGAGTGGTGGGTTGCAGGCCAGTGCCAGCTCCACCTCTGCCCGCGTATGCACCTCCACCAGCGCCGCCATGCCCAGCTCTTGCGCCAACTGATGCAGATCGCGTAGCTGCGCCCCATCCAGGCTGGCGGCGATCAGCAGGATGGCGTCTGCGCCGGCGGCGCGCGCTTCGTAAATCTGATACGGGTCGTAGAGAAAATCTTTACGCAGCAGCGGCAGCCGTTCCGGTAGGGCGGCAATCTGGCGTAAAAAGTGCAGATGCCCCTGGAAGTACCGTTCGTCAGTAAGCACGCTCATAGCCGCCGCGCCGTTTTCGCGATAGGTGCGCGCCAGCGCCAGCGGATCAAAATTGGCCGCCAGCAGCCCTTTGGAGGGAGACGCTTTTTTCGCTTCGGCAATGAGGGCAGGGCGAAAGGGGCTTTGGCGCAGGGCGGTGATGAACGCTTGCGGCGCGCTTGCTTCCTCTGCCAGCCGTCGCATTTCCACCAGGGATACAAGGCGCTGCCGGGCCGCCACCTCTGTGCGTTTGTGGGCGAAAATCTCGTCCAGGATACTCATACAGGTTGCTGAGGGGCGTAGTCGCGCTGATAAACGGCCGTTAGTTCGGCAACTAAACTGCTGCGCTGGGCAAAGAGAGGGTGTTCGGGGTCGTCTATCAGACGCAATTTTTCCATCAGTTGCAGCATCACCGGCCCATACTTTTGCTGGAAATGAGGAGGGCGCGGGTCTTGGGGATATGCACCTAGCTGCAGCGCGTTTTGCGCAAAATCCGCCATCTTGATGGTAAACGCCTCGGGGTCTGCGGCAAAGAGGTGCATGATATGTTGTTGATACAGGGTATTTTTGTCTAGCGTGTATCCAGCAGCCTGCTGTTGCGCCATCAGGCTGGCAAAGTCAGGGGTGGTCAGCCAGCCAACAAGCTGTGCCACGCGCTCACCAAAGCGGGCGGCCAGGGCGCGCAGCGCCTGCTCACGCAGGGGTAAATCAGCAGGCAAGGAGGATGGAGTGGCGTGAAGCAGGCGCGCGGGCTGGTCTTCGACGCTGTCGTGCAGCAGGGCAGCAATGATCAGGTCTGGTTTGGCGATGCCAAACGCTTCAATCAGGTGCAGGGCCACTTTGAGTGGGTGCTGTGCAAATTCCTGGTTGGGGAAACGGCCGTTTTGCCCTTCGTGGGCATAGAGCATCAGCTGCAGGGCATTCTCAATGCGTGCCTGCTCCTCTGGCTGCAGATGGGCCAGGTGTTCCCGCAGTTGCTGAATATACTGCCGGGTTTGGGGCTGTAAACGGCCGTAGTCGTCCATAGTTTTCTTGAGGATAGTTGGGGGGGTGAAGCGTGACAACGTAGCGCATAGAGCGTGAGCGGGTTCTATATACGTTTCACGCTTCTTTCCCCTATAGCTCATTTACTGAACGGATAATTTGCCCTACCAGACCATACGCTTGCGCTTCTTTGGCCGACATCCAGAAGTTACGGTCGGTGTCTGCCTCAATTTTTTCCAGTGGCTGGCCTGTTTGTGCGGCAAAGGTTTCATTCAGACGGCGGCGCATCTTCAAAATTTCTTCTGCTTCAATGGCAATATCGGTTGCCTGCCCTATGGCGCCGCCCATGGGCTGGTGCAGCAGAAAGCGCGTGTTAGGCAGGCTGTAGCGGTTCTCTCGTTCGACCGCAGCATAAATCAGCGCGCCGGCGCTGGCCACCCAACCTGTACCAATAATTTTGACCGGCGACTGCACGAAGCGGATCATGTCGAAAATGGTGTCGCCAGATTCTACGTGCCCACCAGGGGAATTGATGAAGATTTTGATTGGCTCGTGTGAATCTGCATCCAGCACCAGGAGTTGGCGCGTGATTTCTTGCGCCAGGCGCATATTAATTTCGCCAAAAATCAGGATCGTGCGCGTTTCTAGCAGCTTGTTCATCAACCCCATTGACCCTTGCTCTCTGGCTGCTTCCTCCGCAGGTGGGGGCGTTTGTTCTGGTTCCTGTTCTTCTTCCGGTTCTTCTTCGATTAGTCTGTACATGGTTATCTCCGATTAGAGCATTAGCATTTCAGCCTGACCAGCTGAATAGTGACCGGCCAGCCAGTTGGCTGGTTGGCCAGCTTCCAGATTATACTCGTTAATCATGCGGGGCGGGTATTAGATTGGCGTTAGATGAGACCCAACTCTTTGGCGTGCAGCACGGCCTGGGCGCGGTCGCGCACGTTGAGTTTGCCAAGAATGTTGGTGACGTGATTTTTAACCGTGCCTTCGGTGATGAATAGCTGCTGCGCAATTTCACGGTTGCTGGCTCCGGTGGCCAGAAGACGCAAAATTTCCAGCTCTCGTTCGGAGAGGGGTTCAATCAGGTGGGCCTGGACGGTTGTTGGTTGTGCCTGTGAGATGCGGTTTAGCTCGGCAACCACTTTGGCGGCAATGGAGGGTTGGAGGAAGGTTTCGCCACGCACGGCCGTTTGAATGGCTTCGACCAGCTTTTGTGACGAGACATCTTTGAGCAAATAACCGACGGCGCCGGCGCGCAGTCCTTCAAATACCTGATCATCATCGTCAAAGGTGGTCAGGATAATGACGGGCAGGTGTGGTTGCTGTTGGTGCAGCAGGCGCGTAGCTGCCACGCCGTCTAGCACGGGCATACGCACATCCATCAATACCACGTCGGGCTGGCACGCTGCGACCTGTGCCAGTGCTTCTTGCCCATTGCCCGCCTCGCCCACTACCTCGATGCCGGGGTGATTTGTCAGTAGCACGGCTAAGCCCTCGCGGAAAAGCGGCTGATCGTCTACTAACAGAACGCGAATGGGTTGCCTACTCATAAACCGCTCTTTGAAACTGGTAGCGCGACGTGCAGGGTGAACCCCTGGCGCACGGCCGTTTCGATGTGCATTTCCCCTTGTAGCAGCGCGATTCGTTCTTTCAGCCCCAGCAGGCCAAACCCCCCTTGGGTACTCTCTGCACCAACGCCGTTATCGCGAATGGTGAGGGCAACGGCCGTTTCCGGGCGAAAATCGAGCGTGACATCTACCCGGGAGGCGCGCGCGTGCTTGCGCACATTTGTCAGCCCCTCCTGTGCCACGCGATACAGCGTCAGCGCCACCGGCGCATCCAGTGTGCGCGGCTCTCCGTGCACTGTCAGTTCTGCTACTGTGCCTGCGGCGCGTTGCTCAGCTAACAGGGCGTCAATTGCTTCGGGCAACGGCCGTTGTGCCACAGGCGACTCACGCAGCGCCGCCACCGAACGTCGCACCTCTTGCAGCCCTTCTTGCGCCAACCCTTGCGATTTTTCCAGCGCTGCCCGTGCGCGCGGCAAGTCATTTTCCAGCAGCGTTTGTGCAGCCTGCAACTGCACGTTAATCACCGTCAGGTAATGTCCCAGGCTGTCGTGAATCTCACGCGCCAGGCGATTGCGCTCTTTGGTGATGGCCAGCTCTTCCGCCTGGATCGAATAAGCGCGCAGCAGTTGGTTGGCCTCTTGCAACTCTTCCGCCAGGCGTTCCACCTCTTGCCGGGCTTGCTCTTCCCGTACTGCCACATAAGTGAATATGAGGGTAAACGCCATGCCCGCAGAAATCGTCAAAATGGCATTGAACGCGCTTGCCAGCGAGATAAAGCGCGTAATTGACCAGGTAAATCCGGCAATCAGCGAAAGAGTCACCAGCAGCGTACCCCAACGGGGCAGGTTGATGCTCTGGCCAGCAATGGGCATCATTAAAATCCAGCCCGTATTGCTTACAGAAAGTGTTAACCATTGCAGCAAACTAACCAGGGCAATTTGCACCACAAAGTACACAATACGGCCAAAGCGACGGCGCTTTTCTACCAACCATTCCCACCCGGCAATACCCATAATCAGGTAAAAGGCTGTACCTGCCAGGTAAAACGTGATGCGCTCTCCTGACCATGTGGCAAACTCGGGATTAAAGAAAGAGGGCACCACCCCTACCAGCGTAATAATAACCAACACAACATTGACGCTGTTGAGCAAAAGATGGGAATCCTGTCGCTTGGGGGAAGGAAAAATGAGATTCGACATAGAGGCAGCTTTATCTTACCGATCTGGTAGCCTGTCAAGAGACGGCTCAAGTATAGCATAGTCACCGACAGTTGCCCTATCGATTGCGCAGTCGTGCAGCAAACAAAGCGCCCTCCTGCAGAGGAGGGCGCTTTGCGTCTGTGCGCCCTTGCTATATGGGGAAGCAAGAACGCAGTCAGGTAATGCGAAGACTCGTGGGAGGAGGCATTACCCTTAGCTCAAATGGGTATCTTATCGCGTTTATCTCGTGCCAGTTTTTCGGGGAGGAAGGTTTCCACAAGTCTCTTTCCCATCTAAGCCTACAAAAATCATAGCGCGCCTGTCAGGTGCGTTTCAATAGCCATTCCTTCTCATTTACAGTTAGGGTGTGGGCACCGGCATTTTGCACGTCATCGGTGTATTAGTTGCAGATAAAGAACAAGAGCCGCTTGGGGGAGCGGCTCTTGTCTGTCCAGACACCAGGAGGGGAGTGTACTGAACAACGGGCTACGTCAAGGCTATGGGGAGGGTGATTTCGCCCTGAGCCCGGTTAGCTTGTTCCAGTCGCGTTTCTCTCGTGCCAGTTTGGGGGGGAGGAGTTTTCCCACAGCCTTTTAGCTAACCGAGCCTGACCACTATCATATCCCAAACTATGCCAAAAATGCAAGTGTAAAGGGGAATTTGCAAGAAAAATGAGAGTTTGTTTACGCAAATCGCATTTTTTGCACGAAGGCCAGGTCGGGTGAAAGATGATAAAATAGGCCATGATGCGAGACTTTATGAGTGGTCACACCACCACGAATGAAAA
>CALEAD010000040.1 GCA_937943625.1 uncultured Anaerolineae bacterium | reverse complement strand
TCACTGAGCAGAGTTGTTACGCAGGCCGCTCCCTGCGTTTTGGCAATGGGGTGATTCAATTGCCCCTACCGTTTTTCAAAGGCATTTGTTTTTCGTATTTTTGAGCCATTTCGGCTCTGATTGCACAATAGTTACGTTAAGCGAGTTTATGCTTTGCCAAGCGGTATGTGGCCGATAAATGAGCTGACGGATGGCTGCCCCCATCCCCCCCCACACACACTTGCGGGGGAGGGGTAGGGGTGGGGGTTCCTTGGTTGACTGTTCAAGGTGCCCACTTGTACATTTAGAGTTGCTGATTCACGGGATCGCGGGGCTGTACATTTTCAGAGGGGTAAAAATCTGCTATACTTGCAGCATCTCTTCACATAATGCTATAAATCTGGATAAGCGTGCATGATGTGCGCTTTGCTGCCATAAGGCCAGCAGCTCTTGCAACTTCAGGTCTTGCATTGTAGCTACGAAGGTGATCTAGAAAAGCTGGAAAAGTTTGATGGTTGGTTCGTTAATCTCCGGCCAGTTAGCCAACCAGCAAACCAACCAACGGCCCGGTAGTTGCCTCGAATTGGCACAGCTCATCTTCTCTGGAAACAGTGCTTTACAAATTTCTGACCGTAGACGGCCGACGGCAGACTGCCCACCATTGGCAACATCGCGGTCAGCGGTCGGTAGTCGGCGGTCAAATTATAAAGATCGCCTGACCCATGCCCTTAAATTAAATAAGGAAATTTCCATGGCCCTCATACTGGTAATAGACGACGACGAGTTGGTATCACGCACCCTTCAGCGGGCACTAAAAATGTATGGCCATCAGGTGATGGTGGCCAATAGCGGCACAGATGGCTTGCAGCTGGCGCGCCGTCACCGTCCCGACCTTTTTATTCTGGACATTATGATGCCGGGGATGGATGGGTATCAGGTGTGTCGCCAGATTCGCGGCGATCCCACACTGCAAGAGCTGCCAGTCTTGTTCCTGACAGCCAAAGCAAAGGATGAAGATAAGATAGAGGGGTTCCGCGCGGGCGCAGATGATTACCTGGTCAAACCTTTTAACATGGAAGAGCTAGAACTGCGCGTGAAGGCAATTCTGCGTCGCGTGAACCCTATCAAGATGGAACCTGAGCAACGTGATAGGGTGGTGGTTGGCAATGTGACATTGAACTGCCGCACGTTTGAGGTGACCACGCCGTACGTGAAGACGTTGCTGACCAACGTGCAGTTTGACTTGTTGTATCACCTGATGAGCAACGCCGATCAGGTGTTTAACAGCCAACAGCTTTTGCAAGATGTGTGGGATTACCCGCGTGACACGGGCAGCCCGGAATTGGTGCGGGCGCATATCAAGAACCTGCGCGAAAAGATCGAGCCGAAGCCGAGTGAGCCAATCTATATCTGTACTGTGCAGGGGCACGGCTATACCTTTTCTTCGGCTAATACGTAAGAGGTAAGGAGTGATTGCGGAAAACGGCCGTTTTCCGCACGGCCGTTTCTTCCTTTCCCATGAACACCCAGCCCCTTTCCCCACCCGCCGCACCAGCCCACATCCTCGTCGTAGACGACGAACCAGAAATTGCCGAATCCCTGGCCGATTTCCTGGTCAAAAAGGAAGGTTATCGCATTTCTCTGGCGCGCAATGGCGAAGAAGCGGTCTCCTTCTTACGCACAACTCTGGGCACGAAAACAGAAATTGACCTGGTGTTGCTGGACGTGCGCATGCCACCGGGCATGTCGGGGTTAGACGTGCTGGCCTGGATTCGCAGCCACCCGGAATTACAGTACACGCGCGTCGTGCTATTGACGGCTGCGGCCACCAGCCAGGACAAGGTAGAGGCGCTCTCTACCGGTGCAGATGACTACATTACCAAGCCCTACTACCCGCAAGAATTGCTGGCGCGCGTCAAGACGATTTTGCGTACCCAGCAGTTGGAAAAGCAGCTCCAGCAGCAGCGGCAGCAGTTGGCGGCACTGAATCAGGTGGTGCAGGCTGTTTCTGCCACACTGGAGACGCGCGAGGTGTTGGCAACAGCCGTGCGCAGCGCCGATGCCGTGTTGAACATAGACATGGCCGCTATTTTTATGGTGAAAAGCGGCCGTCTTTATGCCGAAGAATGCCACAGCCTCTATCCAGACATTACCCCAGCCCTTCTCCCCATGATTCCCGTAGGCACAGGCCCTATTGGCGCCGCTTTTAGCGAGCAAAAGATACACATCTGTCAGAATACTGCTGTGTCTGAATGCGGCTTGCTGCTGCCGGACGCCTCTGTTCCCTTCACCATACAAAACCTGGCAGCGGCCCCCCTGATTGTGCGCGGCCACGCCGTTGGCGCGCTGGTGGTCTACAACAAACACGATGCCCCCTTCACTCCCTTCGACATAGACCTCTTCTCCTCCTTTGCCAGCGCCGTGGCCGAGGCCATTGAAAATTCCTGGCTCTTCACGCGCGTGCGTCAGCGCCAGCAGCAGTTGTTAGAAAGTCGCAACACCCTGCAAGCGCTCATTGATGGCATCCCGCACCCTATTTACACCATCAGCGAAAAATGGCAGATTGTCTCCATCAACAAAAGCCAGGCTGATATGCTGCCCCGATCGGCCGAAGAGCTGATTGGGCGCGTCTGTTATCACGCTTTTTTCCAGCGTCACGCCCCTTGTGAACATTGCCAGGCGGCACAGACCCTGCTCCAGCGTGTAGCCCAGCACTGGTCGGTTAACTGGGTAGGTGAGGATCACCTGCCACGCGAATGGGAGGTGAATGCCTACCCCATTCCCAGCACCGAGACTGGTTCCGCGCGCGCCGTCATTCTCTGGCAAGACCGCACCGAGGAGCGTCGCCTGGAAAATTCGCTGATGCAGGCCGGTAAGCTGGCGGCGATTGGCCAGCTTGCGGCTGGCGTGGCGCACGAAATCAATAATCCACTTACCGTCATCAACGCCAACGCGCAGATGCTGAAGATGGTTATCCCCACTGATGACGACAATTATGAATCGGTAGATCTGATAGCACAGGCGGGTGAACGTGCGGCAAATGTGGTGCGCGGGCTGCTGGATTTTGCCCGTCAGGAGCAGTACGCTTTTGAGCCTGCGGATATTAACCTCTCTATCCGTCAGGCGCTCGATTTGGTGCGTTATCAGTTGGGAACGGCCGATATTGAAATTGTGCAGGATATGGCCGACGACCTTCCGCCAGTGACGGCCAGCTGGGAGCATATGAAAAGCGTCTGGCTGAACCTGTTGGTGAATGCACGCGATGCTCTGGAGGAACGGCCGTCTCACCAGCGCATTGAGATTGTCACCCGCTGCCTGGCAGAAGAAAATCAGGTGCAGGTGTTGCTGCGCGATAACGGCAAAGGCATTTCCGCCGCCGAAATGCAGCACATTTTTGAACCCTTTTACACCACCAAAGACCCCGGCAAGGGTACAGGCCTGGGGCTGGCTACCAGCCATCGCATCATTGCCCAGCACGGAGGCCGCATTGACGTGACCAGCGCCCCCGGTGAGGGCACAACGTTTATCATTCGCCTGCCTATTCAGGCCACATCGCATCTGGCGAACGCCTGACATTAGTTGCATTATTTCCGGCGTGCGGCTGGGCTGTTTTGGATGTCTCTATGTTTAATCAACCAATTCTCTCAGAAGTCAATCTTGGTGACATTTTGCGTCTGGCGCTGCCGTTGAACACGGCCGTCATTGCCGCCGAAAGTCACACCCGCCGCAACGTCTCCTGGTTTGCCCTCCTATCCACCTGGCAGGCGCTAGATGAGCACGTTCATGCTGGCGATCTGGTGATTGTGCCGCAGTGGGTGTTGCAGCAGACGACGGGCACACAGTTGGCGCAGCACCTGCACTTTTTTGCCAGCCTGCCTGTGGCCGGATTGCTCTTCTTTGCCCCGCCCGACGATGCCATTGTCGCGCTTGGCGACGAGTTGCAGCTTCCGCTGCTGGTGCTGCCGCCAGAAACGGCCGTGCGCGACATTCACCGCAACATTGCCGCCCTGCTCATAGATCGCCAGGCCGCCACCACCGAGCGCGGCATGCAGCTTTACCGCCGCCTTTCCGAAATGTCTCGCGAGGGGCAAGGGCTAGACGCCATGACCGACCTGATGACCCGGCTCACCGGCAAACTGATTGTGGTACAAGACAAACGGCTGGAGGTGCAGGCCATTAGCTGGCCACGCAATCTGGAAGTAGACCGTCAGCTCTTGCTAGAGGCGCTGGCGCAACGTGAAGAGCTGCCCCCTGTGCTGCGCAACCGCAAAGCCGCCGCCAAAGCGCGCCAGAGCTACTGGCAGCAGCTTTTGCCGGTAGAAAATATGGCGCGCCTGATCAGCCCCATCATCTCTGGCGACCGCGCGCGCGGTTACCTTTCTGTAGTGGGCCGCCCCGAAGAGCTGGACATGCTCGACAGCCTGACCGTCGAACACGGCGCCGCTGCTTGCGCGCTGGAAATGGCAAAAGCCAAAGCCGTCAGCGAGGTAAAAAAGTCCCTGCGCGGTGACTTTTTAGAGGGGGTGCTGGCGGGCAATATGCCGGAGGCAGAAATGTTGCGTTTGGCTGGCCGCCTGGACCATGACACGCAGACGCCGCACATGGTGTTGACCTTTGCCTGGGTAGGGGAAGACGCGCCTTCGCTGCGCCGCCTGGAAACGACGGTTAACTGGCTGCTGCGCAATCATAACCGCCCGGCGCTGGTGCACGTATATGGCAACCAGCACATTTGCCTTTTTCACGCGCTGAAAAATGTAGAGGAGGCAGACATTACGCTTGACTTTGCCCGCCGCCTGCGTGAACAGATAGAAGCGGAATTCCCCGGTACGCAGCTTTTGGGTGGCATGAGTGGCCCTGTGATGGATTTGCGTGAGTGGCCAAAGGCGTACCACGAGGCGTTGCAGGCGATGGAGATGGGGCTGCGCCTGAAGTTAAGCAATTTTGTCGTGGATTTCAATAGCCTGGGGGTGTACCGGCTGCTGGGTGAACTGGAGAATTTATCGGCCGTCAAGCGTTTTACTGACCAGGTGATTGGGCCGTTGGTCACGTATGACCGCGAACACCGTGGCAGCCTGGTGCAAACCCTGGATGCCTATTTCACCCATCACGGCAACATCAGCCAGACGGCCGAATCTCTGTTCGTGCACCGCAATACCCTGCTCTACCGCCTGGAGCGCATCCAGGAGCTAACCGCGCACGACCTGAACCAGGCCGATATGCGCCTGGCGCTGCACCTGGCGCTCAAGTTCTGGCAGCTTCGCCCAGACAGGTAGTAGGGGAGAGCGGAAAGGGGATAGGGAACAGGTTGTTCTCTCCCCCCTTGCCCCTTGCCTCTTGCTCTTTGCCCCCTTATCCTATGCCTCTTTTTTTGCGCCGTCTTCCACTTATCCTGGCCCTATGGGCTGCCTTTGCCCTGCGCCTGTTTCGCCTGGAGGCGCAGAGCATCTGGTGGGACGAAGGGATCAGCCTGCACCTGGCGACTTCGTCCTGGCTGGAAATTGCCGCGAATCGTGTGGTGAACATTCACCCGCCACTTTATTTCTGGTTGCTGAAGGGGTGGGTGGAGCTGGTAGGGGTGGGGGGGTTTCACGGCCGTTTCCTTTCCGTGCTTGCCAGTTTGCTGCAAGTGGCGTTGGTCTATGCCCTGGCGCGGCGCTGGTTTGGCAACGGCCGTGCGCCCTGGCTGGCGCTGCTGTTCATCTTGCTTTCCCCTATTTCCGTCATCTATGCCCAGGAGATTCGCGCCTATGCCTTTTTGCCCCTGGTCTACTTTTTGCTGCTGGGGCTGACGCAGCAGGTGCTGGCACAGCAGGGGCAGCGGCGTACATCGCTGCTGGCGCTGGCGTTGACGGCCTGGGTAGGGCTGCACCTGCACTACATTGTGCTGTTTGTGGTAGCTTACGTGAATGCGTGGGCGCTGCTCTATGCGCTGCGCCACCGCGCCTGGCTGTTGCTGCGTCGCTGGCTGGTGGCGCAGGTGGGCGTGGCGTTGGCGAGCTTGCCCTGGGCAACGGCCGTTTTGCTCAACTGGGGCCGCGTTCAGGCAGAAGTCACCTCTAATACCTACCTTTCGCAGCCCGTGCCCCCCGGCTTTTTGCTTGGCCAGGTGTGGGGCTTTCATCTGACGGGGCTGGCAAGCGTCATGGGGGAGTCGGTGGCGCGCTGGTTGGCGCTGGTAGTGGCGGCGCTACTCTTGTTGCTACTGCTGTGGCGGCTGGCGCAGCCGGAAAGCAGAGGCCCAACGGCCGTGTTGCTGCTGCATTGGCTGGTTCCCCTGGGTCTGGCTGTGCTGGTGTGGAATGTGCGCACCGCTTCGCATCCGCGCTACATTTTGATGTACACGATGGGGTTACTGCCACTGCTGGCGTATGCAATGGTAGGGGAGAGGGAGCAGAGGCACGCAGGGCATGGGGAGGACGGAGAGAGAAAGGGAGATAAAGGGTATAAAGGGTTCCTGGCAACGTTGCTGGCGTTGGCCTATCTGGCGCTGACGCTATGGGCACTGGGCGTTTACTTTTCCCACCCCACCCTGGCCAAAAAAGATGATATGCGCGGCGTGGCGCACTTTTTGCAGGAAACGGCCGTTGCCGATGACCTGATCCTCGTTCCCTACACCGACTGGTCGCTGGAATTTGAGTACAACGGCGCGGCGCTCGTGGCTATGCCCACCATTACCGACCCGGCACAATTTTGGCCGCAGCTGCATGAATGGACTCAAACGCGTCGCCGCGTCTTTCTCGTTAGCTATCCCGGTAACCCCGGCACAGACTGGCAAAATGCCCTGCCCTTTGCCCTGGAAAAGGCGGGCTGGCTGGTGGCAGACAGTCGCTTTGAGGGGGTGCGCGTGCGCGAATACCACCTGCAAGAAGCGGTAGCCCTGCCGCCGCTGACGCCTACGACAGTCCAGTTTCAGGGCATTGCGCTCACGGGATTCTGGCTACAAACGGCCGTTGCCGCCGACAACGGCATCCCCATTGCCCTACGCTGGCGCATCAGCGCCCCCACCGCCGCCTGGCACACCGCCCGCCTCACCCTGCTAGACGTAGACGATTGGCCGCTGACCTATCAGGATGTGCTCCTGTTAGATGCAAACGGCCGCCCCACTGCCGCCTGGCCGCTTAACGAAGAGATACTCACCTATGCCTTTCTGCCCATTCCTCCCGCCACGCCCCCACTCAGCTACACCGTCGCCCTGGAAATGGGCGTCACAGACGCCACCTTTGTCCTGAACATGGTGGATTTGCTCAACGAGCAGGGCAACCCGCAGGGGCGACAATGGCCCCTGGGCGCAGTTACACTGCTGCCAGAGGGGTTGGGCGCCGGCAGTTGGTACGCCAGCACGCCCCCGATTTCCCCGCTGCCGCAGCCCATTCCCGTGCTCAGGGGGCTAAATCTGCTCGGCTTTCGCGCAGACCGCCGCGAAGTTAGCCCTGGCCAGACCCTGTTCGCGCAGCTTCATTGGCAGGCGACAAGTGCCGGACTGCCCGCCATTGTGCCAGATCTACTGCTGCTGCAGACCGGGCAGGTCATTGCTGCCGCCGAGCCGCCAACCGTGCTGGGGCGCTATCCCCTCAATCAATGGCGCGCTGGCGAGCAGGTGTTGGAACACCGCGCGTTGCCCATTCCCGCTGGTGTGGCTGGCGCAGTTGAGCTGGTGTTGCGCATAGGCGAACAGCAGTGGGTACTGGCCGAAGCGCTCATTCTTGAAACGGCACACCAATTTACGCCCCCGCCCATCGCCAACCTGTTAAACGTCAACTTTGGCGGTGTGGCGCGGCTGGTGGGATACGAGCTGCCCACAATCAGCGTGCGCAGCAGCGAGGGTGTGGCACTGACGCTCATCTGGCAGTCATTGACAACAGGCATGGCGGTTAATTACACCGTCTTTACACATGCCATCAGCCCGGAGGGGGTGCTGGTGGGGCAGCATGACGCGCCGCCGTTAAATGGCGGCCGTCCGACCAGTGGCTGGGTGGCAGATGAGTACCTGCTCGACCCGCATCATTTGACTTTTCGTGAACCGTATCAGGGGGAAGCGCGCATTGCGGTGGGGCTGTATGACCCGACTACCGGCGCGCGTCTGTTGACAGAAAGCGGGGAAGATACGTTTTATTTGCCAGTGACATTAATGGTGAGCGAGGAGTAGGGGGGAATGTGGTAGCTCTTTTCGGCATGGTTTGAGCTGTTTGGGCGAGGTGCTTTGTGTTTTTTTTGACCGCCGACCGGTGAGCGCCGACCGCCCTCTTTATGACGTTTCACGCCGATATATACCGCAGCGCTGTTTGTGGTGCACCCAAATACTCCACCCCAGTTTCCGTTACCAGCACGTCTTCCTCCAGGCTTATCATGCCCCGGCCAGGCACAACCACGTGCAGTTCCAGGGTAAAGATGTGACCTACTTCCACGGGCAGCTCGCAAACGCCGGTATACCGCTCCCAGCGTGGGGCCAGCACTACCGCGCCATCGTGTGCCACGCGCCCCAGCAAATGGCCAAAGGCGTGCATGTATTCTGGGTAACCATGCGCCACAATGTATTGGCGCGCCGCTGCATCTACCTGCCAGCCCGGCACGCCCGGCTTTAGCGCTGCTTCGCCTGCCTTGATCGCGCCATACACCACGTCGAAAGCGTGCTGCACGTCTGGCGGAGCGGCCGTTTCGCCATCATTCAGCACGTACCACATGCGCTGCAAGTCTGAGCAGTAGTCGTTTTGGCGAATGCCCAGGTCCATGTGCAGCGTGTGCCCCTTTTGCAGCGGCACATCCCCTGGTGCGGCATGGCCCATGGCGGAATCTGGCCCGCAGGTGACGATGGGGTTGAACGGCTTGGGCCAGGCGTAACCCAGTCCCATTTCGTCTATGCGCTGGTGCACAAAGTTGGCAATCTGGCGCTGGCTCATGCCAGGGCGCACAAATTGCTCTACTTCGTCAAACAGGTGCAGCGTGGTGGCGACGGCCTGGCGCACGCGCGCCACTTCGGCCTGGCTTTTACGGCCGCGCAGCGCAGCAATGATGTGCTCAGCCGAAATCAGACGGTCGGCGTAGGGCGTGCCTGTAAGCATTTGCTGCAAGTTGCGGTACATGCCCAGGCTTAGACCGTCGGCAGCTACGTCATTTTGTGAGTAGTTGATGGCGATTTGCGCCGGGTCCAGGCGTGCTAATGTTTCGCGCAGGGGCTGGCTGATGCCGTGATGATATTCGATGACCTCGTAGAGGCCGAGGTTGTGGACGTTGACGGCGTCGAAGTGGCCGATGATGCAAACGTGACGGCCGTTGCGCGTGAGAATAAACGCTGTTTGCCAGGTCACGTCCACGTCGGCGATTAGCGCCAGCACCGGGTCTGGTTGCAGTGTCGTTTCGCGCACAAAGGTCAACCAGGCATCCACCTTCAGCTCGTTGAGGATGGCGGTTGCCTGTGCTACTTTTTCTTGAATGAGGATGAGATTGTTATCCGTCGTCATTGCGGACGGTAGTATAACACAAGTGTGGGGATGTGAAAACCGGCGTGTTGAGACGGTCAGCTTTGCCGACAAACTGACTGGACAATGGCGTTTTTGCCGGCTACCAGGGTAGCGCGATTTGTCAAACGGGCTATAGGACCAGAGGTCGGCGCAAATTTTGCCAGATTTCAGCGACAAAGTTGACTGTGTGATGTGCCGGTAACCTATTCCGCGCCAATAATGGCCTCGTAAATGGTTTGCAGCTCTTCGTCAGAATAGTAGTGCAAAATGACCTTCCCCCCTTTGCCGCTTTTCTGAATTTCGACGCGCGTGCCCAATCGCCCTTCAAATTTGCTTTGCAGCGCGCTTAGCTCGGCGGGGAGGGGCGGGCGTGTTTTGGGCCTGGGCTTTTCTGCGGCCAACAGGTTGGCCACCAGCGTTTCCGTCTGGCGCACGCTCAGGCTCAGGCGCACAATCTGGCGCATGGCGCTGGTTTGCGCTTCTGGCGTGGGCAGTTGCAGCAACACGCGCGCATGCGTGCCGCTAATTTCGTCGTTAAGCACCGCTTGCTGAATGTTGGCGGGTAGTTCTGTCAGGCGCACTAGGTTGGCAATGGTGGAGCGCGCTTTGCCCACGCGCTGCGCCACCTTTTCCTGGGTCAGGCCAAACTCGTTTATGAGTTGCTGGTAGGCATAGGCTTCTTCCAGCGGGTTCAGGTCGGCGCGCTGGATGTTTTCTATCAGCGCCATTTCCAGCATGGTTTGGGGCGTGGCTTCTTTGATGATGACGGGCACGCTTTCTAGCCCGGCCATCTGGCAGGCGCGCCAGCGCCTTTCGCCGGCGATGAGCAGGTATTGCCCGGCCTGCTCGGTGACGATGAGGGGCTGGATGAGGCCGTGTGCGGCGATGGAAGCGGCCAGTTCGGCCAGTTGTGCGTCGTCGAAGGTGGTGCGTGGCTGATGGGGGTTGGGCTGGATTTGCGCAGTGGGGATTTGGCGCAGGCCGGTTTCGGGGGCAACGGCCGTTTCCCCGGCGCTGGGAATCAGTGCTCCCAGGCCGCGTCCCAGGCCGCTTTTCTTCTTGCTCGTGGCATGTTTTTCCATAATGAACAAACCCAGATAACTTGTGGCCGCAGAGTGTGCAGAGTTGCCAGATTGGGGCAAGGATCTGCGTCATCGGCGGGGGATTTATCCTGTGAAAATGACCGCCGACGGCCGTCTGTAAGTGTAGCCCAGGTTGTCAAACCTGGTGTGCGCAGGTCCAGTAACCTGCGCTACATGTTCATTTGTGGTGGTGCGCCCCACTTATGAACTCTCGTGTGCGGTCTTGGGCGCGTCTCCCTTCAGCAGTTCGGCCGTGAGTACCTTGTAGGCAATGGCGCCGGGAGATTTGGGTGCGTAAAGGGAAATGGGCTGTCCGTAGCTGGGCGCTTCGCTCAGGCGCACATTGCGCGGCACGATGGTGCGGAAGACCTTGCCAGGGAAGTGACGGCGCACCTCTTCCACCACCTGGCGGCTGAGGTTGGTGCGGCTGTCGTACATGGTCATGACCAGGCCGCGAATCGTCAACCCCGGGTTGAGATATTTTTGCACCAGCTCAATTGTTTGCACGAGTTGGGTCAACCCTTCCAGGGCCAGGTATTCACACTGCACAGGGATGAGAACGCCATCTCTGGCGGCGGTGAGGGCGTTGACTGTCAGCAGGCCGAGGCTGGGGGGGCAATCTATCAGCACGTAATCGTAACGGCCGTTGATGCTTTCCAGCCCTTTTTGCAGCCGATACTCGCGCCCGATGGCATTCACCAGTTCCACCTCGGCGCCGGCCAGCGCGGGATGAGCCGGCAACACATCCAGCCCCGCTTCTTGCTGATGAACGATAAGCTGGGCGGGGTTGGCCTCTTCCAGCAGCAGCTCGTAGATGGATTGCGATAGGCTATTTTTGTCCAGGCCAATGCCGGAAGTGGCGTTTGCCTGCGGGTCTGCGTCTACTATGAGCACGCGACGGCCGTTTTCTGCCAGATAGGCCGCCAGGTTAATCACACTCGTCGTTTTGCCGACGCCGCCTTTTTGGTTGACAACCGCGTAGATTTTTGTCATAGGGTGCAGGTTAAGGTTACAGGTTACAGGTTGAAGTAATGACGCAGATGTGCCATTTTGCTATCAATGTCTGGCTGTGTCACCGATTGCGCAGCCACTTCGTTGGCAAAGCGGGCTGCTTCCCAGGGGTTGCCGGCCGTTTGCCACAGCCGAATCAGGTAAGCGGCGGCGAAAATATCGCCGGCGCCGGTCATTTCTTTTTCGGCAACGGTTGGCGCCGCAAAGTGGTGTTCCGCGCCGTCGAAGAAAACGGTGCAGCCGTTATACCCCCTGGTTAACACCAACAGGCGTGCCCATCGCCGGTATTGCGCCAGCATCTCTACGTGCAGCAGGTCTTCTTCGCTGAGAATCACGGCCGCTGCCAGGGGCAGGATTTCTGCCGCCTCTTGCCAGTCGCGCGCAAAGACACAGCCGTTTTCATCCCAGCGGCGCATCCAGCCCTGCGGCGTTAGCCCCACCATGCTGTTGCTAAAAAGGTGAATTATTTGCGCATCAACCTCGTTGGCAATCGGCCCCAGGTGCACGACCGCAGCGCGTTGCCAGGCAGCAGGAATGTGAACGGCTGTTAATGGGGCGGCTAGACTATGCAGCGTTTGCACACGGCCGTCTGGCGTATAGATGTTGGTAAAGCAAGTGCTGTGTGCAGCGGGCACACAATGCACGGCAATGCCGGGCAAAGCCTGCGCCAGGTCATAATCGGCGCTGGCGCTGGTGACAACGGCCGTTTGCGCGTGCAGCACCTGTGCGGTGCGCGCCGCATACGCCACTGTGCCCCCCACGCGGTATCCCTCTGCTCCTTTATCCTGGCTGATGTGTCCGATTACCAGATAATCAATGTGTGCATTCATCAATGGCTGCATGGGCAAATTTTACCACCACTTCCAGAAAGCGTGAACCACGCCGCAAACTCCTTATTGCGCAGTTGGGTAATAATCGTTACTATTTTCCTTATGGAAAAAAAGTGGTTCCGCCAACGGCCGTTACTTACACTCCCACAGGTTCTTGTCCTCCTGGTCGTGATGGCTGCCTTGTTCATTGCCCTCGACCTGAACCGGCGTGCTCAGGCTGGGCAGCTTGTTGGCATCGGCGAAGAAAGCCTGCAACAACAAATTAACTACGAAAGCACCCGTCAGGTAGAGCTGCAAGTAACCCTCATCTACCTGGAAAGCGAAGATTACGTGGCCGCCTATGCGCGCAATGAAGCAGGCCAGCTACTGCCCGGCGAAAAGCGCATCGTTCCTCTGCCCATAGAAGCGACCATTGCGCCAACGGCCGCTCCGCCACCCACACCAGACCCCGTTGAGCTGGCTCGTCCCTGGCAAGCATGGTGGCGACTGCTGACAGACGCCCCCCAACCGAGACCTTGAAGTTGCCGCAGCCCAGAGGCCTGACACTCTTCCTCTCACAAATTGCCTGGGTAGGACAGAAGTCAGGTCTTTTTCTTGTTTCACCATTTGCTATTCAACTTTACATATGTTAACATAGCAGCGGTTAGAGGTTGACATATTGTTGAAACAGTCTGGCGAGTTTCTATGCAACCAGCATACATTCTGTTCCATCTTTCTCTCCCGGCAACGATACAGGTGTTTCCCTTGACTGGCCTTGCATGGCGTGCTCTGTTAACTTTCCAGGCGTCCACCCATTTCTGGCAACGGAGATATTTTTGAGGAAGAGAATCATGAATCGTCGAACATTCGCCATTCTCATTTTTATTGTTGCGCTGCTGATCCTTGGCCTGTTGGGTGTTTTGTACATCATGGATCTTAATTCAGCCCAGCCGGTTGCGGGGCCGGCAGGTATTCCCCCTGGGGCAGAGATACCCCCAGGCAGTGAAACCACTCCCATTCCGGGAATACCGCCGGGGCAGCTCATGCCAGAGCTTTTTGATGTGGTGGTCTCGCTGCAAACGGTGCCGCGCGGTTACCGCCTGACCGAAAATGAGCTGATTCTGGAAAAACGCCTGCCGGAAGACATTCCCACCAACGTGATTACGAACCTGTCAGATGCCGTTGGCCTCTATGCGCGCAAGGATATTTACCAGGGTGAAACGCTGACGTATGATGCCCTGGTGCAAGACCCAACGATTTTGGGGCAAAATGAGTATGGCCCGTCTTCGCTCATTCCACCGGGCTTTGTAGCGGCAGCCGTGCCCATGAACCGCCTCTCTAGCGTGGCGTATGGTCTGGACGCGGGCGACTTTGTGGATATTATGCTCTCGTTTGTTTTTTATCAGATTGATGAACAGTTCCAGACCTATTTGCAAAATGCAGCCGTTTTCTTCCTGGAAGATGTGCAACAGGCAGCAGAGGCGGGGGAAGGGGAAAACCTGAGTACCCAGGAAGTGGTGGTCATTGCCCCGTACGGCCGTTTCGAGACCCTGCCGACCGGTGATCTGGCCCACATTGCCCCATCTGAACCGCAGCGCCCCGTGCAAGTCTCAATGATTTTGCAAAATGCCAAAGTCATTCAGGTAGGAGAATGGGTTCCTCCTGCAGCCGTGCAGGGACCCACCCCTACGCCCAGCCCGGTGCCGCCTAACACCACGCCTGAACCGACACCTTTCCAACCAGGACCTACGGCCACGCCACAACCCAAGGTGCTACTGCTGGCGCTCTCACCTCAGCAGCAGCTTTTCCTAAAGTATGCGGTTGAGTCGAATGCGGTCATCACCTTCGCCCTGCGCGGTGTGAAAAACGGGGTGCAGGACAGCCAGCTTTATGCAGTCCAAAACGTAGACATCAACTACTTGCTGCAGCGCTTTAACATTGTGCCACCACCCAACTTCAACTATTCTGTGGACACTGTGATTAACGAGCGTGCCATCACGCCCACAGTGCCTCCCGCACAGTCCGCACCGGCGGAGGAAGGGGCAGGTAGTTAAGCAGCCGTCTAGGTTAAGAGGGGATTTGCTATGCGTCCAAAAACTTTTTTTCTGCTAATCCTGGTTTTGCTCATCGGCGGCGGAACTGTTGCCTTTTGGCTCATCAATAATGCCAGCTCCCCCGGTGGCAGTATTGTCGATAGTATCAGAGATGGGGAAACGGCCGTTGACAGCCAGCCTGCTGCCGAACCCGGCCTGCCACCCCCTACGCCAACGCCCCTTGTGCGCCTCTCCCCCGTTGTCGTTGCGCGGGTAGACATCCCTGTGGGCCAGCGCCTTAGCGAAGAACTGCTTGAGGTGCGCTTCCGCCCAGACGACAACAAAGCCATCATCGGTGGGTACGTTTACACAGAGGTGTCAGAACTGGTTGGTCAGATTGCGGGTACATTTATTGCCGAAGGACAGGCCATTCTCCGTCCCATGATCGCCCTGAATGCCACCGACATTGATTCCTTTGGCTCCGACCTGGCACTCTACATTGACCAAGGCAAAGTTGCCGTTGCCTTCCCCCTGGTTCTCCCCCTGGAAGACGACCCTAACCGGGCGGCCCTGCGCGGCGCGGCCTTTGCCATGCGCCCCGGCGACCTGGTAGATGTGATGATGACGTTGCGCATTGTGGAGATTGACCCACAATTCCGCACCGCTTTACCGAATACCACCCAACGTGTTGACCGGACAGGCCTGTTGGCTGGTTCACAGTTTCTTTTTCCGCCTACTGTTCAAGGGCGTCTGGAATTTATTCCTGCCATTAACCAGGTGGCCGAAATTGTGCCCATGAGCCATTATATTCCCGGACAAGATTTTGCCCCTGGCTCCCCGATTCCCAAGCGCGTTACCCAGCTTACCATTCAGCAAGCTGAGGTAATTTGGGTTGGCACCTGGCGTGACCAGGGGCAGTTGCTTGCAGCCTTGCAACCCACGCCCGCGCCAGTCGTAGATGGGGGCGCGCGGGTCGGGGCTGCTCCTGTAGCAGAGGCGACACCTGCGGCCAAAGGCAGCGTTTGCATCTCCCCTTTTACCAATCAGTTGGTTCCCTGTCCTGTCATTCGTGAGTCTGGTCGTCCTGATGTGGTGATTCTCAGCATGTCTTCGCAAGATGCGCTGGCGTTGAAATGGGCCTTAGAGCGAGGTGTAGATATAGACCTGGCCCTGCGTGCGCAAGGGGATAGGCTGACCTTTGTGACGACGAGTGTCAGTTTGCCGCAAATTGTGAATGAGGGGAGCCTGGCAGTGCCGCCTGAATCGAACTTTGATCTGCATCCCCGTCTGGAAAGCGTGCCGATTCCTATTTTAGCTGACGAAGCGCCTGTGGAGTGACGCATTGGCTTTGGACGGTGCGTAGAAGTCCCTGGCTTTATGAAAAACCAGGGACTTTTCGTTGTCATTATCTTATGACCGCGGCTGACCGGAAAGCATTGTGGAGGAGTCTGTGACGGGCAATATCGTTAAGAATTATGACCCAACTCTGTATGATCGGCCGTCTGTAAGCGTAGACGTGGTGATATTCTCGCTGGTTGCAGAAGATTTGCAGGTGCTGCTGGTAAAGCGTAAGTACCCTCCCTACACGGGCATGTGGGCGATTCCCGGTGGGTTTGTGCACATGGATGAAGCGCTGGAGGATGCTGCCGCGCGCGAATTGGCAGAGGAAACGGGTGTGACTGATGTGTACATGGAGCAGTTGTATACTTTTGGCACGCCCAACCGGGACCCGCGCACGCGCGTGATCACAGTTGCTTATTTTGCCCTGGTTCCCTATGATGAAGTTCATCCACGTCCAGGGGATGACGCAACGGAGACAGCGTGGTTTTCTGTTTTTGATTTACCGGCGTTGGCCTTTGATCACAAGGAAATTCTAGAGTATGCCCTGACGCGCCTGCGCTATAAGTTGGAGTATACGGCCGTTGGCTTTCAGCTATTGCCCGATGAATTTACCCTTTCCGAACTGCAGCGCGCGTATGAAATTATCTTGCGCGAGCCGCTAGATAAGCGTAACTTCCGGCGTAAAATTCTGACGGCCGATATTCTTGAGGAGACGGGCAATCTGCGCAAACTGGGGGAGGGGCGTCCGGCCAAGCTGTATCGTTACCGTGCCAATGCTGTGGCCGAGGTGAAGACGCGCCGGCTCTTTCCTTAGCTCTTGACTGCTTCGTTTGCTATCTGTTCAGCCTGTCCTGAAAATAAACCGCCGACGGCTGACTACCGACCGCTGTAAATGTGGCCCAAGTTGTCAAACCTGGTGCGCGCAGGTTTGGTAAGCGGTGTTGAATTTTCATTCGTGGTGCTGTGCCCCGTTCATGAACGCTTTCTGGGGTTTCACCGCAAGAACGCAATGAATGCAAAGGTTTTCCCTTTATTTTTATTTTTTGCATCCTTCGCGTCTTTTGCAGTGAACAGTTACGCTCTTGGTTTGTACTGCCTATTTCCGCGGCCAATCTATCTACGCACACCCCCCTACCCCTCACGTGTGCCCCAGAGCGATTGGGTTAGCTCAATACCCAACACCACCTCGTCGCGCCCCACGCGCAGGCGCATTGGCCCGTTAAAAGGGGAGCGGCCGATTACTTCAAAGGCTGTACCGGGAACCAGGTTGAGTGAAGCCAGGTAACGCAGTTTTTCTGGTTCACGGGTGCGCACGCGGCTGATGCTGCCCTTTTGCCCCACGCTGAAGTTGATTAAGCTGAGGTCGTGCACATCGGGCATACGGCCGTCTGCCGTGGGGATTGGCTCACCATGTGGGCAGCGCGTTGGGTAATTGGTCATTTCCGCCATACGCTGCGCAATTGCATCGTTCAGGCCGCTGCCCAGCGCCTCTGCATGTTCGTGCGTTTCGTCCCAGCGAAAGCCCATCACCTGTACCAGAAACACTTCTAGAATGCGGTGGCGACGAATCTCCTTTAGCGCTTCCTGCGTGCCCAGCTCGGTCAGCTCAACCCCCTGGTAAGGCACGTGCTTGACGTAGCCTGCACTCTTCAAGCGCTTTAGCATACGCGGCACGGCTGGCGCGGAAACGTTCAGGCGCTCTGCCAGGCTGGTTGTGCTGACGGTGGGGCTATCTTGCTGCAAGCGATAAATTTCTGCCAGATATTCGCGCATGGCCGCACTAGGTTTCATCACGCCACTCCTTCGCAAATTGCAGATGGTGGATTTTCGACTGCGGATTCGGGGAGGCGAGTAGTCCGCAACCTGCATTTTTATGATAATGTTGATAATAACTCAAGGGGGCGGCTGGGGCAAGCTGCCCACGCCTGGCGCTGAAAATAAATAAGCCCCTGCCTTAGACAGGGGCTTGTTCTTCACAAGGCGACGACCGGATTCGAACCGGTGATGAGGGTTTTGCAGACCCCTGCCTTACCACTTGGCCACGTCGCCATAAACACGAGGGGCAGGCAAAAAATTGCCTGCCTCTGGGAAATGGAGAGCGGGCGACGGGATTCGAACCCGTGGCCTTCTCCTTGGCAAGGAGACGTTCTACCACTGAACCACGCCCGCGTGTCTCGTATTAAATGCCAGGACCCAGACTCGAACTGGGGACTCCTTCATTTTCAGTGAAGTGCTCTACCAACTGAGCTATCCCGGCAAGCAAACTGTTGCTTTGTTAAGGTGCTTGGATTCTATCTAAAGCGTTACCTGCTGTCAAGTTTGTCGGCAGTGGGCAGCAATTCTAAATTTGAAACCATGCGGGTGGGCAGGACGACACGAAAAAGTTTGTGGTGACCGCTTTAGCGGGCAACCGACTAGAGTCGGCACTACAAACGGGTACGCACAGCTTTGTGAAGCAGGCTCAAATTGAGAATTACTGGGTGGTGGGGGCGAGAGAAAAGGTAAAAGAGGTTCCCTTACCCGGTGTGCTTTCCAGCCAGATTTGCTGTCCTTGTGCCGCGAGCGCCAGCTGGCAGAAAGGCAGCCCCAACCCGCTGCCGCTGCCCGCGTCTTTGCCAGTGGTGTATTTTTCGAAGATGCGCGTTTGTAGTTCTGGCAAAATGCCCGGTCCAGCGTCGGCAACAGTCAGGAGCAGCCGGCGTGGGGTAGAGTCATTCGCCTCTTCCAGGCGCGCGCTGAGGTGGATGTGCTCGCCATAGGGGGAGTATTTGATGGCGTTGTCAAGCAGGTTTTGGAGAATGCGCTCTAGCAGGCTGGGGTCTGTCCAGGCGGGGGGGAGGTGTGGGGGGATGTCTTGCACCACGCGCAGCGCTTTTTGTGTCAAACGGCCGTGTTCTGCTGCCAGCACGCGCGCCACAACCTCTGTTAGTGTCACGCGCGCAAAGCAAAGAGGTAGTTTGCCCGCTTCCAGGCGATGGATGTCGAGAATCTGGTTCACCAACTGGAGCGTCTTTTCGGTGTTGGCGTGGGTCATTTCCAGCAGCATCAGGTCCTCAGGAGAAACGAAATCGGCAACGGCCGTTTTCAGCATCTCCAGGGCAAAAAGCGAATTGCTAATTGGCGCGCGCAGATCATGCACCAACGAGCGCGTCAGGTCTTGCTGTAGCAGTTCCCGCTGCTTCTGTGCCGTGATGTCTCGCACCAGCAGCAAACGGCCGTATACCTCACATCGCCCATTAGACACCGGAGATAGTGACGCTTCGTAGTATGTCATTGACTCCCCATCCACCTCAAATACTACCCGCTCTTGGTCATTATTGCCAAGCTTATGCCCCAGGGCGGGCCAGGCTATTTCAATGGGTTGCCCCAGCATCGCGGCAGCAGGCTGCCGTGCCATGTTGGTTGCCGCACGGTTAAGGCCAACCACCCGATTCTGGCGGTTGAGCACCAGGACTCCTTCGACCATACTTTCAATCAGGAGGCGATGCGCAATGGGTGTAATGTCAAACAGGTGTGGGCTGGTCGAAATGCGCAGCAGCAGCAACAGATTGACACAAGACACGGCCAGTGGCGTCAGGTCAAGCGGCGTTAGGCGCAGCCAGAAGAGCAAATAGGCCGCCGCAGGCAAGGTGATGCTCAGCAAAATACTGGCCGTTTGCCAGCGATAAAGCGTGCCGTACTGCTCGCGCCACTGTTGTAACAGCCAGAGCAGGCCAACGGCAAAATAGAGGTAGGCCAGGGATAAATAGGCAATTAGCCAAGGGCCATAGACTACCTGGACGAGTTGATGCGTCGCCGAGGGCGTGATTTGTCGCCATACCAGGTGGTGCAGGGGATTGCTGAGGAACAGGATACAACTAAGCAGAAAGGGTGAGAGGATGTAAAACGGCCGTTTCCATCCCGCCATGTGTCCTGTCAGCGCCAGGGTGAAAAGCAGCCAGGCTACCGGCACCAGTGTCTGTGCCACAAGACGGAGCACGTACCACATCACCTGCCAACGGCCGTTGCCCATTTCCAACACATAGGCCAGCGCCCATACGCCCACACTCCCCATCATCAGCGCAAACCAGCGGCTGCCGACCACAGACGGCCGTTGCCAGGCATAAAAAGCCAGCTGCATCGAGGTGGCTGTGCATAGCAGGAGGAAAAGATACTGTGTTGTCGTAAAAGGATCCATAGCCCACCGATGCTAATTCTACAGATCATTTGTCTGGCTCGTCTATGGTACGAAATGGGGATTGAGCCCAACCAGATTATCCCTGTCCCGGTTTGGCAACCCAGGTGAGGTGTGTGAGAGAATCCGTTTGCCGGATTCCCACAATCAGGCTAAAAAATACGCCTATGACTGCACCACCCATTCAAGAGCTAATCGCGCGCCTGCGTCGCGCTTATCCCAATGCACACTGCGAGCTAGACTACGCCACCCCCTGGCAACTCCTGGTGGCTACTATCCTATCGGCGCAGTGTACAGACGTGCGCGTAAACCAGGTTACGCCGGCGCTGTTTGCTGCCTATCCCACCCCCGCCGCCACCGCCGCAGCGCCGCGCGCGGCGCTGGAGGAGCTGATCCGCCCCACCGGCTTCTTTCGCCAGAAGGCGCGCTTTATTCAGGAAACGGCGCAGGCGCTGCTGCAGCGCTATGGTGGCGAAGTGCCAGATAGCATGGAGGCGTTGCTGACGCTGACCGGCGTCGCGCGCAAAACGGCAAATGTGGTGCTGGGAGAAGTGTACGGCCGTCCTGAAGGCATTGCCGTAGATACGCACGTTAAAAGGCTGGCCGGACGGTTGGGTCTGACGGCGGAAAGCGACCCGGTGAAGGTGGAGCGCGACCTGATGGCGCTGGTCCCGCGCGAAAGCTGGGTGGAAATCTCTCACCTGCTCATCTTTCACGGGCGGCGCGTTTGCTTTGCCCGCAGCCCCAACTGCACCGCCTGCCCGCTGCTCGATATTTGCCCGACGGGAAGCGCATGAGTGACGAAGAGTTGACCAGCCTGTTACGCAAGGGGCAACACTTGTACGGCCGTTGCCTGCAAAAGCAGGATACGCGCTGCGTGCTCGGCTTTGTCAACCATCAGCAGCAGAGCGCACAGGGCCAGGCTGTCATACGCGCCTACCTGGAGTGGCTGGTTGCCCAACACGCCGCACACGTTGCTGCCCAACGACAGCCAGAAGCAGAGTTGACGGCCTCCCTGATAGCTGCCATGCCCGCTGTTGAGGCACACAGGAGTTGTCCATGAAGCTCGATACCTTCCTGCCCGTAGCGCCAGAATCCCATTTCTCCATCTATAATCTGCCTTATGGCGTTTTCACGCCGCTGGCAGGGGGGCCAACGCGCGTGGGGGTGGCCATTGGTAATCTGGTGCTAGACCTGGCGCTGCTGCAAAAAACGGGTTTCTTTGCCGGTACAGTGCTGGCAGAAACGGCCGTCTTCTCCCAACCAAATCTCAACGCCTTCATTGCCCTCGGCGCTGCCGCCTGGAATCGCGCCCGCACCATTATTCAGACCCTGCTACTGCGTGAGAACCCCACCCTGCGCGATAACATCTCGCTGCGCCAGCGCGCCTTTTGGCCACTGAGCGCGGTACGTTTGCACATGCCCGTGCAGATTAGTGAGTACACGGACTTTTACGCCTCGAAAGAACACGCTAGCAACGTGGGCGCCATTTTCGGCCGCGAGACCCCCTTGCTAGAAAACTGGCTACACCTGCCCATCGCCTATCACGGCCGTGCCAGCTCCATTGTCATGGATGGCACACCCATTCGCCGCCCACGTGGCCAGCGTTTTGATCCTGATCGCGGCGCGCCAATTTTTGCCCCTACCGCGGAGCTGGATTTTGAACTGGAGATTGGCTTTTTCGTTGGCCCCGGCAACTCACTGGGCCAGCCCATTCCCATTGAGCGCGCCGAGGAGCAAATTTTTGGCCTGGTGTTGCTGAACGATTGGAGTGCGCGTGACATCCAGCGCTGGGAATATCGGCCGCTTGGCCCTTTTCTGGGCAAAAATTTTGCCACCTCCATCTCTCCCTGGGTGGTTCCCCTGGCAGCGCTGCAGCCATTCCGCGTGCCTGCGCCAGTGCAAGAGCCGCCGCCGCTGCCTTATCTGCAAAGCGCCAGCCGCTGGACCTATGACATCCACCTGGAAGCACGCCTGCAAACAACGCAAATGACAACGGCCGTTCCCATCTCCCGCACCAATTTTCGCTACCTGTACTGGAGCATGGCGCAGCAAATTGCCCATCACACCAGCAATGGCTGCAACTTGCGTGCCGGCGACCTGCTGGCGACGGGAACCATCAGCGGCCCTACCCCAGACAGCGCTGGCTGCCTGCTGGAGCTAAGCTGGGGAGGTGCGCGCCCCATTGCTTTACCCGGTGGCGAAACGCGTGCCTATTTGCAAAATGGTGACCGCCTGACGCTGACCGGCTGGTGCCAGGGCGAGGGCTACCGCGTCGGTTTTGGTTCGCTAACTGGTTTGATTATTGCATGAATGGTTGGCTTGTCAGCATTTCAGCCCGTTAGCTTTCTGGTTGCCGGCTGGCAGGCTGAATACAGAGGAGTGCAACATGCAAGGATGTCTGAAATTTTTGGCTGCGCTGCTGGCGTTGCTGTTTGTTTTTACGGCCGTTTTCACCCTGCTCGTCACCAATTTTGCCACAGTCGCCACGAACCGGACACTGGTGAAGGAGGCACTGGCAGGTAGTGAGCGCGTGCTCATTGCTGCTGCGCCAGAGGCCATCGTCGCCGCTTTGCAAGAGCAGGCGCGCACCCAGGGGTTGCCCGACTTGCCAGTGGATACTGGCGTATTGGCCGATGCTGTCACGACCCTGGCTCCTCCTGGCTGGCTAAGTACGCAAACAGATACGGCCGTTGACACCCTCTTCGATGCGCTGGAAACAGGCAACGTGGCTGCCGGCAGCATCGAGCTAGACGCTCGCCCACTGCTGGAGCGCGTGCAGGGGGAACCGGGGCGGCAGGCAGTAACGGCCGTTGTCACCAGCCTGCCCACCTGCGCCAATCCCAACGACTTTGCGCCCCAAATCGGCCGCGCACCCATTCCCACCTGCCTGCCGCCGGAAATAGATGCCAACTTGCTGGCGCAGCAGGTTCACGCCAACGTCGTGGAGGCATTGCAGCAAAATCCGCAGCTTGATGCCCAGGTGGGCACGTTCCGCCTGCCCTTGCTGCAAAACGAGGCGATTTCGCCAGAAACCCAGGCGGCCTTCCAACGCCTCAGCCGCACCTTCCGCCTCATTCAGCAGTGGTCGGCGGTAATGTGGCTGCTGCCCCTGGGTTGCCTGGTGTTCATTGCCTTGCTGGTGGTGCGTTCGGCGCACGAGCTTGGCCGCTGGTGGGGATGGCCGCTGCTGGGGGCAGCCGTTTTGGCGCTGCTGCTGGCGCTGGTGCTGCCGGCGCTGTTTACCTTTTTCTGGCGCACGGCCGTTTTCTCCCCAGAGGCTTTTTCTGGCCTGGCGCTGTCGCTGGAACAGTTGTTGCCGCGCCTGGTGCAGCCGGTGCTGCAAGCCTGGCAGAACCGCGTGCTGCTTCAGGCTGGGGGGATGCTGCTGCTGGCGCTGCCCTTGTTGCTGTTGGCGCTGTTAACGCGCCCGCGCCAGGTCTATCAGGTGTGAAAGAAAGGATACGGCCGTTATGCTGGACCAATTTTTTGCCAAAGAGTTCGCCGGGCCACCGTTTCAGCTATTTGGGCCACACCACCTGACAGCCGTTGCCATCATTCTCCTGCTTAACGGGGGATTGCTCGCCTTTGGGCGACAGATTCCCCTGGCCTGGCGTGCCCCCTTGCGCACAACCCTGGCCATTATGCTGCTGGTAGACGAGGCGCTGTGGCACTGGTGGAACTGGCGCATAGGCGCCTGGACAGTGCAGACCATGCTGCCTCTGCACCTGTGCAGCGTGTTGGTTTTTCTCAGCGCCTTTATGCTGCTGAACAAAAGCTATGCGCTGTATGAATTTGTTTACCTGATGGGCATTGCCGGGGCGATGCAGGCAATCCTCACGCCAGACGCCGGGGTGTATGGCTTTCCCCATTTTCGCTTCTTTCAGGTCTTTGTGTCGCATGGCTCCATCGTCACGGCCGGGGTGTGGATGACGGCCGTTGAAGGATATCGCCCTCATCCCCGTTCGCTGCTGCGCGTGGGCGGGGTGGGGCTGGCCTATATGGCCATCGTCGGCGTGATCAATGCCCTGCTCGGCAGCAACTACCTCTTCATTGCGCGCAAGCCAGAGACCGCCAGCCTGCTAGACGTGCTGCCTGCCTGGCCCTGGTACCTCCCCCACATCATTTTGCTGGGCTTCATCTTTTTGGGGCTGCTCTACCTGCCCTTTGCCGTAAAGGATTACCGGCAGCGGGCGCTCCGCCGGGCATAGATGCTGCGTTTCATGTAGGTTATTTTTGGGTGCAGGTAACGGCCGTTAGCCACTTTCCTGTGCCAAAGATTCTAGCCAGTTGAGCCAGTCAGCAAAATGAGCGCACTCACGTTGCATCTGCATCAGGCCAATTTTTTGTGCAATCAGCACGCCATGAAACGGCTGTTGGTACTCTGGAATAAGCGCCTTGATCCTTGCAGCCGGGTGCGTGTTTTGACCCTGGTTAATTTAAAACTGGGGTCTGGCGAAATTCGCGCCGACCTCTGGCGCCGTCATGCGATTTGGCCAATCGCACTACACTGGCAGTCGGCAAAAACGCCAGTGTCCAGTGGCTAACTAAGGTTCCTGCCCAATGCTGTGGCAATCATTTTAGTCTGTCCTACCAATTGGGGCAGCATTTCCAGTGGCAGCGACTGGTCGCTATCGGACAGCGCTTCCGCCGGGTTGGGGTGCAGCTCCACCAGCAGCCCATCGGCGCCGGCAGCTACGGCCGCGCGCGCCGCAGCCAGCACCAGGTCGACGCGGCCGGTGGCGTGGCTGGGGTCGGCCACTACCGGAAAATGGGTGGTTTGCTTGACCAGGGCAATGGCGTTAGTGTCCAGGGTATTGCGCGTTGCTGTCTCAAAGGTGCGAATGCCGCGCTCGCACAAGATGATGTGCTCGTTGCCGCGGCTGGCAATGTGCTCGGCTGCTGCCAGCCACTCGGCAATGGTTGACATAAAACCTCGCTTCAGCAGCACCGGCATCTCTGTTTCCCCTACCGCCCACAGCAGCGGATAATGCTGCATGTTGCGACTGCCAATCTGGATAATGTCTGCGTATTCGGCCACCAAGGGCACATGTTCCACGCCCAGCGCTTCGGTAATCACCAGCAGGCCGAACTCATCGGCTACGTCACGCAGAATTTGCAGCCCCTCCAGCCCCAGCCCCTGGAAGGAATGGGGTGAGGTGCGCGGTTTGAAAGCGCCACCGCGCAGAATTTTGCCACCGTGATGGTAGACGGCTTCAGCAATGGCGCGAGTTTGCACGTAGCTTTCTACACTGCACGGCCCGGCCATCAGCAGCACGTCACACGCGCCAATCGCCAGCTCTGGTGTCAGGAAAATCGGTTTGGTGGGTGTGTGTAGGTTTACCATAGCACAATGATTTGAGGCGAGAGAAGGGTTTGGCACACTCTCTACGCCTGATGTTCCAATTGGTCTAAAAAGGTGAGCACAGCTTGCTGAAAGACGTACGGCCGTTCCAGATGCACTGCGTGTCCGGCCCCGACAGCAATTTCTAATTGTGAATTTAGCAACAAACGGTGCATTTTGCGGCTGATGCCCACAAATTTCTCATCCAGTTCCCCTGCCAGCAGCAATACGGGCAGGGTTAGCTGTGGCAGGTGGGGCCAGAGGGAAGGCTGCGCGCCTGTGCCCATGCCGCGCAGGGAATTGGCCAGGCCGATGGGATTGTTGCCAAGCCGCTCGGTGCGCAGAGCAGCCCGTTTTTCCGGCGCAAGCTGTTGCTGGCTGGCCCACAGGGGTAGCGCTTCCCACTCGCTAACAAAGCTGGCCATGCCATCTCGCTCAATCCGCCCGGCCAGGGCATGGTCGCTGGCCCGGCGTGCAGTTTTCTCTGCTTCCGTTTCCAGGCCAGGGGAGGCGCTCTCCAGGATGAGGGCGCGGAAAAGCTGGGGATAATACGCGGCCAGGTAGAGGGCCAGACGCCCGCCCATAGAGTAGCCGAGAAGCCTGACGATTGGCGATTGATGATTGACGATTGGCAATTGGCGCAGCACGGCCGTTACGTCTGCCGCCACTTTTTCCATGCTATAGCGGGTGGGGTCGGCCGGGGAATCTGTTTTGCCGTGGCCGAGAAGGTCCAGGGTAATGACCTGATAATGTTGCGCCAGAGCCGGCACGTGCTCGGCCCAGCTTTGGCTACTGCCGCTGAAGCCATGCAGCAACAGCAGGGGGGCGCCCTGCCCGGTGACCTCATAGTAGTAGGTTGCGCCATGAGCAGTTATTTGTGCCATTTGTTTAACCATTAAAGAAGCTATCTTGAGACGTAAGCTGGCCCTTTACTGCACTGTTAACAAAATAACCTAAACTTTTTCATGTCATTCCGAGGAGTCTTCGACGAGGAATCCCTGCCACTTGTAAAGAAGAGGGATTCCTCCCCATTCGACTTCGCTCAGGGCCGCAGGCTCTGCTCGGAATGACAGGTGAAGTGTTAAGTTAAGGAGAATTATTTAACGATGTATTTACGCTTCACGATTTCTTCGAGAACCTGCTGTCGTGCAATTTTGCCGGAAGCGGTGAGCGGCAGCTCATTTACAAATAGTATCTGGCGCGGCACTTTGTAGCCGGCCAGGTGTTGGCGTAGAAAGGTGAGCAGGTCAACGGCCGTTACCTCTCCCTGTGTCACTACCATTGCTGCCACCCGCTGCCCCCACTCGGCGTCGGGCACGCCCACCACGCACGCTTCAGCCACTGCCGGATGGCGCTTTAGCGCCGCTTCCACCTCCGCCGGGTAGACGTTTTCGCCGCCGCTGACGATCAAATCGCTGCGCCGCTGCACCACAAACAGGTCGCCTGCTGCATCCAGATAGCCGATGTCACCGGTGTGGATAGACGATTGACCATTGCCGACTGACAATTGGGCGCCGCTTGCCTCATGGTTTTTGTTTTCCGTTTCTTGTTTTTGGTTGAAATAGCCGGCCATCACCGTGGGACCGCTGACGACGATTTCGCCATATGTGCCGGGGGGGAGTTCGTTGCCCTGCTCATCCACAATTTTGACCGTGATGCCGCGCAGAGGCTTGCCTGCCGTTCCGGGTTTGCGCGCCGCTTCCACCGGCAGGGCGGTGGCCACCTGGCCGGCAGCTTCGGTAAGGCCGTAGGTGGGTGCCACCAAAGGGGGAGAACGGTCAATGGTCAATGGCCAATTGTCAATTGCCAACGGTTTTTCATTAACCATTGACCATTTTCTTGGCAGGGCATTGGCCTGGGCAATCAATTCTGCCGGGGCGGCGGCGCCGCCGAGAAGGATAAGGCGCAGGGTAGCGGGCCAGTGGGTGCGGCTTTGCAGCAGGCGGCGCAGCATGGTGGGAACCAGGGAGATAAGAGTGATGGGGTTGGTGTCCAGGTCGTGGTTGATGGTGTCTAAATCAAAGCGAGGGTGCAGGGAAATGGTTGTACCGTATAAACAACAGCGAAAAATCACTGCCAGCCCGCCTACATGGTACAGCGGCAGCACGCTCAGCCATAGGTCATTTTCTTGCACGCCCAGCCGCTCCGCCGAGGCCAGGGCGCTGTGGTAATGGTTAGCGTAGGTGAGCATGGCCCCCTTGGGTTGGCCAGAGGTACCGGAGGTGAAGATGATGGATTGTAAATTGTGAATTGTAAGTTGTGAATTATGAATTGTGAATAGAGGTTCTTCAACAGACCAGGTTTCATTCACAATTAACCGTTCACAATTCATTATTCTCAATTCGTCATTTTCTGTTACCAGCCATCTGGCGCCCACGTGATCAAGCTGCCACTGCAGTTCCACTGGGGTCAGGCGAGTGTTGAGGGGTACGAGAATGGCCCCCAGGCGGGGCAGGGCGTGGATGAGGCAAACATAAGTAAAGCTGTTGGGCAGCAGGGCGGCGACGCGATTACCGGGGCGAACCCCGCGGTGGTGTAAGTGGGCGGCCAGATGGGCAACGGCCGTATCCAATTCCCCATACGTCCAGCGCCGCGCCCCGATTACCAGAGCCAGCTTTTGCGGTGTTTGCCGCGCCCGTTTTGTCAGCCAGTCATCCATCACCACAGTAACCGTTTACCATTCCAGAATTAACCAGTTTTCCCCAGCCCCTTAGCCATCAAATCTCCCGTTGTGCGGATGGCCTGCTCGCGTGTCATCAGGTGGGTGGCGGCAAATTGGAACAGCTTGTTGACCAGGCCAGGGATAACCAGATGTTTACGTCCCAGGTTGCGCAGCGTTTCGTCCACTACTGGCTCTACCTCCATCAGCATGATTTTGGGATATTTGTCCATTGCATTCCCCTGCGTGCGCGTCAGGCCGGGGGTCAGCACCAGCACATCTACGTTGGTGCCCAGCAGCTCGTACCACAGTGATTCGCCCAATATGAGCTGAAATGCCTTGTTGGCAGCATAGGCGCCGGTATAGGGCGTGCCGTGCAGCCCCGCCTGGGAAGAGACGATGATGATGCCGCCGTGTCTCTGTGCCACCATTTGCCGCCCGTAGGCGTGGATGAGGGTGGTGTAGGCGCGGGCGTTCACATCGAGCATGGCATGGTGGGTAGCCAGCTCCATGTCCAAAATGGTGGGGGTCTCTTTGGGCGTGACCATGTGGTTGCACACCAGCAGGCCAATTTCCAGGCCAGCGGTGTGTGCCAGAAGTTCTGGTAGAAAATCGGGCCGCCCCAGGTCTAGCACGACTGGCTTGACCTTTACCAGGAATTTTTGCTCTAGCTCGGCGGCGCGGGCGTGTAGCTCCTCGGCCAATATGTCTACGAGGATGAGATTAATGCGCTGCCCAGCCAGGCGGCGGGCAAAGCCATAGCCCAGCCCCTCGGCGCGCGCCGCGCCGGTGACGATGGCCCAGGGGCCGTATTGCACGTTGAAGGGTTTGGCGGCGGGCTGTTTTTGTTGGGCTTGTTTGCGCCATTGCCACACGGCCGTTACCACGCCAACGGCCGTTCCGGTTAACAAAATGCTTTTAGGTAACTGTTTCATCTTTTGTTTCCTTAGCAACTTGGGGGTCATGCCAATGGTCATAAAACATGATGTGTGAAACGTGAAAGTCTTCCAATCACATTTTACGTTTTACACAGCTTTGCGCCGATAGCGCACAATTGTTTCCGAGGGATGACTGGCGCCCACTCCATGCACCACATACGGCTCCTTTGTCACCAGTTCCAATTCATACTCGCGGAACAGCAGCGCCGTGATCAGTGTAATCTCGGTATTGGCAAAGTTCATGCCGGGGCACTTGTGCGCGCCGCCGCCAAAGCCGATCAACGTAAAGCGGTGTTGCTTGTCCTCGGCGCGGTCAGGAGCAAAGCGCAAGGGGTCAAACTCCTCCGGTCGGTCAAAGTAGAGCGGTAAGCGATGCGCCACATCTTGCGCCACCTGCACCAGCCAGCCAGCGGGCACCACATAATCGCCAAACCGGGTGTCCTCTTTGACCACGCGCAGCAGCAAATCTACCGACGGCCGTAATCGTTCCACCTCCTGTGTTAGCCAGCCAATGTGCTCCAGCTCCACCATCGCCTTGGGGGTGATGCGCGTGCCCCGTGGCGCCACCTCAGCCAATTCCGCCAGCACCCGCTGCAAGTAGTCCGGGTATTGCAGCAGAAAAATAATACTCCAGCTGGCCTGACCAGATGTGGTCTCGTGCCCGGCAAACATCAACCCCAGCAACAAATTGCGCACTATCTCATCTTCAATCGGTACGCCGTGATGGTCTTCCTTCATGACCAGGTCTTGCAAGAAGTCATCATACTTTTCCGGGTGCTGCCGCCGCTCAGCAATGATGGGGCGCAGGATGTCCAACATCCGCGCTTTGGCACGGTCGCGCTTGATGAATCTGGGCAGGGGCAGGTTGGGAGGCAGCAGCGGATCTAGCCCCTTGCTTAAGTCTTGGTAAAGGTTCCAGAACTCAGTGCCAATCTGACGGTGGGCATCGCGCCCCAGGAAGCAGTTGCCGGCTACCTCTTGCACCAGGTACACGATTTGCTCGTTTAACTCCATCTCGCCGCTGTCGCCCAGGCCGTCCATCCAGGCCTGAATGACTTCTTGCATCACATCAATGTATTGCAGCATCTTTTCACGCTTGAATAGTTCTTGCACAAACGGCCGTTGGCGCAAATACTCCTCGTGCGGGGCCAAAAACAGCACGTCGCCAAACATGGCGCGCAAAAAGCGGTATGGCTCCTGAATACTCAGCTTTTTGTCCGTTTCCAGGAAGAAGATTTTTTGATTTTCCGGGCCGATAATGATGGCCACATTCTGATTGCCCAGCTTGATGGCGAACACGTTGCCGTGTTCGCCAAAGCCGCGCAGCATCAGGCGGGTGCGGTCTTTTTGGAATTCTAATGCGTGCCCGATGCCGGGTTTAGCGCCAGAGAGAAATGGAGGAGTTGGTTGAGTCATGGGATACCTCGTGAATAATTAATAGCGAATAGTGAATGGTGAATGGTTAATGGGGGTTGGTAGTTGGTTGAGTTCGCGGCGGCGGGCGTCGTCAATGGCGCCGTTGGTTTGCACCTCGATGATGGTGGGTGTGCTGCTGCGAAGACTTTCGTTTAGGGCGGCCTGGAACCCGGCGCGGGTTTGCGGGCGCAGGTGCGCCAGACCGTACATCTGGGTTGCGCCGCTGAAGTCCAGGCCGTGCGGGGTGATGAACAACTCGGTGAACAGTGGTTCGATGTTTCGCACCGGCAGGCGGTGGAAGATGCCGCCGCCGTTGTTGTTGAGCAAGACGATGGTGAAGTTGCCAATTGACCATTGGCGATTGGCGCTTGGCGCTTGAGGAGAGGCAGCAATCCATTCAGGTCGTGGAAGAAGGTGATGTCGCCAAGAATCGCTACTGTTGGCAGGCGGGTAGCGGCAGCTATGCCCAGGGCAGTGGAGGTGTTGCCGTCTATGCCGGAAGCGCCGCGATTGCCAAAGACGCGCAGGTGGCGAGCAGACGGCCGTGCCCATTGGTCTACGTGGCGGATGGGCAGGCTGTTGCCGATAAAGAGCTGCGCGTTGTCGGGCAGCGCCGCGACGGTATCGGCCACCACGCTGGCGTCAAAGTAGGGGTCATAGAGGTGCTGGTCGAGGGTTTGCCACACGGCCGTTTCCGTCGCCATGACCTGTCGCGTCCAATCTGTGCTCATGCGCGGCGTCACCAGGTGGGCCAGTTCGTAGCAGAGCAGCTCCTCGTTCAGCTGCAAAAAGCGGGTGGTCAGGTGGCTGTCGTCGGCCCAGACGCCGTTTTCGCGCACGTGGATGCGCTGCGCCGGGTTGATGCGGCTCAAGTAATCGTTCAGCCATTTGCTGGTGGGCACAGCGCCAAAGCGAATGACCAGTTCTGGCTCCGGCCAGCCAGGGGCTTGCTGTAAGTAGGTTTCGTAGGCGCCGGAAACGGCCGTGCCGGGCACGTGCCGCCCCCAGCGTACGCCGGAAAGCGGGTCGGCCAGGATGGGGTAACCGCTAACCTGTGACAGTCCCGCCACCGCCGCCGGGAAATTTCCGCCAGGGCAGCGCGGCCCGCACACAATCAGCCCGCGCTCGTGCCGGTTAATGGCCTCTGCCAGTTCGCCCAACAGGGCGCGGGTGGGGGTGAGGGCGCCGTGGGAGATGGTGAGTGGCGAGTGGCGCGTCGTGATTGGAGAGTGGGAATGGGTGTTTGCAGGCTCCTCCGGTACAGTTTCTAGTCTCCATTCCCCGGCTTCCGGTTCCAGCGGTTTGCGAAAAGGAAAATTCACGTGCACCGGCCCCTTACGCAGGCCGCTGGCGGTGGCATAGGCGCGCGTCGCCACCGTTTGCAGGTGGCGCAGCACAATGTCCGGTGCTTCTTTTTCTGGTAGGGGGGCGTCTACGCTCCAGAGCACCTGGTCGCCGAAAATTTTGATCTGATCAATGGTCTGGTTGGCGCCACTGTGGCGCAGCTCCGGCGGGCGGTCCGCGGTGAGGATAAGCAGCGGCACCTGGCTCATGTTGGCTTCGACAATGGCGGGCAGGTAGTTGGCAACGGCCGTACCTGACGTGCACACCAGCGCCACTGGCGCATCCTCAGCCAGCGCCATGCCCAGGGCAAAAAAGCCTGCGCTGCGCTCATCCAGATGCACCGTCACCTCCATTTTGGCGTGCGCGGCAAAGGCCAGCGTCAGCGGCGTGGAGCGCGACCCCGGCGAAATGACCACGCGGCGCAAGCCAGCAGCCGCCAATGCATTAACAAAAGTTCGAGCGGTTTGAGTGTTGGGGTTCATAAAATTGTCAATCGTCAATGGTCAATAGCCAATTGTCAATGGGCATTTGCTTTTGCCGTGTTGATGCTGGCGTTAACGATGTGTGTAAGCTTGCTGCACTCTTGCATGATGCTTGTCATGCGCGTTTCAGCTAACAGGTCGCTATTAGCAATAGTGCGCAGCCACACGCTGGACTCATTCAATTCCTTCAGGCAAATTTTCAGCTTATGCACGAAATCTTTGCTGCTTTCTGCACCCCTTGCTTCGGCGTAATTTGCCGCTGCCGAAGGACCGCTGCAAAGCAATTGATTCGCCAGATGGCGTCCGGCATACGTTTTGGACAAGCTGTCGCTCAACTTCACGATTCGCACCGCAAACTCAATCAATCTTGATTCAATATCATCCCCTTTTGCCATTATCTTCTCCTCTCATTGACAATTGACTATTGGCTATTGACCATTGACAATTCCCAGCGCTTCCATCATTGGCCGAAACTTCAGCTCCGTCTCTTCCCACTCCTTTTGCGGGTCAGAGTCGGCGACAATGCCGGCGCCGGCATATAGCCAGGCGCGGCTTTCTTGCGTTACGGCCGAACGAATGGCCACGGCGAATGTGCCATCCAGGGTGTGGTCTAGCCAGCCGATGGGCGCGCCGTACCAGCCGCGCGGCACCGGTTCGGCGGCGCGCAGGAATTCCAGCGCGGCGCGGCGGGGCGAACCGCCGAGGGCGGGCGTGGGGTGCAGCCGCTCCACCAGTGGCAGGACGCCGGTCGCTTCGCGCAGCACGCCCACAATGGGGGTGTGAATGTGTTGGATGTTGCTGAGAGGGTAAATGGTTGGCTCAGGGATGTGGAGGCTGTGGACGGCATGGTGCAGCCGGCGTTGAATGGAGGCTACCACAAGCTGCTGCTCGTGGCGATTTTTGGCGCTGTGCAACAGTTCCGTGGCCAGGGCGGCATCTTCTGCTGGCGTCTGTCCGCGGCGGATGGAGCCGGCCAGGGCCATGGTTTCGATGCGCTGGCCGCTGGTTTGCACCAATAGTTCAGGTGTGGCGCCAAAGAAAGCATGAAACGGCCGTATCTCAAACAAGAAGCGGTAGCAGCCGGCGTAATGCGCATTTAGATAAGTCAGAGCGCTATCTACCTCTACCCGGTGCGCAAAGCGCGCCTCGGCCACGCGCGCCAGCACCACTTTTTGCAATGCGCCCGCGCGAATACGCTCAATAGCGGTGTGGAGCGTGGCTTCCCAGGCGGCGTAAGGCATGGGGTAATTCAGATTTGGGATTTGAGATTTGGGATTTGGGATTGATGATTGACGATTGGCAATTGACAATTGGTGATTTCCGGCCTCGTTTTTCAGCAGCTCGTAGCGCACCTGCCATGCCTCTTGCAGCATGGGCAAGTTGGCGTGCACGCTTTCGTCGCGGGGCAGGATGGCGTTGATGGTCAGCCAGCTGGCGCCATCTACCTGGGCCAGCTGGTAATGGGGTAAAATGAAGTGGGCGGGGTGAAAGGAAGACCAGGCATAGTCAGGAGCGAAGTCGTCGCGGAAGGCAAAACCGCCCATCAGGCGCGGCGCGGCCAGCGGCTGACCGCTATCATAGTGCACGGCCTCGTGGAAGAGGGCCTGGGCCTGGCGCTGGATGTCCAGAAAACGGCCGTTGCCCCAGGCAAACAACTCCGCAGCCACGCCAAACCCGGCAAACGCCACCGGGTCCTGCCCATCTTCCCAATAGACCCGCGCCTGCCCGCGCGCATGGCGCAAGAATCCGGCCACGTCTACCCCTGGGCTGGGCTGGCTGTAGCTGAGCAAACGGCCGTTGGCTGCCCCAACCGCTTTCTTCTGCGCTACGGAAACGACTTCAGGCATCATTGCGGCCCCCGGCATAAGGCGTCAAGCAGGAAGCGAGGAGCGTAGCGCGGAAAGGGTGAAGCGTGCTCAAGTTGCTCACCGCTTCCCACATGTTGTTTTCCGCTCCCCACGCGCTGTTACTGCTCACCGATCTTCTCCTCGTAGCCCACACTGCGCAGCAGCAGCGGCAGCAGCCCGGCCATGATGCGCGGCAGCTCCGGCTCGCCGGTGTACACCCAGCGAACAATCACGTTGTAAATGGCGCCCATCCAGGCATGTGAGACAACCTCCACATCCACCGGCGCTATTTCCCCTGCGTCTATCGCCTCTTGCAAATAACAGGCAATCATTTGCGCAAAATGGTCTGTCACCGCATTGCGCTTATTCTCGAACGGCGCGCCCAGCCCTACCGCCTGCACCAGCAAAATTTTGGCCGGGCGGCGATACTTGCTAAAGGTGGCAATCACCGTTTCTAGTGCCAGGCGCACGCGCGCCATACCAGACGCCCGAGCAATCGCCTCCGTCACCCGCCTTTCCAGCAGGTCGGCAAACTGATCGACCAGCGCCAGAAATAGCTGCTCCTTATTGGGGAAGTGGAAATAGATAGAGCCTTTGGAAGTCGTAGATTCGCTGACAATTTCGTCCAGGCGCGTGTCGTGGTAGCCTTTGCGCGAAAAAACGTCCAGGGCCGCATCCAGAATGCGGCTGCGCGTGTTTTCGGGGTCGGGGCGGAAATGTGTCATGGTATTTTCCTGAGACAGGAGATTAAAGATTGGAAATTGCGTTTGCATTCCCGTGACAAATTATAACCCTGACCGACTGGTCAGTCTAATGATCTTAATTACTCACTCAGTGTGGGAACGATTTGGTGCGTATAAGAATTGCAATGAAAAGGGGAATAACTGGCAGATTTATGTTTTAAGGCAGGCGTTCTAAGCCCATTTGCGCGATGTGATGGTCTAGCGATAACACTTGATTTGTGGATAACAACTTTGCTGCGGCAAATATTGCGCAGTCAGCATATGACCACGCTTTATCATTGAATTGGCGAAATACATCAAAAGAGGCTTGCTCTAACTGAGGAGAACTGTAATGCAATTTGAATATCTGGCTTTGGCTTAGGGCTTGACGAAATTGTATGTCAATGAACGAAAAACCCCGCGCCCTGAACAAGGTCATCGTTTCTACAAGGATATATTCAAGGACAACGATTTCTGCTTGATGATGATTTTGGATGCCTGCTGTCGGAAGTGTGAGGTAGGAAACACGAGATGAAACGAGGAGTTGGTTTTAACGCTGGTTCTATGATGAAATACCTTGTCATTTGTGGACGACCGATTCCCGTCTGGTGCAAGCGGTGAACCAACCCTGGGTTAAACTGGTTGGCGCGTAGATTTCGTTTTGCGTTTGCTTGCTCCTGCCAGCAAAATAAGGGGGATGAGACCCAGGCCGCAGATGGCAGGAGTGGCGACAGGAACTTCTGGCGGGAGCGCCGCCGCAGCCGGGGGCGTAGGCACACTTTGCGGCAGGCCAGAAGGGGCGATGGTGGGGATCAGGGCGGCAGTGAGGGGCGTAGGGGTAGGCGGAATCTGGCGTGGGGGCAGACCCAGGGAGGCGCGCCAGCTACTCTCCAGGCCATCCATGTTGAAGCCGTACACGGCCGTTAACGCCTCATCATCCCCTTCTCCAGCCGCCAGCCGCAAAATCAGCGCTTGCAGCGCCTCACGGCCGTATGCAGCCAGCAAGAAGTTCACCACGCTGTAGCTCTGGCTGTAGGCCAGGCTGGCCGCCGCATCGTGCGCCGGGAAGGCGCCAACTAGGCTGCGCAGGGGCATAAAAGCGTCATTGTGCACGGCCGTTTGCAAATCGGTGCGCACACGGTTGCTGGGCGCCCCCTCTGCCACCATGGCCACCCCTTCCTCCAGCCAGGTAGGGCGGCGGCCCCCCACACAGCTCTGGCCAAACTGTGCCAACGCCAGGTGCGCCAGCTCGTGCCGCACCGTGCGCGTGCCCCAATCGGCGACGCTGCGCGGCGGCACGCCGATGAGAATGACATTGTACTCGCTAAAGGCCACACCGCCCGCCCAATCCTGGATGTACAACACGGCCCGGCGCATCTCCTGCGAACTGCCATAAATGTAAAAGCGCACGTCTGCTTGCAGCGCGATCCCCATCTCCTCTTCCAATGTTTGCCGTCCGGCAACGGCCGCTGCCAGCAAAATGGGTCCCACATCCTCGCCAGCGTACCAATGCAGGTGAATACCGGCTTCAGAAACGACCCGCCAATTAAAACGGTCATCGCTGATGATCATTGTCTGGCGCGGCGTAGTAAAGGTTTGCCCATCTGCCAGCGTTAGCTCCCACTGCCACCACAGCTCTGCGCCGGGGGGCGGGTTGCCAGAACGGGTCATCACCCACTGCCATTCCAGGCTGTTTCCGCTTAGCTCTATCGGCACGCGACCGGCCACGTCCAGGCAGGCAAACCGCCGCGTACTATATACCAGTACAGCGCGGCTAATAGCGCTGGGATCGGCCAGCTCCAGATGGAAGGTGACGCTGTTGGGGAAGTCCACGTGCACCTCGTTGCGCGTCACTGTAGGCGCGGACCGGACAAGCGGCGCGGCTTGAACGCGCAGGGGCAAAATGGCCAGCGTAAGTAGCAAGAGAGTCAGGAGAAAAGGGCGCATGGGATTGGCGATAAGATGGATTGGGCATGGTTCATCTTATCTGCAAAAGGCGCTTTACGAATTTCTGACCACCGACCGCAGAAGGCGGACCGCAGATGGCGGCTCGGCGGCCAGACTGGGGCAAATCGCAATCGGCTGTTTGCGCGCGGCGGTCAAATTTGTAAAGATCATCTGAACAATGCCATGAATTGTATCTACCAGGGCTCTCTGGGGGAATTTGCTGGTTGGTTAGTTTGCTGGTTGGTTGCCAGCCAACAAACCAACCAACAAACCAACCAACGGCCGTTAGCTGCGATCAGGTTCTAAGCGCCAATCTCGAATCTTTCGTCGCCAGCCTTCAGCCTCCATTTATCCCTACACCAGCAGGCGGAGGGGGGTTTCCAGGTATTTCTTGAATGCCTGCATAAACTGCGCTGCTTCTGCGCCGTCGGTCACGCGATGGTCGGCAGAAATGGTGGCTTTCATGCGCGTGCCGATGGCAAGCTGGCCGTTAACTACCACGGGAACCTGTTTCACAGAACCAACGGCAAGAATGGCGGCTTCCGGCGGATTGATGATGGCAATGAAGGAATCCACGTCGAATGCGCCAAGGTTGCTCACGGAGAAGGTGCTGCCCTCCACGTCTTCTGGCTTGACCTTGCCGGCGCGGGCACGCGCAATCATTGCTTTGTTGTCGGTGGCAATTTTGGAAAGGGTGGCGGTGTCGGTGTCTTTTTGCACCACCGTGAGCAGCCCTCCTTCGACGGCAACGGCCGTTCCCACGTGAATGCGTTTGTGCCGCACAATCTGCTCGCCGGCAAAGGTGGCGTTGATGTTGGGAAAGTCGCGCAGCGCCAGCGCTGCTGCCTTCACAATCAGGTCGTTGATTGTCACCTTGCTTTCATCAGGCAGCAGGGCGTTGATTTGTTGCCGCAGCGCCAGCGCCGCTTCCATGTCCACCTCGGTGGTTACGTAGAAGTGGGGCACGCTCACTTTGCTTTCGACCATGCGGCGGGCAATGGCCTGACGCAGGCGTGTGGTGCTCACTGCTTCAGAGTCGGGGCCAATGGCAACGGCCGTTGGCGTGGGCGCGGCAGGCATCACCGGTGTGGCTGGTGCAGCCGGCATAGCGGGTGCAGCGGGCGGCTGCACCAGCGCCGCTTCGACGTCGGCGCGACGCACACGCCCACCCGGGCCGCTGCCGCGCACCTGTGCCAGACTCAGCCCCTTTTCCGCCGCCAGGCGGCGTGCTACCGGCGTGGCCTTCACCCCACCGGGAAATTCGGCCGAGAGCGTCTCTGTGGCAGCGGCGGGAGCTGGCTCGGCAACGGCCGTTGGCGGCGCCGGCGCCGCTGCCGTTGCTGCTACAGGGGTAGGCGCAGGCGCTTTGGCAGCATCACCGCCCCCGGTCAATGCAGAAACATCCTCACCTGGCTGCCCCACAATCGCCAGATTTGCGCCAATGGGCACAACGCTTCCTGGCTCTTCTAAAAAGGCCAGCAGCGTTCCTTCTACCTGAGCTTCCAGCTCCAGCGTTGCTTTATCCGACTCGATTTCCGCCACCACCTCTCCCTTGTGAACGGCGTCGCCGACCTCTTTCAGCCAGCGGTTGAGCACCCCTTCGCGCATATCAAAGCCCAACTTGGGCATCACAATATACTCGGCCATTACAAAATCTCCTTCACGGCATCAATGACGCGCTGCTTGTTGATAAGTGCCGCCTGTTCCAACTCACGGGAGTAGGGCAACGGCACTTCATGTTGTGCCACGCGCTTGATGGGCGCGTCCATATAGTCAAACGCCTCTTCCTGCAACCGCGCCACCACTTCTGCGCCAATGCCATACGAACGATGTCCTTCCTCAACCACGACAGCTTTGAAGGTTTTCTGAAAAGAAGCAACTGCCGGCCCCATGTCCAGCGGCCGTAGCGCGCGCAAATCCACCACTTCCGCCTCAATCCCTTCTTTGGCCAGGTCGGTTGCTGCCTCCATAGCCACCTGCAACCCCTGAGCATACCCGATGAGCGTCACATCACTGCCCTCGCGTTTCACATCCGCTTTGCCAATGGGCAGCAGGTATTCCCCTTCTGGCACTTCACCGCGCAGCTGATACAGCGTGGCGTGTTCAATAAACAGCACCGGGTCATCAGAGCGAATGGCAGCCTTCAGCAGCCCTTTTGCGTCATAGGGCGTGGCCGGGGAGACCACCTTCAGCCCTGGGAAGTGGGCAAAAATCACGTCTGGGGTATGGCTGTGTGTAGCGCCCAACTGCCGCCCGCCACCGCCAGGGGCGCGGAAAACCAGCGGGACTTTCATTTGTCCGCCAAACATCGAGCGTAGCTTGGCGGCGTGATTGACAATGGCGTCGAACGCCACAAAGGCAAAGTTGATGGTCATAAATTCGGCGACGGGGCGCAGGCCGTTCATGGCCGCGCCAACGGCCGCGCCGCCAATCACCATCTCAGAGATGGGGGTGTCGCGCACGCGGCGCGGGCCAAATTCATCGTAAAAGCCACGTGTAACGGCATAGGTGCCGCCCCACACGCCAACTTCTTGACCCATAATGAACACATTTTCATCGCGCAACATCTCTTCGCGCAGCGCGTCGGTAATTGCTTGTCTCATGGTAATGCGTGCCATTTTTACCTCCGGGAGTAGGGGGTGCAGACTATTGGCTCTGTACGAACCACTACTCACTGTCCACATAAATATCAGTATATAACTTTTCCAGGGCGGGCAGAGGGGATTCTTCGGCAAATTGCACCGCCGCGGCCAGTTCAGCGTCAACGGCCGTATCCACCTGGTCTAGCTCCTGTTGCGTGGCAATGCCCTGCTCCAGCAGGTGGCGCTCCAAAATGCCAATCGGGTCATCGGCGCGCCACTTTTCCACCTCGTCCTTGGTGCGGTAGCGCAGCGGGTCGCCCATGCTGTGCCCCTCAAAACGGTAGGTGATCATTTCCAGGAATTGTGGCCCGGCGCCGTCGCGCACCGCTTGTAACGCCGCCTTTGTCGCCTCATACACGGCAAAGACGTTCATGCCGTCTACCTGCTTGCCTTCCATGCCATAGGCGTGCGCCTTGCGGATCATCTCAGAAACGGCCGAGGCGCGGTCAACGGCTGTGCCCATGCCATACTGATTATTCTCGCAAATCCACACCACCGGCAGCTGCCACACGCCGGCCAGATTCAGCGATTCGTGAAAATAGCCGATATTTGTCGCGCCATCGCCAAAATAACACAACACGGCATTGTCCGTACCGCGGTAAGACTCCGAAAGCGCCAGCCCAACCGCCAGGCTGAGATGGGCACCAACAACGGCGTGGCCGCCCCAAAAATTGCGCGAAACGTCGGCCAGGTGCATAGAGCCACCTTTGCCCTTGCTGACGCCGGTGGCCTTGCCCAGCATTTCCGCCATGATGTACTTCGTTTCTGTGCCAACAGCCAGGGCATGCCCATGGTCGCGGTAGGCCGTGATCACGTGATCGGCGGCCCGGCGCGCGGCAATGCTGCCGACGGCAATCGCTTCCTGGCCGATGTACAGGTGCAAAAAGCCGCCGATCTTCCCCAGTTGATACAGTTCGGCGCATTTTTGCTCAAAGCGGCGGATCAGCACCATTTGCCGATACCACTCCAATAATGTCGCTTTCTCCATGTGCGTCTCCTTTGAAAATGGTAGATTTTTGGGCATGGGTCAAAGCATTGTAAAGCATCTCTTCAGCGCATCATGAACCATGCCGATTTTTGATTTCGGATTGGGTGAGCGTGAGCAGTCTTGCTCATATGGGCAGACTGACAGCCCGTGTTCCTGGTTGTTTGTGCTTATGGCGTGCCCTCTCAGGGGTTCTGAAAGGGTGGTTGCCAAAGGGCCTGGGTTCTTTTAAGTGAACCCATAAACTGGCACGCGGTTACGCACCCGGCCCATATTGTTGATGTTTCAACCAGTGGGGAGTTTAGCAAAGAGTGGCAGAGATGGCGAAAAAACTATGATGGCGCTTAGGTGGTGCGGAGGGCGCTTTTAATGGGCGCAATGGGGCGTAAACTACGGCAAGGGGTCATATGTGTAGATAACTTTCAGGTGATAGTACAGATTGCTGGCAGTTGCGAAGGGATTGTAAACCTGAATGAAGTAGCGGCCAGGGGGAACTATGGCTGTCAGGGCACGTTCATCGGCGTTGTTGAATTCTGCAGAGTAGCCGATCACGTTCAGGTGAATGTCACGGATGATCAGGTCGTAGTCTTCGCTGGGGGGAATGTTGGTGAGCGTGGCGTAGATGGTGTAAGGGTAGTGTAGGTCAAGGTAGTAATAGTCGCTGCGTTGGTCACCAGGAGCAAAACGGCCGTAAACCAGTTCGCCTGATGGAATAGGCCCATTGGCCTGTGCGGCATTGTTGTTGGGTTCTGTGGAAAAAAAGAGCGTTTTGATGTGTGGCAAGTAGGCAGCAACGGCCGTTGGTGTGGCTGGTAAAGGCGTTGCAGTCACGGTTGGTGTGGCAGAGGATGTGGGCGTGGCAGATGGGGTGAACGTTTCTTCAGGGGTGGGTGGGGTATTTGTCGGTAGGGGCGTGGCGGTAAGCGTCGTCTCCGGTGGGGGCGTGTTGGTGGGCGGAGGGGTAGGGGTAGGGGTGGGGGTAATGGTGACATCACATTGACTGCTGACCACCTTGTTGCGTTCCCCAGGAGAAATACAGCGACGGCTAAAATCTACATTATTGCGGTTTGTGTCTACACCGTCGGGATAACGCGCAATGCCCAGGCTGGCAATGTAGGCGCTGTCAGACAGGCCTGCGCCGGAACCTTCGGTGTAAGGAGCACCCGTGTCTCCCTCGTAGCTTACCGCGTCTATGACCTGACCCGCAAGCATAATGGCAACTGCGTCTGGTTCACCGTTCTGGATCAAGTTCTCATTGGGTTCAACATCTAAATCACAGATGGCGACGGTGGCTGCATTGGCGCAAATCACAAAATAACCTCCTGGCGCTAAGTCAACGTCCGGCAATTCGATGACCTGGTAAACGCTTGCACCACCCCCTACGCCGTTGACCAGGTAGATTTCGTATGGGGCTAAATTGATGGGGGCGGAGGAGATATTTTTGATTTCCAGAAATTCGGCTGCGTCTACGCTGGGCTGGTCGTAATCTATTTCGTTGATGACCAGTGACGTGCTTGATGTGGGTGAGTGTCTGAAGAAAACGGCCGTGATCGTTAAAGTGGGCTTTAGCCCCGCTACCTCGGTCATGCGCGCTGCGGCACTGCTGCCATCTGTCATAGCCAGGATAACAGTTAGCAGCAACAAGCCGAAGAATGCAACGGATAAACTGAATTGGCGGGTCACATTCATCATAAACTCCTGCAAAAGCGCCCGTGTACCTGGCAATTAGCCTGGAGGTGGCGTGCGCGTTGGTGGGGTCTCCGTTTCCGTAGGTGAGGCCTCGGTGGTGGGGAGCGGTAGGGTTTCTACTGGGGGTGGGGCCGTTTCGGTTATGCCAGGGGGAGGGGTGATACCTGGCGATGGCGAAACAGTCTGGGTGGGAGTTGTTGTTTTTATGACGGGCGAGCTAGTTAAGGTGACCGTAGGCGTAGAGCTGGCTGTGACCGTAACGGTTGGTGTTGGTGTGGCAGATGGGGTTACCGTTGGCGTTGGTGTGGCAGATGATGTAGCGGAGGGTGTTACCGTTGGCGTTGGTGTGAAAGTGGGTGTAGATGAGGGAGTAATGGTGGGTGTTGGCGTAGGTGGTTGAATGCGTAGAAACACAACGGCCGATACCTTTTGTCCACAGTGGTGGTCGTCTGCCCACACAGCAATAGATACCTGGGCTGGCGGCGCAACCAGCGGGGCTGTATACTCGTTCTGCCTGATGGTAAAAGACGGGCCTTCACGGAGTAGACCGGGTGCAGTGGCTTCCCACTCAAATGTCACCTCGTCACCTTCTGGATCACTGGCTGTTACGAAGAGAACGGCCGTTTCCCCAGGAAGAAGGCCCGGTGTTGCGGCATGCAAACTGACCGCAGGACATTCATTCCGGCAGGCATGGACGGCCAACTGTGAAAAGCTGAAGGTAGCAATAAATGCGCCCAGTAAAAGCAGCAACAAATCCCAGCGGCGGTAGGCAATACTTTCTTCTCTTGGGAAAAACCACCGGATCAACAAATATATACCGCCCAACCCAAGGAGCGCAGCCAGGATAATTTGCATTGGGCAGGGAGAGGGGGCGAATAGCTCTGCCAGACCCGATAGTATCCCCACAACGAACCCAAACCAGACAATGTAGCTGGCAAAACCAGATTGCTGAATCACCTTGATGAGATGTTTTGGGATAGTACGCCAGTTCACGGCAGGCTCCTTTGCGCCCCTTGCGCATCCCACACCCCCACTTTTACTCTACTGCTCCCTATGCTGGCAGTATAACAAAAGCGGCTTTCGCGCCGTAAGTGACAAACGTCATGAGAGCCAGGATTGCAGGCCTGTGGCAATGAGCAACTCCTGGGGAGCTGTGTGCAACTGGCCCCTCACTTCTCCTTTTTTCTGCATCAGCGTACAATCATGGCATGGCCGAGCGGGAACAGATCAGTGGCTCTGTGGAGCGCATCACCTACTACAACCCGGAAAACGGATATTCTGTCATTCGCCTGAAGCCGGACACGCGCGCGATGCTGCCCTTCAAATATGCCAGTGGCCGGGAAGCGCTGGTTACGGTAGTGGGCAATTTGCCAGAGGTGAACCCCGGTGAATGGCTGAAATTGACCGGGCAATGGGTGGCGCACGCCAGACACGGCCATCAATTTCAGGTAGAGCTGTGCGAGCAATCCCTGCCCGCCACTACCGAAGGCATCAAGCGATACCTGGGGTCGGGCATGATTCGCGGCGTGGGACCGGTGATGGCAGAGCGCATCGTCAACCGCTTTGGTCAGGCCACGCTGGAGGTGATTGACCACCAGCCAGAAAAGCTGCTGACGGTACTGGGCATTGGCCAGGGGCGGGTGAAGAGCATCGTCAAATCCTGGGCAGAACAGCGCGCCATTAAGGACGTGATGATTTTTTTGCAGGCGCACGGCATTCCCACCGGTCTGGCCATCAAAATTTACAAAAAATATGGCGATGATTCGCTGGCGGTCGTGCAGAGCAGGCCGTACCAGCTGGTGCGCGACATTCACGGCATTGGCTTTAAGACGGCCGATAAAATTGCCCGGGCGCTGGGGTTGGCCCATGATGACCCGGCGCGCATTGAGGCGGGCATCGCCTACACGCTAAACCGCATGGCGGAAGAGGGACACGTCTACATGCCGCAAGAGGCGTTGGAGCCGGAAGCGGCAGAGATTTTAGGCGTGGAGCCGACTAAAGTGACGCAGGTGTTGGAGCGGCTGGAGAGCAGCGACCTGGTGAAGCGGGAGAAGATAATCTATCAAGTGGTTGCCCAGTCAGCCAGTCAGCCGATAGGGGGGCAAGGGGGCAAGGGCGCATGGGAGCAGGGGAGTGGCAATCGCCAATTGCCAATGGCCAATCTCTATACCCAAACTTCTGCTTCTCCACCCGTGACCACAACTCGCGAGGAGCAGGCTGTTTACCTGGCACCGTTCTATTATTCGGAAATTGGCGTCACGCAGCGCGTGAAGGCGTTGGTGGCCGAGCGCACCAGCCGGCTGGCAAAGGTGCAAAAGGGGCAATTGTCAATTGTCAATCGCCAATCGTCAGTTGATCTTTCACCACAACAGGCGCAGGCGGTGAAAACGGCCGTTTCCCATAAAGTAACCATTCTCACCGGTGGCCCCGGCACGGGCAAAACGACCACCCTGCGCGCCCTGCTGGAACTGCTCGACCGGCACAAATGCAGCTACGCCCTTGCCTCGCCCACCGGCCGCGCCGCCAGGCGGCTGGCCGAGGCAACTGGCCGAGAGGCCAAAACCATCCACCGCCTGCTGGAGTTCAACCCGGCCGAGGGCTTTGGCCGCAACGCGCAACGGCCGATTGATGCCGACATGATCATCATAGACGAAGCCTCCATGCTCGATCTAATGCTGGCTAACAATTTGCTCAAAGCCATAGACCCACAGAGTCACCTGCTGCTGGTCGGAGACGTAGACCAACTGCCCAGCGTGGGCGCCGGTGACGTGCTGCGTGACCTGATCGCCTCGGCAATTGCCCCGGTGATCCGCCTGGAGACAATTTTCCGCCAGGCTGCTGGGTCGCTCATCATCCAAAACGCACACCGCATCAATCACGGCCAGATGCCCCTGACCAGCGAGGGGGAAAGCGATTTCTACCTCTTCCTCAAAGAAGACCCAACGGAAACGGCTGAACTGCTGATAGACATTGTGCAAAATCGTCTACCCCAGAAATTTGGCCTGCACCCACTGGATGATATTCAAGTTTTGGCGCCCATGTATAATGGAACTGTTGGCGTAACAGCGCTCAATGAGCGCTTGCAGGCAGCGCTCAACCCGCCAGACAGCAAAAAGGGAGAGCGGCGGCTGGGCGGGCGCCTCTTCCGCGTGGGTGATAAAGTGATGCAAACCGTGAACAATTACGATAAAAACGTCTACAATGGGGATATTGGCCGCATTACGGCCGTTGACATCGTGCAACAGACCATCACCATCAACCTGGATGGCGCCCCTGTGACCTATGATTTTTTGGAGGCAGACGAACTGGTACACGCCTACTGCATCAGCGTACACAAAAGCCAGGGTGCCGAGTACCCGTGTGTGGTGCTACCGGTAGTGATGCAGCACTACCTAATGTTACAGCGAAATTTGCTCTACACGGCCGTAACCCGTGCCAAAAAACTGGTCATACTCGTGGGCACACGCAAAGCCATTGCCCTGGCGGTCAAAAACAATAAAACCACCCGGCGCTACACCGCCCTGGACTGGCGTCTGGTACATGGTTGAAGCGGCGTCCCACCAGGACGCATCTGAAGGAGTTGTCATGGGTCACGACATTCACTTTGCCGTTGCCAAAATTAGCAAATATGCCACCAGCGAAAGCGGTGACACGCTAGAGATGATCGAACGACCGCACGGCGGCATTTCATTTGTGCTGGTAGATGGGCAGCGCAGTGGCAAATCAGCCAAAGTGATTAGCAACATGGTAGCGCGCAAAGCGATTCAACTCCTGTCAGAAGGGGTGCGCGATGGCGCCGCCGCGCGCGCGGCGCATGATTACCTCTACACGCATCGCCAGGGCAAGGTCTCGGCCACGCTCAACATCCTTTCTGTGGATGCGGAAACAAAAACCTTTGTCATTTCGCGCAACAACGAAGCGCCAGTGATTGTGCATACGCGCGAAGGGGGTATCCAATTGCTGGATGAACCGTGTCGCAGTGTGGGCACGTACCGCAATACCAAGCCCATTATCACCGAGCTGCCCATTGAAGAGGGAATGACGATTATTGTTTTTACAGATGGGCTGCGCCACGCCGGCAGCCTGAGCGGCACCCAGTCGTATGACCCGGTTGCGGCCGTGGCGCGTATTCTTGCCGCCGGCATCACCAACGCCCAGGTCATTGCCGATACGCTGCTCAATGAAGCGGTAGCCAAAGACAACGGCCGTCCGCGTGACGACATTAGCGTGCTGGTAGCGCACGTTTACCCAGAGCAAAATAACCAGGTGCGCCGCATGGAGGTACACCTGCCCTTATGAGCGACGTCGAACCTCCTTTACGCATTGCCGTGGTGGGGCCCTGCGCTGCGGGTAAGAGCACCCTGGTCAAAAGGCTGCGCCACGCCGGCTACCACGTGCGCCAGCCTGCGCAAGAGCATTCCTACGTGCCCAATATGTGGCAGCGTCTCAGCCGCCCCGACGTGCTCATCTACCTGGACGTAGATTATGCTGCCAGCAAGCAGCGCCGTCCACACATTGACTATGGGCCGGAACGGCTGCACGCGCAGCATAAGCGTCTGGCCCATGCGCGCCAGCATTGCCACCTGTACCTGGACACTAGCACACTTTCGACGCAAGAGGTGCATGCGCGTGTGCTCGAATTTTTGCGCCAGACGGGTATACACCCTGGCGCCAACAAGGAGTCAGAACAAGAGGTGTTGATATGAAACCCGTTCGCTCAATCGTCACTTTCATCCTGCTGCTAATGCTGCCTGCACTGGCTTGCAGCGTGCCCGGCCTGGAACCTGCTGGTCCCGCGCCAACGCCAACCCCCCTGGGCGATACCATTACCTTTAGCAACCCTGCATATGCACACAGCCTGGCGCCCGGCGTTTTTGTGCCCGGCACGCGGCTACAATACGTGCAGCGCGATGGAGATGGGTACCAGGTGCGCATTGATGGCCAGCAGGTCGTCAAGCGCGCTGGCGATTCGTTCATCTGGAGTGGGGTATTGGCCCCTGGCGTGTTTGGCAACTACAACCTGCGCCTGACGACGCTGGTACTGGGCAATTTGCCGGTAGCGGGTGCAGTAGAAGTGACCATCTTTTATCCCAATCCGGTGCAGCTAGAGACGTTGCCAGACCGCAGCGCGGCACTGACCTTTAATAACATGGTGATCAATTATCTGGTTCCGGCCGGGCGACAAATTCCGGGCACCACGCTGACGTATGCGGGCATTGTGGAACAAAATGTGGGCGGACAGACAACCAAACAGGCGCAGCTTACTGGCCTGACGGGGTATCCATATCTGGCAACGGGAGATTCTTTGCAGTGGCGTGGCCGTTTGCTGGATAATGTGTACGTCTTGTACAACCTGCGCGCCTTGAGTATTAATGAAGATGGGCTGCGCCTGGTGGGCACGGCCGATTTATGGGTGATGCCTTAGGAGAACACCATGAGTCATGCTGTATCGCCTCGCCCCGCTGAACCGTTGGTAAGCCAGAACCCCTTTCGCGGTATTACCTATGTGCCGCTGCCTACGCCTTCTTTCCTGGAGGCGCGCGCGCGCCTGCCGGAACCAATTTTGCCTGCCTACCCGGATTGGGTAGAGATGTATTGGCGCGCCTGGGAGCTGGCCTGGGGGCATCTGAAGCGCCCCAAAGTGGGTAGTGGCTTTGTGGCAAATTATCTCAGCGCCGCCGGTAAGCCGCACGTGTTTATGTGGGATACGGCGTTTATGCTGCAATTTGGCATTTACGGCCGTCGCGCATTCGACTTTGTGCGCTCGCTAGACAATTTCTACGCGCGTCAGCATGTGGATGGCTTTATCTGCCGTGAAATTGACCCAGAGACAGGGCACGATTTTTATTACCCCTTTGACCCCGACAGCACCGGGCCAAACATTTTGGCCTGGGCGGAATGGCGCTGTTACCGCGCAACCGGCAATATGGCGCGCATTGCTAAAGTGTTTTGGCCACTGCTGGCGTATCATCATTGGTTCCGCGCCAACCGTTCCTGGCAGAGCGGTCTCTACTGGGCTACGGGCAAAAGCAGTGGCATGAGTAATCAGCCGCGCGTGCCAGATAGCCGCCACCATCACCGTCACTGGAGTTGGGTGGATGCGAGTATGCAGGCGGCGCTGAACTGTCGCATTCTGGAACAAATGGCAACGCTGTTGCAGGAAACGCAGCGGGCGCAGGAGTTGGCAGAAGAGCACGAGCAGTTGGTGCAGGCGATTAATGCTCACCTCTGGAGTGAAGAGGCGGCGTTTTATCAGGATGCGGACCGCAACGGCCGTTTCAGCAACACCAAAAGCATTGGCGCTTACTGGGGGCTGGTAGACAAAACGCTTATCCCCGAATCACGCCTGGGCCCCTTTGTGCAGCATCTGCGCGATAGTTGGGCCTTCAACCTGCCGCACCGCGTGCCCTCGCTCTCGGCGGACAGCGATGGCTACAACGCCCAGTCTGGTAACTATTGGCGCGGCGCTGTATGGTCACAGACGAACTTTATGGTGCTCAAGGGGCTGCGTACCGTCGGGCAGCACAGGCTGGCGCACGAGATTGCCATGAACCATCTGCGCAATGTGGCCGAGGTGTACACGCGCACCGATACCTTCTGGGACAATTATGCACCAGAAACGGCCGCTCCCGGCGACCCCTCGAACCCGCACTTTGTCGGTATGACTGGCCTGACTCCCATTGCCATGCTGCTCGAAGACGTCATTGGCCTGATTGTGGACTGGCCGCTGCGGCGCGTGGTTTGGGATCGGCGGCTAGAGACGGATCAGCCCTGTGGTGTGCGCAATTATCCCCTGGGTGAGGAGGGGCTGCTGGAATTAATTGGCAGCCCAGAGCGCGTGACGTTGACGACGAATGTGCCCTTTACCCTGGAGATGCGCGAGCCGGATGGGCAGATGCTGCAAACGGCTGTTCCTCAGGGTACAACCACCATAGACCTGATATGATCACCTTCAGCGTAGCCACCATCAACCTGCGCCTGGCGCTGGACCGCTGGCGTGAGCGCCGTGACCTGCTGGTGGCGCAATTGGTAGATGCCGCCCCAGACCTGATCAGCCTGCAAGAAATTGCCATGCCCATTGGCCAGGCAGGCTGGCTTTGTAGCCAGATTAACAACCGCCTGACAGGAACCTCGAAACGGCCGTATGCCCTGCGGCAAAGGCGCAAAGCGCACCTCGTCAAAGGGTACTACGAAGGGGTAGGCGTGCTGAGCAAGTTTCCTATTTTGTACAGCGATGGCGTAAGCCTGGGGTATGGCGGGCGCGTGGCGCTGCGCGTAAACGTAGAGCTGCCCAACTGCCAGCCGCTCGATTTCGTCGCCGTCCACCTGCACCACGTGGCGGGTGAACGCCAGGCGCGCCTGGAACAGGTGATGAAGCTGACAGGCTGGCTAAACGGCCGTCGGCCCATCCCGCGTCAGATTGTGGCCGGCGACTTTAACGACACCCCAGACAGCCCCGCCATTGCCTACATGCGCCAGGGGTTTCGCTCCGCGTTTGTGGAAAAGTACGGCCGTGATCCCCTGGCCACCTTTCCCACCGTCCTGCAAGCCAACGCCGAATGGGCCGCCTGCCTGGACTACATCTTCCTCTCCCCTGGCGCGGGCACAGTGCGGCAGGCGCGCCTGTTTTGCCATCAATCCGCCGCAGAAGACCCCACCCTTTACCCCTCCGACCACGTCGGGTTGCTGGTAGAAATACAGGATGGCGGCTGAGAAACATTGATCCCGTTGAGCGGGTTGGCTGGTTGGTTAACCAACCAACCAACCAACTAACCAACCAACCAGCCAACTAACTAACTAACCTACTAACCACCCATGAACCCAAAACCAACCATTACCATTATTGCCCCTGTTTATAACGAAGAGCCGGTCCTGCCGGAGCTATATCGGCGCATCAGCGCCATCATGGACGCCACCGGCGAAAGCTGGGAACTGCTGCTGGTAGATGATGGCAGCCGCGACCGTTCGGCAGAAATTATCGCCAACCTGCACGCCCAAGACGGCCGTGTCAAAGGCATCAGCTTTTCGCGCAATTTTGGCTTTCAAGAAGCCGTAACCGCCGGGCTAGACTACGCCCTGGGCGACGCCGTCGTGCTGACCGACGCCGACCTGCAAGACCCACCCGAAGTCATCCCGCAAATGATTGCGAAATGGCGCGAGGGATATGATGTCGTATACGGTGTGCGCGAAAGCCGCGAAGGGGAAACCTGGTTCAAGCTGGTGACGGCCAAGCTCTTCTACCGCATCATCCACCGCATCACCAGCGTCAACATTCCCCTGGACACGGGCGACTTTCGCCTGATGGACCGGCGCGTGGTAGACGCGCTGTGCCAGATGCGCGAGCGCAACCGCTTTTTGCGCGGCATGGTTCCCTGGGTGGGCTATCGCCAGACGGGTGTCCACTTTAAGCGTGCGCCCCGCTTTGCTGGCGAAGCCAAGTACAGCTCCTTTCGCCGCATGTTCAAATTTGCCATGAACGCCATCACCAGCTTTTCTTATTTGCCGCTGCAACTGGCCACTTACCTGGGCTTTACCATTGCCGCCATCAGCGCCCTGGCGATTGTGGTCGTCATTTTGCTGCGCATTTTCTCGCCGCACGAGCTCACAGGGCAAGCGACCACGCTGGTGGCGGTGCTGTTCCTGGGCGGCGTACAGCTGATTAGCCTGGGGATTATTGGCGAGTATTTGGGCAGAATTTATGATGAAGTAAAGGGACGGCCGTTGTACCTGATAGACCGCATGTGGGGGATTACCCCGCGCAAATAGGGCGGGCTTATCCCCCAATTTCTGACATGACGCGGTTGAGTGGAATCACATTTTCGCTCAGGCCGTGCCCCCATGGTTTCCACCACACCCCTTCTGTGATGATGTCGCGCAGTTGCGCATCCGTGACGCCGTTGCGCAGTGGCTCCATCAGGTTCACTTCCTTCTCACGCAGCAAGCAAAGCCGCAAACGGCCGTCGGCCGTCAGGCGCGCCCTGGTACAACTGGCACAAAACGGCTGCGTCACCGAGCTAATAAAACCCAGCGTGCCAATGCCATCTTCAAGCTGATACAACCGCGCTTCACCATCAAGCTGCCCCCCATTCACCGGCGTCAGCGGCCCCAGCGCGGCCGAAATCGTTTGCCGCAGCTCCTCCTCACTCACCACCCCCGCCTGCTGAAACGCTGCCACGTCGCCAAACGGCATCATCTCGATAAAGCGCACCTGCCAATCATGGTAGAAAGTCAGCCGCGCCAGGTCCACCACATCTTCACGGTCGTTATAATTGCGCACCACCACCGCGTTCAGCTTAATACCCAGCCCTGCTTTCCTGGCTGCCTGAATCCCTGCCCACACATCTTCCACCTCTCCCCAGCGCGTCAGCTTCTTAAATTTTTCTGGGTTCAACGTATCTATACTAATATTCACGCGGCTCAACCCGGCCTGCGCCAGCGGCGCGGCCAGCTCGTGCAGCAGCAGCCCATTGGTTGTCATGGCGATGGTCTTCACCCCCGGCGTGCGCCCCATGCGCGCCACAATATCCACAATGTTGGCACGCACCGTTGGCTCGCCCCCCGTCAGGCGGAATTTGTGAAAGCCCAGGCTGGCAAAGATGCGCACCAGGCGGTCAATTTCATCATCTTGCAGTAGCTCTGCGCGCGGGCGAAAGGTCATGTCCTCTGGCATACAATAGACGCAGCGTAGATTGCATTTGTCGGTCAGGGAGATACGCAGGTAGTTAATGTTTCGGCCAAAGCGATCAAAAGACATGCTAAATTCCTTATCTGACTATTCAGACCTGACAGGTTGCTCGAAAACGTGTCAGGTCTTGAGAGGCTGAACAGTTACCAATCCGTGAAAATCTGTGCGCTATCCTCAAGTTGCCAGGTATTATAGCGCAATCATTTCTTTTTATGAATTTTTTCTTCTTAATCTACTTTGCCTGGCCTTCCGTTTTTTGTGAGATTCTGCATGGTTGATGATAAGTAGGGGAATCAGCACCCTTCCGCGCTGTAATTCGGCCGTTTCCGGTTTATAATCATCGATCAGCATAAAAACCGTAGGGTGCTGGCGCGCCCTGGCAAAGGAAATTTCATGAGTGGGACACACCCCATAGGAATGAAAACGTAATGCAGGTTGCCAAACCTGCGCCTACTAACCAGGTTTGGCAACCCGGGCTACATTTACAACCATCGGCGCTCTGCAGTCTGCGGTCATTTTCACAGGAGTTGTACGACCTTGAAGCAATCCTCTCAACCGATTCTACCCGGCTGGCTAAGCATGGCCTTGTCCTTAGCCTTTATTTTTTCTAGCATTGCCGTCATCATTTTTGCCTATCTCACCTTCACCATTCTCTGGAGTCGCCCCATCAATCCGGTGGCGGCTGCGGCGCAAGAGGTGGCGGGCATTAGCCTGGACATGGAGCAGATAGGGCCTGCGCCGGTGCCCACCTTTCTGGCCAATCTGCCTACGCCCACGCTCATTCCCACGCGCGAAACGCCGGTTGGTTCAACGCGCATGAATATCCTGGTGATGGGCATTGATCGTCGCCCAGGAGAGCCGTTCATTTCGCGCACAGACTCGATCATGATTATTTCGATCAACCCACAGACGCAAAAAATTTCCATCCTCTCTGTGCCGCGCGATTTGTACGTGGTGATACCGGGGCGTGGGCGCGACCGCATTAACACCGCGTTTGTCTATGGTTCCACCGGTAACAACCCGGCAGGTGGGGCAGAGCTGGCGATGCAAACTGTTTCTTATAACCTGGGCGTGCCCATTGACCATTACATTCTCGTGGATTTTGGCGCCGTAATCAAGGGCATTGATGCCCTGGGCGGTATTGACGTATACGTGCCGTATGAAATTTATGACCCGCTGTTTCCAGACATGAATTATGGTTATGACCCGCTTTATATTCCGGCCGGGCAACATCACTTTGATGGCACGATGGCGCTGAAGTACGCGCGCACGCGCCACGCGGACAATGACTTTTTCCGCGCGCGGCGGCAGCAGCAGGTGCTGCTGGCGGCGCGCAGCAAGGCGCTGAGCCTGGGGATTAGTGGGCTGATTGCACGTGCGCCGGTTCTTTACCAGCAGTTGGAGCAGGGTATCCGCACAGATTTGTCGCTGGAGGAGCTGGTGCGCATTGCCATGACCGTGGGTGAAATTCCTGAAGGGAACATTCGCAATGAGGTGATTGATGGCGATTATGTCAATAGTTACACGACAGAGCAGGGAGCCAGCGTGCTGATCCTGATTAATGATAAGGTTGCGCCTCTAATTGAGAGTTTGTTTTATGGGAATTAGTGGCGATTGGTGATCAGTCGCTATCCATTATCTACTTCCCCAAGGAGTGAGGCATGAAGAGAGGAGAGTTTCGCGCGCGGTTGGGGGGAAAGCCACTGTTGCTGGATGGGGCGATGGGAACGGTGCTACACAGCCGTGGCGCGGCTTTGGATGGTTGCTTTGATGTGCTGAATATCCGTCAGCCGGCGTTGGTGGCAGAGATTCACCGTTCCTACATTGATGTCGGGGCGGATATTATTGAGACAAATAGCTTTGGCGCAAACCGATTTAAGCTGGCAGAACACGGGCTGGAAGCGCAGGTGCGGGAGATTAATCAGGCGGCAGTGCAGGTGGCGCGGCGGGTGATTGATGGCTCGTTTAAGCCAGTGCTGCTGGCGGGGTCGGTAGGGCCGCTGGGAGTGAGGCTGGCGCCGCTGGGGCGGGTCTCGACGGAGGCGGCGCAGGCGGCGTTTGCGGAGCAGATTAAGGCGTTGGTGTCTGCCGAACTGCGCGGTGTGGATTTGCTAATTATCGAAACGATGTCTAATGTGCAGGAGGTGGAAACGGCCGTTGCTGCCGCGCGCGCCATTGCCCCAGACCTGCCCATTGTCACCACCATGACCTTTGACCGCGATGATCGCACCTTGCTGGGACAGAAGGCGGATGATCTGGCGGCGCGGTTAGCTGCACTGGATGTGGACGTGATTGGCGTGAATTGCAGCGGTGGTCCGGCGCAGGTGCTGCGCCTGATTAGCGTGATGCGCCAAATTGCGCCAGAGATGCCCATTGCCGCCGTGCCCAATGCGGGTTTTCCGGAGCAGATGGCGCGGGGGCGGGTGATGTATCCGGCCACGCCCGCTTATTTTGCCGACTATGCCCGCGCCTTTACCGAGGCGGGGGCGTGCCTGATTGGTGGCTGCTGTGGCACCAATGCCGCGCACATTGCTGCTATGCGGCAGGCGCTTGACGTGCCTGCGCCCAGCCCCATCCCCCTGCCGCGCGTGCAGGTGATGGAACGGCCGTCGCAAAAAGGTGCAGCCGTTTCTGATCCCCCCTCCCAACTGGCCGAATCGTTGCACAACGGCCGTTACGTCGTCACCGTGGAGATGAGTCCGCCCAAGGGTATTGCCAGCCAGCGCCTGCTCGAAGGCGCGCATATGCTTAAAGAGGCGGGCGCCAACCTGCTCAATATTGCCGACAGCCCCCTGGCGCGCATGAGAATGAGCGCCTGGGCTGCCGCCTACCTGGTGCAAAAGGAAGTTGGCCTCGAGACCGTGCTGCACTTTCCCACGCGCGGGCGCAACCTGTTGCGTGTGCAGGGCGACCTGCTGGCCGCCTATGCCCTGGGCATTCGCAACCTGTTTGTGGTGATGGGCGACCCCACGCGCATTGGTGACTTCCCCGAAGCCATGGACAGCTACGACATTGTGCCTACCGGTCTCATTCAGCTCATCAAGCAGCAGTTTAACGCCGGTGTAGACAAAGCGGGCGAGTCCATAGACCAACCCACCAACTTTGTCGTTGGCTGCGCCCTCAACCTGACGCCTGTCGACGTGGCGCACGAGATGAAGCTGCTGCGCAAAAAGATTAGCAGTGGCGCCGATTTTGCCCTGACGCAGCCCGTTTTTGACCCTGACGCGGCCAAAGCGTTCATTGCCCGTTATGAAGAGACGTATGGCGAGCCAGTTCTGCCCGTTATTGTGGGCATCAAGCCCCTGTATAACAGCCGCAATGCGGAATTTTTGCACAATGAGGTGCCGGGCATGATCATTCCAGATGCGCTGCGCGAGCGTATGCGTGAGGCTGAGCAACCCCAGGTAGAAGGGGTGCGTATTGCGCAAGAAATTCTGCTGGCAATGCGCGGCGTGACGCATGGCGTGTATATGATGCCCGCCTTCAACCGCTATGACCTGGTGGCTGATGTGCTGGATGTGTTGCGCTGAGAGGGAGGCGATTGGAGATCAGGGCATGGTTCAAACCTTTCTTAAGGCGGCGAATAGATTATGGATGGTGGTCTGGCTAACGGCCGTTGCCCTCATGCTCAGCAGTTGCCACAGTGGCCCCGTCATTGAGTATCGCGTCAGTGGCGCCGCCAGCAGAGCGGAAATTCTCTACCGCGACCGCGATGGCTTTGCCATGCGCGAAGTTGTTAACCTGCCCTGGGAGACCCGCTTTCGTCTACCAGACCCCTTTGAGTTTGAGATTAGCGTTTATGGCGATGGGCGCAGCGGCAACGTTGCCTGCGCCGTGTTGATTGACGACAAAGAAGCAGGCTCTGTCGAGGGGCTGACCTATGCCGAATGCGTGGGGCGTTATGAGGCAGGCGTTTCACGCTTTCACGGCCGTTACGATGTGCCAAAGAGTCCCTGAGGTGAGGCAAGAGACCAGGAGTAGGGGACCTGGCCAATCACCAATCGCTAATCGCCCCACTAACTGTTGGAGGAACCAATGACCCTGGTAATGAAATTTGGCGGTACGTCTGTTGGCAATGCCCAGGCCATGCGCGAAACGGCCGAACTCATCCTGCAAACCCGCGCCCAATGGCCCAAACTCGTGGTTGTGGTGTCGGCCATGGGCTCAAAGCCAATCAAAGTGACTGATCTGCTGTTGCGCGGCGCACATGCGGCGGCCGCGGGCGATGGCGACACCTTCCGCCGCGTGGCTGTTGAACTGCGCCAGATTCACTATGAGGCCATAGATGGCCTGCTCGATCCCGAAGGAGAGCGGCAGCGCACACTGAGCGAAAACGAGCAGTTTATCACCCGCTACGAAACGCTGTGCCAGGCAGTGCTGGTGCTGGGCGAACTGACCCCGCGCGCCCTGGACGCCATCAGCGGCATGGGTGAGCAGATGAGTGCGCGTATTTTAGCCGCCTATTTACGTCAGCTAGGCCACCCTGCTGAGGCCATAGATGCCACCGAGCTGATTGTGACTGACAATAACTTTCAGGAGGCAATGCCGCTGCTGCCACGCACAAAATCCAAAACGCGCGTGCGCTTACGGCCGTTGCTCGACCAGCACATCCTTCCCATTGTCACCGGCTTCATTGGCGTCACCGAAGGCGGCATTACCACCACCCTGGGGCGCGGTGGCTCCGACTACAGCGCCGCCATCCTGGGGCAGGCGCTAGAAGCAGAAGAAGTGTGGATTTGGACCGACGTAGACGGCGTGATGACCACCGACCCGCGCCTGGTTCCCAGCGCCCGCTCCATTCCCACCCTCACCTACCGCGAAGTGTCTGAACTGGCCTATTACGGCGCCAAGGTGCTGCACCCCAAAACCATGCGCCCCTGCGTGGAAAATAACATCCCCCTGCGCATCAAAAACACCTTCAATCCCACCCACCCCGGCACGGTGATCGTAGCCGATGACCAGAACGGCAATGGCGGCATCAAGGCGGTTTCTGCCATCAAAAATTTGAGCCTGATTACCGTAGAAGGCAAGGGGATGATGGGCGTGCCTGGCATTGCCGCGCGCGCCTTTGGCGCCGTAGCGCAAGAAAATGTCAGCGTGCTGCTTATCAGCCAGGCTTCTTCGGAGCAATCTATCTGCTTTGCCACGCCAGATGCCTCGACGGAACAGGTGATTGCGGCGTTGGAAGCGGCGTTTGCGCGCGAGTTGCAGCGCCAGGATATTGACCGCATCTGGGCGCAGCACGACGTGGCCATTGTTACGGCCGTCGGCGCGGGGATGCGTGGCACGCCAGGGATTGCCGGGCGGCTCTTCACGGCGCTGGGTGCGCATGGGGTCAACATCATTGCCATTGCCCAGGGTTCCTCGGAGTGCAGTGTGAGTATGGTGGTAGATGGCGCAGATATGGCAACGGCCGTTACCCACATCCACGCTCTCATTTAACGCCGGTTAACCTGAAACTGAATAGGGGGCTGTTGTCGGCTTAACGGCCGTCAAGTTCCAACTTAACGCCCAGAGTAGATGTGCACTTTTCAATCCTGCATAATTGCTCCTGAAAATGCAGGGCGATTTTGGACACGGTTCACGCTTTTTGGCTGAAAACCAACCATCAAACTAACCAATCCACAAACTTTTCCAGAGAGGGCTGGTAGTTACACGATGTTTCAAAATTGCCCCAACCTTACTTTCAAGGAGCGTATGATGCAGAGATATTTCTTTATCATGATGGTGCTGCTGCTAACCGCCTGCAGCGCGCAAACAAACGATGCCCAAAGTGGCAACCCGCTGGCCGATAGCAACAAACTGGTGGTCTACTCTGGCCGCAGCGAAAGCCTGGTAAAACCCCTCATTGACCGCTTTCAGCAAGAAACGGGCATTCAGGTTCAGGTGCGTTACGGCAGCACCCCAGAAATTGCCGCCACCCTGCTCGAAGAGGGGCGCAACAGCCCCGCCGATGTTTTCTATGCCCAGGACCCCGGCGGACTGGGTGCAGTTGCCGCCGCCGGCATGTTGGCAGAGTTGCCTGCCGCTATCTTGCAAAAGGTACCTGCCCGCTTTGCTTCGGCCGATGGGCAGTGGGTAGGCATTTCCGCGCGCGCGCGCGTAGTGGTTTACAATACCAACGCCCTGAGCGAAGATGACTTGCCTACCGACCTGTGGGGCTTTACGGAACCGCAGTGGCGCGGCAAAATTGGCTGGGCGCCCACCAATGGCTCCTTCCAGGCAATGGTTACCGGTATGAGGGCTATCTGGGGCGACGACGAGACGCGCCGCTGGCTGGCCGGCATTCAGGCCAACAACCCGGTGGTGTATGAGGGGAACACGCCCATTGTTGCGGCCGTTGGCGCAGGCGAAGTAGAGGTTGGCTTCGTTAACCATTACTACCTGTACCGCTTTCTCGCGGAGCAGGGCGAAGGGTTTGTCGCGCGCAATTACTTTTTGCCCGATGGCGGCCCTGGCTCATTGCTGATGGTTTCTGGCGCAGGCATCCTTAAAACGGCGCCTAACGCTGCCAATGCGCAACGCTTTATTGAATTTTTGCTGAGCGTGGAAAGCCAACAATACTTTGCCGACCAGACCTATGAGTACCCGGTGGTGGCTGGTGTGGTGCTAAACCCGCTGCTGCCGCCACTGGCAGAATTAGACGCGCAGGCAGTCAACATCACCCTGAGCGACCTGGCTGACCTGGCGGGCACGGCAGCGATGTTGAGTGAGCTGGGCATTTTGCCGTAGAAAGATTGTTTGTTGGTTTGTTAGTTGGTTGGGTTTGTTGGCAACCCAACCAACTAACCAACCCAACCAACCCAACCATGAATCCTATTACCGTCCATTGCCAAAACCTGAAGAAACAATTTGCCGATTTTACGGCCGTTGCGGACCTGAGCTTTACCGTGAGCCGGGGAGAACTGCTGGCACTGGTTGGCCCTAGCGGCTGCGGCAAAACAACGGCGCTGCGCCTGATGGCCGGCTTTGAACGGCTGGACGCCGGCCGCGTGACGATTGATGACCAGCTGGTAGATGATGGGCAAACGGCCGTTCCCCCGGAAAAGCGGCGCGTAGGCATGGTCTTCCAGGATTATGCCATCTTTCCCCACCTGAGCGTGGCCGACAACGTGGCCTTTGGTCTGCCTGGCGGGCGCAAACGCAACCCGCAGCGTGTGGGCGAGATGTTGACGTTTGTGGGGTTGGAAGGGCTGGGCGAGCGGATGCCGCACGAGCTTTCTGGCGGGCAGCAACAGCGCGTGGCGCTGGCGCGCGCCCTGGCCCCAGAACCGGCAGTGCTGCTGCTAGACGAACCCTTCTCCAATCTGGATGCGGCGCTACGGCGTGAGGTGCGCGGGGAAGTGCGCGCCTTGCTCAGGCGCAGCGGCGTCACGTCTGTTTTTGTCACCCATGATCAGGAAGAGGCGCTGTTCATGGGTGATCAGGTGGCGGTGATGCGCGGCGGGCGGCTGGAGCAGATGGGGCCGCCAGAGGTGGTGTTCCATCAGCCGCGCACGCGCTTTGTGGCTGAGTTTTTGGGCAGCGCCGACTTTGTGCCGGGAACGGCCGTTACAAACGGCGTCGAAACCCCGCTCGGATTGCTGCCGCAGCTGGTCAGCGCCCCCCCGGGCGCAGCGCTGGAAGTGGCCGTGCGCCCAGATGACATTTTTTTGTACACAGATGGGGAAGGGGAAGACGGCCGTTTACCGCCAAACGGCCGTGTGCTGGACCGCCAATTCCTTGGCATTGCTTACCTGTACGCTATTGGCCTGCCCGATGGCACAACCGTGCATAGCTGGCAGCCCCATACTGTTAATGTGCCCCTGGGAACGGCCGTGCGCGTCGGCTTTCGTCATCAGCACAGCTTCTCTTGCTTCTATCACGGGATTGCCTGCTAGAAGCGTGATGCGGGCGCGTTGCCAACAAAAGAAAAACCGGTGCGACCCGCAAAAAATGTAAAACTGGGCGACATCCATCATCCATGATAAACGTCAGTCTCACCTCCTGACATTCGTCATTGTCACAGGCTACCCTGTTTCGTAAGATTAAACTGAATCTAATAATGAAGTTTTAGGGTAGCCCTCCAAATTAGTAGAAAGTAGTTAGTACGGCGTGATGAAACCAGAATCCTCCAGCGAAAGCGTCGAGATGTACCTCAAGTCCATCAGTGAACTGGCTGAAGATGAGGTGCTGGTTCCTATTTCTGCCCTGGCAGAGCGCATGGGCGTTTCCACCGTTTCTGCTACTGAAATGGTTCACCGCCTGCGCGAGCAGGGACTGGTTGAACACACCCCTTACAGAGGGGTAGCCCTCACTGCTCAGGGTATCCGCCGTGCCTGCCGCATCATTCGCCGCCATCGCCTCTGGGAGCGCTTTCTGGCCGATTGCCTGGCGCTGCCCTGGCAGCAGGTGCACGACTATGCCTGCCAGCTTGAACACGCCACCGCCGATGAAGTGACCGAGGCGCTCGCTGCATTCCTGGGGCATCCACAGACCTGCCCGCATGGCAACCCCATCCCCAGCGCCGATTGGGAAATGCCTCCGCTGGAGGACGCTCCGCTCAGCGAGTGCTCTCCGGGCGACCGGGGCATCATTAGCCGCATTCACCCAGAGAGTATTCTGTTGCTCGATTACCTGGCCGGGCGCAACATTCAGCCAGGCCAGCCAGTAGTATTCAGCGAAATTGCCCCCTTTCACGGTCCGCTAATGGTGGAAATTGGCGGGCACATGCACGCATTGGGCCGCGAAATTGCGGCACACATTTTTGTGAGACGTACCGATGAATAAAGAAAACCACACTTCCCCTGCTTTGTGTCCGTTGACGATGGCCCCCATCGGCCAGGATGTGCGTTTATGTAAACTGTGTGGCGGCCGACGTCTGGCGCATCGCCTGGCGGAAATGGGACTGACCCCTGGCGTTTGTCTGCGCATCGTGCAAGATGCGGGTGGGCCGCTGCTCATTTCTGTGCGCGACTCGCGCATTGCCCTGGGGCGCGGTATCGCCAGCAAACTGCAAGTGGCAGTGGGGAATTAGCGATTAGCAGCGATTAGCAATGAAAGATTGGAGATGGCAGATTTTCTACTCTCTACCTTCCACTACCCACCCCATGTCTCCCACCATTCGCATTGCCCTGGCGGGCAACCCCAACACCGGCAAAAGCACGCTGTTTAATGCGCTGACGGGTGCCAATCAGCGCGTGGGCAACTGGCCGGGCAAGACCGTGATGCAGAAAACGGGCTGGTTTGTCTATCGTGATATTCGCTTTGAGGTGCTGGATTTGCCGGGTACCTATAGCCTTTCGGCTTATTCACCGGATGAGCAAGTGGCGCGGGATTATATTGTGCAGGAACAGCCGGACGTGGTGGTGAATGTGTTGGATGCCACGAATCTGGAGCGTAATTTGTACCTGACGGCGCAAATTATGGAGACGGGGGTGCAGCTTTTGTTGGTGCTAAATATGCAGGATTTGGCGGCGCGGCGTGGCTATCAGATAGACGTGGCGAAGCTGTCGCGCCTGTTAGGCGAAGTTCCGGTGGTGCAAACGGCCGCTGCGCAGCAAAAAGGGCTGGATGAACTGCGCGAGGCGCTTTATGCGCTGGCGCAGCATTTGCAGCCGCTCGATTTGCGGCCAGTGGAGGATAAGAATGACTAGCATCCTGTATTCGGCACACACTGCCATTAGCTACAGCGCGCCGCTAGAGGCGGAGATTGCGCGGCTGGTGGGGGTGATGACGAGATTGACCGGGGTCAACGGCCGTTTCCCTTTGCGTTGGCTGGCTATTCAACTGCTAGAAGGGGATGACACGCTGCTGGATAATCTGGCAGAGGCAGAACGGGAGGCGCTGGCAACGGCCGTTGCCCACAGCCGCGCCCGCCTACACCCCCATTACGGCGAAGATGTAGACCTGGCCATTACCGACGAGCGCTACCGGTTTGTGCATCAACTGGTGACGCAGGTGCTGACCGCGCCGCGTGCCACCTGGAGCCTTTCCGACCGCATTGACCGCGTGATTACCAATCGCTGGCTGGGCATTCCCATCTTTTTGGTGCTGATGTATGTGGTGTTTAGCCTGGTGCAAAACGTCTCGGCGCCTTTTTTGGAGTGGGTAGACGCTGTTTTTGGCGGCCCCATCACGCGCTGGGCGCTGGCGCTGCTGATCTGGGTGCGCGCCCCAGAATGGCTCATCTCTCTGCTGACGGATGGCGTGATTGCCGGTGTGGGGGCGGTATTGACCTTTTTACCAGGGTTGCTGGTGATGTATCTGGCGCTGGCAGTGTTGGAAGATACCGGCTACCTGGCGCGGGCGGCATTTGTGATGGACCGCAGCATGAGCAAGTTGGGGCTACACGGCCGTTCTTTTGTGCCGATGATTTTGGGCTTTGGCTGCAATGTGCCCGCCATTTACGCCACACGCACCATCGAAAGCAAAAGCGCGCGCATTCTCACCGGGATGCTGATTCCCTTCATGTCCTGCTCGGCGCGGCTGCCGGTTTACGTCATTTTTGGCCTGGCTTTCTTCCCGCGTGGCGGCAACCTGGTGATCTGGATTCTCTATCTGATCGGCATTGCCGTTGCCGCAGGGGTGGGTATTGTGCTTTCGCGCACGCTGTTCCGGCACGAACCGGCGGGCATTTTGCTGATGGAGATGCCTGCCTATCGCTGGCCATCGGCGCGGCGCGTGCTGGCCTACGCCTGGGAAGAATCAGCCTCGTTTGTGCGTAAGGCGGGGTCATTTATTTTGTTGGGCACGGTCATTTTCTGGCTGCTGCTCAATTTGCCCTGGGGCGTAACGCGTGCAGAGGAAAGCCTGTTCGGCCGGGTTAGTGGCGCAATTGCACCTGTTCTGGCTCCGGCGGGGTTTGGCAACTGGCAGGCCAGCGGCGCGCTGGTGACGGGGTTGCTGGCCAAAGAAATGGTGGTCGCAACGATGGCGCAGATTTACCTGGGCGCAGAGGGAGAGGTGGAGGAGGAACCGGCCGCTGCCCCTACCTTCTGGCAGGATTTGCAGGAGATAGTGGGCGGGCTGGGAACGGCCGTTGTCTCTGCCGCGCAAGAGCTGTTAGAAACCATGACGCCCGGCATCTCCCTCTTTGGCGCGGACACGGAACCGGGAGATACCGCGTTGACGCGCGTGCTGCGTCAGGCGTTCACGCCGCTGAGCGCCTTTGCTTTTCTTGTTTTTGTGCTGCTGTATGTGCCCTGCATTGCCACCATTGGCGCGCAAACGGCCGAATTCGGCTGGCGCTGGGCGGCGCTTTCGGCTGTCATTACCCTGGTTGTGCCCTGGCTGCTGGCAACCCTGGTGTATCAGGTTGGCCGCCTGGCTGGCCTCGGTGTGTAGCCCTGCTCCCCACGCTTCACTGCTTATGTTACAACAAACCCTTTCTATCTTTTATCAGGCATGCGGCATCCCCCTTTCGGCGGAGATGGTAGCGCGGCAGTTGGGCTTGCCAACGGCCGTTGTCGAACAACTGCTGCGTACCCTGGTACAACGGGGACGGCTGGTGCTGGTTGACCAGGCCTGCACCGGCTGTCAGGTGTGCCCCCTGAAAGTTGTTTGCGCCGGTGCGCCCACCCTCGTTCAGCGAGGATATGCGCTGGCAGCCGAAGAAAGGGAAGGAATTGTTGATAGTTAATGATGAATTGTTAATTGTTACTCCGCATTTCACACTTTCCACTTCCCACCATGCTGCCATCCAGCCTCCTTCACCTTGCTTTTCGCCTGCTGTATCACGAACTGGCATGGACGTATGACGCAGTAAGCTGGCTGGTTTCGTTGGGGGAGTGGCGCCGGTGGCAGCAGGCAGCTTTGCCCTACGTACAGGGGGGGCGGGTGCTGGAGCTGGGGCACGGGCCGGGACATTTGCTGCGGGCGCTGCGCACGGCCGTTCCCACGCTTGTGGGGCTGGACGATTCGCCGCAAATGGGGCGGCTGGCACAGCGGCGCGCGCCGGGTGTGGCGCTGGTGCGCGGGCAGGCACAGGCGCTGCCCTTTGCCCCCGGCAGCTTTGATACTGTGCTGGCTACCTTTCCCACCGAGTACATTGTGGCACCGCAGACGCTGACGGCCGTTGCGCGCGTGCTGGCCGCAAACGGCCGTTTGCTCATCGTGCCCACCGCTTATCTCACCGGCCATACACCCCTGCACCGCTTCATTGCCTGGTTATTTCGCATAACCGGTCAGCAAACCGAAGTGCCCCCCGCCCAATGGGAGCCATACCTGACACGCCTGCGCGCGGCTGGCTTTGCTGTCACCCTGCAACAAGTGCCCTTTGCGCGCAGCGCGGCCACGCTGTTGATCTGCGAAAAAATTAAATAATGATGGTTCAAGCGATCGTTACAATTTAACCGCCGACCGCAAACCGTGCCTCCTCTGTGGCTCTCCGTGATACTGTCTTACGTGAATAGATACTAATAATTTAATGGTTCATTGTAATGGTGAATCCGCGGCTGGTACAATGCCGCGCATGAGCACACAGCCCGTTGACGTAGAGCTAACGCTGAACTATCCTGGCGAGCGGCTGGACAAGGCGCTGACGATGGCGTTGCCACAGCTCTCACGGATGCAGTGGCAGCGCCTGATTGAGGAGGGGAAGGTGCGCCTGGGCAAACGGGCGTTGACCAAGGCCAGTCTCAGGCTCGAAGGGGGCGAGGTGATCACCGCCACCCTGCCCGAAGTGCAGCCAACCGACCTGCTCCCTGAAGCCATTCCCCTGGACATTCGCTATGAAGACAGCGACATCATCGTTATAAACAAACCGGCCGACATGGTGGTGCACCCCGGAACCGGCCACTACAGAGGCACGCTGGCCAACGCCATTCTGCACCACTGCCCGGACCTGAAAGGTGTGGGTGGGGAGATGCGCCCCGGCATTGTACATCGGCTGGATAAAGGCACCTCTGGGCTGATTGTCGTGGCCAAGCATGATCAGGCGCTGTGGCACTTGCAGCGGCAGTTCAAGAAGCGCACGGTGCAGAAAAAGTACCTGGCGCTGGTGGAGGGGCAACTTCAGCCGCCGGCGGCGCTGATTGATGCGCCTATTGGCCGAGACCCCACGCAGCGCAAAAAAATGGCGGTCATTCACGCCAATACGCCCCACTCGCTGCGCGCGCGCCCGGCGCAAACTACCTACCGCACCCTGGCGACTTACGATGACTTTACTTATATTGAATGCGATCTGCACACGGGGCGCACGCATCAAATCCGCGTGCACATGGCGTATGTGAAGCATCCGGTTGTGGGGGACACGATTTACGGCCGTCGCCAGCGCAAATTCAACCTGCACCGCTACTTTCTTCATGCCTGGGAGCTGACCCTGCAACGGCCGTCGGACAATCAGCCGCTCACCCTGCGCGCCGAACTGCCCGCTGAACTGCAAGCCATTTTAGCTGAGCTGGAGCAGAACCGGTCCAAAATCCAAAATCCGTAATCCAAAATCGGTTTACGGTCCCGCCTGCCACCACATGATACGGCCGTCTGTCGTTACCTGAATCGGGCCCAACTCATCCGTGCGCAGCACAATGGCGCCTATGGCTTGCGCGCGCTCCAGCACTTCTGCGTGCGGATGGCCAAAGCGGTTCTCGGCCCCGGCGGAAATGACGATGATTTGTGGCTGCACAGCCTGCAAAAAGGGAAGCGTACTCGACGTGCGCGAACCGTGATGTCCTGCTTTGAACACCAGCGCGCGCGGCACACGGCCGTTTGCCAGCATCAGCTTCTCCCCATTTTCCTCCACGTCCCCTGTGAGCAGCAGCGAAAAATCCCCATACACCAGCCGCAGTGAAACGGAATTGTCGTTGCGGTTGGCCATAGGCATAGCTTGCGGGTGCAGCAGTTCCAGGCGCGCCCCGTCTCCCAGGTCAATTACCTCGCCTGCCAGGGCGCGGTGCGTGCGCGTCCCTTGTGCCTGTGCCGCCAGCAGCACCGCGTCATAAATTGGCGATTCCCCCAGTTCGCTGCCGTCTGTGATGAGCAGCCCAACGCGATAACGGCCGAAAACCCCCTCCAGCCCGCTTACGTGATCGGCATCGGCGTGAGTGGCAACGACGATGTCAATTTCCCTATCCCAAAAGGGCATCTGGCGGCCTAACCAATCATTGAGCACGCTGGGGTACTGGCCACCATCTACCAAAATTTGCCGCCCGCTGGGGCTTTGAATAAAGATGGCGTCTCCTTGCCCCACGTCGAAGAAGGTGACGTGCAAACGGCCGTCTGGCTGCGTGACCCCCCAGGCGAAAACCAGCAGCATGACCACCGTGCCGCCGCCATAGGCCAGCGCGCGCGGCACGCGCTGTCCCCATGTTGCCGTGCGCCAAGCGCCGCGTTCCTCCGGCGCTTGGCGCGCCAGCCAGGTGGCGGCGGCAATGAGGGCATAAATGGCAACGACCGCGCCAGGGCCAATATCTACGGCAACGGCCGCTCCCGGCAGGGCAGCCAACGCACGCACCAACACAATCGTGTACGTGAGAAAGAGCCAGGCTACCCAACCAAAGAGCTGACCAACGGCCGTTGAGAGCATCCCGCTTAGCGTTGCCAGTCCGCCCCAAATCATCACCCCAGGCTGTGCTGGCAAAATGAGCGCATTGGCCACAAAACTAACCAGTGAGAGCTGCCTGAAGTAAGCCATCATCAGCGGCAGGGTCAGCACCTGCGCTGCCAGCGTCACCAGCACGGCATCGCTCAGCAACCCCATCAGGCTGCGCACCGTTTGCCGGGGCAGCCAGCGCAAAAGCTGTCGCCGCGTCCAGCGCGTAAACGGCTCAGCGTACAGCATCAGCCCCAGCGTGGCGCCAAAGCTGAGCTGAAATCCCACATCCCACAGCGAGAATGGGTTGAACAGCGTCATGAGAAAGGCGGCGACAAATAGAGACGCATAGGCAAAGTTGGCGCGCCCCAGCCAACGGTTGGCCAGCAGGTAAATGCCGCCCATGATGGCGGCGCGCACCACCGAAGGGTCTGCGCCAACGAGTAGCGCGTAGGCGGCAATGCCAACAGCGGCAAAAACGGCCGCGCCGCGCTGCTGCAACAGCGGCTGGCTAATGCTGATGAGAACGCCCATGAGAATGGCGATATTAAAGCCGGAAATGGCGATGATGTGCGTCATGCCGGTTGTGCGAAAATCATCTGCCAGATCGGGAGGCAGGCCGTTGTCATTGCCCAGCAAAATGCCGCTGAGCAGGGCTGAGGCGGGTTCGGGGATGAGCCGGTTGATGGTAGCCTGGGCACGTTCCTTGAAGGCGTAAATGGTGTGGTAGAAGGGATTGCCCTGCTCCTGTGCCAGCACGGTGATGTTGGCGCGGTTGACCAGGCTGTGAATGCCGCGCCGCGCCAGGTACTCTTTGTAGCTGAAGGTGTCAAATTCGGGCGGGGTCTCCACACGGCCGTTGACGCGAATCACGCTGCCATAGGGGATAAGGGGAAAGCGGGGCGCGCGCACCAGCACCAGCCCATGCGCGGGCTGCGTCGCGCCATCGCTGTTGCTGATGCTTTCGACGGCCACACGCAAATTCACGACGCGGTCGCGGATGTCGGGTTCGCCAACTACCAGGCCGGTGAAGGTGAGCGGCGCACCATCGTTGTAGCTGGCAATGTGGCTGGCATCTATGATGGGAACGGCCGTTGTGTAGCGCAGCCCGGCCAGGGCAATGACTGCCAGACAAAACGAGGCCAGTGCCCATTTCGGCCATTGGCGCCGGCGCAAGAACAGACCCCAGCCGCTGCTCACCACACCAGCCAACAGCCAAGTGTGCGCTGGCCAATTCAGCCAGGAGGCCAGCCAGATGCCAGATAACCACGCAATGCCAAGATAAACGACGGTCATGGTGCGTTTTGCAAATCTGCGCGCGAATGGTGCGTGTAAACGATTTGTAAATTACTTGTTTTGCCACTAAACTAGAGAGCCACATTATAGCAAACTCTCAAGGTAAGTGGGATTCAACCCCATTTAATTGCGCATATCTCTGGCAAGCCCATACCCTTACACCGGCCAGTCTGATCAGAATATATGCTCCTGCGGTAGCTTGCAGCAGGTATAAAGAGTGCACGGAGGAGCCACAGAGTGCACAGAGTAGCATCTACTCTGGTTTCTTTGAGTTCTTTGCACCCCGCCTGGGGTGCTGAGTTGTTCTATACTGTGTTGTTAAGCGGGCATGTAAGCTGCAAAGACATGTGATAACGAAAAAGAGGCATCGCATGAACATTTCTAAACAATGGGCTTTTGTACTCGGGGCGGGGAGCGGGGTATTGCTGTTTCTGGCAGCGTGGCTCTTGTTGGCGCCAATGCGCCCGCAGGAGGTGGCGGTGCTGCCAACGGCCGTCTTCCCTACGGCAACCTTTTTACCCTCTCACACGCCCTCTCCCTCCCCCACGATGGCTCGCCCCCCTGCCAGGGTCACTTACAGCACGCGCAGCCCGGCTAAAGCTGTTGTGACGCCACCCACCACCCCTGGGCCAACCACTCCCCCAACAGAGACGCCACCCCCCTCCCCTGAGCCAACCCTGGAACCCACGCCAACGCCATCTACGACGGTGCTAATTGGCCCCCCCTGGCTGCTTTATCTGAACCGTTTCCGCGCCATGGCGCTGCTTCCCCCCGTGAGCGCCGACGAGCGCCTTTCCACCGGCAGTTTATGGCACAGCCGGTACATGGTCAAAAACGATAACGCCATTGCGCACGCCGAAGACCCCAGTAATCCGTATTATGACGCGGATGGCCATCGCGCGGCGCAAAATGGCAACATTTTTGCCACCAGCCAGCTAGATGCCGATTACGTGTGGGGTATCAACTTTTGGGTTTCGGCGCCGTTCCACCTGGTTCCCATGATTGATCCGCGCCTGGCAGTAGTGGGATTTGGCAGCTATAGTGAAGTGGGCGGCAGTGTGCAGATGGCGGCCGTGTTGGATGTTGGCTCGGGGCTGTCCAGAACCGGGCCTGGTGTCTCTTACCCATTGCTATTTCCCGCCGAGGGCAGCAATGTGTGGGTGGTGCGTAACAGTATGTATGAATGGCCTGATCCATTGCAAAGCTGCCCCGGCTACAGCCGTCCTGTTGGCGCGCCCATTGTATTGCAGCTAGGGGATGGCAAGGTGACCCCGCAGGTTTCTAGTCATGTGCTGCGCCTGGGTGATATTGCCCTGGAGAGTTGTCTCTTTGACGAAACGTCTTACCGCAACAGTGATGCCTATGCCCAGGAGGTCGGGCGCCGCCTCCTGGACAAGCGTGACGCGATAGTCATCATTCCGCGCTATCCCCTAGGTGTTGGGCAAAAGTATACGGTGCAGGTTGTGGCCAATGGCCAGACTTATACCTGGCAGTTTACGACCTTCAGGAGCGCTGAGGAAGCCGCTGCAGTAGAGTAACGTTTGCTGAAAGCCAGGTTAGCTGTAGCGCCAGGTTTCGCCCAGGGTGGCAAAATCTTTGTGGCTGAGGTAGAGGATGGGAGATTTTTGCTGCGGCCGTTTTTTGCCGTGTGCTGCCACCACGTCCAGCACAAAGGGAACAAATTCGCGCGATGCCAGTTCCGTTAGCTCGCGCAAAAGCACGGTCTCGTAGACCGCTTCGGCGCCTGCCACCAGTCTGGTGTGTTGCAGGTTGGCGGCGGGCAGCAGCGTGAAGCCCAGCATTTGCGCTTTGTTGTGGTCGCGGCCGCTGATGTAGCCGGCGCGCACGACGCGCTCGCGCTCGCTCCAGGGCATGAAGTGTATGGCCGCTTCCTGGTATTGCCGCAATAGTTGCAATGTGTAATTGCCCACCTGCATGCAAATCAAAAAACGGAACGGCTCTTTGGAAAGGACCGTCCAATACCCCATTGGCATCATATTCTCGCCGACGGTAAGCAGCAAAACGTGTTGTGGGAAAAAGTTGGCATTGAATGGTGTACTGTTGGGTAGAGTCATTTGGTTTCCTTACGCTGATCGGCCTGGCGCAGGCGCTTCAAACTATTGCCTCTGCCTGTGATGCTTCGGCCAATTCTTCCTTGATTAAAGAGCGGTAGTTAACTCCGGTCTCCAGGTAGGCTTTTAGCTCGGCGTAGATTTGAGGGTCAAGGTAGGGGAGCAGGGGTTGGGCCACGTGATTAAAGTGTTGCAAAGCCTGACGGACGAGCGTGTCCCAGTAACGAGCGTATACCAACCGATCATCGCGCCGCAAACAAACGCGACAATCCGGATAATGACACATGAGCGGCATCTCGTCAATGCCAAACAAAGCATATTCGTCGGTGATCTCTTCACCGGGCATAATGTCTCGAATGGCGATCTCAAAGCCATACCCCGTGCTCAGGGTGTTGGCGTGGCAGCAGTGGTTTACATATTTGGCAAAATCCCAGCTAACTACATAATTGCCCGCTTCATCGCGGAAGCTGTATTTTTGAATTAAGCTCCTGTATGCCGGATTTTGGCAGATAGGGTCATCGGGATGAATGACTCTTTCCAGTTCATCCTGAACGTAAACAATGGTGCCCGCGGGAATGAAAACCGTAGCAAAAACACCATAGCCAATTAGAGAATTGACAAAGCGCAGTTCTGTCGCCGGGTGAATCATGCTTTATTTTCTCCTGTGAAAATGACCGCTGACGGCCAACTGCTGACCGCTGACTGCTATGGGCGTTTCATCGATGTGCCATCCAAGGAGGCATCCTAGCAAAAGTGCAGGACGGGCACAATTAGGCTTTTGTCGTATTTCTGGGGATGGCCTGGCTAGGGTGGTGGTCGTTCTTTTCTGTGTGCGTTGTGTGTTTCAATCGTTATAATCTTTCTTATCGTAAGTTTTGCACAATCAGAAGCGATTTCATGAAAAATCGCCAAAAATAAAAGTCGAACCTTTACAACCTGCTCAATAGTGGCAGGCTCATAGCGACATTTCACAACGAGGTCGCCATGAGTCACATACAAACATC
>CALEAD010000039.1 GCA_937943625.1 uncultured Anaerolineae bacterium | reverse complement strand
GGCGCTGGTGGAGGCGATTAATATGACTTGGTCACACCGGGATGAGCTAACGGCCGTTACCCGCGCCCGCCGTCGCCCCCGCCCCTTAGACATTTATGAACTGCTGCCCAAGACCAACTGTAAGGAGTGCGGTGAAGCTACTTGCATGGCCTTTGCCTTTGGCCTCATCCAGCAGAACCGGACCATCACAGAATGCCCGGCGCTGGCCCATGACCCGGCCTTTGCCGACCGGCGCGCCACGCTGGCAGCCTTGCTTTAGGCGCAGCACAGTATGAAGATGCCCATGACCAACCTGACTGACATTGCCCTGGAGAAGGCGCAGACCACTCTGCAGAGCGAATGCAGCCCCATTGGCCTGATGGCCTCGCCAGAAGGATACCCACACGTTTGGGCGCGGGACAGCGTCATCACCTCCCTCGGCGCTCTGCTCGCGCCGGGGCACGAAATTTGCCTGCGCACGTCGCTGCTGACATTGACCAGCCAGCAGTCAGAATTGGGGGCTATTCCCAACAACGTTAGCGTGGCAACAGGGCGCCTGGATCACACCAACGCCGGTTCGGTGGACTCCAACCTCTGGTTTATCCTGGGCCACCTGTTTCAATACCGCGTCTCTGGGGACGCTGCTTTTTTGCAAATGCAGTGGCCGGCGCTGGAGCAAGCGCTGCTGTGGCTGCGTTACCAGGATTCTAACGGCTGTGGCCTGCTAGAAGTCCACGAGGCGGCCGATTGGGCCGACCTGCTGGCAAACCGCTTCAATGTCTTGTACGACAATGTGCTCTGGTATGCGGCGCTGCGCGGCATGGCGGAAATGGCGCAGGCAATCGGCCGTGACGGTTCCCGCTATGACGATATGGCCAACGACGTGCGCCACAAAATCCGCATTGTGCTGTGGGTGGGGCCAGAGAATGAAGCGGAATGGGGGCCGAACTGCCCCGGCCACACGGAGTGGACGCATACGCTCAGCCAGGTGGGGCCGGTGCTGGTGAAACGGCCGTACTTCCTCCCCTACGTCGCTTTCCGCGATTTTGGCGATTATTGCGACGTTTTCGGCAATTTGTTGACAATTTTGTTTGGCGTGGCCACGCCAGCCCAAGAAAAGCGCATCCTGGATTACCTGCATCAGATAGGGATCGCCGATCCGTATCCGGTGCGCGTGCTGCACCCGGTGATTTACCCCGGCAGCAAAGATTGGCGCGAATATTATCGCAACAACAACCTGAACTTGCCGGAGCAGTACCACAACGGCGGCATCTGGCCCTTTGTGGGCGGCTTTTACGTGGCGGCGCTGGTTAAGACGGGGCGATTGGATGAAGCGCGGCGACAGTTAGAAAAGCTGGCCGCGCTTAACCGCCAGGGTGTTGCAGAAGAGTGGGAGTTTAATGAATGGCATCACGGCCGTACCGGATTGCCCATGGGGCATCCGCATCAGGCGTGGTCGGCCGGGATGTATGTCTTTGCCTATCATTGCGTGCAGGAAATGGCCGTGCCTATTCTCTGCGAAAAAGGTAAAATTTAGGGCAAAACTATCCTGTTACGTGTGGAGGAAAGTAAAATATGCCTTTGTATGATTTTCGCTGTAAGCAGTGTGGTCACCCCTTCACGGTACGGGCGTCGTTCCAGCAGAAGGATGCCGGATTACGGCCAGAGTGCCCGGTTTGCCACGCCACCGAAACGCAGCAGCTGTTAACGGCCGTTGCCTTCATCGGCGCAGAAAGTGGGGGTAGCAGCCTGCCATTGCCTATGACAAGCAGTGGCCCAGCCTGTGGCTGCGGCTCTGGCGGCTGCGGCTGCGGGTGATTGAACGAACGTGATCTGTAGAAAAACCTGCGCAGGAAGATGTGTTGCCTTGGGGCTGGCGCCGAATCTGCTTTCCCACCATTTGCGCACGCTGGAAAAGGCCGGCCTGGTGCATTCACGGCGTGATCGGGTAGACGGCCGTTGGATTTATTGCAGCATAGACCGCAACGCCATAACCCATTGGCACGGCTGGTTGAGCCATTTCCTCAACCCGGCGCGCATCCGTACCCGCACGGTGTGCGGTCCTGAAGGTCATCTCATCGCCACAGAGTAGATCGCGTTGATCGTGGCTGATTGACCTACTGCCTGGTGAAAATGGAAATAGTTACCCAAACTAACCTGACCTGTCTGGTTTGCCATGACACGTTTCCCCTCGAAATTCCCCTGGATTACTGACTGACTTTTCATGTATGCGCCAGGTGTGGCGCAGCGTTACGGCCGTTGCCGGGCGACTGCTGCATCTTCTGTTCCTATGGCGCGCATCATTGCGTCAGCAAGCAGCAAGAAGCCAATCAAAGAGCGGCTCATTAATTTGACATGGCTGCTCTTTTTTTGTATCATTCCATCAATTCTAATTGATGCAAAACGATTTGACTCATTATAATGACACAGGCCGCAGACCCTCACCTGGAATTTCTCAAGCTACTGGCGCACGACGTGCGCTGGGCGCTGGTTACGGCGCTGGCCGAAAGTGACCGGCGCGTGCAAGAGCTGGTAGAGCAGCTGCGCCGGCCACAAAACCTGATCTCCTATCACCTGCGCCTGTTGCGCCAGGGGGAGATTGTGCACGAGCGGCGCAGTAGCGCTGATGGCCGTGATGTCTATTACAGCCTTAATCTGGCACACCTGCGCCACTTGTACCAGGAGAGCGGGCAGGCGCTGCATCCGGCGCTGGCGTGCGCCCAGGCAAATTTGCCGCAGCAAGAGGGGGAAGAAGGGGAACGGCCGTTTCGCATCCTCTTTCTTTGTACCCATAATAGCGCCCGTTCCCAGTTGGCTGAAGGCATTATGCGCACCCAGGGGGGCAGCCGCGTGGCCGTGTTTAGCGCCGGCAGTGAACCGGCTGCCGTTCATCCCCTGGCTATTCGCGCTGCGCAGGCGCTCAACGTGGACATCAGCAGCCAGCGCGCCAAGCACATGGATGAATTTGCCGGGCAACAGTTCGACGCCATCATCACCGTCTGCGACAAAGTGCGCGAAGCGTGCCCTACTTTCCCCGGCGACCCAAAGCAGATTCACTGGAGCTTTGCCGACCCAACGGCCGTTACCGGCAGCGAAGCTGAAAAATTTCAGGCATTTTTACAAACAGCCCGTGATCTATCCACACGCATCAGCTACCTGCGCCTGATGCTGGAGCGCCGCCCAAGGCAATCCAGCACACCATGATGAGGCCTTACCCGTAACGCAGGTTGCCAAACCTGCGCCTACCAGGTTTGGCAACCTGAGCTACGGTTACAGACGGCCGTTTGCTGTCTGCCGTCTGCGGTCACTTTCAAGGGAGTAATAATGAACCAAACCAAAACAAAAGTCCTGTTCCTTTGCACCGGTAATTCCGTGCGCAGCCAGATGGCCGAAGCCTATTTGCGCCACTATGCCGGAGACCGGTACGAAGCCCATAGCGCCGGGCTAAACCCCAGGGGCATCAACCCGTATACCGTGCGCGTGATGGCCGAAGCCGGCATTAGCCTGGAAGGGCAAACCTCGAAAGACGTAAGCGTCTACCTGGGCTGGGTCAATTTTGGCTGGTTGATTACCGTGTGTAACCATGCCGAAGCCAACTGCCCGCGCACCTTTCTTGGCGTTAGCAACCGCGTCCACTGGGGCGACCTGGACGACCCTGCCGCTTTTGTGGGCAGCGAAGAAGAAACATTAGCCATATTTCGCCGGTCTCGTGACAAGATAGCCCAACACGTGCGCGACTGGCTCATTGCTCAAGGAGAAACCATTCAATGAACAAAATCACTGTTTTTGGCGACATTCACGCCAATCTGCCTGCCCTGGAAGCCGTTTTCGCCGATATGGCAGCACGTCAGCTAGACAACCTTTACTGCCTGGGCGACCTGGTAGGATACGGCGTGCAGCCCAACGAAGTGATCGCCGCCATCCGCGAACGCAACATTCCCACGATTATGGGCAACTATGACCAGGGTGTGGGCCTGGACAGCGACGACTGTGGCTGTGCCTATCGCACGCCAGAGGCGCAGGCACTCGGTGAACGCTCCATTGCCTGGTCTAACGCGCACACCAGCGCCGAAAACAAGGCGTACCTGCGTGAACTGGTTGCCAGTATCCCCTTACAGCTGGGCGACCTGAAGGTGCTGCTGGTACATGGCAGCCCGCGCAAAGTGAACGAGTACCTGTACGAAGACCGCCCAGAGGCGGGTATGGAGCGCTTGATGGATGCAGCCGGCGTAGATGTGTTGGTGTGCGGCCACACGCATTTGCCCTATCATCGCGTGCTGGGCAGTGGCCGGCACGTCATCAACGCCGGTAGCGTCGGCAAGCCCAAAGACAATGATCCACGCGCCTGCTACATCACCCTGGCAGCCGAAGGGCGGGAGCTGACGGTGGAATTTATTCGCGTGCCATATGACGTGGAGAAGGCGGCGCAGGCAATTGAGGCCACCGAGATGCCGCACGAATTTGCCGAAATGCTGCGCCAGGGCAAGGGTTAAAGAGTAACCAGGGTGGGCAGCGCCAGGGCATCGCGGCCCACTAATTCGGCGACGAGTACGTTGGCCGGTTGTTGCCGCACTTCCTGTGGTGTATCAAGTTGTAAAAGTTGCCCATCAGCAATGACGGCTAACCGGTCACCTAGCGCCATTGCTTCGGCCAGGTCATGGGTGACAAACAAAGTGGGCACGCCTTGCTCTTTTTGCAAGCGCAGTAAATCCTGACGCAAGCGGCAGCGCGTTGGGCTGTCGAGCGCCGAAAATGGCTCATCTAGCAGCAGGAGCTGGGGGCGTGTGACCAGGGCACGCGCCAGGGCTACACGCTGCTGCTGACCGCCGCTCAACTCAGACGGCCGTTGCCGCGCCAATTTCTCCAATCCCACCCAGGCCAGCGCCTCGTGCACAATTGCTTCTTGCTCCTGGTGCGGGTGCCGGTGCAGGCCAAAAGCGACATTTTGCGCCACCGTCAGGTGCGGAAAGAGCAGGTAATCCTGCGTGACATACCCCACGCGCCGCTGCTGCGGGGGCAGGTTGATATTGGCGGCGCTGTCGAAGAGCACACGGCCGTTGACCACAATGCGCCCCTCGTCTGGCTTTTGCAACCCGGCCACGCAGGTCAGCGTCATGCTCTTGCCCATGCCCGAACGGCCGAACAGCACTGTCATTCCCCCCGGCAGCCGCAAGTCTATATCCAAAGAAAAATCACGCAGCCGTTTCTGAATCCTGATTTCTAACATTGCTTTTAGCCGAAATGTTCGTCGTATGATAAATCTAACCAGCCACTACCTCGCACCCGCAACAATAGTTGCGAAACAAGGCTCAACACCGGCAGTTCGATAAGCGGGCCAATCACCAGGGCCAGGGCCACCAACGGCCGATCTGGAAAGGCAACCAGGGCAATTGCTAGGGCAATCGGTGAGTTGCGGGCTAACGTGGTGCAGCACAGCGCAGCGTAATCGGCATAGCCAATGCGGAGACGATTGGCCAGCAGGTAAACCAGGCCGAAATTAATTGCAAAAAAGATCAGAACCGGCGGCAGCAAAGCCAGAAATATCAAAGGACTTTCCAGCAAAGCCGCGCCCTCCGAGGCAAACATGGCTGTAATTGCCAGTCCCAAAAATAAAATCTGGCCTGGTTGGATGGCAGGCAGCAGTCGCCGTTCCAGCCAGTCGCGCCCTTTCCAGCGCATAATTAGTCGTCGCAAAAGGACGGCCGTTACCAGCGGCAGCAGCAAAGCCAGAGCCACGCTTTCCACCAGTGCCTGCCAATCCAGTGGAACCAGCGTCCCTGCGAGCAGCAGCAAATAAAACGGCAGCAGCAGCAATTGCAGCAGCAAATTCCAGGGCAACAACGCTGTACTTAAGGCCACGTTGCCACGGGCAATGTTGGTGAACACAAGGTACCAATCGGTGCAGGGCGTGACCATCAACATGATCAACCCCAGCCACAAAGCAGGTTGCTGGCGCAAAAAAAGCCAGCCCAGCAACCAGGCAAGCAAAGGATTCCAGACAAAGTTAATCAGCAGGCTCAAGCCGGCCACCCGGCCATGCCGGAAGGCGCCGGCGATCTGACGCAGGGGCAGTTGGATAAAGACGCCAAACAGCATCACCAATAGGAACGGCAAAATGAATTGGCCAGCCCAGGCGGCTACGACATTCACCCGGCTCAACGTCAAGCCAATAAATACGGCCGATAGAATGACCACTGGCTGAAATTTTTCCAGACGACTCATCCGCGCAACCATCTCCGCGTCAGCGTTTGCGAGATGAGAAATAACAGCAGCGCCAACAGGCTGATAATCAGCGCCATCACGCCCGCCTCGGCGGGCCGGTTGGCTTGCAGCAGATCATAAATATAGATGGAAGCCGTCTGCGTGCGCCCCGGAATGTTGCCCGCTACCATCAGCGTGGCGCCAAAGTCGCCCAGGGCGCGGGCAAAAGTCAGCGCCGCCCCCGCCAGCAGCGAAGGCCAGGCCAGGGGCAGCGTGACGCGCCAGAAAATGGCAAAATCAGAACGCCCCAGCGTGCGGGCAATCGCTTCCAGGCGCGGGTCTACCGCCTCAAACCCGGCGCGCGCCGTTTGCGCCATCAGTGGGAAAGCAGCAATGGCGGCCGCCACCACCGCGCCGCGCCAGCTGAACACCAGTGGCAGGCCAATTCCATCCAACCAGCGACCGAGCGGGCTTTGCTGCCCCAGGGCTACCAGCAGGTAATAGCCCAGAACCGTGGGCGGCAAGACCAATGGCAGCGAGGTCAGGCCATTGAGCAGCTCCTTACCCCAAAAATTGCGCCGCGCCAGCAGCCAAGCCAGCGGCACACCCAGGGCAAAAACCAGCACCGTTGCCATTAACGAAACGCGCAGCGACAGCCACAGCGGTGCTAAATCGGGAACCGTCACTAAAACTCTCCTGGCAGCAAAAAGCCATACCGCTTCATAATTTCTCGCCCGGTCGGGCTGTTCACAAAGGCGATGAAGGCGCGCGCTGCTTCTTCATTAGCGGTGGACTTGATCACTGCCAACGCCTGGTTGATTGGCTCGTGCAGTTCGGCCGGCAGCAGCGTGCCAGTTACCTCTGGCACATCGGCAACGGAAAGGGCCACAATGCCTACTGGCGCGTCGCCGGTTTGCACAAATTGCAGCGTTTGCGACACATTCTCGCCTAACACCAGCTTTTCTTGAATGTCCGCCCACACGCCAACCTTTTGCAACGCTTCCCGCGCCGCCATGCCGTAGGGGGCGTGTTCTGGGTTGGCAATGGCGATGCGCGAAATGGCTGGATTGCGCAAATCTTCCAGGTTGTTAGCCTGGAGGCCGGAATTGCGGTTAACCACCAGCACAATGCGCCCCTGGGCGTAGAGCTGCTGCGTTTCGGGGATGGTTAGCCCTTGCGCCGTCAGGCGATCCACAAAAGCAACGTTGGCCGCTGCCAGGATGTCAAACGGCGCGCCGTTTTCAATTTGCGTGGTCAGGTTGCCGGTGGAGCCAAACGTGAAGATGACTTTCTGACCTGTTTCCGCCTCAAACAGCTCGCCAATTTCGCTGAAGGCGAACCGTAAGTCGGAAGCGGCCGCTACCAGCAGGGGTTCGGCTGCGGGGGATGCTGCTTCAGAGCTGGTTTGACAGCCCCCCAACAAGAGCGTCATCAGCAACCATAAAATTTGCCGGGTCATGCTGCCTCTTCTTTTTTACGGGTGTGGCCAAAGGTGCGGTAGGCGGAATAGATAAGGATAAAGCCCAGGCCAACTTTGAGCCAGGCGGCGGGCACAATGCCTACCAGCAGCCCGCCCAGGATAGCGCCAATGACGGAACCGGCGCCCATTGGCACCACTGTGTCCCGCAGTGCCTGCCGGTCGGTGAAAGCGCCCTGACGCTGGTAGCGCAGCAAGCCGGTGATAATTGTTGGTAAGCTGATGAGCAAGCTGGCGGTACCGGCCGTTTTCACGTCTACACCGTAGGCAAAGATGAGCGTGGGGATGATGATCTCCCCACCGGCGACGCCCAACATGCTGCTGACCAGGCCAATGCCCAGGCCAAATAGAATACCCGCGGCCACGTGCCAGCCTACTGTGTCTGGCAGCAGCGCCGGAAGGGCTGCGGGGAGAAAGCCTTCGACGATGAGCGCCAGGCCAATTAGCAGGAGTAGCGTCAGGATGGCGCGCTCTAGCTGCGCGAGTGAGATGCGCCGCGCCACGGTTGCGCCCACGTAGGCCATCGCTACGGCGCCAGTGCTCAGGGCGGCAATGGCGGGCAGATGCGGTGATAGCGGTTCGTAGGAAAGTGTCCAGCCGCGGATAAGCAGGGAGGTTACAACAGTGATCAGGCTGACGGCCAGGTTCAGAGGTACGGCCTGCCGGGCCGAGTAGCGCAGCGGCCCGGCCAGCACGGGTAGGCGAAATTCGGCACCACCCAGGCCGATCAGCCCACCAAGCGTGCCAATGGGAATGGACAAGAAGAAGGCCAGGCGTGCACGACGGCCGTTTTCCAACACAGGGGCGCGATCCGTTATGGGGTTGCCTCGCATTGCTCCAGCCAGCTTAGCATGGCCTGTATCTGGCCGAAGCGAAATTGGTGCACGAGACGGCCGTATTCCCTGCCACTGGCTGCCTCTCGATCCAGGATTGCCTGTTCTTTGACCAGCCATTGCTGGCATTTTTTGCGCTGGGCTGCCAGCAGGCTGGTGGCCATGCCTGCCCCTTCCAGCCGGGCAAAATAGAGCTTCACCAGGAATTCCAGGCGCAGGGAACGACCGTGACGCACAGGTTCCTGCACCCAGGTCAAAAAAGCAATTTCTCCCTGGTCTGTCAGGTGAAACAGCTTGCGCGGCGGCTTATTCTCTTGTGGCTCAGTCGTCGTAGTGAGGTAACCAGCATTCTCCAGCTTACCCAGCAGCGTATAAAGCTGGCTCAATGGCAGGCGCCAGGCTGACCCGATGCTGCCAGCATCGGACAGCTCCTGGTGGATGGCGTAGCCATGTTTGGGTTCCTGACGCAAAAATCCCAGCAAGGCATGCTCAATGGAGAGGGAGGCGTGTCTCATAATAGTAAAATTATAACTATTTAATTTATGAATAACAACTCTTGAAAAATGGATGGTTACCCGGTAAAGCGGTTGCCTGCTGGCTTTCTGGCGTCTTTATTCTAGCAATCCCCTGGCCAGGGCAAAGCGCACCAGCGCCGCGCGGCTGCGCAGCCCTAGCTTCTCCATCCCCCGTGCGCGGTAGGTATCCACCGTCTTGGCGCTGACGACCAGCTGGTCGGCAATTTCTTTGCTGGTATGGCCCAGGGCCACCAGTTGCAGCACCTCTTGTTCTCGCTCGCTGAGCGTGGCCCAGGGGTCTATCTCCCCGTTGGTGGAATGTGCTGATTCGGGCGCGATTTCGTCAAAGAGCACCCTGGTCATAGAAGGGTGTACGTACACGTCACCGCGCATGACGGCCTGAATCGCGGTAATCAGCTCCACGTCGGCTGCTTTTTTTAGCACATAGCCGGATGCGCCTCCCTTGATTGCGTGGCGCAAGTAGCCTTCATCCTGGTGCATGGTGAGGATGAGGATACGGGTGGTGGGGACACGCTGACGCAGTAGGGGCAGCGCCTCTAATCCGCCTAGGCGCGGCATGGTCAAATCGAGCAGAATCACATCTGGATTGGTTGTTTCAGCTAGGGTAAGCAGTTCGGCGCCATCGGCCGCTTCACCAACCACTACCATATCGCCGCGGGCGTTGAGCAGGGCGGCCAGACCGGTGCGCAGGACGGTATGGTCGTCGGCTAGCAGGATGCGAATCGGCGTGCTCATAGGGGCACCTCCACGAAGATGCTGGTGCCTTGCCCCGGTTCTGATTCGATGGTGAGTATGCCGTTGAGGAGTTCGGCCCGTTCGCGCATGCCGTATAGCCCTAAACGGCCGTTTCCCATCACTTTCTCCATATCAAACCCCACGCCATCATCTTCAATAATGGCGCGGATGCGGTTGTGGCGCTGTTCTAGCAGCACACTGGCAGTTGTTGACTGGGCGTGGCGGGCGATGTTGGTCAGGCTTTCCTGGATGATGCGGTAAATGGCCGTCTCCACGGCTGGTGGCAGCCGCTCTGCCAGTCCCACTACTTCCAGGTCTACTTCAATGGGGTAGCGTGCCTGGTAGTCGTGGGCATAGCGGCGCAGGGCTGCCACCAACCCCAAATCATCCAGCACACTGGGGCGCAGTTCCAGCGCCAAATTGTGGACGTTTTCTAATGTTTGCGCCACCAGCATGCGCACGCTTTCAAGCTGTTCACGGGTTTCTGGCAGCGGGCATTGCTGGTTGACCATTTGCAAATGAACCATGAGCGAAGTGAGCGATTGGCCCGTTTCGTCGTGGAGTTCGCGGGCGATGCGCCGGCGTTCTTCTTCCTGGGCGGTGATTACCTTTTCCAAAAGTTGGCTGCGCATTTGCTCTCGCTCGGCGCGCTCCTGCTCGGCGCGGGATAAGCCAGCCGTCATCAGGTTAAATGCCTGGGCCAGTTCGCCGATTTCGTCATTAGCCCAGGGCGTGACCGATTGCTGAAAATCACCCCGGCCCACCGCTTCGGCGGCGCGTTTCAGGTCTAGAATAGGGCGGGTGACAATCCAGGTGAGCCAAGTGGCGGCGGCGATGCCAACGGCTGAGACCAGAACTGTCGTCAGGAGCATCTGCCCGGTAAGCACGGCCACTGTCGCGCGCATACTTTTTTCTGATAGCCCAATTCGTGCCACACCTGCTTTACCCTCAAAAATGGGAACGGCCGTGTCCCAGACCAATCCCTCATCCGTCTCCAGTAATACGGTGTGGTGGTGGGCGTTGCTGGCTACCGGATTGGCTTCGAGCAGTCCGGCGGGAAAGCCGGGGCCAAAGGTATGGGCCAGGATGATCCCATTGTTGTCTGTCACAAAGGCGTAGAGCACGTCGGGATTGTTGACCTGGGTTTCGACGAGAAGTTGGTGCAGCGAAAACAGGTCGTTGATCAGGATCATGTCGGTGGCGCGGGCGGCCACATCGCGGGCGACGGAGGTACTCTGTTCTTGCAGGCGTTGTTCCAGCGCCAGGCGCAAAACGCTGCGCACCTGCACAGTAATGCCCACGCCCAGTAACACGACCAGGGCCAGGACAATGCCCAAGATTTTGGTGCGCACGCTGAAGGAGCCGGCAAAGCGCCAGAAATGCGAGAAGAAGGGTAAATTATCAATGGTGAATGGTGAATGGTGGATGGGCATCAGTTCACGTTTCGCGATTCACAGCTCACGGATTTTGGTTCACGGCCGTTTCCAACTCCCGCACAGACTGATACGCGGCATCCTCAATCAGTACAAAGCGATCTATCCCGGCTGCCTGCAGGGCAGCGCGGCCGGTGGGGTTCCGGTGCATGTTCAATAGCAGCGATTGGACCTCCACTACGATTTGCGGCCGCGCCTGTGGTCCGGTGACGACGGGGGGAATGCCAAAGGGGGGCGATTGATGGATGACGCGCGTTTTTTGCCCCAGTTCTGGCTCGCGCTCAATGGCAAAAGTGTACACCAGGCTGTCTACGGCTGCACCATCGGCTACCTGGTTGGCGACGGCGCGAATGGCGTCATCGTGGCTGTAGGTGTAGAAGGTGCGGCTGAAGAAGCTTTCTGGCGTTTCGCCCAGTTCCTGTACCAGCCAGATAGGATAATTGTGCCCGCTGGTGGAGATAGGATCGGTGAAGACAAAAACGGCGCCGCGCAGGTCGGCCATGCTTTTTGTTGGGCTGTCGGCGGACACAATCAGCAGCGAGTGGTAGATGGTGTCGCCCATCACCTGCGGCGCAGCTAAGAGCTGCATCCCAAATTCACGCTTGCCGACGATATAGGCGCTGGTACAGACAAAGGCTACGTCCACATCGCCGCTCTCGATCAAATCATTGACCTCTCCATACGTGCGCCGCTGCACCAGTTCCACCGAGCGGTTTAACTCTGCCTCCAGATAGTCGAGCAGGGGGGTATAGCTTTGCACTGTGCCTTTGGGTGAGACGATGGCAGCAACGGCAACGCGCAGGGGGGTAACGGCCGTTGCCGACACCTCTGGTAGCGGTTCCAACTCCGCCAACCTGATCGAGGCAGCCACCTGCGTCGTTGTGCAACCGACCAAGAAGAAAAGTGCACTCAGGAGAAGGTAACGCATGGAATCCTGAACGACGAATTGTGAACGTTGTTAACGATTCTCAATGGATGGTTGATTATTAACCATTCAGCAGGTCGTTCACCCAGGTATAGGCTGCCACCGTGTTGGGCAGGCCCAGGGTGGTAACGGCCAACGTGACCACGTGTTTGATCTCTTCTGGGGCGATGCCTGCTTCCAGGGCACGGCGGGTGTGGGCGTGTACGGCCCCTTCGTGCCCCAGGCCAATGGCCAGGGCAAGTTTGACGAGTTGGCGCGTTTTGCCATCCAAGGGGCCGCTGTCGTGGCTGGCAGTGGCCAGTTGTTCGTAGGCGGCGGCGATGGTCGGGAATTCGGTCAAGAATTGGTTATGAGCCTTGGGTTTTTCAGACATGGGTTTATGATTCTCCCTCAATTTGACTCAACTTGATCGCAGTCAATACTTTATAAATACCTAAAACAAGCGGAAAAGATTGGCCATAGTTCTTGGCAAAACATAAACTTGCTTAACTTGTAACCGATGAATTAAGTATAGCACAAGATGGAATGTGACTGGCAGGGAGTTTTTCACGGCCGTTACCTGCCATCTTCCCTTTTCACGAGCATTTCTGCCATGGCAAACCGCAGCTCCTGTGGCACGTAATAGGCCGAACTGGTGCAGGCGATGCAATACGGCCGTCCCTGCACCAGCACCTCTCGCTCATTGATAATCTCCTCGCCACAGTTGGCGCAGTTGACGCGCACCCCGTTGCGGCTGACGATTTGCTGCACCGGGGCGCCCAGGCGCACGGGCTGGATGGTGAGCAATTCCTCGTCAGGCATCCGCTGGTAGCCCATGAGCTGGGCGTAGTAATGCTTTGACTCTTCTGGGGCATAGCGCAACGCTTTTTGGCGAATATCAAGCTGGGGGGCGACGCGCACGGCCGTTTCCGTTTTGGCATCCACAAACGTTGCCGCAATTTTGCCATAATCCGCCAGGCGCATGGTGCGGTGCCCCATGGTGCAGCTGGTGGCCGCCGCTACGCCATCGGCAAAGCAACCATCCGTTTCTACGATGACCAGCAGCCGTTTATCGCGGCGCGGCACATCCAGCCCCAAGGCGGCTGCCCCGGCCAGGCCAATACGCGCGCCCAACACCTGGCGCGGGCACAAATGCTTGTGCTGCGACGATGAAATTTCCAGTATGGCGGGCAAGTCCAACATCACTCCACCTGTTCCTGAATGTCGGATTCAAGGGGTTGCAGCCCTTGCTTGAAAGCGCGAATTCCTGCGCCAAATTCATGGCCTATCTTGCCAATGCGGCCAATGCCGAAAAGCAACAACACGATAACCAAAACGATCAGCAATTCTGTGGTTCCTAATGTCGCAAACATGTTTGTACTCTCCTGCGAAAATGACCGCAGTCGGTGGTCCGCCGACCGCGGATGGTTGTCAATGTAGCCCAGGTTGCCAAACCTGGGGTGGGTGCAGGTAAAATTCAAGATCGCCTGCTGGACATCGCCGATAAAATCCCTCGGTTACGGAACGGCGCCGGTTAAACCGGGCTGCGGCCGCGACTGCGGGCACGGCAACAAGCCCCGTGGACAGGGCGCTATTACTCAGGCGGGTGATGGACATCTCCTGGGCTCCTCCGCCCAGGTTTTAGCCGCTCCCATAGGGAAGGCCTCTAAATTACTCCCTCACCAGACTTTCCAGGTAGGCTACAATAGCTTCGATTTCGCTGTCTGATAGGTGAAAGTTGGGCATAGCCGTGTTGCCCTTAATGGCGCGCGGGTTGCGCAGCCACAGCCGCAGCGAGACGTCATCCAGGCGCACAGCCACATCGTCCAGCGCTGGGGCAATCAGCGCGCCACGTCCTTCGATACGATGGCAAGAACGGCAGTCGTATTTTTCGACTACCTGTATCCCGGCGGCCACCGGGTCGCCCAGGTCTACCGGTTTGGTCAGATTTAGCCAGAAGCGCGGTGGCGCAAACGTCAACCAGAGAACCAGAGCAATAACAAGCGCCAGACCAATTAAACCGTACTGTTTCAACTGTTTCATATCTTTTCGATCACAAACAGCCGACCGCAGACCGTCGCGCTGGAGATAAATCATCATCCACAGTCGGCCGTCTGCGGTTGGCTGTCAAATTACACTTTCTCTACTTTTACTTTACTATCGTAAAACACAGCGCTGCCACCGGCCAGGTCGCTTAGCGTCACATTGCCAATGACCGGGTCTACACGCATGGCAGCATTGGCGTGAATACCGGTGGCGCGGCGCGGGTCGCCCTGGATGTTTTGCCCATCTATGGTGATGTCCTGCGCGCCGCTGGCATAGTGTCCCCATCCCAATGGGAAGGAGATGACGCCAGGGCGGATGCCTTCCACCACCCGCACTTTGCCAATCATCGGCTTTTTCGTGCCATTTTGCAAGTCCCATACGCCATCCGGGTTGCTGGCGGATGTGATTTTGACGCGATCGTCCGTTTTCAATCCCAGTCGCGCGGCGTCGCTGGCGTTCATCAGGATAAAGTTTTCCGGCAAGACGGCTAACAGCCAATAGTCGGCAATGCCGCGCGCTTTGGCCATGGTGATCTCTTTGTAGGTGAGCAGGGTAAGGTCATAGCCCTCATCCCGCACAGGTTGGCCGTCGGCGGCCAGGCCGGGTGGCACGTAGACCGGGTAGCCGATGTACGGTTTGCCGGTGATGGTGTTGATGCTGGTAGCCGTTTTTTCCTGGTAGAGGTTGATGAGACGGCCGTAAGCATTTGCCACCTTTGCCCCCTTAAACGCCTGGGTGCGGCTTTGGTAACGGCCGCCACGATTCAGCACGTAAATTACCCGCCGCCACAGACTCTCATCGCCTACCGCCTGTCGCCAGCGATCATAATCATACACCGTTTTGGGCAGAAAACGGCGCGCCTGACGGAACAGCGTCACTTCCGTATCGTCTGCTTCCGGTACAGCGTCCGAGCCATCTTCCTTCTCGCCAAAGGCGATGTTAGCCACTTGCTTCAGGTAAAAATCTTCCGGGCGGGTGAAGGGAATCCCCCGACCAAAACCATCTGGTCCAAACGCAGGCAGATTCAGCTTCTCCGCGATTGTCAGGAAAACGGCCTCGAAGCAGACCGGGATCTCTTCGCCAAAGACTTTGGTGGTTGGCCAGCCGGGCAAAGAAATGGCTGGCTGACGCACATTCTCTACTTTGTAGGCTACGGATGGATGTGAGCCATGAAGCTCCCAACGTTCCAGATAGGTCAGGTCGGGGAAGATGTAGTCAGCATAGGTGGAAGTTTCGCCAACCATGATGTCGCTGGTGATGATCAGAGGAATCTTCTTGGGGTCGGCCAGGATTTCGATGACCTTGTGTGCTGCTGGCAAAGCGTAGGCCAGGGCACTCATGTAGGCCATCAAAATTTTGATGGGATAGGGGTAGCCGTCGCCAAAGGAGGGTACGTCTTCTTGATAGACGTCGGTTGCCAGAGGGAACCACGGCCGTTTCGTGGGATAGCCGTTAAGTAGGGTTGTCTTTTCGTAAGCCACCTTGGTACGCAGCGCATCCAGGCCAAAGGCAATGTTGTTGCCGTTGGTCATCTTGGCCACGTCAAAGGGCTGTCCCTTTTTCGTTCCCATGCGGTTGTAGGTAGTGGCTTTGACCATGCCGCCGACGTAGTCGAAGTTGCCGATGAGTAGGTTGAGGGTGTACCAGGCCAGAATGGTGTAGAAGCCGTTGGTGTGCTGCGAGGCGCCCCGGTGTAGATCGGCGACCGCTTTACGGCCGTGTGCGGTGAACTCTTGCGCCAGCACCAGAATATCTGCTTCGCGCGCTCCAGCTATCTCTGCCCACTCGGCAATGGTGTGTGTTTCGGCCGATTCCTTCACTAGCTGCAGGCCACTCTTGACGGCAATGCCTTCAAGGGTCTGGTCTACAAACAGGTCGCCACGTATCGGCGCTGCGTCGGCGGCTACCGGGTCAATGGGAGTTGGTTTGCCGTCTACCAACACGACCGGCACGTCTGAAGCAAAGCGTGTGCCATCGGCCGTTTCATAAACGGTGATTGCTTTGCCCTCGGCATCGGTGGTGGCAACGGCCGTAACCAGCCCAACTTCACTGGCGCGCAGCAGCTTACCGGGGACGCCATCCCTAATCTTCACCAGCCACGTCACATTGCTATAATTCGGCTCACCCGCTGCATCCGCCGCCGCTTTATTGGCAATGGCGAGATAAGCGGCGTTATACCGCTCATGCTCCAGGATCCAGCGAATCATGCCCATGGCAAAGGCGCCATCTTCACCCGGCTTCACCGGTACCCAGCGCCACGCCTTCGCGGCCGCTTTAGAGAGGCGCGGGTCCAGCACGGCATACTTCATACCCCGGTTGACTACACCTTGTGTAATTTGCGGCACTCGCAACGGCGGCCCATAGTTCGACTCAAACATATTTGCGCCGACAAAGATAACAAACTCACTGTGCGCCACGTCTCCCTGCCAGTAAAATTTGTCGCCGCTGTCAAACGTACCTGTGGCCGGGTTCCATTTAGCGCTCATTGCCCGGCCGGTAAAGTAAAGCGATCCCTGGCAGACAGTCGTATGCCCATTCATGTTGATAGAGCCAAACGACTCTTGCATAAAGCGATGCACCAAATCTTCGCGTCCCTTCTTCATGCGTCCCCAGACAAAGGCAAACTGGTTGTTCTTGGGCCCCAAATCGGGGTGATCAGGGTCAATCATCGCCTCCAGATGGTCAGCAAACTCTTGTTTGAACGCTTCCACCAGCGCCTGTTTTTTGGCGGCATCTTTTTCCGCCCAAATAGCCTTCACTGCGGCGCCCATCTTCGCAAAAACCTCGCCATCGCGCAGGGCATACACATCCTTAAAACCGTCCACGTGCCCCTCGCCAAACAGGTCGCCACCGTTGACCACTTCTTCAATTGCTTGCTCAAAGGAGATTGTTTCCCACTGTCCTGCGCCTCGCTTCGTGCCCTTCTTGCGCTTCAGCACACGCATGATGCGGTATGGATCATAGGCCGTTTGCAAGCCGGCCTGCCCCTTGGGGCAAAGGGCTCCTTCTACTTTAGCCGTCTGCGTGATGGGCAGGTTGTAATCCAGGTGGGGCGCCAGCGTCCAGGGGCTGTACGGGTTGCCATCAATTTTAGCGGCTACACCATCGAGCATTTTGACTTTGATGCCGCAGCCGGTATTGCATTGCAGGCACACGGTATTGATCTGGTTGGCCGGATCGGCCAGGGCATAAGCCGGAGCATGTTCGGCAGCGGCGAGCAGCTTTTGCGCAATGGGTATAGCGCCCAACACGGCGGCGCTACCGGCCGTTGCTGCTGACAGCTTCAAAAAGTCGCGGCGCGACAGGCCGCATTGTTCAGGTTGGTTGATAGATGTTGGGTTACTCATTGCGTCACCTCGCGCGGCTGGCTGCTAAAAATGGGTAGACGGTCTAACCCTAGCAAAAAAGCAATTGTTGCGCCACCGGTAATGCCGATGGTCACAGCCCATTCCATCAGGCTGGGGAAATAGTCAAAGGTCAGGTGTGGGCCGCTAAAAGCCCAGCGCAATTCTTCCAGTTCTGGTACAGTGAGGGCCGGGAAGACGATATTGGCGCGCGCGGCCGTAAAGCCAAATAAGACCAACAGCCCCATCCAGCCGGCGACCACGCTGTGGCGCGCAAATTTGGGATGGAGCAGAAGAATAATCGGCAGGACGGTGCCCAGCGCAATTTGAATAATCCAGAACGCCCACCAGTAACGGCCGAACAACACCTGGTTCACCGCATCCACGTTGTGCGGAATCTGGCCGTACAGCGATTGTGAAAAGTCCGTCCACAAAAAGTAGAGCTTCACAACAGCCAGGCTCACGGTTAACAAACCCAAAACCCGGATCTGCTGCGACCGGCGTGTATCCGGCGGCGCAAACCAGCCCATGATCAGCAGCATCATCGCCGCCCCTGAAGCCAGTGAAAAGACCGGGAACTGCGCCGGCAACAGGCCGACATGCCAGTAAGCGCGGCTGGCATTCACCCCCAGCAGCGCTCCCACGCCGCCGCTAAGAAAAACAGAAAAGAGCAAGCCAAAAGCCATTAACGGTTTGAGCCACTTTTTCCGCTCCGGGAAGCGTATGGCCACAACCAGGCTGGCCAGAATGATGCCGCCAAAAATTGTATACCCCCACACCATCTGCGCCATAACCGAGAAGAAGTTAGGCCGCATGTACACTTTGTAAATTCGCTCCATGTGGCCCAGGTCTAAGCCAATAGAAGTCAGCGCCGCCGGCAGCGTAATCAGCGCCGCCCATAACATGGCGCGCCCTGTTCCCTTAAACAGCGGCACTTCAAATAAGTAGTCGAGCGTGGACATCATAAAAGAGCCGGCGGCGACCCCGGCAAAAAAGAGATACATGGCTACCCACAACCCCCAGACCACGTAGGAGCCATAATTGGCGTTGGCGTGACCGGCAACAAAGCGGTCAAAAAAGCCCCACGTACCAAATACCAGCGCTACTCCGCCCAGAGCATAGAGTATTTTCTTCGTCATCTTTCGTTCCTCCCTTGAAAATGGCCGCAGACCAGTGACGGCAGACCGCGGATTTGCATGGCATTTTCATTTGTGGTGGTGTGCCACCGTTCATGAAATCTCCTATACCAGATAGTAGACACGTGGTTCTGTGCCCAGCTCTTCTTTCAGGCGCATCACGTTGGGGCTAGCGATCATTTCGGCTACCAGACTTTCCGGATCGTTGGCGTCGCCAAACAGGGTGGCGCGGCCGATGCAGGTGAGCGTGCAGGCAGGCAACATGCCCTCTTTGATGCGGTGCAGACAAAAGTGGCATTTGCGCACGTTACCGATGGGGGAGTGGTGCGGCACGCGCTCACGGGATCTTCCATATTCAAAGACGGGCAGCAGTTCCATCGGCGCTACCCCGGATTGCCCTAACAGCGTGCCATTCCCCATGGGGGTGTTGTCAACGTATTGGATGCCAAAGTCGAAGGTGCGCGAGGCGTAGGGGCAGGCGGTCATGCAGGCGCGGCAGCCGATGCACTGGTCGTAATCTACAACCACTACGCCTTCTTCGTTGGTGTAAGTGGCCGTGACCGGGCAAACGGGTACACAGGGGGGATTGTCGCACTGCATACAGGGTTTGGGCAGGAAGGTGCGGGTGACGTTGGGGAAGGTGCCGACTTCTTGCTCCAGGACGGGGCGATAAACAACGCCAGGGGGCAGTCTGTTTTCGGCGACGCAGGCGATGGTGCAGGCGTGGCAGCCAACGCATTTGCGCAGGTCTATGACCATGACCCAGCGCCGCTCTTCCGGCCGTTTTTGCAGTGCGCGATGCAGTTCAATTTGCATGCGCAGCAGGACGTCAGGAGGATCGGTGGGGTCTAGGGCAAAGGGGAAGTCGGCAACGGCCGTTGCCTGGTCACCGGTTGCGCGATTTATGGCCTCCAGGATAGCTTCTGGGTTTGCCATCAACCTATCCATAGAGGCCAGTGCAGCAGCTGCGCCACCCACACCCAACAAAGCACGAAGGAAGTCACGGCGGGTACTGCTGTATGAACGCTCTTTTTGCTCTTCAGATTGGGTCATAGAGGTCTCCTTACTGAACCTAGAGATAAAGTAAGTTAGCCCTCCCTCCCAGTAAAAATTGTAAGCGTGTTTCTTTGTATCAGACAGGGGGAAAATCTTGATCAGACAAGTGCTTCTTGTGGGAGTTTTCCCCACACGCCCAAAAGCAATACCGTGCCAGCCAGGGCACGGTATTACCACGATTAGTGATTAGTTGTAGCTGTTCAGCCTCTGTGGGGTTTAACCGCAAAGAATACCCTAAACGCAGAGGTTTTCTCTTTATCTTCGCGTCATCTTCGCGGTTTGCATGTGCGTTCTTTGCCTCCTTTTAGTTACTGACAGCTTGGGTAGTAGTGTATTGCTTACGCCTTGATCACCTTTACTTTTGTGTCATAAAAGACGGCACTGGCGCCTACTGGGTCAATCAGACAGGTGTTACTAATCAGCGGGTCGGTGCGCATGGCGGCGTTGGCATGGATACCTTGTCCGCGCCGCTCGTCGGCGGGAATGGTAATGCCGTTAATCTGCACCGCTTTAGCCCCGTAGGCCCAATGGCCGAAGCCCAGGCAGAAGGAAACGACGCCGGGGCGAATTCCTTCCGTTACCTTAACCCGGCCAATCATCGGCACGTTCTGGCCATGACCCAATTCCCACGCCCCTTGCGGGTTGGTGGCAGAGAAGATTTGCGCCCGGTCACCGTCGCGCAGGCCGCGCGCGGCGGCATCGGCCGGACTCATCAAAATGGCGTTCTCTGGCAGAAGGAACAGCAGCCAGTAGTTGCCTGCCGTGCGGCTTTTGGTCTGGGCGATGTCCCGATAGGTAATCAGCTTCAGGTCATACCCGTCGGCACTGTCGTCCAGAATTGTGCCGTCGTAGGCCATGGCCGGGGGCAGATATTTGGCGTAGCCGGGCAGATTCTCGCCGGTGGATGAACGTTTGACGTCGGCCGTCTTTTCCAGGTACATGTTAATCTGCTTGGCGAATTTGACACCCAATTGGCCAACGGCCGTGCTACCAGGATACCCCTTTTCATATGCCTGGAAACGGCCGCCCCGGTTCAACACCGTTACCACTTTCGGCCAGTTTTCCCCAGCAATTTGCCGCCAGCGACTCAGATCAAACACCGCCTTGGGTAGATGAGAGCGGGCGTTGAGGAATATCTCTATCTCCTTGGCCGAGGCATCGGCAACGGCATCGCTGCCATCTGCTTTTTCGCCATAGGCCAGGTTGGTAATCATGCGCAGGTAGAGGTGGTCGGGATGGGTGAAGGGCATATCCTCGCCAAAGCCGTTCGGGCCAAAATTGGGCAGCCCTAGCTTTTCTGCCAGCGCCAGCAGCAGCGCTTCCCATTGCAACGCCTGTTCCTGGCCGAAAACCGTGACCGTGCCGGTCAGCGGTGGGATAGTCGGCTGGCGCACCCCCTGTACCTTGAATGTCACCGAGGGATGCGTACCGCTGAACTCCCACCTCTCCAGGTAAGTCACATCGGGGAAGATGTAGTCGGCGTACATGCTCGTCTCGCCGATGACAATGTCGCTGGCGACGAAGAGGGGGAGCTTTTCCACATCCTGCAGGATGGGGATCCAGGTATGACCGGCGGGCAGCGAGTAGATGGGCGACCCCATGTACATGAAGGCAGCTTTGATGGGATAGGGGTAGCCGTCGCCTGCCGAGGGCATGATCTCCTGGTAAATGTCGGAGGCGAGTGGGTACCAGTTGCGCGGCGCAGGGTAACGCTGGTCAGCCGGTGTGTCCATGAAGAGGGTGGTGTTTTCGTACTTCACTTCATGGCGGATGAGGCTAATGCCGAACGGAGTTAAAGCGCCGGGGTTCATTTGCCCCAATACAAATGGCCCCTCGGCACGAGCGCCGCTGAGATCGTAGGTGCTAGGCCAGGATTGACCGCCCTTCCAGTCGTAGTTGCCGATGAGCAAGGCCAGATTGAACCAGCAGAGGACGTTGTAATAGCCGTTGGTATGCTGCGAAACGCCACGGTGGATGTCTACGGCCACATTCTTGCCATAAGAGGTGAACTCATGGGCGATGGCTACCAGGTCGCGGGCGCGCACACCGGCGATGTCGGCCCACTCCTGAAGGGTATGTTCGTTGGCCGATTCTTTGAGGATTTGCAGACCGCTCTTGACGTGCAGGCCGTTGAGAGTGGTGTCTACGAACAACTGCCCTTCGGCCACATTTTCTTCATCGTTGGGGTCAAAGAGGAGGGGGTTGCCGTCGCCATCCAGGGTGACGAAGGGGTTGGTTTTGAAGACAACACCCTCGGCCGTCACGTAGGTGGTCACCTTCTTGCCGTCAACCTCTTCTTCCACCTTTTCCACCAATTGTAAATCGCTACCGCGCAGCAGCTTACCCGGCGTGCCCTTTTGCGGGTCAATGATTACTAGCCAGGCGCCGTTAGACCAGGTAGGCTCTTTGTCTTTTTTCGCGGCTGCTTTGTTGGCGTTGGCCAGGTAACGGCCGTCGTACCGCTCGTTCTCGATGATCCATTGAATCAAAGCCAGAGCGATAGCCGCTTCTGTGCCGGGCTTGTTCGCCAACCATTTCCACGCTTTGCTGGCCGTCTTAGACAGGCGCGGGTCAATCACAGCTATCTTCAGCGTTCCGTCGGCCAATCCCGGCGTTATGCGCGGCACGCGGTTGGTCACGCCGTAGTTGCCTTCAAACGGCGATGCGCCGACAAAAATGACAAAACGGGCGCTGGCTGTGTCGCCCATCCAATACATCTTCGAGCCACCTGCCCATTTTGAGCCGTCCCACTGGTCGGTCATGGATTTCCCGGCAAAGTAGAGACTCCCCTGGCAGACGGTGGTGTGGCCGTGGCGGTTTACTGTGCCGAGGCCGCTGCCAAAGAAACGGTGCACAAATTCGGCGCGGCCAGCCTTTTGCCGCCCCCAGAAGTAGAGAATCTGATTGTTCTTTGGACCCAGGTCGGGGTGATCCGGGTCAATCATCTTGTCCAGATGTTCAGCAAAATCTACCTTGAATTGCTCTACCAGCGCCCGCTTCTTCTCGTGCTCTTTTTCCGCGAGAATGGCAGAAACGGCGCTGCCCATGGCCTTCATGAGGGCCGGATCGCGCACTGCCCATAAGGCATCAAGCCCTTCCACGACCCGATTTTCTTCGCCCGGCACGTGGGCAAACAAGCGGCCGCCGTTGACAATTTCGCTTACCGCCTGATCAAAGGGGATGGTTTCCCATTTGTTTTCGCCCCGCTTCCCGGCCCGCTTTAATACCTTCACCAGTCGGTATGGGTCGTAAGCGGCCAGCAAACCAGACTGCCCCTTGGGGCAAAGCCCGGCGTCCACGGCGCCCATTTCTGTGGCAGGTGTTTCGTAAGGAAAATGGGGCACCATATTCCAGGGACTGTACGGGTTGCCGTCAATTTTGGCTGCCACGCCGTCAAACAGCTTTACTTTAATGCCGCATTGGGTGTTGCACTGCTGGCATACGGAGTAAATCTGATTGGCGGGATCGGCCAATGGATACCCATCGTAGCTGGCGGCTTGTGCCTGGCGAGCCAGGAGCTGTGAGGCCATCGGTGCGCCGCCCAGGAAGGCAGCCGCGCCGCCGGCCGCTGCCGACAGTTTCAGAAAATCACGGCGAGACATGCCGTTTGCGTGTGTTGATTCTTGGTCTGCCATTTTAATGCTCCGTTTCTTCGTCCGCGCTTGGCCGCAGCCGCAGCGCTTGATAACCAAATAAGAAGACCAGCAGGCCGAACGACATGGCAAACAGGGTCAGCAGCCATTCGGACAGCGTGGGGAAATAATCGGTTGACAACCCCGGCCCCTGGTAAGCTAACACCAGCCCCTTTTCCACCACTTCCACCACCAACTGCGGCGGAATGACGATGTTCAGCGGCACGGCGATAAAGGTGAAAATGAGCAGGCCGGCGGCCAGGCCAATACGCCGCGCTGTCTGGGTTTGCGTCAACAGCAGGATGATGGGCAGAATAACGCCAAATCCGAGGTGGGCAATCCAGTAAACCCACCAGAAGGGTCCGAACAGGGTTAGTTGCAGTGCTGTTGCCTGGGCAGGTACACCAGGGTAGAGAATAACCAGCCCGCCCAACGCCGAGGCGATCAGGCCCAAGATGAGTAGCCCTAGCAAGAGCTGCCCTAGCTTCCGCGCTGTACGCAGATAGGTTTCGCCCCGCTGTCCTGGCCAGAAGAGGACAAACTGGAAAGTAAACAGCCCCGTGCCTGCTACCAGCGCCGATAGGAGGAAGTAGAGGGGTAAAGCGCTGCTCTGCCAGGCGGGACGGCCGATTACCACACCGAATACGCTGCCGGCCACCACTACCAGGGCTAAGCCCATGGGCATACTGGCATAAGAGAGCCAGAGGCTAATTCGCTTGAGTTGGGCCGAAGACGGCCGTAACTCAATAAACAATTTGCCCAGCAGCACTGCCATGTAGATGACGTGCAGCCAGATCATCCAGGTCATCAGCGACCCCCACTGTGGGTAGAAAAGCACATAAAAGGCACGGAAGGGATGCCCCAAGTCCAGGCCAATTAAGATGAGGGCCATACCTAAGATCGCCAGCGCCGTCAGGTACAACATACGCGCCATGCCGGGCAAGGCTTCTTTCCATTTGAACACGTAAACCAGTAGGGTGAACATGAATAACGAGCCGACTTCCAGCCAGACCAGATATTCATAAGCGGCCACCCACAGCCCCCAGGGAACAAATGAGCCGAGGTCGGTGGGACGCAGGCCGTCCGTGAACCGCTGTACCAGCCCTATGCCGCCTACCAACAGGCCGATAATCCCTGCAAGCCAGAGAAATTTGTCAGGCGTCCATTGCCAGCGTGCCTGCTTTGGTTGTTTGACAGTTTGTGTTGCCATTTTTTTTCCTCCGAAATTAGTCTAATAGTCTGAGATCGGTTGATGGGTGACGCCTATGCGGCTCCCTGGCTCGACTATTCGACTAACGACTATCAGACTAAATAGTACACTTTTGGCTCTGTGCCCAACTCTTCGCGCAGGCGTATGACGTTGGGGCTGGCGATCAGCGCCGCTACCAGGCTGTCCGGGTCATTGGCGTCGCCAAAATAGGTTGAACGGCCGATGCAGGTCGTGACGCAGGCGGGCAGTTCGCCCACTTCCAGGCGGTGAGCGCAAAAGTGACATTTACGCACATTGCCAATGGGGGATTGTTCCCGACGGCGTACCCGCGCCTTGCCATATTCAAAGGCGGGCAGCGATTCAATCACCTCGCCCTCTTCGGCCAAAATGGCGTCGTTTCGCTTGGGCGTTTCGTCATATTTGCTGAAGCCAAAGTCGAAGTAGCGGGAGTTGTAGGGGCAGGCGTTCATGCAGTAGCGGCAGCCAATGCAGCGGTCGTAATCCATCACCACGATGCCGTCGGCGCGTTTGTAGGTGGCGTTGACGGGGCACACGGGCGTGCAGGGCGGATCGTCGCATTGCAGGCAAGGACGGGGCATGAACCGCTTGCTGACGTTGGGATAGGTGCCAATTTCCTGCTCGACAACCTGGCGATAGACGACGCCAGGTGGAAGTTTGTTCTCGGCGACGCAGGCAATGGTGCAAGCATGGCAGCCCACGCATTTGCGCAGGTCTATGACCATGACCCAACGCCGTTCGCTCATTGGTTTTTGTAGGGCGCGGCGTAGTTCTGCTTGCATGCGCACTAAAACGTCAACTGGCTTGGTGGGGTCGAAGTCATCGAGTTGGGGGACAGGGCCGGTCTGTTGCGGGATGGTGAAGACGCCAACGTCTTCATCTTCTGTCAGCATTTTGCCGATGGGGGTGGCGGCAATGGCGGCCATTCCGGCGGTGCCAAATAGCGCGCGCAGAAATTTGCGCCGGTTGCTGTCGGCTACGTCGGTCGTCCCGGTTGGGGTGGTTTGTTCTTCAACTTGGGACATAAGGAGACCTCCTTCTGGGTTGATGATACGTAAATGGGAAAACGGCCGTTGCCGTTTCCGGCCTGATAGACATGAAAATAGTCTACAAGAGGAGGGAGGTCACCCATAGCGGGAAAATCTTGATACTGGTCAGGTGGCGTGACGGGTTTTTCCTGACATTTGCTGTGTGCAGGCAGGTGCGGCCGTGGCGGTGTACGCGCTAGGACTCGTTACAACTGGTCGTGCAGGTAATTGCCTTTCCCAGGGATTACGTGCCGCACGCCCCCAGCCGGATTTGGCACATCTCCGGTATAGCGCGGAATGAGATGGATATGCACGTGGAGAATGGTTTGTCCGGCAGCCTGGCCGACGTTGATACCTATATTGAACCCATCTGGCTGAAATCTGGCAGTCAGGAGCATCCTGGCTTGATCAACCATGCGCCAACACGCTGTTTTGGTCTGCTCGGGTAAATCAAAATAGCTGCTTACATGCTGTCTGGGGATGATGAGCGTATGCCCAGGCGATACCGGGTATTTATCTAGCAGCGCATACACTGTGTCTGATTCGGTCAGAATCTCGCGGTCAGGGGTGGGGCGGCAAAAAGGGCAGACGCCTGGTTCTGGCTGTGGCGGTTGCCTGCTCTGCTGAGACGCATATGTCTCGTGCGGCTCTGTGGGCGTGGTCATGCTGCGTAGCCCGGGGTAGCTGCCTTGAGCTGTCCGCAGCCGGCGGCGATGTCAATGCCGCGCCGCTGGCGCACGGTGCTGGGCAGCCCATATGCGGTTAGAATTGCTTGGAACTGCTTCACGGCCGTTTCCCCAGTTGGTTGTTCCGCGTATCCCGGTGTTGGGTTCAGCGGAATCAGGTTTACATGTGCCTGCATACCGCGCAAAAGTTGCCCGAGTGCGTGCGCCTGCGCGGGTGTGTCGTTTTGCCCTGCAATGAGGGTCCACTCGAAGAAGATGCGCCGCTGTCGTTTTTTGCTGTAGTAGCGACAGGCAGCCATCAGCTCTGCCAGCGGCCAGCGTCTGGCCGGGGGAACCAGCGCCTGTCGCTCGGCATCGGTTGCCCCGTGCAGGCTGACGGCGAGACGAAACGGCCGTTGCTCATCTGCCAGCCTGATAATGCCCGGAACCACGCCTACCGTGCTCAGGGTGATGTGGCGAGGAGCAATAGCCAGGCCATGATGATCGGTAAGGATCTCAACGGCCGTCATCGTATTTTCGTAATTGTGCAACGGTTCCCCCATACCCATCAGCACAATGTTGCGCAGCGGCTCGCTGTGTGGCGGCAGCTGGCGATTGACAAAGAGTACTTGCGCCACAATCTCGCCTGGCCTCAGGTGGCGCACAAAGCCCATCTGGCCGGTGGCGCAAAAGACGCAGCCCATGGCGCAGCCGACCTGGGTGCTGAGGCAGGCGGTGGTGCGCGGCGTGCCGTCTCGTCCCTCGAATTGCATCAGCACGGTCTCGATGGTTTGGCCATCGTGCAGGCGCAGGAGAAATTTGCGTGTATAGCCATCGCTGCTGGTCTGGGCAACGGCCGTTTGGGGCAAAGCGAACCTCGTTTCCGCGACCAGCCGTGCGTGCAGGTCGGCGCGCAGCCCGCTCAGGTCTCCCCCGTGTCGGTAGAGCGCCGCCCACAGCCGGTTGGCATGGTAACGGCCGTAGCCCCAGTCCGCCAGCCAGGCCGCCATCGCTTCGCGGGTGAGATCGTACAGAGTTTGCATGGCTTTTTCGACCGCTAACCGCTGACGGCCGACCGCGATTTTGCCGGTGCTGGGTAGTCTGCCGTCGGCAGGCGGTGGTCAGATTATGACTTCCGGCGCGCCGCCAGGGTGGCGCGAATTTCTGCGTAGCGCTGCCGCGTAATGGGATAGCGCATGACCACGGGAATGCTCAATAGCAAAATGGCTGCCGGAACCAGGCTAACAAATAGCCGCAGCGCCAGCAACACCGCGTCTGGCTGCACCGGCCAGGGGCCACCCTCTGGCGGGGTGATGTAGCCCGTCAGCTCCAGGGCAAAGTTAGAAAGCGCCAGCCCCAGCGAGATGCCTAACTTTTGCAGAAAAACAAAGAAGCCGTAATACACCCCTTCGCGCCGCTGTCCCGTCTCCAGCTCGTCTAGCTCAATCACATCGGGCAACATACTCCAGGGAATCAGATAGCCAATGCTGACGCCCGCGCCGGCCAGCACTGCCAGGGCAAAAAGCAGGTTGACCTGCCCCGGCTGCAAGAAAAAAATGAGCACCTCTGCCATAATCCAGAGTGAGACCCCGGCATAATATGCTCTCTGCTTGCCGATGCGCGCGCTGACTTTGGACCACACGATGAGGAAGGCAAAGGCTGTCATTTGAATGGCGAGAATGAGAAAAGGAAACTGCGCTTCCGCATCCAGCCAGTATCGCGCATAGAGCAGCAGATTGGCCTGCACAAATTGGATGCAGAGCCAGGTGAGCAGGTAGATGGTGGTGACGGAGAGGAAGGCGCGATTGCGAAAGACGATGCCCAACCCGGTAAAAAAGTTGATCTCTGCGTCGTTTTCCTGGCGAAAGTGGCTCTCGCGGGTGTAGGCAAAGGTGACGAGGGCCGACGTAATGATGAAGAAGGCCCAGATGGCGGCAGCAACAGCGTTGCCGGTTTTGGCGCTGTCGAAGCTGCCGGCAATGATGCCGTGTAAGAAAGCGGCTACCATGCCACCGAGAATGGAAAAGCCAAAGCGATAGGCGTTGAGGCTGGTGCGCTCGTCGTAGTCGTCAGAAAGCTCTGGGGTGAGGGCGGTGTAGGGGACGTTAACGGCCGTATATGCCACATCGAGCAGCAAGGCGACGACCAGGTAGTAGATGAACTTGCCTGTGTCGCCCAGATCGGGAACCAGCCAGTGCAGGAAGAAGGAGAGGCCAAAGGGGATGGCGCCAAAGAGTAACCATGGCCGTCTGCGCCCCCAGCGCGTCTTCGTGCGGTCGGTTAAAGCGCCAATAATTGGGTCATTCACGCTGTCCCAGATTTTCACAATCAGGAAGATGGTGCCGGCAGCGACGGGACGTAGCCCGGCAACGTCTAGCAGAAAGGCGTTAAGAAAAAAGCCCTGCACAGCAGCCACAATCGCCGCGCCCAGGTCACCTACGCCAAAGGCGAGTTTGGTTTTGAGGGGTAATCTAGGGGTGGGAACGGCCGTTGACATCTCTTCCTCCCTTGAAAATGACCGCCGACCGCCGACGGCCAACTCATTTGTTCATTAGCATGATTGTCTACACGCACGCCGCGTTGGCGCAATGTTTTATCACAAACACCCCGCACAGGCGAAAAATTGCCTCCTGCTCCTTTCCGCCGCTGGCTACCTCTTGCCCCGCCCCTGGCCTCCCATCCTACCGCTTTAGCACACTGTTAACAAAATAACCTAAACTTTCCCATGTCATTCCGAGGAGTCTTCGACGAGGAATCCCTGCCACTTGTAAAGTAGAGAAATTCCTCCCCATTCGACTTCGCTCAGGGCCGCAGGCTCCGCTCGGAATGACAGGCAAAGCGTTAAGTTAAGAAGAGTTATTTAACGGTGTCTTTAGTAGCCAACAGCGATGAATCCGCTGTCCCTGAAAATCTTCCGGCACTGTTTGCGCCGTGATCTCCTGTGCTACCAGCCCGCCCAGCGCCACTTCCTCCAGCTTGAAGCGGCGCGAGTTGATGCTGAAAAACAGCTCCCCACCTGGGGCCAGCAGGCGAGCGCAGGCGCGAATCAGCCAGGCATGGTCGCGGTCTACGTCGAAAGAGCCTTGCGCCATGCGTTTGGAGTTGCTGAAGGTGGGCGGATCACACATGATCAGGTCATACTGCTCACGCCGCTGTGCTGCCTCTACCAGGTATTGCAGGCAGTCAGCCTGAATGATGCGATTTGTGCCGCCGGGGGTAAAGCCGTTCAGGCGCAAGTTGCGCACTGTCCAGTCGGTGTAAGTTTTGCTCAGGTCTACGGTGGTGGTGGCGCTGGCTCCGCCTGCCAGGGCGTAGCAGGTGAAGGAGCCGGTGTAGGCAAACAGGTTCAGCACGCGCTTTCCCTGGGCGCGCTGACGCACCATCTGGCGCGTCTGGCGGTGGTCTAAAAAGAGGCCGGTGTCCAGGTAGTCGCTCAGGTTGACCTCGAAGCGCAGCCCTTGTTCCATGACGGTGCGAATGTGGCCTTGTTGACTAAAACGGCCGTATTGCTCATTTCCCCGCTGCCTGGCCCGCTCTTTGACAAAAATTTGCGCCTCGCGCAGCTCCAGCCCGGCCATAATCTCGGCGACAGCCTCGGCGCGGAAGGCAGCCTCCTCGGCCGGCGTCTCATCTCGCTTGCGTGCATACAGCCACACCACCGCTTCGCCATCGTACCAATCTACAATCAGCGGGAATTCGGGAATGTCCCGCGCATAGAGGCGGTAGCAGGTAATCTGCTGGCGGCTGGCCCATTTACGCAGGTGGCGCTGACGTTTGCGCAGGCGGTTAGCAAGCATAGGAGCAGAGAGGGAGAATTATCAATTGTCAATGGTTAATTGCCAACGGTCAATGGTCAATCGTTACTGCTTATTCCCAAATCCCAAATCCAACATCCCAAATCCAACCTGCGCTTACTGCCACGTCTCCAGGCTGGCGAGCAGGCCGGAGTCACCGGGCATGTCTGACCAGAAGTCATGCAGTTCAGGCAGCAGCTCTTGTAGGCCGCGTAAGGCTTGTTTTTGCTGCTCTGGGGTAATGAGGCCGCGCTGCTGCAAAAAGCGCAGCCAGGCAGGCAGCACGGCAACCAGCGCCGCAGCCGGGTAATGGCGCGGCAGGGCGCTTTCCAGCCTGGCTGCCAAAAATTGCGCCAGGCTGATGGGCGTGGGGCAGAGGTAAGAGAGGCCGTAGCTTCTGCGGGCGACGCGGGCTTCTGCTTTGCGTTTGGGTTGGTAGGCGCGCGCGCTTTCTTCCAGGCGCGCCAGCAGATATTCGTGTAGCGGCCAGTAGGCGAGCGCTGCACGGCTGATGGGTACGCCATCTTCCTGTGCCGCATGCATGAATTCGCGCAGCAGGTGGATGAGGTTATCTTCCACAATGGGAGGAATGGTGACGCTTTTGCCGGCCTGGGGCGGTACGACAAAGTCGTCTGGCTGCCAGACGCGGCGCTGTTGCCCGCTCAACTCGGCCACGTAGGCGTGCAATTCGTTGGTATCTACTTCGGCCAAGGGGTCGAGAAGGGCCAGCAGGTGGGGGGAGGTTGGGTCGGGCACGGCCGTTGTCGTTACGTATTCCATAATCAGGTAATTCATTGCCTGGACGACGTACTCTTCAACGGCCGTTTCCTCAAAATCGGCCGCTTGAATGTGAGGCCAGGCGTCGCGCAGCATGGCCGCCAGGGGGGTAAGCTGCCCGTAGTAGGCTAGCTTTTCTGCGGCGGCCAGCAGCTCGGTGGGGAATTCGGCGGCGCGTTGCGCCAGCTCTCGCGTCAGCGTGGGCAGGTCGGCCGTACGGCCGTCGCGCAGCGCGCGCGTGATCTGCCATTCCAGCAGCGTGCCCGCTTCTGCCTCATACAGTTCCGGCGTGTGAGCGCGCGCACTGGCAATCAGCTCTGCAAAGGGAGGGTGGGGGTGAACGGCCGTTTCCTCATACAGCGTTTCCAGCATTTCCAGCCCCATCTCAATCGCCGCGTCGCTGCTGCTTAAACGGCCGTCTGTCAGCGCCCGCTGAAAAATTTCCACCTTTTGCGCCAAAGTCGCTTTGGCAAATTGCGCCAGCAGCGCCTCATCTGTTGTTGTCATATCACGCCTCTTTTTGATTGCCGACAGCCAACGGCAGACCACCCATCATGTAAGAATGCACCGCAAAGGACGCAAAGAGCGCAAAACGCCTCTTGGGTATTTTCTTTGTGTTCTTTGCGCGCTTTGCGGTTAAGATAAAATTTGCCAGTCAGCCAGCATTTCACGCTATAATTGCGCGAATTATACTGTGTATTTCCCACAAGGCAGGTATCAAACTGGTTGTGGCACGGAAGAACCCAGGGCCGGCAGATTTTTCTGCCTGGCAAATCCAACAAATCCGCGCGAATCTGTCCAATCTGTGTTAATTCGTGGGTTATTTTTGCAAAGGTGATAAGGTATGGCTGACCTCATTCTGGCGCTCGATTTTGGCGGCACCAAGCTTACTGCGGCCGTGCTGCGCGCCAGCGCCTTGCGCACCGAATCCCCCAACTGGCAGGCAAAGCAGCGCGTTTTCACCCCATCGGATGCAGATGCTCGCTACGAGTTAACGACGATGATTGAACTGGGGCACGCGCTATTGGGCGACGAAAAGCCGCTGGCCGTTGGCGTGAGCTTTGGCGGGCCGGTCAATTACGCTACAGGTACGGTGCGTCTTTCGCATCATGTGCCGGGCTGGCGCGAATTTCCTCTGCAAGAGCGGTTGGAAGCAGCTTTTGCCGCGTCGGCGCGCGTAGACAACGACGCTAACGTGGCCGCCCTGGGGGAGTGGCGCCTGGGCGCCGGCCAGGATGTGGACACGCTTTTTTACATTACTGTGAGCACGGGCGTGGGCGGTGGCCTGATTTTGCAAGGACGGCCGTGGCGTGGCTATGAAGGAATGGCCGGGGAAATTGGGCACACGGTGGTTGCACCCGATGGGCCGATGTGTCTATGCGGCAAGCGTGGCTGTGTGGAGCGGCTGGCCTCCGGCCCTTACATGGCGCACGATTACCGCACACAACTGCAGGCGGCGCAGGGACGGCCGCCAAAGGGGGCCATCACCGGCAAAAGCGTGGCCGAAGCGGCTGCTAACGGCGAACCCATCGCCCTGGGCATTTTACGGCGCGGTGCGTGGGCGCTGGGCGTGGGCATTGGCAACGTGGCTAACCTCATCAACCCGCAGCGCTTTGTGTTGGGCGGGGGCGTGACAAAGGCGGGTGTGTTGTGGTGGGACGAAGTGCGCCGCGCCGCACGCGAGACGGCTATGGCAGAAGTCCACTTCGACGTGGTTCCAGCGCGCTACGCCGATGATGCACCACTGTGGGGTGCGGTAGCGCTGGTGGAAGAACTGGTATAGGATCCGGGGCCGCAAACGACCGACCGCCCATCACTGGCCAAATTATGGTCAGCGGTCAGCAGTTCAATTGTAAAGTTTCCTTGCGCCATGTCGCTAATTGCTAATTACCAGGGCAGGCACATATGCGGATTTTGGCAATTGTGAACGGTGAATACGGCCGTCGCCACGTGGCGAATGTGCAAACCCACGCCCCGGCCTCCTGGCTGCTGACGGTGTGGCAGGCGCCTGCGTTCTTCCCGCCGGTGATTGATTACCCCAAAAGGAACCCAAATGAGCGAAGAAACCAGCACCAACAAAAACAACAAGCCCGAAGAAACCAAAGCTGAGCCCAAAGACATCGTTGTGCAAAGCCAGCATACTGTAAGCGTAAACGGGCAAGAACTCAGCTACACCGTCACCACTGGAACCATCGTACTAAAAGAAGAAGTAGAAAAGGAAGAAAAAGCAGAGGGCGAAAAGGCCAAAGCCTCCATCTTTTTTATTGCCTACAGCAAAAATGACGTGGCTGATACCGCCCAGCGCCCCATTACCTTTAGCTTTAATGGCGGGCCAGGCTCCTCCTCTGTTTGGTTACACCTGGGCGTGCTGGGGCCACGCCGTGTAGACAACCACGACGTAGATAGCCCCGTTTTGCCCCCCTATCGTCTGGTGAACAATGAGTACACGTTGCTCGACGAAACAGACCTGGTCTTTATTGACCCGGTTGGCACAGGCTTCAGCCGTGCTGTCCCTGGCGAGAAACCGAAACAATTCTACGACTTCAAAAAAGACATCGAGTCTGTAGGCGACTTTATTCGTCTCTACGTCACCCGCTATCGCCGCTGGAACTCGCCCAAGTTTCTCATTGGCGAAAGCTACGGCACAACCCGTGCTGCCGGTCTTTCTGGCTACTTGCAAGAGCGGTACGGCATGTACCTGAATGGCATCATCCTCGTTTCCTCGATTCTCAATTTTCAGACGGCGCGCTTTACCATCGGCAACGATCTGCCCTACATCTTGTTCCTGCCCACCTATACCGCAACTGCCTGGTATCATCGGCAGCTAGAGCCCGCATTGCAGGCCGATCTGGAGCAAACGCTGGCTGAGGTAGAAGCGTTTGCCCTGAATGAGTACACGCTGGCGTTGATGCAAGGGGCAGAGCTGCCCCCGGAGCGGCAGCAGGAGATTGCGCAAAAGCTGGCGCGCTATACTGCCCTTTCCACTGACTATATCGAGCGCACAAATTTGCGCATCAACATCCACCGCTTCTGCAAGGAGCTGCTGCGCGCGCGGCGGCGCACCGTTGGGCGGCTGGATACCCGCTATATTGGCATTGACCGGGATGCAGCAGGAGAATATTTTGAGAATGATCCCAGCTATGCCGCTATCCTGGGCGCGTATACTTCCACGTTTAATGACTATATTCGCCGCGACCTGGCTTTTGAGAGTGACCTGCCATATGAGATTTTGAGTTTTAAGGTGTTTCCTGCCTGGCAATATGCGCAAAATCAAAACTCATTTGTGAATGTAGCGGAAACGCTGCGCCAGGCGATGACGATGAACCCGGCGCTGAAGGTGCATGTGGCCAATGGTTATTATGACCTGGCCACGCCTTACCTGGCCACTCGCTACACCTTTACCCACCTGGAGCTAGACCCCAGTCTGCAAAGCAACATCAGCATGAGCTTCTATGAGGCGGGGCATATGATGTATGTGCATTTGCCTTCACTGGCCAGGCTGAAGGAGAATCTGGCGGCGTTTGTGCGGCAGGCGATTGCCTAGAATAGTTTTTTGGCATGGCTCAAGCGATCTTTATAATTTGGCTGCTGACTAACGACTGCCGACCACGATTTTATCAGTGATGGGGGGCTCATGAACGGAGGATATTAGGAAATGACAAATGATTCACCGTTGGTGCAGGTGGCGCTGGGCATGATGCCGGGCGAGGTGATTGTTGCAGATAAGGAAGCAGGCTTTGCTATCATTAAAAGCCTGGAACAGGAAGCGGCCGTTCATTGGCTGGCTTTTCCTTTTGAACTATATGCTGGTTTGGATGAGATGCGCACAACTGCACCGGAACGTTTTTTGCAGTTGTTTGCCTTCGTGCAGGAGCAGGTTGAATGCCTGAAGTCGCATTACCCGCTGCTGGAGCACGGGTACACGATCAAGTTTCACTGTGGCGCGTATGAGACGGTCGCGCATGCCAAGCTGCATATCCTTTCCACGGAGTAGGATAGTAAACTGTTAACAAAATAACCTATTCACGCTTCCCGGTTCACGCAGTACGGCCGTCAAGGGGTGAACGTTTCCAGGAAGGCGACAACGGCCGTTGCCGCTTCGCCTCCCTTTTTAGCGTGGACCAGTAGGGGAATGCCGTGCGGCCCTCTGGCCTGTGCCAGGTGGGGGAATGCGCGGAGCGCCGCCTGCACAATGTCTAGGCGCCCCAGCATGGCAGCGGCAAACAGGTCAAGGCGCGCGCCGTGCTCCAGCAGATAAAGGGCAATTTCGTGTTGCCCCGTGTGCGCAGCGCCTCCCAGTGCTGTCTCCCAATCTCCACCGCCCCAATCCCAGGCGGCATTTACCAGCGCTGGTTCTTGTTGGAGCAGGGCGCGTACCTGTTCCAGATTGCCGTGCCCGGCGCGCACGAAGGCCTCTACCAGGCTGGGGTCAAGCGGGGGCTTTCTTTCCATTAGTGATTTACCTCGTTGTGATTATTTTCTCGTGACTGTTCGCTGTCTGTTTCTGGGTGATAAAAGGGATGGGGAGCGGCCGTTGCGCCCCCGTGGTGAATCACTGGCAGATTGCGCATGCGCACGTCAACGGCCGTATCTTCTTCGGAGATGTGGTTCCACCAGCGCCAAAAGATGATGGCTAGAGCCAACCCGACCATCAAGAAAATGATTCCCACCCACACCCCAATGGTATCGTTCTGCTGCAACTGGAGGGCGAGAAAAGGGCTTGCGTTGTTAAGAGAAAAGGGTTGAGTGGTGTTGATCATGTGCCTTAACCTCCCTGAAAATTGCGCATTGTAGATTCGTCGGCCATAGGTACCTTTTAATCTTATGCGCAGGATTGTAGCATTACGGCCGTTTTGGGCAAGAGAACACGGGGAGAAGGGGCGCAAAAATGCTGCCTATAACTGCTTTGATCCCCTGCTTTCCTGAGCAAAGTGTGGTAAGGTAGACCCCCATGATGACATTTGAAGCATGGTACACACTCACAATTTTAATCATTGCCGTCATTTTGTTTATTACGGAATGGCTGCGCGTTGACATTGTCGCCCTGGGTGTAGTGGTGGCGCTGATGCTGGGAGGAACGCTCAGCACAGCCGAAGCATTGTCCGGGTTTTCTAATTCGGCCGTGCTCACCATTGCTGCTCTCTTTATTGTTGGCGGCGGTGTCATGCAAACCGGTCTGGCCGGTATGATTGGCCGGCGTGTGCTGCGCGTGGCGGGCACGGGCGAACTGCGCCTGATGGTGGTGCTGATGATCGCCGTGGCGTTGATGTCCAGCTTTATGAGCGACACCGGTACGGTTGCTGTGCTGCTGCCGGCGGTGATCATCCTGGCGCGTAGCGCCAAAATTGCGCCCTCACGCCTGCTTATCCCCCTGGCGTATGGGTCACTACTGGGCGGGGCTACCACGCTTATCGGCACACCGCCCAACATTATTGTTAGTGACCTTTTGCGCGAAAATGGGCTGACCCCCTTCTCCTTTTTTAGTTATACACCAGTAGGGCTGGTGCTGCTCATTTTGGGTATTGGCTACATGGTGGTGGCTGGCCGGCGTCTGCTGCCCGACCGCCGCGTGAAGGTGGAAACGCAGGCGTTTAAGACGCCAGAAGAGCTGATTAACCTGTACCGCCTGCCGGATAACTTGTTTCGCCTGCGCGTGCGTCGCACCTCTGACCTGGTGGGGCAGACGCTGGCGGCCTCAGAATTGCGGCAGCAGTATGGCGTCACGGTGCTGGATATTTTGCGCCGCGAGGAGCCGCGCCCGGTGTTGCAGTTGGTGCGTGGGAAGCAAGGGAATGGCCAACGGCCGTTGCCCGCGCGCGTATCCGTCCCCCCCACACCCGATACCGTCATTGAGCTGGATGACATTCTCATCGTCCAGGGCGAGACGGATGCCATTACGCAAATGGCTGCCAAATGGAACCTGGGCGTGCAGCCTGCCAGCGATGGCGAAGACGCCAGCGTGCTGCTGAACGAAGAAGTCGGCGTGGCTGAGGTGCTCATTCCCCCGCGTTCCAACCTAATCGGCAAGACCCTGGTTGAATCTCGCTTTGGCACGACGTACAAACTCACCGTTTTGGGGTTGACGGGGCCAGGCGCCAAGGGGAAACTGGACATAAAAAGCACGCCGCTGCGCTTTGGCGACATTTTGCTGGTGCAAGGCTCCTGGCGCAATATCGCTGAGCTGAAAAAACAGCGGCGTGACTTTGTCGTAATCGGGCAGCCAGAAGAGATGTTGAGCAGTGTGCCAAGTCGCGGCAAGGCCATGATTGCGCTCGTCATTTTGCTGGCCATGATTGGCACGCTGGTTGGTGAGTGGCTGCCCATTGCCACAACCAGCCTGATGGCCGCCCTGCTGATGGTGCTCACCGGCTGCCTGACCATGGATGACGCCTACCGCGCTATTGACTGGAAAAGCATTGTGCTGGTGGCAGGTATGTTGCCCATGAGCACCGCTTTGCAGCGCGTAGGGCTGGTAGATATGGCTGCGCAGGGGTTGGTGAGCTCCCTGGGGCAAATTGGGCCACTGGCGTTGTTGGCAGGTCTCTTTTTGCTTACCTCGCTCTTTACTCAAGTGCTTTCCAATACGGCCACAACGGTGGTGCTGGCCCCGGTGGCCTTGGCGGCAGCGACTGGCCTGGACGTTAGGCCCCACGCTTTTCTGATGGCCGTGGCTGTGGCAGCTTCGATGGCATTTGTCACACCGGTGGCTTCGCCGGTGAATACACTCGTGATGGGAGCCGGTAATTACCGCTTCGTGGATTTTATGAAGGTAGGCATTCCGCTGGTGTTCATTACCCTCTTGGGGGTAGTGTTGGTGCTGCCGCTGGTGTTTCCATTTTATTAGAGCAATTGCACGGGTTACAAAATGTCAGGTTGGCAAAGTTTATCGGATTTACCTTTTGCCTCCCCCTGTTACCAGAGCAGCGCTACCAGCTCCTGCGCCGAAATGGGGCCAAAGTAAGGGGTCAGATCAAGCCCGGCCAGGGCAGCAGCCATTGCATCTCGCTCGTAGCGTGCGCCGGTTAGCCGCAGCGCGACGTCTGTCACGTCACCCTTGCTGGCAAAATTGCCCCAAAAGCTGACGTGGCGAATTTGTCCATCCTGTACATCTATGCGCGCTTCGACGCGCCCCGCTGGCGTTTCCCCCTGGCGGTGAACGTTGAATGCGGGCGCGCGGCCAATGTTCCATTCCCAGGTGCGGTACCGCTGGTCAGCAAGCTGCATGACCTGCTGCCAGTCACCAGCGGTCAGGTCGTAGGGGACAACGGCCGTAAAGCCAAACACTTCATCCAGCAGCGCCTGCTGCAGCTCTGCCAGCGTCATCTCGCGTGGCAGCAGCTCACGGATGTTGGCGACAAAGTTGCGCACTGACTGCACGGCGCGTGACTCAATTTGCACGCGCCGCGGGTTGAGTGCTTGCAGCATCATTTCCAGGTTGGTGTCGAACAGCAGTGTGCCGTGACTGAACATGCGCCCTTGCGCCAGATATTGCGCGTTGCCGGAGATTTTGCGGCCGTTGGCAAAGATGTCACTTTTGCCGTGCAACATAGCTGGCACGCCCAGGCGGTTCAGCGCGGTAATGACCGGTCGCGTGAAGCGCTCAAACTGGTGTAGTTGTTCTCCCCCTTGCGTGATGAAGCTGAAGTTCAGATTACCCAAATCGTGAAACACGGCGCCTCCGCCAGAAAGACGGCGCACGACGTGAATGCCGTGCGCCGCCACAAAGTCTGGGTCAATCTCCTCCAGCGCGTTTTGGTTACGGCCGATAATGACAGCCGGTTCGTTGACATAAAAAAGGAGCAATGGCTCATCCAGGTTCGCTTGCCGCAGCAGATATTCTTCCAGCGCCAGATTCAGGCGCGGGTCGGTGATGTTTTGGTTGTCTACAAAGCGCATGATTTCTTCCTCTCTCCGCTTTACTCTTCTTCTTGTTCCATTTCGTAGCGGTCGTCCAGATCGGTTAGGGGGGCAACGGCCGTTTGCCACATCATCTCCTTGTTTTGGGCAGCCAGTTGTAGGGGCGGTTCCCCTTGCAGGAAGGCGCGAAGCTGGGTGGCGCTCAGCCTGCTGCTGAGGGTCTGGACGAAAGCGCGCCTGGCGGCCGTTTCTGGTGCGACGTAGCCTGCGCCATAGACTTTTTGCGCATAGCGAGTTAGCCCATCTAACGCCCGCACTGCTTGCTCTGGTGTCAGGCGCTGCGTATGAGCCAAGAAATGGCTGGCATCGCGCAGCAGCCGCCGCAGCGCTTGCAAGCGAGGCTCCATTGCTTCCTCCGCTTTAACGTCGTCCAGCCTGGCCGTGCTTTGCACGATTTCCTCTGCCAGCGCCAGACCCCAGTCCAGGATACCCTGCGCTGCCTCTTCGTCCAAATCGGCCGTCAGGCTTTCATTTTCGAGCAGACTTTCTGCTACCCACCGCAGTCGTTCACCAAGTTGAGACATAGTGCACCTTCTATCAGATTAAAAATTAGCGTCCAGTTCATCTCCTCTTCTCCCCCTATCCCGTTCTCCCCTTTCCCCCCTACGCTGCTAGCGGAAAGAGCGCCAGCAGCAGCCAGGCAAAAAACAGGGCGCTGCCCAGGCCAAACGTCCAGCTATCTCCGGCGTTGCGCCCGGCGACAACCATGACCGCCAGCACCAGGGGTAGCACCGGCAATACCAGCGCCACAAACCCTAACTCTGGCAGGAGGTAGATGAGTAGCAGCAGGCCGGCAGCCAGCAGCAGGCTTTGGCTCAGCCACCAGAGGAAACGGTGTACGGCCGTTCCCCCCTGTTGTGCCTGACCAGCAGCCAACAGCCAGGGCAGACAGGCCAGCGCCCAGAATGGCCAGCGCAGCAGCCGCACGGGAATGAGCAGCCAGGGCAGCCAGACCCAGTGTGCCAACAGGCCAAAGGCCAACCACAGCAGGGCAAAAAAGCCCAGCCCCAGCAGCAAGCTGCGGCGCGTGGGGCGCACCGGGCGGAAGCCAATCAGCAGCCAGATCAGCCCCAGGATGAAGAACCACAGTGCCAGCGCGCCGCCGATAATCACGCCGCCCAGGTCGCGCACGTTGAGTAGCAGATTAATCAGGTAGAGTAAACCAGAAGCGGCAAGGGGGGCAATGAGCAACCCCAGCCAGGGGCGGCGTTTTTCTGCTGCCTGGGGCGTGACGCGGGGCAGCAGCGGCACAACGGCCGTTGCCAGACCCAGCCACCCGAGCAAATGCAGTGCATACCACCACAAACGGCCGTCGCGGTAAGGCGTTTGCCCACCGCCAAGCGTCTCATGCAGCCAGCGCAGCGTTTCCGCATAGCTGGCGGCGCTAAAGAGAATGGTGATATGTTCTACGTTGGGAATGAGGGTGAAGGCACGTGCACGGCCGTTGCTAAAATCATGGTTTGCGCCGCCCGCCGCAGCCAGCAGCCGTTCCGCATTGGTCACAAAGCGCGGCTCCCACGCCCCTGCCAGAAAGAGCAAATTGGGCGGCAGCTCTGGCGTCACCTCGGCGTTAGTAGGGGAGACGGCGATTACGGCGCGGTAGCGCTGCGGGTCTTTGATGCCGGCGCGCATGGCGGCGCCGCTGCCCATGGAGTGGCCCAAAATCGCAATCCGCTGCGCGTCTACCTCCGGCTGGCGCAACAGGGTGGTGTAAGCGGCATCTATGTTGTCTTGCAGGGTCGCGCCCTCGCGGTTCAGGCCGCTGCTGTTTGCGCCATGCCCGCCAAAGTCCCACAGCAGCGCCGCATATCCCGCTTTTGCCAGGGCATAGCCATAGCCTGCCATAAGCTGCCGCGAACCGCTGAAGCCGTGCGCAACCAGCACGCCAGGCGCATTCTGGGCGCCCTGGGCAACGAGGTAGCGCATGGGCACGCCGTCTTGCTGCAAATCGCGCACAATCAGCCCATCGTTAACGCGCAGCACCTGCCACCAGGAAATGATGATAAATGCCAGCGCAATCACGGCTGTTGCCACGCCGCGCCAACCTGATTTCTGTTGCATACCATTGCCTCCGCTCTCTAAATCTTTAATCCGCTTCTGGCGTGGGCGTTGGCGTTTCTGCCTCTGTGCGCCTGCTTCGCAGCGGTTCCGTTATGATCTCAACCACCACGATTTCGCCTGCGGCAACTGTGACGGGAAGCTGATAAATCACCCCCTGCAGCTCGGTGTACAGGCGATACTCCCCAGCCAGCACGTCACTAAAGAGAAAATTTTCCGCCAGCCCCTCGTCGGGGTTGATGTAGTGGAGTGGGTCATCCAGATAGCTCCAGGTGGTGGCCGCAATTTGCCCCTTTTCATCGAGTAAATGTAAGACGACGCCATGCCAGGGACGGCCGTTTGGGTCGAGCAACCTGCCCGCCAACACGCCGCGCCCTTCACCGGGCGCAATCCACAGCATGGGGTTGCGCGTGGCCGTGAACGCATTCTGGCCAATGCGCACCTCAAAGTGTAGGTGGGGCGCAGTGGCCGCGCCGCCTATGCCTACCTCTGCCACCTGCTCACCGCGCTGCACGCGCTGCCCCGGTTCCACGTTGATGTTCAGCACGTGGCCATATAGGGTGTAGATGGGCTGCCCAAACCAGCGTTGGTCATGCTCAATTACCACCAGATGGCCGTACCAGTTGCAGCGCCAGCCGTACCAGGCGTTCATGTCTGATTGTGCCACAACAACGGCGCCGTCGGCGGCGGCCAACACAGCCGTGCCCAGTCCGCCAGCAAAGTCTACGGCGTTGTGCAGCAGCAAACGGCCGTTCATATCCCAGCCGTAGGGATAATTTTCGTTAATCAAAAAACGGCCGCTACCGGGCAGCGGCTTACTTAGCCAGAAGTGAGGTTCACTCTTTTGCACGTCAGGCGTAGGCCAGATAGCGGGGGAGAGGAAGTAGCGCGCGTAGGTGGGTTTGAGCGGCGAAGTTTCGGGACAGGTGCGGTCAATGGTGTCAGGCAGGGGCGTGGCGGGCAATGGCGTATGCACGGGTGCGGGGGTGGGAATGGCCGCCAGGGCACGCGCGGCAGCACTTTCGCTTAGCGGCGCGGGCGCAGGTTTGGTAGGTGTGGCCGCGGCGATGGGGGTATACGTGGGTGGCAGCAGGGGCAAGACGGCCGTTTCCGCAGGCGGGGAGACGACCGTTACCGTCGCCGGTGAGGCTAACGTGGGCAGGCGCGTGGGCAAAGGAGGCAGTTCGGCAATCACAGGCTGAGGCGATTGGCAAGCCGTTAGGCTGGTCACAAACAGCAGCAGTGTCAGCAATGTCGTCAGCGTCGTCTTCATGGGCTGAATTGTCCGCCAGTGGCAAACGGCCGTCAACCCTGCCATTGCGCATACACATCGCCGCTCCCAGGCGGGAGCTGCGCCAGCGCCGCCAGCAGCGCTGTAGCTGATTGCCAGGTTGGCCACAGCAGACGCTGGCTTTCGCCAGGGGCGTAATTAAACTGGTATGTGCCCAGTTCGGCCAGCCGTGTCACACAGGCGGCAGTCAGGGATGCGGCAGCAGGAATATGCTCAAAAGAAAGGGCGGACAAGGGCTGGCTGAGGCCGCGCAGCGCCTCCGCTTCATACCCTTCAATATCCAGCTTGCAAAAAGTTGGACGGCCGAAGCGGGCAATCAGCTCATCCAGGGTGAGAACAGGTACAGAAACGGCCGTTTCCCAACGTATCTGGGCAAAAGCGGGGTCTTGCTGCACGGCCGTTATCCAATTAACCGACAGCGTGCTGACGGTGGGGGTACGCTGGCTGACGTATAGCGTGGCCATGCCCGTCTGTGCGCCTACGGCCGCTTCCACCAGCGTTACGCGCCGGTGACGGCCGTATAGCCAGCGCAGCCATTGCATCATTTGCGGTTGCGGTTCCACTGCCACCACCCGCGCCCCCAAGGCGAGAAAAACGCGGATGCGGTTGCCCACGTGCGCGCCGATGTCAAAGCAAACGTCCCCCGGTTGGATGAAAGGGCGATAAAAGCGGCGCATACGGCCGTAGCGCCCCGGTACGCCGTAATACATCAGCAAGGAGCGCAATAGACCTGTAGTTGTGTTCATGATGGTGAGAGATTGGAAATGGGGAGAGATTAGAAATTGGGACTAGATGACCGCTGATTGCTGAGCGCTGACTGCTGACCGCTGACCGTGATTTTGCCGGTGATGGGTGGTCTGCGGTCGGTCGTCAGCGGTCACTATCCCTCTGAAGATCTGCGATCATCACCAGGAACACGCTCGTTTCTAACTCGTTATAGCTTGCCTTAGGTGCTTCGGCCCAGGCAACCACCTCCTGGTCTGCTTCCAGCTTTACCATGATGAAGCCCAAAATCTCCTGTCCGCTCCCGTTTGTGTAAGAAAAGTCTACGCGCTGCCAGGGCGTGACACCCAGAGCAAAGCGGCGCGGCTCGTCGGTGCGAAAGTTGGCCACACCGCTGCCGGCATCTTGCACCAGGCGTGCCACAATTTCGGCTGCAGTTTCTGTGCTGGGGCGCACGCGCAGGGCAATAAACGTCTCGCGGTTGGCGCTAAAGCGCTGCCAACTGTTTGTGGGTTGGTAGCTGAAGTCAGTGGGCTGGGCGACGGCGAAGGCAGGCAGCGTGCGCCGTTGCCACCGGCCGGGCTGCGTGCCAAAAGTGGTGTCGGTGAATTGCCAGGAAGCAATCAGGGTGGAAACGGCCGTAATCGTTTCTGCTTCCAATTCCTGTGCTCCATCCACGTCCACCACATAGCCCGCGCCAGCCTGGGCAAAAGTCAGCAGCAGGCCAGTGCGTAGGGCCCCGTCGGCGCGCTCGTACCCGTAAGCGGTGCGCAGGCCCCGTAACCCCGCCACGTTCACCTCGTCTACAAAGAGAACGTCCACGCGGCCAAACTGGCGCAATGCCTCTGCTTGCAGTGCGTTGGCCGTTGCGCTTCTGCCGGCGTCGGGGTATACCTTTACTTGCAGGAACGTTTGCCCCACCTGGTCTGAGGTGTAGAGTACCCCTTGCGTGTATACGGGGGTGTACCAGGCTGCCGGGTAAAGGAACTGAAAGCCCAGGTGCGGGTCCAGGTAAGCGGTATAGCCGGGCACCTGGTTGCTGTTTTGTACGTTCAGATCGGTCAGGGCGTAGGTGCGTTGACCAGCACCATTTTCAACGGCAAAACCGAGATAGTAACGGCCGTCTGGCAGCGGTCGCCAATCAAAATAGAGCAGCCCCGCTTCATCAAAATAGAGGCTACCACCTTCTTGCTGCGTGATGGCATTATCAGGCGCCAGGTAATAATCAAAAAGCTGAAATTCGCTGCCCGGCACAGGAATCAGTTCCGCTGCTGCGCCGCCCGCGTTTTGGCTCCACAGGCGCGTCATTTGCCCCGTCTGGTGGTCAAAGAGTAGACTGGCCACCGTCCATGCGGCGTCTTCTGTGGGGCGGTACTGCCCTTGCACGCTGAACAGGGTGCTGCCAGGTATGGTGGGCCACATGACCACAACCCCCCCGTGACCAAAGCTGTCGTACATATAGGTAACTTTGGTATCCCAGACGAAAAAATCTTCGTGCAGGCCATCGCGCCAGACATATATCTGGCTGCCGTCGGGTAGGTAGGTTGGCTCAGGGATTAGGGGGTCATATGCCAGCAGCCGTCGTTGCTCGTCTGCTTCGTACAGCTCGCCCATGAAAATCACCTGATCAATGTCGCGTCCGACGATCTCAAATTCCAGGTAGACAGGGTTTTGTTCTCCTGCGGTCCGGCGTGGCAGGCTAACGAGGTTGAGCTGTGGTGGCATGGCCGCCAGCTGCGTCGCACGGTAATAGCTGAGGAGGAAGCGGTTCCATTGTGGCAGAGGGGTAATACGGCCGTATGCGGCATCATACTGGGCGGCGTTACGCGGAAAGTAGATGGCCAGACCGCGACTGGGGCGCATGCCGGCGCCGGTGTAGTGCGCTAACAAGGCGGCCGCCAGCGCCGATTGCACCTGGCGCGCACTTTCCTGCACTAGCGGGTCTGGGCTGCGTTGCGCCAGGATGGTGGCAAATTGCTCCAGGTCAATGGCAGCATGTACGCCGGTGGTGTGTGCGCCTGAGCTGGCAGATTCCTCGGCGGCATAGGCGCGGGCAAATTGGGTCGCGCCGCTGCGTCCTTCGCCAACGGCCGTTGCCACAAAGTCTGGGTCGGCCATCAAGGCCGCGGCCAGGGTTTCGCTGGCAAAGGTCAGGTCGAGCAGGCGGGTGAGGTCAACGGCCGTCATCGTCACAAAGCCATCATCGGCATACGCAGCGTGAAAATGCGCCACCAACATTTGCGCCAGTGCCGCGCCTTCCTGCTCTGGCGCGGCATACAGCTCTGCCAGTAGCGCCTGATATGGCCACCCCTCCCCTGGCATGAGGTCGGCAGAGCCGACTGCGTAGCGGGCAAAGGGTTGTATCGTCTGAAAGACCTCTAGCTGCGCCATCAGGCAGGCGTCAAAGGCAATCACATCCAGCGGAGGCTGCCCGGTTTGAGCAAGCGCATCCTGCAGGGCAGTTTGCAGCTCTGGCAGGGTGAGGTTATCCTCTTCATCAAACGCCGTTCCCCGCCAGCCAGCGCCGTGATTCCAGATGATCAGGGCCGCGCGGTTGGCCGGGAAGTTTTGCCTGCTCCACACCAAAAAGTCGCTCAGGGTTTGGGCGCGGCCCATAGCCTGTGTCTCAAGCTCGACCACTGGGGAAAGGTCAGGCAAGGCGTAACGGGCGGCGCTACTGCCAGGCTGTTCGAGCTGCACAATGACATGAACGGCCGTACTGCTGCCGGCGGCCGCCATCTCTTGCAGGTCGCGCAGCGCCTGGTTTTGCAGGGTATTGTCTGCGGCCATGTAAACCAGCACCGTCCAATCGGCCAGTGCAGGGTTGTAGGTGAGCGTTGGCTGTGGCACGGCTGTTGCCGGTGCAGCAGGCAGGGCGGGTAGAAGCGTTTGCGTGGCAGCAGGAAGGATTGGTGGCGTGGTGGTGACGGAAACGGCTGTTGCTTCCTCCAGACCGCCCCCAATTTGGCGAAATTCGCAGGCAGGCAACAGCCACAGCAGGAGCAACAGACCACTCAGGCAACGTATACGCATAAAAACTGTCTTACAGAGAATGGTTCTTGCAGAGAATGGTTGCAAAATCTAACTTACGCCCAGCAGCAAAGCGTGCCACTTGTAGAACCATTTTACATGGTTGGCAGGTATTATAACCCGTACTTCGTTAAATCACAGCAATTCTAAATGTAGAACTTACAACCAGAAGTAGATCGCGCTATACCATCACCAAAACCCGAAAAAGGGGTAATGTGATGGGAAAAGGGCACAAGTGAGTCGGTTTATAGAGTATCTAGGCAAGTTGGCAGAGAATATGCCTGACAAGCGGGCTGGTCGGCACAATCAGATTTATGATTTGCAAGACGCGGTACGCGGCGCCTTCTCTGTCTTTTTCATGCAGAGCGTTTCTTTTCTGGCACACCAACGCCTAATGGCCCAAAAGCGCGGGCGGAGTAATCTGGAGAGCGTGTTCCAGATGTCGCGCATTCCTAGTGACAATCATATTCGTGCCCTTTTGGATAGTGTGCCCGCCAGCCATTTTGCGGG
>CALEAD010000038.1 GCA_937943625.1 uncultured Anaerolineae bacterium | reverse complement strand
TGTTTGTATGTGACTCATGGCGACCTCGTTGTGAAATGTCGCTATGAGCCTGCCACTATTGAGCAGGTTGTAAAGGTTCGACTTTTATTTTTGGCGATTTTTCATGAAATCGCTTCTGATTGTGCAAAACTTACGTTAATCGTCAGCAATTTTCAAGTTAGCGTATTGATTTGACCGCAAACGGCCGACGGCCCATGACTGGCAAAACCACGGTCGGCGGTCAAATTGTGAAGATCGCTTAGACCATGCTGTAAAATGTTCATTTGCGCCCCTGATAGTGCATCTACATAGGGCGCTAATTTTACCCAATCTTGCCTGGTTCGCTAATTTGCGCACTTCGTGATAAAAAGAGCAAAGAAAATTGGAGATTGGCAGCATGGTTCGTATTACGCAGAAGAGACAGGTTGCAATTTTTTTGCCCGCCGACGGCAGACTGCCGACCACAATTCTGGAAAGGTATGGCGGTCGGCTGTCGTTCTCACAGGAGCATAACCCATGAGTCAACTAATTGAATGTGTCCCGAATTTTAGCAACGGCCGTGATCCCGAAATTTACCAAGCCATTGCCAACGCTATCCGCGCTGTGCCCGGCGCGCGCGTGCTAGACGTCAGCCCAGATGCCGACCACAACCGCACCGTCATCACCTTTGTCGGCGCGCCGGCGCCCGTGCTGGAGGCCGCGTTTCAGGCCATCAAACTGGCCGCTCAGCTCATTAATTTAGACGAGCATCATGGTGAGCATCCGCGCATTGGCGCCACCGACGTTTGCCCCCTCATTCCCCTGCGCGCCATTTCTACGCAGGAGTGCGTGGCGCTGGCACAGCAGTTGGGACAGCGCGTGGGCGACGAGCTGGGCATTGCCGTTTACCTGTATGGCGCAGCCGCCACGCGCCCGGAACGGGAAAAGCTGGCAGATATTCGCAAAGGACAATATGAGAAGTGGAAGGAGGAGATAGGCGTCAATCCGGCGCGCCGGCCAGACTATGGCCCGGCTGAGGCGAAACCCTGGGGGGCTACGGTGATTGGTGTACGGCCGTTTCTGATTGCCTACAACATTTACCTGAACAGCAGCGACGCCAACGTGGCGGAAAAAATTGCCCGCGCCGTGCGCTTTAGCAGCGGCGGCCTGCGCTTTGTGCAGGCCAAAGGGTTCCTGGTAGAAGGGCAGGCACAGGTTAGCATGAACCTGACCGATTTTGAGAAAACGCCCATCTATCGCGTGCAGGAGATGGTGCGGCGCGAGGCGGCGCGCTATGGGCTGCACATTACCAAAGCAGAGTTGGTTGGCCTGACACCGCAAAAGGCGTTTCTAGACGCCGCGCGCTGGTATTTACAGCTCGACAATTTCCGCGAGGAGCAGGTGCTAGAGTACCGCCTGTATACCGAAACGGCCGTTGACCCCACACCCGAACCCTTTTTAGAAGCAGTTGCCGCCAACAAACCCACACCCGGCGGCGGTTCGGTAGCGGCGCTGGCCGGGGCGCTGGGCGCTGCGCTGGCGCAGATGGTGGCCGGGCTGACAGTCGGCCGCAAAAAGTACGCTGAGGTAGAAGCGGAAGTGCAGGCGGCGCTAACACAAACGTTGGCGCTGCGGCGGCAGCTCGCCGCGGCCATTGCCGCCGACGCGGCCGCATTTGAAGAAGTAATGGCAGCCATGCGCCAAAAGGAGCTAAGCGAGGCGGAAAAGCAGGCCGCAATTGAGCAAGCCACGATTCATGCCGCGGAAGTGCCGCTGCGCGTGGCGCGCCTCAGCCTGGAGGCAGCACAGGTGGCACTACGCCTGGCGCAGGTGGGCAATATCAACGCCGTTTCCGACGCAGCCGCCGGGGCATTGATGGCGCGCGCGGCCGTCGAGGCAGCGGCGCTTAACGTGCAAATTAATGGCGCTGGCGTACAAAACCGCGAACTGGCACAATCGTGGGCAACCGAGGTCAAAGAGCTGGTGACCCAGGCAAATGTGCTGGCGGCGCAGGCAACGGCCGTTGCTGCGGCACGGGGTGGGTTTTAGGAAAAACTGGAGACTGGAGATTAGAGCTTGGCAATTAGAAATTGGCGGTTCACAATTAACCGTTGGCAAATTTTCCTCTGGCTGCTGCTGGCGCTGCTGCTGACCGGGTGCGGCGCCAGCGCGGCGGCAGAATCAGAAGCAGCTTTTGTGGGGCCAGAGGTCAGCACAGGCGCAACGGCCGTTGCGCCCACGCCCACCCTGCCTTTTCCCCAGGTTGATATTGTCGTGCCCACGGTGGCTATACAGATGCCTTCCTTTGCGCCTGCTGACCCAACGGCCATTAGCGCCCGCAACGCCGCAGCTACCGCCCAGGCCATACCCACCGAAACGCCCACTATCACCCCTACGCCCCAGCCCACCTTCACCCCGCCCGCCCTCCCCTTCACCAGCAACGACGACCATTTCTGGCTGCACCGCCCCATTGGCGAAGGCGGCGTCGTCTGGACAGACAAAATCTACTCCTACGGCAGTACGCGCGGCGGCACCTTGCGCCCTCATCATGGTGTGGAGTTTTACGTGCCCGCAGGTACAGAAATTTTTGCCACTGCCAGTGGCACAGTTGTTGTCGCCGGCAATGATGCGGAAACGATCTATGGGCCACATGCCAATTTCTATGGCAACCTCGTCGTCATTGAGCTAGACGCGCGCTATAACGCGCAGCCCGTTTACACGCTGTATGCGCACCTGTCGCAGATTTTAGTGAGCGTGGGGCAGCGTGTGGCGGCGCAAGAGCTAATTGCGCTCTCTGGCGCGACCGGCGTGGCCGACGGGGCGCACCTGCACTTTGAGGTGCGCGTGGGCGAAAATAGCTACAGTGCCACGCGCAACCCACTGTTGTGGCTCTATCCCTTTCCAGATAATGGCGTGGTGGTGGGGCGCGTGCAGTGGCCCGATGGCACGCTCGCCGAAGAAGTACCCATTACCCTGCGCCGCATAGACGCCCCATCCCGCTATCACGCCGCTACCAGCTATGCGGGCAGCAGCGTCAACGGGGATGATGTGTGGCAGGAAAACTTTGCCTTTGACGACGTAGCGACCGGTTATTACGAGGTTGAGGTACAGGTCAACGGCAAAAAGTTTAAGCAAGCAGTGTGGGTCTTTGCCTACCGCACCAGCTTTGTTGAGATTGTTTTAAGCAATTAGGGCATTGGCACAAGGCCTACTGACCTCTGAAAGCAGCGCTTATCAATTTTGCTGGCGGACGGCCGACCGCAGCTCGCTGCACCAGAATCGCTAATCTCCTTTCTCCATCTGCCGCGCTACCAGCCAATCGAACCAGCGGTCTGGCAAGGAGCGGGGCAGCAGCCAGCCGAGGAGCCAGCGGCTGGGAATGGCGTAGCGGGTTTTGGGGCGGGGGGACTCTAACGCCTGCACAATGGTTGCTGCGACTTTGACCACGGGAACGGCGTGTTGCTCCCGTTCGCGAATGGTTTGTGTGGCGAGCTTTTGCAAGATAGGGGCATAGTCGGTATGGCCGTATTGCTGCATGCCGGCGCTGACTTTGGCAACGATCGGCGTGGCGGTTGTGCCCGGCTGAATGAGAATGACCGGGATGTCGTAGATAAGTAATTCGCGGCGCAAAGAATCGGAAAGCCCCTCCAGGGCGTGCTTGGAAGCAGTGTAGGCGCCCACAAACGGGTAGGCAATTTGGCCAGCGACGGAGCTGATGTTGATGATGCGGCCGCGTGGGTATGGGGCAGCTTTGGCTGCGCCAAGCAGGGGCAGACATTGCTGCGTCACGTCCATCAGGCCAAACAGATTGACCGCGAATTGTTGGCGCAGTTTTGCCAGGGGCAGGTGCATGAGCGGACCGGCGATGGAGATGCCGGCGTTGTTGATGAGTCCTGCCAGGTTTTGCCCGTTGAGGGTGGCGCGGATGTGGGCAACGGCCGTTGCCACGCCAGCCTCGTCCGTTACATCAAATAACAGCGGCGTGATGCGCTCCCCCAGCTCCGCGCGTAAGCGCGCCCCATCTTCCTCCCGCCGCACGCTGCCAAATACGTGATAGCCTCGCTGCACCAACAGAACGGCCGTAGCGTAGCCAATTCCGGTAGATACCCCTGTGATGAAGACGTATTGATTCATCTGGTCATGCGTTAGACTGCCGCCAAACCAACGGGCTCAGTGGCAGCATGATGAGCGAAAAGCAGACAAAGGTCATGCCAATAATCAAAACCAGGTAACTGCTCCAAGTGACACCGGGTTCCAGCACGGCCGTTTCCGGCGCTGTGGGATCATAATACACTGTCACCGCCATCCCCTGCGGATACCGCGCCACAATATCGGCCGCGTGGCGACGCGTGCCGCTGCCATACTCCCCAAAGCTCACTTTATCGGCCGTATAGCGCTGGTCACCCACCACATAAGTAAACTCTATGTCGGCATAGTAAGACGTCGTGCCCTCATTATCACGCGATTCGCGCACGTCGGAATAGATAATTTGCCCGCTGGTTGTAGGCCAGCTTTCACTCTGCCGCGCATTTTGCAAAATCCCCCAACCCCACCAGGAGATGGCTCCCCCTGCCACCAAAAAGCTGACAGAAAAGAACAACAACCCTATACAGCCAACTCCTTTGCGCATGCTTGTCTACCTCCTAACTACCTCTTTATTCCTGTTTATTCCTGTTTATTCCTACTCACAACTTGCACAGGCGCACATGAGGTTTGTGGCGCCCGCTTTTGCAGGTGCCCTGACCCACGTTGCTAACGCAAACCTGCAGCAGCACGGGCGCTGTGCCCCAAAATCCGGCAAGCATTGTGTTCCTCTCTTTCACTGTTACTTGCGCACCAACACATAGCGCCCGCGCGTCCCTTCTAGCGTCGCCGTATACAGGTACGTCGCCTCGCCAATCAGCACAATATCGGCGTGCCCCACCCCCACATTCCCCGGCAAATCCATGATGATAGGATTTCCGGGATACTTTTCCCAAGGGCCGTCAATTTCCAGGGTGACGCTGCGCGCCAACCCCAGACCAAACTGGTCATCCACCACAAAAGGGTTGCTGGGACCGCGAATGCCCTCATAAGTCATGTAATAATGGTTGCCTACACGCACCACATCCGCGGAAGAAATGGTGCGGAACTCAAAATAAGGGTTCGCTTCGGCGCCCATCACTTCTCGCGGACCATAGCCTAATTCTGCGCCAAACAGTGGGTTATTATCACATTCGCGCAGACCGGCCGCGCCCAAGAAGCGATTGCCTTTGTAACAGCCCATGTGCCCTGGTGCTTTCCCTAACGCGACAAAAATATACAACATATCCCCCTCTACGTAAATACCAGGCGGCCCACCGGCCAGACAATCCCACTCCTGCCCGGCAAAGATGTTGGGGTGGTGGCGAATGAGTTCGTAAGGCTTGCAGCTGCCGTAGGGATACGTCCAAATCCAGGTGCCCTTAATGTGGGCATGATCAGACCAGTTCAGGCCGTCTGGTGAAGTGCGCAGGTAGTTGTACGCGCCAAATTCATAGACCAGGTATACCTCTTCCGGGGTGAAGGCGACACGCGGATATTGCTGCTGGGCGATGTGATCGCGGCGGTTGTCGCAGGGACAACTGGCACAGGGGAAGAGGCAAACAGGTTCGATGAGGGTGAAGCTACGGCCAGCGTCTAGGCTAATCCAGCGCGTGGTGCAGCCAGGAAAGGGCACAGGATCGCCGCATTGGTCTACCACACCGGCAGATTGGTAGCTGGCATGCAGGTATGACCAGAGTTCGTTGCCACCGCGATATACGGTATCGGATTCGCCTATGGGCAGGCCGGTGTCGTGAATTTCTAGCAACCATTCAGCATGGCCGTTCCAAAAATCTTCCAGGGTGGCAAACTGACGCCCTTTGGGCGGGTAGAAGCCAATTTCCGGCGTCGGGGACGGGGTGACGGTGGGAATGGGGGTGCTGGTAGGAGGTGCAGGCAGCGGCGAGCTGGTAGGCAGAGGCGTCGGCGAGGGAAGGTGTTGGGCAACGGCCGTTGGCTCCTCGTCCCCCATTTCAATAGCCTCAAACATGTCGGTTGTCAATACAGGCGTACATCCAACCGACAACAGCAAAACCAACCCGCCCAAAACAAACTTCGACATCAAACTTATAACCTCCCTTGAAAATGACCGCAGACCGTCGACGGCGGATCGCCCATCACTGGCAAAATCATGGTCGGCGGTCAGCGGTCAAATTGCAAAGATCGCTTGAAGCATACCTCTTCCGGTTTCTATCCCCGGTTCGTCAGCAACGGTTGAACCGATTTTGCCCGATCTGTACAATCAAGGCCATGCGGCTAACTCCCCAGATTCTCCTCTCGGCCTACACCCAGGGCATTTTTCCCATGGCGCACAATGGCGAGATTTACTGGTATCAACCAGACCCGCGCGCCATTTTACCGCTGGATGCTTTTCACATCCCGCGCTCCCTCCAGCGCGTCCTCAAGCAGGCGCTTTTTCAGCTCACGACCGACAGCGCCTTCGAGGCCGTGATGCGCTTTTGCGCTGCGCCTGCACCAGGGCGCGAAAGTACCTGGATCAGTGAGGAATTCATTGCCGCCTATACCCAACTGCACCACCTGGGCTACGCCCACAGCGTGGAAGCCTGGCAAGATGGCAGGCTGGTGGGCGGGCTGTACGGTGTGGCAATTGGCGGCTTTTTTGCCGGCGAGAGCATGTTTTCGCGCCAGCGCGATGCCAGCAAAGTGGCGCTGGTCTACCTGGTGCAGCGGCTGCGCGCGCGCCACTTTCAACTTTTGGATGTGCAGTTTATGACTGAGCATTTGCGCCGTTTCGGCGCGATTGAAATACCAGATAAAGAGTACCAACAGCGTTTGCGCCGCGCTTTGCGCGTACACACCAGGTTCTAGAAGAGCAATTTTGCTTTGACTTTTCTCTCTACTTTACCCGATGTACAATCAGTGTCATGAGTGCCTCACCTATCCTTCATCCTGATGACGGGAGCCTGAGCAATGGCGAAAAAGATTAAACCGAATGATGTGCGTTTTTTTAGCGGCCGTTCTAATCCAGCCCTGGCACAAAAAATCGCCAACTATCTGGAAGTCCCACTAGAAGAAACGCATTACGCCAAATTTAGCAATGACAACCTGTTTGTGCAGCTAGGCGCCAGCGTGCGTGGTCGGCGTGTATACATTGTGCAATCACTTGTGCCACCCGTCAGCGATCACCTGATGGAGCTACTGATGATGCTGGATATTGCTAAGAGCGCTGCGGCAAAAGATGTGCACGCCATCATCCCTTACTACTCCTATGCCCGCTCCGACAAAAAAGATGCGCCGCGTATCTCGATTACGGCGCGATTGGTGGCTGACTTGCTACAAACGGCTGGAGCAACACGCGTTATGACCATGACCCTGCACTCGCCACAGGTGCACGGCTTCTTCAGTGTGCCCACCGACCCGCTAACGGCACGGGGGCTGTTTGCTCAGTACATGCTGGAAAGCAGCAAAGATCTGTCTAATACCGTTGTGGTTGCGCCGGATGTCGGCGGCGCCAAATCAGCAGCGCGCTTTGCCGACCTGCTGCACATGCCAACGGCCGCCGCGCAAAAAACGCGCATTGCTGATGATGAGGTAAAAATTGGCAGCCTGTTCCAGCGGCAGGTTGCCGGGTTTAAGCACGCCATTATCTACGATGATGAAATTGCCACCGGTGGCACAGTTGTGGAGCTGTCACGCCTGCTGGTTGAAAGCGGCATTGAAAAAATTACCCTCATTTGCACGCATGGTCTCTTTTTGGGCAAGGCGTTTGCGCGGCTAAATGCGATTCCGCAAATTCAAGAGATCATCACCACCGATACGGTACCGCGCGCGCCGGAAGACCAACTACCGCACATGACAATTCTTTCGGCTGCACCTATTTTTGGGCAGGCTATTCTGCAAAATTATCTGCATCGCTCGATTGGCGAGCTGTTTGATTTTGGCGAGGAAAAGAAGCATCGTTAAAAGAGTTCAGGAGTGGCACACCACTATGAATGAAAATGCAACGCAGGTTACCAAACCTGCAACCCCCAGGTTTGGCAACCTGGGCTACATTTATAGCCGTCGGCAGTCATCTTTGAAGGAGAAATGATGAGCAAGCAAGAAGATTTTGGCCTGGCGTACCTGGATAGCTGCGACCGCATGGTGCTGTTGCTGATTCACGGGTTTCCGTTTCATAGCGGCATGTGGGAGGTGCAAATTGAGGAGGTAGGAGACGTGGCGCGCATTATTGCCCCAGATTTGCGCGGTTTCGGCCGTTCGGACGCCACGCCTGCGCCTTATAGCGTGGGCATGTTCGCTGAAGATTGCGCCAATTTGCTCGACCACCTGGGCATCGAGGGGCCGGTGATCGTGGGAGGGCTTTCGATGGGCGGGTACGTGGCGCTGGAGTTCTACCGCCGCTACCCGGAACGGGTGGCTGGCCTGGTCTTGGCGGCCACGCGCGCGGGTGCAGATTCTGCCGAAGGCAAGGCTGGCCGGGATCGCATGGCGGAACTGGTGCGCACGCAAGGAACAACGGCCGTTGCCGAAGCAATGCTGCCCAAGCTGTTAGCGCCGCAAAACTACGAAGAGCAACCCGATGTAGTGGAGTTTGTCAAAGGGCTGATGGCAGAGGCCAGCGCCGAGGGGGTTGTGGGCGCGCTAATGGCCATGCGCGACCGCCCAGACTCTACACCCATGCTGGCTGACATTGACGTGCCGGTGCTGATCATTCACGGCGCTGATGATCAGCTCATTCCTGTGCGCGAAGCAGAGGCAATGTACGATGTCATCCCAGATGCCGAGCTGGTGGTTGTGTCTGATGCTGGCCACCTGCCCAATCTGGAAAACGTGGATGAGTTTAACGACGCGCTGATTGATTTTGTGGAGTCGTTCTACGACGAAGAGTAAGTACACCGTAAACTAAATTTCCTTAAACTTTTCGTTGTCTGAATGAACCTTAACATAATGCGAGTTGAGCTTGCAACGAGCCGATTGCACTGAGAACTGCCAGGTGATCTTGACTTTATCCGCTTTGCGTTGAGCCA
>CALEAD010000037.1 GCA_937943625.1 uncultured Anaerolineae bacterium | reverse complement strand
GCCTGACCCTTTTTTGTTTGTCGGTTGGGTTGGTTGACCAACTATCCAACGGCACCAACTCAACCAACTTTTTATTTAGCGCACGCGCGGGCGCAGAACGGCCGTTGCTTCCGGCGCGGCTGGCTTCACGATGATCGGCAGGTAGTAGAGCCGCTCTGTCTGCAGATTTACCGTCGCCGTCGCTTCGGCACTGGCGCTAATGGTGGCATTGTTGTAAGCGGTCCATACGGCCGTGTTCACCGTCGTCGTCATGATTGTGCTGCTAATCGTCAGCCCGGCGGCTACCGTGTCCACGCTCGCTCCCGGCAGCAGGTCGTAGGCAAAGCCGCTCAGGATCGTGCCCAGCACGTCGTCCTCCAGGTCGTGCAGCGAGAGCGTCACGTCACCGGTGTTGGTCACCGTGTAACAGTAATACACCACCGTGCCGGCTTCCACCGCCAGCGTGCTGGTGGTGGCGCAGGTGTCTGGGTCGGTGCCCACCGTCTTGCTGATGCTGATGGCCGGGCTCACCACATTCACCATCGCCGTCGCTTCGGCATTGGCGCTGACGATGGCGTCGTTGTAGGCGGTCCATACGGCCGTGTTCATCGTCGTCGTCATGATTGTGCTGCTAATCGTCAGCCCGGCGGCTACCGTGTCCACGCTCGCTCCCGGTAGCAGGTCGTAGGCAAAGCCGCTCAGGATCGTGCCCAGCACGTCGTCCTCCAGGTCGTGCAGCGAGAGGGTCACGTCACCGGTGTTGGTTACCGTGTAGCAATAGTAGACGTCCGTCCCACTCAGTACGGTAATCTCATCCGTGCTGGCGCAGACGCCCGCTGCCGTGCCCACCGTCTTGCTGACGCTGATCGCCGGGTTAACCACGGTGACGGTGGTGCTGTCGCTGGCAACGGCCGTGTTCGGCCCACCGTCCGTGGCTACCCAGTTTGCCACACTCGTCACCGTTTCCGTCACAATCAGGCTCGTCGTAATCGTCACCGTCTCGCCCGGCTGCAGGTTATACGGGAAGTCTGGCCCCAGCACTATGCCAGCGTGGCTGTCTTGCAACGTGTGCAGCGGCAACATCACATCACCCGTGTTCTCGACCACGTAAAAATAGGTGACCGTCATGCCATTTGTTACGGTAATTTCCTGTGTCATCGGGTAAACATTCGCGTCTGTGCCCACCGTCTTTGTCAGGGAAATGGCCGGCAAATTAGCAGGCGTGCAAGACTGCATCTTCACCTCATCCACGTCCCAGCCGGGCGCGCTCACAGAGCTGTCTGTACCAATGCGGAAGCGGAGCTGCACCGTCTGCCCGGCATAGCTGCTCAGGTCGGCGATGGTGTTCATGTACTGGGTGACGCCGCACCAGGCATTCAGACCGGCCAGCGGGTTACCAAACGAGCCAGAAACGGTGCCAGGGCGGTACGGCCCAACCAACATTGCCGAGTTGGGTACGTACGTCCAGGTAGCGCCGCCATCGGTGCTCACTTCTAGAATACCGCCGTCATAGCACGCCGTCGTGCCACTCGGCTCCAGGTTGGGCCGGTGCCAGAAGTTCAACACCACCGGGTTCTCACCCGTCGGCAGGGCAATGGCCGGCGAAACCAACCGCTGATCGGTAACCGATGCCGTGCCCTGGCCACGATAGTGGAATTGGCCCGCATAGGGCGCAGTGTTCACAATTGCCCAGGTGTTAGTGCCCACGCCAGGCGGGGTTGTCCAGCCAGCAGCGCCGCTCTCGAAGCCATAGTCGTAGAGGATGTTGGGCGTTGTGCCGGGGCCACAGTCACCAGGCGCTGCCACTGTGGTGAACGTGAAGATTGCCGAGAAGCTACCCGTGCCGCAGGTGTTGCTCCCCTGCACACGCCAGAAGTAGGTGGTGCTGGTGTTCAGCGCCGCAGCAGCGGTGTGGCTGGTACCGTTGACCGTGGCCGCGTAAACAATGTTACTGAAGTTGACGTCCGTGGCGACTTGCAGCAGGTAACTGGTAGCGCCAGTATCGCTCCAAACAAAGGTGGGCGTAGCCGGCACATTTAGCGCGCCATTGGCCGGCGATTGCAGCTGCACAGGGGCGGGAGGAGCTGTGAACAGGTTGAGCTGCACCGTGGCGCTTTGGGTGCTGGTGATGGCTGTGCCAGTCACTTCGATATTGTAGCTACCGGCTGCCGCGCTGCCTGTGTTGCCAATGGTCAACTGGCTGTTGCCGGGAGGCGTTACCGGGTTCACGCTAAAGCTCGCCGTCGTTCCCGTCGGGTTGCCCGCTACGCTCAACATCACCGGGTCGCTGTAGCCCAAAATCGAGCCAATGGCCACACCAAACTGGGCATCCGCCGGCACACAGATATTCTGCACGCTGGGAGATACCGTAAGTGTAAAGTCCGGGAACAGGGCACAGTTCTGGCAGATGAGGGCAAAGTGCTGGTCAGAGAGGTCACTGTTGCCAAACACTGCGTCGCCGGCAATATTTACAGCATCAATGATGATGGTCGCGCTGCTAGCCGGATTCTGAATGTACACATTTTCCAGGTTGTTGCGGTTATCATAGGTGCCGCCAGTGGTAGACCAGCCGCCGCTGAAGACGTTGCCGCGATAGGTGTTCGCGCCATTGATGACGGTCAGGTCGAGGTTGTTCACCAGCGCCGGGTTTGCGCCTACCGCACCGGGAGCATCTGACCAGGCCAGGGTCACTTTCAGCGGCTTTGTGGGGTCAGCCACGCCCACCGACAGGGTCCACTGCTCGCCGCTATCCTGGAAGATGTGCGTCTGGTCATAGTAAACCACCGGCACAGTGGGGCTGATCAGGTTGGTGATATGGATGCGTCCCCATCCTTCGTTGATGTTGGGGATGTCGGGGGCACCCATGTCAACGGCGCTGTTCACCAGCAGCGCCTTGGCCATAGCCGGGCTGGGGTTGGCGCCGGCATTGAAGGAACGCCACCACTCGGTTGCCAGGACAATGGCACCGGAAGCATGCGGTGCGGCCATGCTGGTGCCGGAGCAGAAGGCATAGAGGTTGTTGGTGCCGGGAATGGCTGTCGCGCAGCTGCCACCCAGGTCGTTGCGTGCCGAGGCAATTTGCTCACCGGGGGCGGCGATAGTGATACCCAAACGGCCGTCTACCGCCGGTCCACGACTGCTAAAGCTTGAAATGTCATTGATATTGCCCACGCGGTAATTGCGGCTACTGGCCACGATAATCAGGTTCTTGCCTTCTTTCGGCGCCGTCAGGGTCGAGGCGCCAGGGCCAGAGTTGCCGGCGGAAAAGACCTGGATAAAAGGCTCAACCGCGGGCGTGTCGAAGTTACCGTCCAGGACGGTAAAGTCATGGGTACGCTCGGAGGCCTGGTAACCATGCGCCGTCCCCTCACCGGTAGTCCAGGAGTTGTTGCCGCCAATGGCGTTGCCCAAAACGGCGCGCTTGCTGTGCTCCTGCCAGCCACCGGCCGGCGGCCAGGCGGAAGCAGAGAGCGAGTTCATGGCGAAAATGCTATAGCCAGGCGCCACACCCAGACCATAGAGGAAGCCGTTGGCATCGGCATAGCCAGCGGCGGCCGTGCCGCCCACAATACCGGCCACGTGCGTGCCGTGCCCGCCGCCAGAACAGTCGCTACCTGGCTGGCCAGGAGGATTGCAGGCGCCGGGGAAGCTGTAGCCCCCCACGATATTGGGGCCCAAGTCGGGATGATCGTAGTCTACACCGGTATCCACAATGGCCCAGATCACGCCTGCGCCATTGAAGCCCAGGCTGGCCAGGTGCGCATTGTAGCCCACAAAGGGCACGCCCGCGCCGGTGTAGTTGCCCGCCAGAATCTGGCTGGACATTTCATCGTCGAGAATGGGTTCCGGGCTGAGGTAGCCAAGCCAGAGGACAGGCGTGATTTTGGCAATGTCGTCCAGGCGCGTGGCATCGAGCTGCACCACGGCATTGAAGAACGCCTGATCCGGCTGCGAGGGATAATATTGCAAAATGTTGCCGCCCAGGCTGGCAATGGCGTCCAGGGTGGCTTTGATATTGCCATCATTGTAGAACATGATGTCTACGTTGCTGATGACGCCGCTGCGGGTGCGCAGATTGGGGTCTACTTTGTAAGCCGAGTGCACAACCCCCTGCCAGCGCACATAGGGGCTGGTTGCCAAATCGGTGAGCTGTGCCGCCGTGCCCCAGGTGAGGTATGCGTTGTGTGGGTAGTATTGCAGCGGGGGCAGCCCGGCATCTCGCATCGCCTCCAGCCAGCTCGTAGAGATGGGGCCAGCAAACTGCACCAGGCGCAGCGCCGGACCGGTAAACTCGGTGGCTAATCCCTCAGGGAGGGTTGGCTCTCCCTGCAAAATGGGGTCGAAGCGGTAGTGCAAAATTTGCACCTGTCCCGCTTCTGGCTCTTCAATGTAGGCCAAGTCGCTGGCCGCCAGCCGCGCATAATCGGCCGCTGAGAGCGCCAGCCATTGGTAGGAGCCGTAGTCAAGGGCTAATTGGGGTTGGAGGTTCAGACGTGCAGCCGTAGGAACTTGGGCTGCGGGGATGCGCACATAGTGCGTCGCGGGGGTTTCGGCCTGGGCGCTGCTAGCCGCAGGACGGCCGTATACCCAAACCAGTGCTACCAGCAGTACAAGCAGTAGCAGTGAGCCTTTGTTACGCCAATTCATTCACATCTCCTTTTTTGTTTTTGGGCGTTTTCCCTGAACCTGCACGGGGACGAGTATTCTAGTTGCGGGCCAGGAAGAAATTAAGATAAAAATAACACAAGATTGTTTTTTTGGCGAAAAGTTGCAAAGGGCCAAAAAATCATACGTGCGAGCGTTTGGTGCGAAGCATAAAGCATGAAAGGTAAGAGATTCTTATAGCGCTTTCCATCAAACTCCTCACACCTCTGGTCAAAAGGCGAGCAACTCCGCTATTTGGGCCCGGATTTGCGCCACGGTTGGCACAACGCCTTCCATCAAGTGTGTGCTAAAGGGCACGGGCACGGAAGGAGCGGTCAGGCGTAGGATGGGGCCATCCAGGTCGAGGAACGCCTCGTCGGCAACGGTGGCGGCAATTTCGGCGCCGAAGCCGCCCAGGCCAATGTCTTCGTGCACGATGAGGCATTTGCTGGTCTTGCGCACGGAAGCCAGCACCGCTTCTTTGTCCCAGGGGACGATGGTGCGCAGGTCAATCAATTCCACGCTGCCGTCTATCTCTTGCAGCGCCAGCTCGCACCGTTCTACCATCGCTCCCCAGGTGACCAGGGTAAGGTCTGTGCCGGGCTGCAAAATTTTGGCCTGACCGAAGGGGAGCATGAAGTCGTCGCCCGGATACGGCCGTCGTGCCCAGGCAGCGTCGAGCATGGCGCGATGCTCAAAAAAGATAACCGGGTCATTGCCGCGCAGCGCCGCGCGCAGCAACCCTACTGCATCTTCAGCGTTACTGGGAAAAGCCAGCAGCAACCCTGGTTGGTGGGCAAAGATAATTTCGCTGGTGACGCTATGCCAGGGATCGCCAATTTTGCGATAGCCGCCGGGGATGCGCACAACGATAGGGGCAGCGAACCGGTTGTTGGTGCGCCAGCGCAGCGTGCCGCAGTTGTTGAGCTGTTCGGTAGCCGGGTCGGCATATTTGCGGAATTGAATTTCCGGCACGGGCATGAGCCCTGCCAGCGCCATACCCACAGCGCGACCAATGATGCCCTCCTCGCTCAGACTGGTATCAAAGACGCGCGCTTCGCCAAACTGCGCCTGCAACCCCAGCGTGGCGGCGTGCACGCCCCCCTTGACGCCCACGTCCTCGCCAAAGAGCAGGCAGCGCGGATTGAGGCGCAGCTCCACTTCCAGCGTGCGGCGGATGGCTTCGATCATGTTGATGCGGCGCGCGTCGGGCGGGTGAGGCACGCTGCTACCCGCTGACAGGTGCACGCCTTCGGCCACCAGCCCGCCCACCTGCTGCGGCTCGTCTGGCTGGCTCCAGATGTAGGTAGCCACAGAGCGCACGTCAGGGTGAGGCTGCGCTTGCGCCGCCTGCCTGGCGGCTGCCACCTCTTGCATCGCCTGCATGACCAGATCGTGCCATTCCGCTTTGCTCATAACTGCGGGAACCAGGCTGCGGTTGAGGGCGACGAGAGGATCGCGCTCCCACTCGGCGTCTAGCTCTGCTTTGCTTTTGTACGCCTGGGTGTCTACGCTGGAGTGTCCAGAAAGGCGGGGCACGGTCAGGCGCAGCAGGGCCGGCCCTTCCCATTGGCGTGTGTAGGTGACGGCGTCGTGGATAAGCACGGCCGTTTCCGGTGGGTTCGTGCCATCGCCATCCCAAATTTTCAGGTTTTGCCAGGCGGCCAAATTGGCAGCAATGTTTGCCCCCGGCGTTTGCAGCGGCGACTTGACCGAAATGGCGTAGCCGTTGTCCTCGATCACAAAGAGCAGGGGCAGCCTGAGGGTGGTAGCGATGGTGAGCGCCGACCAGAAACCGTTGGTGGCCACTGCGCCATCGCCGCCAAAAACAACGCAGATGCTGCCGCGCAGCTCTTCCTGACCCAGCACCTCAGCGCGATAGCGCAACGCCTGCGCCCAGCCCGCCGCGGGCGTGAACTGCGAGCCAACGTCGCCGGCCATGGGCAGCACGGTGGCGCGCCCGCGCGCGGGCATGTTGAAGACCACGCCCACGTCCCGTCCGGCGCTGAGGCCGCCGGGGCGCGCCATGTCGCTGGCAAACGCTTCTTCCAGAGTTAAACCGCTGCCCAGCATAAACGGCCGTGATCGATAATACACACTCGCGCCATCCATGGACCGGTTCAGTAGCTGGCTGAGCAAAAGTTGTCCCAGCTCGTGACCGCGCGCGGAAAATTGGTAAGTGACTATTCCTTGCGGGGTTAGCTCCTTTTCTTCCATTTCGTCCATGAAGCGCGAAGCCAGCGCCAGCCGCGTCACTTCTTGCCAGTCAAAAGCGGGGTGCAGGGGTGTGCCGTTGCTCAATTCATTCATAGCTTGCCTTGATCCTGGTTTGCGGGAGTATCTGGCAAGGGAAGACGTTTCTGCTTCTTGCCAGGCACATCTTAGCAAAAATTGATTGACAAACCAACTGAAATCTTGCCCATAGTGCCGGGCAAGAGGCGATAGGCTCAGTTTAATGAGGTGGTCATGCCCCTTGCCTGGCGCCGGATCGCGGCCGTTCCGCAAACCATCTGCGGATTAAATCTACCTGGAAACGATAGCCGCCATTGAGCGATTCAATCAGCTCCCGCTGCTGTAGACGTACCAGCGCCTGTTCTAGCTGCATCAGACTGGGAATATGCTGCACCAGCACCTGGCGTGGCGTCACTTCCCCCTCTGGATGGCGCGCCATCAGGCGCAACACTTCCAGTCCTACCACATCCACCTGGTTTTTTTCGATGTCGGCAAAGAAAAAGCTGCCGTGCTGCAGCGCAGGAGCAACGGCCGTTTCCACATCCACCGCTGTAGCCAGGCGCCGCTGCGCCGGGGGTTGCTCGTTCTTCAGAGCCACAATCTCCGCGCACAAAAGCTGCACCAAAAACGGATGCCCGCGCGTCAGCGCCAGCGCTCGTGCCACCGCTTCCGGCTCATAGCGCAGGGCAAAATCACGCACCGGGTGGGTAATCAACTGGCGCGTCTCCTCCTCGCGCAAATAGCCAATGTGAATCACCTGCACATTAATCAGGTAACTAGACCACTGCTGAAACTCATCCAGCGTATGAGAACCAGAAAGCAGCACCTTAAAGCGGGGCCGATGCTGAATCAGGTGGCGCAACATTCCCAGTACCGCCTCCTCGTCAAACTTACCCCGGTTCAACGCCGCTGCCAGCACCTCAAACTCATCCAATAGCAGCAGCGTCAGCTTACCACTCAACGCCGCTTCCACCTCATCCAGCCACTCGTCAAAGCGCGTAAATGGGTCATGGCTCAATTCTTCTCGCGCCAGCGGCGGCAACAGTACCTGCCGCTGCCGTTCCGCCGCGCGGCTCATCCCCCGTGCCATGTTGTACAAAAAGCCCGCCATATCGCTGGCGCGCGAGGCCGGCCCCTGCAAATCTACAAACAGCGGCACAATGGTGCTGGGCAGCAGCCGCCCCAGGTTATTCAGCAGCGACGTTTTGCCCACACGCCGCTGTCCATATAGCAGCAGGGGTGGCTGGCGACGGTCCAGCAAAAGCTGCTCAATGCGCGCGCTGATGTCGGTACGGCCGATAAAAATCTCCTGCTCCTCGGTCAGCGGCACACCGATGATGTAGGGGCTATCAATTTCCTGGCGCAGCTCCGCCTCGGCCGCCAGGCGCTGTAGCTCCTCGGCGAGAATGCGCCGCCACTCGGCCGCAATTGGGCGAAAGCGCGTGACGTATGGTTCGTTGCTGCGCGTCAGTTCACGCAGCAGCCCATTCAGCCGGTCTTCGACCGCGCTCAGCGCCAGCCGCCGGTTGTAAACGCTCTCTTGCTGTAAGGCCGCGTCTACGTCCTGGCTAATGCGACTGAGGCTGCGCAACAGCGAGCTGGCTGGGCCAGTCAACTCGCCCGCGGCAATGGCATGATGTGCCTGGCGAATATCTTGCGCGGTCTGGCAGGCAGCCAGCAAACGCGCATCTAGCTCAATTTGCGCCTCTTGCGCGGCCCAGCGCTGGCGCGTGCCGCTGAGATACTCCAGCGCCGCCTGCCCACGCTGCGGCTCATGCACCAGCACCAACAGCAGGTGATTCTCCAGCCCGGTCAGGGGCAGGCGCTGGAACTCATCCCAAAAGGCGGAGTGCCAGTGCAAGAGGCTGGGCTGGCCGTTGGGCAGGCGCTGGCTATCCAGGCGGTAAAGCAGCAAGTTCCAGGCGGCCAGCAGAGGATAAAAGACAATGGGCCGCCACCAGACCAGGGTTAGCCCCAGCAGCACACCGGCCAAGCTAAAGAGCAGAACGGGGCCAAACGATTGATTGGGGTAAACAAATAGGAAGAAGCCACCACCACTGCCCAATGCGCCAGCTATGGCACCAGCCCAGGGAGCGGCAATGCGCTCGGCCAACACGTAAGGCAGCGTGAAGAGAGAGGCCAACAGAGCGGTAACGGCCGTTAAATCAAGCAAGCTGGTCGTCAACGTCGCCGGCCCCAAATTAGTCAGGCTGCCAGCCACACCCACCAGCCAGCCTGCCAGCAGGCTCAGCAACCAGCGGCGCGTGCGCAGCAGCACCGCCAGACCAAACGGCAGGCCAATCACCATCCCCACCGTCAGCCGTTCATTCACCAGGCTAATCAATCGCCCCCCCAGGCTGCCTATCAGGATTCCGAGAACCACCCCACTCACCTGACGCGGCAGCGAATAAGCAATCTGATTACTCTCCCCAGATTGCGTGACCCCTGCCGCCACGCTGAGCGCCAACCCACCTGCCAACCCGCCCGCCATGCCAATCAGCGTACTGGCTACCAGGTCAGCGGACAAACGCAGAGACGTCACTAAAACACCCCCTACATTAGCAAAGGTCGCCACCCCGCCCAGGCCAATCACGCAACCAATAGCAATCCCCACTGTCTGGCCAACGACCAGGCTACCGGCAAAGCTGGCGGCAAAATTAGACACCAGTCCTACCGTCAGCCCCAGCAAAACCCCCAACAGCAAATTGGGGCCGGGCATTCCCAGCAGTCGCAGCCCAGTGGCCACCACAACGGCTACCACCAGCGGCCAGGCCAGCTGGCTCATAAGCAAAAAGCGCCAGACCGCCAGCCGCCGCCACTGCGCCAGCCGCAGCTCTGCCAGGCAAAAGGTAGGCGGCAGTTCTGGCGCCACCGTTTGCAAGTAGTTACGCCAGGCCGAGGGGTGAAACAGCAGCCAGAAAAGCAGTTGCAGGCTGCCCAAAATGATGCTGCGGGAGGCGGGCGGAGAATCGGTAAAGTGGCGGTTAGAGCTGGCGTCCATGTTCAGTTGCGTTTAGCGCTCAATGCCAGAGTCAGAGCTAGAGGAGTTACTCGACTATTTGCCGCCAGCTCTAAACGTCAACGTTCAGGCAGCAGGCATCAAAAAAGGAGCTGCCTGACGCAGCGCATCGGCGCGCCACTCGGCATCATCTGCTTCATCCAGGCTGAGCAACCGTTCGCGGCAGAGAATTTGTAAGGGCATGGGCCAACGGCCGCTTTGTTGCAAAATCCATTTCACGTCAGCTTCAGGAAACGGGATGGGGGAGCTGGCAATCAGGCTGCGCGCCTCCGCCTCGCTGAGGGGACCCAGGTGCGCCGTGTAAGCAAAGATATTGAAGAACGGAGAACCAAGCCCGCTGTGCCGCGCCAATTGCTCTGGCGGTTCTGGCGCTGCCAGCACAAAAGCCAGGTTGCCTTGTACCTGGTTGGTGGCCAGTGAACGCAGGCTTTCCCAAAAGGCATCGTCTAGTTCTGGGTAGCGCGCCATGGCCACACCGATCTCATCGAGCAAAATCACGGTAGGCCGGCGCAGGTGCGTGCTCACTGTATCGAGAAAGGCATCCAACTCACACGTCTCTTCCAGAGGCAGGCGCATCTGCTTCAGCAAATAACGCAGCAAGGCGCGGCGACTGCCCAGGCGCACATCCTGGAAATCTACAAACACCCACTGGTACTCCTGCGCATTGGGCAACCACTCCTGGCGCTGGTCTGGGCGAAGCTGGTCCGGAGGGGTTGTGGCCAGGGTGCGCAGGTGATGCAGTAGGGAGGTTTTGCCGCTGCGGCGGGGGCCAATGATGGCGGCATTTTGTAGCGGGCGGGGGCGCAACAGGTTGAACAGGCGGCGCAGTTCGCGCTGACGGCCGAAAAAGTGCTTCGGATGGGTAATGGGGGGGCCAGCGATAAAAACGGGAACGGCCGTCTCATTTGCGTCCGACACAATCAGGGCGGGACGGGGAGCTACATTGGCGGTGAGCAGGCCGCTGCGAATTTGCTCATAGAGCACGGCCGTTTCCCGCACCGGTTCCACGCCCAATTCCGACCAAAGGAGTTCGCGGCAAGACTCATACTGCGCCAGCGCCAGACTGCGCTGGCCGTGCAGCGCCAGCAGCCGCATCAGCGCGCGGTGCGCCTCTTCCTGCAACGGCTCCATAAGCAGCGCCTGCCGCGCGCAGGCAATGCCCGCCTCATATTGCCCCTGCTGTTGATAATGCTGCACCAGCAGCAGCAGCGCTCGCACCGCCATCTCTTGCATCTGCGTGCGTTGCTGCATCACCCAGGCCTCAAACTCCGGCGCCTGACGGATATAAAACTCGGCGAGAAAATCACCCTGGTAGAGGGCTACCGCCTGCCGTAACTGGGAAAAAGCCGGCGCACCATTGAGTACGCCATTGAGAAGCTGGCGAAAGACAGCCACATCCAGCTCGTGGGGAGCGTCAAAGTTAAAGCCTACCTCCTGAGGCGTCACATGCAGATGGTCACCAAGCACCTGGCGCAGCTTCATCAGCACGCCACGCAGGTTACGTCGCGCGTCAGCCTCGGGCAAATCCCCCCAAAAGAGGTTGGCCAGGGAGTAACGGGTATGGAAACGGCCGTCTACCGCCAGAAAGAAAAGCATTGCCCGCGCCTTTGCCGAAACCAGATTCGTCAGCGGTTCATCCCCATAAGCCAGATACGCCTGCCCAAGCAGGCTCATCTTTAGTACTTTAGTCATATTGCCGGGTCAGAAACCATCGATCAACGCTCGATCAACGCTAAAGTGACATTCCGTTGCTACCATTAAGAACATGGTAGTCTACTATTTCATCTTGACACCATCAGTATACATCAAGATAACAGACTGCCTTGACCATTTAGCACCGGATAGGAAAAATTCACTACCCTGGTAGCACCTTCTACAGGGGTATAATCTTTACGTACTGGCTTGACATCAAGCAGGTTTGCCCCCTGCGCCACCCTGACACAGGCAAAAAACGCCCGTGTCTACCTTATTTGTCTACTGGATAGTGGCGTTTTGCTGGCTGCCAGTGTAGCGTGATTTGCCAAAATCGCGTTATGGCGCCAGGGGTCACGCCAATTTCACCAGACGCCAGTTATTTATTGAGCGCCATTATTTGCAAAGGGACATCCTATGATACTGCGAACCAACAAATCTCATGGCCAGGCCCTTGTAGAGTTTGCCCTCATTCTCACCGTTGTGCTGATGCTCATCTTTCTGGTGATAGAGAGCGCACGCATCCTGCAAGGATGGGTAACGGTGCAAAATGCGGCGCGCGCTGGCGCGCGCTATGCCATTACCGGCCAAAGCGAATTCCCGTGCGCGACAAGCAACCTACTCAAATTTGCCGACCGCTGTGATGACCTGCGCGTGGCCAGCGTCATTGCCGCCACGCATCGGGGGTTGGCTGGTTTACCGCTGGACGAAAATCCGAATAGAGATCCCTTCGGCAACCCACCCGATGACAACTCCTACTACATTGAGGTGTTTGGCGGCTTTGTGGACAGCAGCGGCGCGCAGCTTCGGCCCGACTATGCCGGGATGCCGGGGCAGCCGGTGGTTGTGCGCGTGGTGTACAATGTGCCTATTATCACCCCGCTTCTCCGCCCCATCATCAGCGTCGTACCTGTTTTTGGCCAGGTGGTGATGAACAACGAGTCGTTTGGCTCGTTGGGCAACCCAACGCAAGGATTGGGGCTGCCGCCAGACCTGGATACCATACCCACTGTTGGCGCTTCGCCCACGCCAAGCCCCACTCCCTCTAACACACCCAGCCCCAGCCCCGGCCCCAGCCTGACGCCCAGCATCACACCCTCGGCCTCCCCCTCGCCCACGCCGCCAACCTGTGGCGCATTTATTGAGTCGGTGCCGCTAGCAGGACAGAATTATCTTTGGGTTTCGGGCGAAGTGGGGGCAACGGTGACCATTGTCAACCTCACCACTGGACAAACGCTGGGCACAGATGTCTTCCAGGCGGTAAACGGCCGTCTTTGCCCTGGCTTTGCCGACTTTGATGACGCACCACTGAACCCGACCCTGGTGGCCGGGCACGTGATTGCCGCTATTCCCAGTGCCGGGCAGCCAGCTACAGCCATTGTGCTGGTGGGCACGCCGACACCGACAATATCGCCCACGCCTTCGCCCATTCCCACAGCGACCATCACACCAACACCAACGCCATCAGCTACGGCGACACCTAGCAACCCATATATCGTCTTGATCCAAAACTGCTCCGTTGGCCCAGATGCACAGTTTAATGTGGTGGGCTTCAACTGGCCTGATACGCAGGCAGTCGGTATCTTCTGGCAGGGAAGTCCGCAATCTATTGTACCGGCTGGTCATGGGGGATCGTTTAGCGTGCCGATGGTGCGAAACAATCTGGTCGTTGGCCCGCCCGATAATCCTACACTGTATGAGGTACGGGCGCAGTCAAATACCTGGACGGCAACTGCCTTCTTCCGCGTACCCTGCCCAGACCCAATTATCCCGACGATGGTCGCTACGTTTACGCCCACGCCGGCGCCGGCCGATTTGATTGTGGTGGGCCCCCCGCAACTGGTCAGCACACGGCCGTTAGTGGCTTACCAACCTATCAGTGTGCGCGTGGTTATCAGTAACACGGGTGATGTGGACGTGAGCAGTCAGTTTTTTGTAGACGTCTTCTTTGACCCGATTGGCCCCATCACGCCGACCATTGCCATTACCAACAGCGTCGGCTACATGGGTATAAGCAATCTGGCAGGCCGTACCAGCCGCGTCATTACCATCACCGCGCCTTTAGGGTTCGCCAATGAGCCAGACCCACACCTGGTTTACAGCATGGTAGATTCGCTGCTGCAGGTGTCGGAAAGCGACGAAACGAATAACGTCTCTGAACTGCTTATCGTGGGCGACGTGACACCCGCGGCGACGCCCACACCGACGGTCACGCCTTCGTTTGGCACAGATAACATTAGCGGGCAGGCACTCAGCTACATTTTCCAATGGCTGCCGCAACCGCGTGCCATGGTGCGCCTGGTGAATGAGTCAAACGGCATCACGGTGCGCAGCACACAATCGCGACGGGATGGCGGGTTTATTTTTGCCGATGTGCCGAGCGGCATGTATACCGTCATCGCGTGCGCGCTGGTAGACAACCGGATGTATGCCGGCATCCGCACAGGCATTGACAGCACAGACCCTATCGCTTCTATTTCGGCGGATGTGTTGATGCGAGATGATTTCCCATGTCCATAACGAGCGCAAACATGAAGCTAAGAAGTGTGTGGTTGATAAGTGGTATCGTGGTGTTGGTAGCCCTGGCGTGGCGCGTCGGGTCAACGGCCGTTGCCAAACCATTGCTAGACCCCATTCCGCCTGCGAACGCGCCCGACTGGAGTGAGCCGGAACTGATCTCGTTTGAAAACTTCAGCGCCTATCTGCCCAGAGTGGTCACGTCACCGGTAGATGATACTGTGCTGGTTGTGTTTACGCTGCAAACAGGTGCTTTACCCACAACCACCGATCCCTATTACATGATCTCCCGCGACAAGGGGCAAAGTTGGGCCACGCCATTTGCCCAGGCCATCTACGTCAGCGCTGGCGCGCGCTCGCTAGAAGTCAATGCCGCGATTGGCACAGATGGCAAGGCGCACGCGGTCTGGATTGAAAATCTGGCCCTAGTCTACTCCCATGAGGATAACTGGGGCAACGCTCCCACGCTCATTTCCAGCGGGGGCAGCATTGGCGCCACAAACCCGATTTTGGTCGCCACGGGTAGCAACATCCTGGACGTGGTCTGGAGCGAAGTGGACACAAGCGGCTCGTTTGACGTCAAGCATGCCCGTTCCGTAGATGGTGGCGCCACCTGGAATATCCGCAGTAACGTGGCGGCCACGGCGCTACGCGAGGATCAGGCGATGTTGGCCATTGACCCGGCCAACCCCAACCGTCTGCATATCGTCTATGAGTCTGGCCCCTCTCTGCAACGCTCCGTTTTTTACACGCAAGGCACCATACAGGGCAGTTCAGTCAGTTGGTCTGCGCCCATACAACTTTCGGCGGATAACAGCAAAGATCAGCGACCTGACCTGGCGCTGCGCGGTCCGCAAATTTTGGTGACCTACACGCACATAGATACTTATGATGGCAGCGATTATCAGTTGGTCTTCGGCATTGGTTGCGCACAAAACTGCACACAGCGGTCAAGCTGGGGAAATACGCACAACCTTTCGGGCACCTACCTGACGGTCAATGAAACGCTGCCGTTTTTCATTATGCCCACGATGGCGCAACTGTTTGGCTGTCACTTTGTCTATTATCACGGCGTGAACACGCAGTTATCGGTCAACGAGCGCCTCTATGGCGTAAATAGTTGCGCCAACTGGCACGTGGGTGGCACAGAAACGCTGACGCCAGTTACCAGCCGCGCTATTAATCCAGATGTGGCTGCGCATGCAGATGGCTGGCTTTATATGGCCTATGAGCTGTATCGCCCTGAAACCGATAAAACAGTGGTGCAATTTATACGCGGGCTGGTGCCCGAGCCAGGTTTTGCATTGTATCTGCCGGTTATTGTAAGGAATTGACGAACAGCTATGGGGATGAACCGTTTAGAGTGGGTTTTGGGTGTGCTGCTGGTGCTACTGCTGATGGTAGTCCTGGGGCTGTCGGCGCTGCTGTGGCTGCGGCCACGCATGCCAGAAATGCCGGCTGGACTGCCGCCAACGGCCGTTGTTAACCCCCAACCTGCACCAAACAGCAACAGCAATAGCAAGACAGCGTTGGCCGCCTACGCCGTTGCCCAACGCGCCGTGCAAGATTGGCACAGCGACGCCGTACTGCTCAACGCCAGCGCCACCTTACCTCTCAGCGTCAATGCCAACGGGCTGGGCCAGGGAGTGGCCAATTGGGCCTATACGTTTTACTCTCCTGGCAACAACATGATCACCCTGGTCAGCGTGCGCGGCGACGAGGCGAGACGGCTCTCGGAAAGCGCCTACAAGCAGCAAGCAGCGCCCCTCGGCGTAGGCGGCTGGCGCCTGGATAGTCAACAGGCCGTGCAGGTGTTCTTGAACAACGGTGCGGCGCAGTTCTTGCAAGAGCAAGGCGCCAGCACCTTACTGATGCAACTAACGACATCTGAAGCTCAGGTGACGTGGTTTTTGTCCTTGCATGATGAAGGAAGCGGCCGTTCCTACAGCATGCGCATCAATGCCACCACAGGAGACGTCCTGCAAGTGGAGGCAGTGCCCTGATTAACCAGGCAGGCAACACCGTTGCGCTGCCCAACTTTTGTAACGCGATAGGAGATTTCCAAACGGAGGAACATCATGAACCACAACCAACACACCCAATCCCGGCAGGAAAAAGGGCAAAGCCTGGTTGAAGTCGCTCTCTTCCTGCCCGTTTTCCTGATCATTTTGGCCGGGCTGATTGAAGTCAGTCAACTGGTCATCACGCAAAATCGCGTCAGCCAGGCGGCGCGTATCGCTTCCCGCTTTGGCGCAGGCGGCGGCCAGGACGAAGGTATGGTCATCGTCGCCATGAACTCCATTACGCAAACCCTGGGGATGTCTCCTGAGGAGTGGGACCTCTGGGTTGTGCGCGGCAGGGTAAACGCTGCTGGTACCGCCATAGACGACTCTACCTGGCAGTTTAATCACGTCTACGGCATTTCCAATACGGTTAGCTTTGGCAGCATAGACGAAAACGCCATTAAGGCGCGCGTGCTCGCCGAGCTAAAACGCAACGTCAGCCCCTCAGACTATCAGGCTGTCGTTGGCGGCATCCAATTTGTAGGTATGTATGCCCTGCACGACGTCAACTCCATTCTGGGGCTAGAAGCGCTGCCGTTCTTGCAGGGGTTGTACACAATTCGTGGTTTTAGCTTTATGCGGCAAACGGGCCTTACGGTGGTGCAAACCAACGGCTGCGATGCCTTCCCGATTGCCATCAGCCATCTGGCGCGCTCGGTCACCCCACCTGGCCAGCCACCCAATCCGTACCCGCCAAGCAATCAGTTCCAAAATCCTAATCCGCCTGCCTATACCAGCTTCCCCAACCATCGGCCCGACATCCCGATTGTGCAGGCACGTGAAGGGGACGTCTACCTGGCTTACGAAGGGTTTGGTTCCGGCAACTTTGGCTGGCTGACCTGGAACCTGGGGCGCACCAGCAGCGCCACGACCCTGGTACAGGGGCTAACCTGGCCCGGCAACAGCAAAGATTACACCAACCACGGTGACACAAGCATCTACCCGGCTACACCGCTTTACCCGCACATTGTGCGTGGCTACGTCAACCCCTACGATAGCGGCGACCTGGAAATGCATGTGGGCGACTGGCTGGTAGCCAACACCGGTGTTTCCAACGCCATCGAAGTGCGCAACCGGCTCAACGAGCATATCCAGCGCGGGCGCCAGCTACGCCTGATTGTGTGGGATGACTCCACGGGAACGGGTAGCAACGGCCGTTACCGCATCTACGGTTTTGCCGTCTTTAAGATACGCGGCTACAGTCTGCAACACGGCTGGATTCTCGCCGAGTTCATGCGCTGGGACACCTCCTGCGGTCAGCAGCCGGCACTACCGTAAAAGCACATTATCATTTTTTGTCGCCGGTTTGGTAACCTGAGTTACGTGCCGTAAAAGCATCACCCAGGTTACCAAACGGGCCATTACCAGGTTTGCCAACCTGGGTTACATTTATAGCACCTGGCGGTCAGCCGCCGGCGGTCTATTTTCAAGGGAGTGACCGATGAGAACAGAAACCTCCTTTTCCGAACGATCGCGGTCTAAGAAGGAAGCCGGGCAAAGCATTGTGATTATTGCCCTGGCGCTGGTGGGCATGCTGGCCTTTGTGGGCATCGCCGTAGACGTAGGCTTTGTCTTTGCGCGGCAGACGCAACTGCAGGCAGCCGTAGACTCTGCCGCCCTGGCAGCGGTGGTGGAATTGGTGCAAGACACCACCAATTCCACCCGCGCCAACCAAAAAGCCTCCCAGTTCTTGCGAACCAACGGCTTCAACGTGACTGTGGGCACGGCGCTGAACCCACCCCAGGTATTGGGAATAGGGCGCAGTCTAGGTGTGTCGGCGTTAGGCGCAATTCAGTACCAGCTCACCGTTACCTGGCCTGTAGAGCTCTATTTCCTGCGCCTCATCGGTCAAGAATCGGTCACGCTAACGCGTGGCGCTGTGGCCGGCATTTTCCCCATGGCCGACATCTACGCCAGCCGCCGCATTGAGGACGGTCTTCTCAGCACCTCGAACCAGGCAGTTTTTGGCCCCAGTTCTTGTACCAGCATGGGCGATCCCTTCTCGCCGGCGCAAAGCCCCTGGCACCCCGGCCTGTATACCTATAATTACCGCATCCTCATCCCCCCAGACTATCCGCACGATATTGTGCGCGTGGAGTTGTTTGATCCTGACTCGATGAATCAGAGTCAAAATACACACACGGTGCAACGCTCGCAAACGGCCGTAAACTACGGGCTTCCCCTGTTTGCCGATCTTTCTTGCTCCACCCAAGAACGGCAACAGCCCTGTCTGATTGACACCGGTGAGCAACAGCTCGTACTTAATCACAATGTGCCCTTCGACAGCATCAATCCATTCTGGTTTGTGCGCATTGACGAAAACCGCCACGGCAACTATAACACCAACACCGGTTGTGGGATGCCCAGTTCTTACATGGTGAATCATAATACGCAAACCACGTATGAACTCTTTTACTGGGCGCAAAACCCGGATGGCACACTGGTGCGAATCGAGCTGGCCACCTACACCGGTCAGGTGGGCGATAACGTGCGCGACAATGGCAACCATCTCACCGATATGCAATGGGTCTCGCCGGGGGCGCCGCTGAGCCACGGACAACCGGCTGCCGTGCCCACTGACTGTGGTGCGCGCAATGGCGGCGATTATGACCCGGTGCGCTGCCCTGGCGGCTCTCCCATTGCGCCCGGCAGCGGCTTTGAAATCAGCATCTCGCAAGACCTGGGAAGCATTTTGGTAGACCCGGTCACCGGCAACCGGTTCATTTACATGGACGTCACCGCCATTAGCGGCGCGTCGGAAAATGGGTTCGAGGTTTGGGCCGGCCCCAATACCTACGTCAACAATGTGCCCAGTGACGCCAATTTGCGCAATCTGTACATTCTCAACAACCGTAACGCCCATAGCTCCAGGGGGGTTACGGTCTTTGGCATGGGGCGCCTGCCGCTCAACTCCAACATCAATTTTCGCGTGGACATCCCGCTCATTTGGGTCGGGCCAGAGCAACGAGGGCAATTTATCTATGTAAGCATGTTTGACTCGGACTCTGGCGCGCAGCCACCCGTTCACTTTTACTTTGATTCAATTTACTTTAACCCCAATAACGTCAGCCAGAGTGATTACGTCGTCACCTATGGCAACCCCGCCGGGGGGGGGCGTTGTGTGGTTGGCAACTGCAATGATCGCTGGGTGAACCCCGCCTATGAAATCCGCGTACCCGGCGACGTGGAAAACTGCACAAACCCCAACGCCAATCCGCTTCCCCCTTCTTGCATTCCCTTTTACGGTGGGCGGCTGGTAGCAAGCTATCGGGGCGGTATGCACGATACGTATGGCTGGGAGGTGCGCATTACGGGCGCACCCTATCTGGTGCGGTAAGCGATCTGATGATTGGCTGAACGGGAACGGCGCACGACGAAAGTGCGCCGTTCCTGTTTATGCACGTTTACGGATGTGAGATTTGTCCCATAGTGAGCTGGCGTACATTTTTTTATAATTGAAGGGGGTGTATCTGTTTGTTAAGTAATTATAAGGACAGCACAATGAATCAGTACCAGTACCAGCAAAGCAATAAAAGAGAAGGTCTGCAGAAGAAGGATAACGGCCGTCAGGCAGGCCAGGGTATCCTGGAATACATGATCATCATTGCCCTGGTGGGATTGGCAATCGTCGTGATTGTTAACCTGATGCAGCCGGTAATTGGCAACGTCTTTTCCAACTTTGTGGAGCGTGCCAGAGTGGCGCCACCGGAGTTGGTGGGCTTTACGCGCGTGCCGCCTGGGCCGACCAATACGCCGGTTCCCGGCTCGACGCTGACAATTGTGATTAACGGCCAGGGTACGGTGACGAAAAATCCCGACCCACCGCAGCCGGGAAATTGGGTGACGCTCACGGCCGTGCCGGCGCCAGGCTGGGTGTTTGCCGGTTGGGGGGATGATCTGTCGGGCACAAACAACCCGGCCGCCATCCTGCTGGACACCGACAAAACGGTATCGGCGCTCTTTGTGGAGCAGACTTTTACCCTCACTGTCAACGTGATTGGCAATGGCTCCGTCACAATCACGCCCAACCAGGCCAGCTACAACAACGGCACAGTGGTTACGCTGCAGGCTGTGCCAACTTCTGGCTTCGTGTTCATCACCTGGGCAGGCGACCTGACGGGCAGCGCCGCCACGCAGCAGCTAACGATGAACAGCGATAAGAACGTGCAGGCGATTTTCCAGGTGAGCTGCTATCCCTTGACTACCGCTGTCTCCCCGGCTAACTGGGGCACGGTCAATGTCAGCCCGGCGCCCAACTGTGATGGCAACCGCTATACGCACGGCACGGTCGTCACACTGGCAGCCACACCGGCAACAGGCCGTCTCTTCAGTGAGTGGAGCGGCTCGCTTTCGGCCACCAGCAACCCGATCAATCTGGCGATGTTGGGACCACGCAGTGTGACGGCGAATTTCTTGCTGCAGCAGTTTACGCTCACAACGAACGTGGTTGGCAATGGCACGATCTCTGTCTCGCCCAACGCCACGACGTATCCCTGGGGCAGCACGGCGCAACTCACGGCCGTTCCCAACCCGGGCGTTATTTTCCTCGGCTGGAGCGGCGACCTGACGGGCACAGCCAACCCGGCCACCCTGACCTTTGATAGCAACAAAACGGTGACGGCAAGTTTTCAGAATATCTGCTATCCGCTGACAACGGCCGTTAGCCCCATTAACGGCGGCAACGTCACCATGACGCCCTCCTCTTCGCCGGGCTGTAACCCCAACCATTACCATTACAACCAGGCTGTCACGCTGACGGCAAACCCGGCGACCGGCTACTCGTTTAGCAACTGGTCAGGCGGCGCGTCTGGCACAAACGCCACCACCACAGTCACAATCCAGGGCAACACCAGCGTTACGGCCAATTTCCAGCCGCTCTGCTACCCGCTGACAATCAGCGTCAATCCCAACGGCGCGGGAACCATCAACGCCAGCCCGGCGCCCAACTGTGCCGGTAATACCTATGCCCACAACACGGTGGTGAATCTAACGGCCAGCGCCAACCTGGGGTACGCCTTTGCCAACTGGAGCGGCGCCGCCAGCGGCAGCAGCAGCAGCACCTCAGTCACAATAACAGGCGCCGCCAGCGTGACGGGTAACTTCACGCCGGTGACGAGCGTGCTTTTGATCGTGGGCAATCCCAGCAGTTTAACAACTGCTGACACGGCCATCCGTAACCGCCTGCAAGCACTCAACCTTGATGTCAGGCTCGTGGACGACAACAATGTTGGCAGTTACAACCCAACCGGAGCGGCATTGATTGTGGTAGCCCCTTCGGTAAACGCAACTACCTACGGCTCTGCCTTTAACAACACGGCCATTCCGCTCATCCTGATGCAGCGAAATCTGGCCTCTAATCTGCGCCTGGGCAGCAATCCAGGTAATATAACAAATATCACCGAAATAGATATGGTTTCGACAAACAGCAGCCATCCGCTGGCTGCCGGAAGGAGCGGGCGCACAGCGGTTTACAACAGCAACGGTACCACAGGTGATATCCGGAACCTGGGCAGCGGCGCACTACCGATTGCTTATGCCAGAGGCCAAACAAGCCGCTTCACGATTGTGGGCTACCCGGCTGGCGCAGCCATGACCAGTGGCACGGCGCCGGCGAAGCGCGTAGGCTTCTTCCTGGAATTCGCTAACACATACAACACAAATGGTGGGGCGCTGTTTGATGCGGCGGTGAACTGGTCTTTAAGCAATTAGCGACCACCGAGGCCGACCGCGATTTTGCCTGCGCCTGCCGATTACCGACCGCCGACCGCAATTTTGCCTGCGCTTGGCGGTCGGTGATCGGCAGGCAACGTGTCAAAAGTTGCTTGAAGCGTGCTAGCTTCTTTATTTTTTAGCGCCGGCGTGCGGCTAACAGCAGCAGCGCCCCTAATATGCCGGCCGCGCCCAGTAACCAGCCAGACAGGTTGGGGGATGGCGCGGGTGTGTTGGTGATTACGGCCGTTTCCGGGGTTGCGCCCGGCGTGGCCGTAGGCGTGTAGGTGGGCGTGGGCGTAGGCGTATGGGTGGCCGTAGGCGTGGGTGTCTGCGTGGGCGTCACCGAGGGGGTGAGCGTGGGCGTGGGGCTGGGCGTGTCTGTGGGCGTAGGTGTGGCGGGAATGAGCGGCGTGGGGGTGATGGTGGCCACGCTCAGCGGCACGGCAACGGGGGACAGCGCGGCGACCTGAACGGCCGTTGCTCCTTTTTCCACCAGGTAAACGGGCGGTCCGCCAATGTCACACTCCACGTAGCAGCGCGCCCCCTCCAGCGTCAGCGTGTAGCTGCCGTCTACTGGCGTCAGCGGGCGTGTGTGCCCGGCGTGCCCCACCAGCAGCGCCCCTTCGCTCAGTGCGGGCAGGCGCAGCGTTACCGCTGCCAGCCGGTTTGCCCACAGTACGCGGGTCACCCCGTCTTCTTTGACAAACGTGGCGATGGTGAAATCGGCCGTTTGTTGCAGCGTCACCGGTTCCACAAAGCCACGCAATTGCTGCACCATCACCTGGTAAGTGCGATAAGCCGGGCGTTGGCTTTTGTCTGGGCGCAGCAGCCCCCACGATTCCCCGCCTGGCTCCAGGTGAATGTCAATCAGCTTGTAAAAGCTAATCCGCTCTGCGCCGGCAGCAAAGCCCAATGAAAACGCCTGCACCAGGTACCATGCCTGCATTTCCAGGTCCAGGTGGAAGCGCAGCACCTGCACCGGCCATTCCGGGTCCAGGCTGGGGCGGGCGTTCGTCTCGTTAATCCAGACTGGCTTGGGCGGATTGATGCCCAATTCGCGCTGAATGGCGTAATTTTCGGCCACAATCTCCGTCACCGTCTGCGGGCGGAAGTAAATGTGCTGCGACAGCACATCAAAATAGTAGTTGTTGGCAGCGGCGTTGGGGTCTGCCGCCACCATCTGCAAAAAGCGGCGCAGGTAGGTGGGGTCGTGCCAGTAGGTAATGCCCCCCAGGTGAATGACGGCCTGCGGGTCGGCTTCTTTCATCACCAGGTAAGTCACTTGTAGCAGGCGGTAATAATCTTGCATGTTGCCGCCAAACTCGTAGCCGTACACGCCTGGGGCAATGTCTGGCTCGTTCCAGACGATCCAATGATGCACGCCGCGCGCACCATAGTATTCGGCCACTTTGCGCACAAAGGTGGCCCACAGGTTATCAGGATCGTCTGGCGGCAGGTAGAGGCCGCGCGGCACGCCAGCGTATGGTTCGCTAACGGCCGCCCAGGGGGGTGTGCTTTTGAGCAGGCCAACAACGGTACGGCCGTTTTCCTGCGCATCTACCAGCCATTCTTCCAGCACGTGCAGCGTGTTCCAATCATCCGGGCCGGTGGGCTGGATTTCGTGCCACAAAAAGAGGATGCGGTCCCAGCCTACGCCCAAATCGGCCGCCGCTTCTGGTTCCCAGAAGGCTTCGATTGCGCCAAAACGGGTATCTGTTGTGGGTGTGGGAAGAATGCTTGCTGGCGTTTGTGCCCTCAGTGTGCCAGAAACGGCCGTTGCCAGCAACAGCAACAGGAATAGCCATCCCCCCAGCCAAAATCGCTTCATCATTCATCTCCCTTGAAAATGACCGCCGACGGCCGTCTGTAAGTGTAGCCCAGGTTGCCAAACCCGCTTGGTGCACGCCATTTTCATTTTTATTTAACCAGGTGACCTGCATTATAATTAGGCGTAAGAGCGGCAACAAAGCGCTCTAAGGAACTATCATGAAAAGAATCGCCTCTTTGCTGATTGTCTGTACCCTGCCTGTTCTGCTGCTATCACTGATGATGACGGTGTTGGCAGGACCAACGGCCGTATCCATCGTCCACGCAGCCCTCCCCCCCGGCCACCCCATCTTCCCCCAGTGGCAAAGCGCCGCGCGTGCAGGCGAATTGCTGCCCGCCGCGCGCGTGCCCACCACCGTGCGCGACTTCTTCCTGCCCGGCACGCAGCCCAACCAGATGATAGACGGCCTGCCCGCGCCCTCTAACTGCACCGGTTGCCACAGTGGCTACAGCAGCCTGAGCGGCCAGCCGCCAGAAACAGAAACCTGGTTCGCCTGGTCTGGCAGCATGATGGCGCAATCGGGCCGTGACCCGCTCTTTTGGGCGGCGCTGGATGTGGCCACTGCCGACGCCGCCGGCGCGGGCGAATTTTGCCTGCGCTGCCATCTGCCGCGTGGCTGGCTTTCCGGCCGTTCCAGCGCCCCAGATGGCTCTGGCATGACCAGCGCCGACCTGGAAGGGGTACAGTGCATTGTCTGCCACCGCATGGTTGACCCGGAATATAGCGCCGAAAACCCCGCACGCGACCTGGTCGTGCTGGCGGGCATCACCACCCCCGTGACTGTCACCGCGCCCAGCCTCATTTTGGGCAGCGGCGCCATGATTGTAGACCCACTCGACCATCGGCGCGGCCCCCTGGTAATTAGCGATGTGGTGGACCTGGACCCGCATCTGTATTACAACGCTGCCAGAGAGACGCTTACTTCGCCTTACCACAAAGATTCTGCCTTTTGTGGCGTCTGCCACGACATCAGCAACCCGGTCTACACCTGGAACCCGATCACGCAAGAGTATGAACTCAATCCGCTGGATGAACCGGGCGACCTGAGCAGCGGCTTTCCCATTGAGCGCACTTATAGCGAGTGGTTCCTCAGCGACTATAACACGCCGGATGGGGTGTATGCGCCACAGTTTGGCGGCAATCAGGAATATGTCTCTACCTGCCAGGATTGCCACATGCGCCAGGTAACGGGCGTTAGCGGCACGCTGTTCAGCAATCCGCCGCAGGGCGGCAACCGTGACAACATGGCGCTGCATGATTTGACAGGGGGCAACACCTGGGTGCCGCAAATTATTCCCGCGCATCCCACTTTTGGCGCGCTGTTTACGCCCGGCTCGGCACGGCTGGCGGCGCTGAACGCCGGCATTGAGCGGGCGCGCTATATGCTGCAACATGCGGCCACGCTGACGGTAACGCGCACAGGGAACCAACTGGGCGTGACGGTGATTAACGAGACGGGACACAAGCTGCCTACCGGCTACCCGGAGGGGCGGCGGATGTGGCTGCAAGTGCAGGGCTATGACGCGCAGGGGAATCTGGTGTATGAATCTGGGGCGTATGATGTGGCAACGGCCGTTCTCACCCCTGATCCTGACCTGCGCATCTATGAGGTGAAGCAGGGCCTGACGCCATCCCTGGCGGCGCAGGTAGGGCTGCTGGCCGGCCCCAGCTTCCACTTTGCCCTGAATAACGTGATCGTCAGCGATAACCGCATTCCGCCGCGTGGCTACGGCTTTGCCGCTTTTAGCGCCGTCGGCGCCGCGCCGGTACGCAACAACCAGCCAGACCCCACTCTGTATGCGGATGGGCAGTATTGGGATACGGCCGTTTACCAGTTGCCGCCGGGGGTGGCCTATGGCACGGTGCGGCTACTGTACCAGGTTACGAGCAAAGAGTACGTGGAGTTTTTGCGCGACCACAATCCGTACCCCGGCAACCACAACGGCCAAATTTTGTACGCGCTGTGGGAGCAGTTTGACAAAGCTGCGCCAGAGGTGATGACCGAGGTAACGTTTGCCGCAGCGGACTTTCGTTATGTATACCTGCCGTATGTAACGCGGCATGAAGGGGAGTAGGGATATGAACCTGCGCCCGGCGCAAGTAGAGATTCTGAAGTACGAAAACGGCCGTCTGGCCATCAGCGCCGTACCCGGCAGCGGTAAAACCTTCACCCTCTCTTTGCTGGCGGCGCAGTTGATCGGCAACGGCCGTATCCAGCCCCAGCTTGGGCAGCAGGTTCTCATCGTCACCTACCTCAACGCCAGCGTAGACACCTTCAAGGCACGCATCCGCAAGCGGCTAGAAGAACTCAACCTGCCCAGCGACAGCGGCTTCGACGTGCGCACCCTGCACAGCCTGGCGCTAGAAATTGTGCGCCAGGCGCAGGGCAGCCCCGGCGCCGACGAGCTGGCTGTCCTCGACGACGTACAGGCCAGCAACGCCCTTTCCCTGGCCGTTGACCAATGGCTGGAAAGCCACCGCGACTTCTGGCTGCAATTCTTAGAAGATGCCAGCCCACAAATGCAGGCGCGTTGGCGCGATATCACCGCGCGCGCGGCGCAAACCTTTATCCGCACCGCCAAGAACGCGCGCTATCACCCAGAACAAATTTTACACCACTTAGAAAGTGGCGAGTGGAACTTAAACCAATCTCCACGCTCCGGCCCCCAGCCGCCTATCTCTCAGGCTCCCTTGCTCGTCACGATGGCTGGCATCTACGGCCGTTACCAATCCATTCTCACCCGTCAGGCTGCGCTCGACTTTGACGACCTGATCTGGCAGGCGGTTGACCTGCTGCAACAGCGCCCCGACTTTGCCGCACAACTGCGCCAACGCTGGCCCTACGTGCTGGAGGACGAAGCCCAGGACAGCGTGCCCCTGCAAGAAGTGCTGCTAGAAACACTCACCGGCAGCGGCCCCCAGGCCAACTGGGTGCGCGTGGGCGACCCCAACCAGGCAATCACCAGCACCTTCACCGCCGCGCACCCCCGCTTCTTCAACGCCTTTTGCGACCGCGCCGACGTGCAATCGCTGCCACTGCCCAACAGCGGCCGTTGCGCCCTTCTGATTATTGGCGCGGCCAACACCCTGCTTGAGTGGGTCATAGAAAAACACCCCGTGCCCGAAGTGCGCGCCCACGCCTTCCGCCGTCAGGCCATTTTGCCTACGCCCCCCGGTGATGCCCAGCCCAATCCGCCCGATAGCGAAGCCGACATTCGCATCAAGGTGTACAGGCACCGCGAAGATGAAGAGCTGCCTGCCATTGCCCAACTGGCCACGCACTATGCGCGGCAGCAGCCACAGCATACCCTGGCTATCCTCGTGCCCACCAACCAGATTGGCTACAACCTGGCCGAGCATCTGGATGAGTTGGAAGCCCCCTATGACAATTTGCTGCGCGGCGGCAGCCGCGAGCGCGAAATTGCCGCCGCCCTACACGCCATTCTGGCGGTGCTGGCCGACCCGCTGAGCGCCCGCGCCCTGGCTGCCGTACACGCCAGCCTGTATGAACTAGGCCACCCGGCCGCCAGCTTTCCCGCCGAGAGTCTGGAGCGCCTGCACGCAGTGCTGCGCAGTGTGCACCAGCCAGAGGCGCTGCTATTCCCCTGGGAAAGGGCGCAGTGGGCGGCCGCTTTGCCCGCCGGCATTCTATCTGAAGAAGAGCTGACCCACCTGGCGCGCTTTACCGACTTTTTGCAACGCCTGTTCGCCCTGCGCGACTTGCCCATAGATGACCTGACGCTCACCCTGGCAGATGAGCTGTTCGCCTGGGGAAAAGAGGCGCACGAGAACGATCTGGCCATTGCTTACCAGATTGCCGCGCTGATGCGCCGCTGGCACGACAACCGCCCAGAATACCGCCTGCCCGACCTGGTGGCCGAGCTGGCAGATGTGGCCACTGGCCGGCGGCGGCTGGTCATCACAACCGTCGCCGATTATGGATATGAACCGGAAAACGGCCGTATCACCCTGGCCACGCAGCATGGGGCCAAAGGGCTGGAATGGGACGCCGTCTTTCTGGTTGGCATAGACGGCTTCTGGATCCCCGGCAGCCTGGACGCCCCTTTCCAGGGCGTGCACGAATTCCTGGGCGGCGATCCCAACGCCGAAGTGGTGGCGCAGCTGCGTTACCTGATGGAAGGCGAAGCCGGGCTGTACAAAGGGCGCACCGCCACCGAATCAGCACACATAGACATCATTTGCGAGCGGCTGCGCCTGCTATACGTCGGCATCACCCGCGCGCGGCGCTACTTGCACATCAGCCGCAGCCGCGCCACGCGCCAATACAGCAAAGAGCGCGATGCTGAACCTGCCACTGTATTGGGCGTGCTGTACCAGTACCTGCAATCTCTGAAGCGGGGGTAATGTAGCGCGCTTTGGCAAAGCGCGTTACCGCGCCAGAGGTCAGCGCGAATTTCGTCAGACGCCAAAAACAGGGATGCTTCGCTTCGCTCAGCATGACAATTGAGCGTAAGTGGCATAGAAATGGGTCTGTTTATGCAAATGCCAAGCCCAAATTGAAAATTGCTGTCAGCGCATCACGAACCATGCCTACGCAGGGACTGGCTTTTTTCTCGGCCGTTTCTCCATTACAATAGCGCCATGAGCGTCAACAATCCTTTTTTCCATCGTGGCGCTATTCGCCGCGCCGAAAACTTCTTTGACCGCGAGCATGAGACGGCGCAAATTTTGGGCCTGCTGCGCAACGGGCAGAGCGTCTCGCTGGTGGGGCCGCGCCGCATTGGCAAAAGCTCGCTGCTGATTCACCTGACGCGCCCAGAGGTGCGCACGCCCATGCAGCTAGAGCCGCCGCACGCGCTGTTTGTGCTGGTAGATTGCCAGGAGCTGGGGGGCGCGCCCCCTGAGGAGGTGCATGAGGCGCTGCTGCTGGGGCTGCTGGCAGAAGCGGAAGAGGCGGGGTTGGCGTTGCAACCGGAAGATTCGCCGGGTACGTACCGCGCCCTGGACCGGGCGCTGAGCCAGGTTGCGCGCAAGCGGCTGGCAGTGGTGCTGTTGCTGGATGAGTTTGAGCTTTTGGCTGCCAATGAGCATCTGACGCCGTACTTTTTTGCCCGCCTGCGCGGCCTGACGACGAAGTATGGCCTGGCCTACCTGACGGCCAGCCAACGGCCGTTGTTTGCCATCACCGCCGAAGAAGAAATCCTCAGCTCCCCCTTCTTTAACATCTTCGTAACGCTACCCCTGGGGCTGTTTGCGGAAGAAAACGGCCGTGCGCTGCTGCAACAACGCCTGGCAACCAGCGGCGTCAGCTTTCCCCCCTTCCTGATCGACCACCTGTTACGCCTGGTGGGGCCGCACCCATTCTTTTTGCACGTGGCGGGCTACCATGCTTTTCAGACCATTTCTGCCAATGAACCGCTGCAAACGGCCGCCGACCTGGCGCGCCTGGATGAGCAGATAGAAATAGAGGCCGAAGCGCATCTAAGCTACCTGTGGCAAAACCTGACTCCTGAAGAGCAATACACCCTGGCGCTGGCCGAAGGCCCCATAGACAGCCTGCGCCAGCTTGAGCAACAATGCCTGCTCGTTTACGACAGCGGCAAGTACCGTTACACCAGCGAGCTGTTACGTCGCTTTGTACGTCGCCAAAACGTAGAAGGGCTGATTCAGGCTGGCCCCTTCGTCATAGATATGCAGCGCCATCAGGTTTGGGTAAATGGCGAGCTGGTCAGCCTGACCACATCCCAGTTCAATATTCTGGTCAAGCTGTGTCAGAATGCGGGACAGGTAGTGCGTGGCGATGATCTGGAAATAGCGGTGTGGGGAGATGTGCTGGTAGATGACCCGGATCGGCTAAAAACGTTGATCAAACGGCTGCGACGCTCGGTGGAGCCGTTTAGTGGCTGGATTATCAGCGAGCGGGGTGTGGGCTATGCGCTGCGCTCACCGGAGTAGCCCATTGCGGAGTGCAGAATGCGGAAAATAGTGCCGGCTACAGCAGCACTGCTCTTGCTCTGGCTGCTGTGGCCGCTTAATACGCTGGCACAGGAACAGTCCGCCAGCTATTGGAACTTTCCCACTTCTGGCCGTTTGCAGCAGCTTGTCACGGCGGATGTGAACGGGGATGGCGTGGCAGAGCTGCTGGTGGCGGCGGAAAACGGCCGTGTTGACCTCGTCAACGCCAGCGGCCAATCTTTGTGGAACTTTGAGGCGGGCGCGCCAGTGCTGGCCATAAGCGTGTTGCGCGCAGCTAACGACACGGCCATTGCTCTGGGGTTACCCAATGAATTGCTGCTCCTCAGCGCCGACGGCGATCTCCTGTGGCGCACCCCCTTGGAAGCGGCCGTGCCACCGCCCGTGCTGCTTACTGATGGCGGGCGCGCCGCACTGAAGCTGTGGCAAACGCCGTTTACGGCCGTTCCCACCGCCATTGCCCCCTTTGATTACGACAACGACGGCCAGGATGAAATTTTGCTGCTGCTGCGCTCTGGGCAGTTGCAGCTATACAGCCTCAACGGCACACGCCTGTGGCGCTATGCGCGCAATAACAACCCCACCATAGACGCCACACCGCACCTGCTGGTGGCCGATTTTGACGGCGACGGCCGTCAGGAAGCGCTGTTGGGTTACTTTACCCCCAGCCGCCGCTTTAGCCGCCTGGTGTGGGTGCAACAAAATGGCACAGTGCGCTGGGAAAGACCGGTAGACGGCCGTATCACCGCTCTGCAACCTTTTCGCCAAAACGCAAACGACCCACCCGTCATTGCCGTTGGCACCAGCCTGGGCAATGTCAACCTCTATGGCGAAAATGGACAGCGTCTCTGGCCGCGCACAGTCAACCGTTCCGTAACCGCCCTGGCAGTTGCCCCTTTACCCGATGGCCCCGGCCTGGTCGTGGGCACAAACAGCGGCAGCGTGTACGTGTTTGACCGCTTTGGTCGCCGTCGTCTGACAGCTCACCTCGACCCAGAGGCCAGCCGCCGCATTGTGTCTCTTTCCGCCGGTGCGGCGCAAATTGGGGAAGATTGGCCACTGCTGGCGGCCGTCATTGGCCCACAGCCACAGCAACCCGGCCCGACAGATATGGTGCTGTTGGCAGAAGACGGCCGTATGCTGCAAACGCTCACCAGTATAGATGAAGCGGGCCTTTCGCGCCTGACCGACCTGAACGGCGACCAACTGAGCGAGCTGCTCCTGGTGCAATTTCCTGACCTTGCTTTGCTGGGGCTGGGCGTGGGAGCCAGCGAAATTGCCCTGGAATGGTCGCGAGTGCTGCGCGCCGTGCCCCTCTCTTACCTGGTGACAGACTTTAACGGGGATGGCGTGGATGAATTGCTGGTGGGAGACGACAACGGCCGTCTGCATCGCTTTGACCACGAGGGAGCCATTTACCTGCGCATTGCGCCGGGAGGCGAAATCCATCATCTGGCCATGTTGCCTGCGGCCACAGAGGCACCGCGCATGGTGCTGGTGCGCACCCCGCGCAGCAGCGCTGCATCCCCCAGCCACACGCTAGAGGTGCGGCTAGAAAACGGCGAGCTGCTTTGGAACGCTGACCTGCCCGCGCCCGTCACCAAGTTGCTGATAGGCGATGTAAACGGCCGTGGTGAGGCAGAAATTGTCGTGGGTACAACTTCTGGTACGGTGTCGGTGTTTTCTGCCTCTGGCACGCGCTTGCAGCAGCACACGCTGCTGCTGGGGCCAATTCGCCACCTGCTGCTGCTGCCAGAGTCAGACCCGCCGGCAGCAGAGCCGCAGCCCAGGCTGCTGGTAGGCGGCGAGCGAGAATTGTACCGGCTGCAGACAAACGGCCGTCTGGAATCTATTGCCAGCTTTCCCCAGCCAATCACCCATCTACACCTGCTGCCCATAGCTGACCCGGCAGCGGGCGCAATGGCCGAACTGGAGCCGCGCCTGCTGGTGCTGACGGCCGATGGTCAGGCTTATGCCCTCAACTGGCGCGGCATTTTGCTGCCCCCCTGGCCTGTTCAGCTTGGCGGTCGGCCGCTTATCAGCCAGCCTAACTATGTCACCCCATCCGCCCAGGCAGATGCCCCCCCCGCCTTCCTTATCGCCACCGATCAGCAAACCCTGGTTCATCTGCGCCTGGAAAACGGCCGTCCGCAGCTGGTCTGGCGGCTCTCTGGCATTGGCGCCATAATCGGCGTGCAGTGGGGCGACGTAGACGGAGATTCTCTGCCAGAAATCATCGTGGCAAACCGCGAGCGCAACGTGCTGCTTTTTTCGCAAACGCCAGAACTCATTAGCGAACTGGCACTCAGCAGCAGCGCCTTTGGCCTGGGCGTCCTGTGCCGCGACGTCGAGCAAAAATCTGACCTGGTGGTGATTACCGATAATGGCCTGGCGCAGCTATTTCGCGCTCAGGAAAATCGCCCGCCGCTGCTCACCAGTCCCAGCGTAGACGTGCGCCCCGGGCAGTATAACCTGACTGTAGCCGTGCGCGACGTCGAGCAAGATGCGGTAACGCTGCGGCTGGAAATGCAAGACCCACTCACTGGTCGCTGGCTACCGCAGTCAGAACGGCTGCTGCCCAACGGCAATGGGCAGGCGCCCTTCCTCATCCCAGAGCCGCTGGCGGCCGCCGATGGCGTGCGCTATCGCTACTTCTTTGCCGATGGTTTCCACAGCGGCTACCTGACGCCGCCACCCGGCCCGCGCCCAATGGTGATCGAGCCGCTGCTTTCGCCTGGACTGATGCTGCTGGGCGGGGTGCTGGCAGCGGGATTGGTAACGGCCGTTGTTCTGGTGCGCCAATCAAAAGAAGCGCCGTCCCGCGCGCGCCGCTTTCATCGCCGCCTGCGCCAGCAGCCCACACGCTCCTTGCTACTGTTGGAAAATGCTTATGCCTATAATCATGCCTCGCCCGAATTTTTGCTCTACCTGACTAGCCAGGCGCGCCAGAGCGGGGATTGGCTGGTTGCCAGCCTGACCGACGGCCTGTTTTTGTTGGCAGACCGCCCGCACGCGGCGCTCTCGATCCTCAACAGCGCCCTGGATGAGTGCGCGCAGCAACAGCCGGCGTGGGAGTGCCTGCCGCGCTGGCGCATGATGTATCGCGTCGGGCAGGCACTGCTAGAAGCCCCCTCGATTACGGAGCTGGCGCTACTGTACCCACAGCTAACGGAGCTGCTGCACCTGCTGGAAGAGGCTGAGCAATGGTCGCCGGCGCTGGATGGCGTGCTACCCATTCTCGCTACCCTACACGACAGTGAACGGGTGGAACTGGCTGAAGACCGGCTGGTTTACCTGAACGAGGCGGCAGCGCAAATTGCAGCGCTGGAGGAGCACCTGCCAGAATTTGGCGAAAGCATGGAAAAAACGCTAACGCGAGCACTGCTGCGGCGCTGGCAGGGATTGGTGGTAGCCGAAATTGAACAGCTGCGCGGACGCGCCGATCTGGTGATTGCGCTGAAAACGAAGCGGCTGATTCCCAACGGCCGTTCTCAGTTGGCGTTGGAAATTCAGAATAACGGCCGTGCCGCCGCCGAGGAGGTGCTGGCGGTGCTGGAAGAACGGCCGTCTTACCTGGTACACACGCCCCCGCAGATCATCCCCCTCATTCCACCCGGGCGCAAGCGACAGATCAGCTTCGAAATTGAGCCACAGGTGCTTGACCATTTTCGCATTGCCCTCACCCTGACCTATAATGACCGCAATCAGCGCGAGAAGACGCTGGCCTTTGGCGACATGGTGCACCTGCTTTCACCCGCGCGCGATTTCAAGCCCATCGCCAACCCCTACATTCCCGGTTCCCCCCTGCGCGGAGACAGCCCTCTCTTTTACGGCCGTCAGGAGCTGTTCAACTTCATTGCCGAGAACATTGGCGAGCAGAGCCAGCGTAATGTCCTCATCCTCGTCGGGCAGCGACGCACCGGCAAAACCTCGGCCCTGCTCCAGCTAGAACATCACCTGCCGCGCCACCTGATTCCGGTGTACGTAGATTGCCAATCGTTAGGCGTGACCGATGGGATGCCCGCCCTGCTACACGAAATTGCCTGGCTGATTGCGGATACGCTGCTCAACCGCGATATTCAGGTCGCTGTGCCGGAGCTGGGAACGTGGCACGCCGATCCCAGGGGGCTTTTCCAGCGCCAATTCTTGCCCACTGTGCAATCTCTATTGCCGCCACACAGCACGCTCATTCTGGTCTTCGATGAATTCGAGGCGATTGAAAATCTGGTGCAAGACGGCATCTTGCCCGCCACCATTTTCACCTATCTGCGCCATCTGATGCAGCACAGCCAGGGGCTTGGCTTCATTTTTGTGGGCACGCGCCGTCTGGAAGAGATGAGCGCCGATTACTGGTCTGTGCTCTTTAACATTGCCCTTTATCAGAAAATCGGCTATCTCAGCCCGGAGTCGGCGCTGCGGCTGATTACGGAACCGGTCACGCCAGCACTGTTGTATGATGACCTGGCGCTGGATAAAATTTTGCGCGTGACGGCCGGTCACCCCTACTTTCTCCAACTGGTCTGCTACACGTTGGTGAAGCGTGCCAACGCGCAAAAGACAGGGTACGTCACCATCTCGGACGTGAACGCGGCGCTGGATGAGATGCTGCGCCTGGGCGAGGTACACTTTGCCTATTTGTGGCAGCGGTCAGATTATACAGAGCGGGCGCTGCTCACGGCCGTTTCCCACCTGATTGACCCCGACCGACCCTTTCACCCGGAAGAATTGATTCAGGCACTCCAGCCATACGACATTCACCTCAGCCCCGGTGCAGTGACGGCGGCACTGCAAAATCTGGTCGAGCGTGACATCATGCGCGAGGTGACAGAACAGGCCAAAACCTTGTACGAGCTGCGCATTGGCCTGGTGGGGTTGTGGGTGGCCAAGAACAAAAGCCTGACCAAGCTGCTGTACGTAGGCCGGGGGAAGGAAGAAGGGTAACAAAGTGGCAGGGTACGAGGTGATGGGGTGAATGGATTGGCCGTTTGCCGTTTGCCGTCAAACCTACACAGATAACACAGACAAAGTCGAAGGAGCTTACGATGAAGAAACAATGGCTATTTTTTTTGCTGGCGCTGGCACTGCTGGTGGGCTGCCAGGCACAGCGCCAGGCCTATGCGGAACTACAGCAACTGATGCAAACGCGCTTTGCCGCTGATGGGCCAGGCGTGGTGCTGGTGATCAAGACGCCGCGCATTGGGGAACAGATTCTGGCCGTGGGCCGCGCTAACGTCGAAACGGGACAGGCCATCCGCTCGACCAGCCACTTTCGCATTGGCGATATGACGAAGGCGTTTGTCAGCACGCTGGTTTTTCAACTGGTGGAAGAAAGAAAGGTGGCCCTGGATGACACCCTGACGCAGCACTTTGCCCCAGAAATTACGAACAACCTGCCCAACGCAGGGCAGATCACCATTCGCCAACTGCTGAATATGAGCAGCGGCCTGCCCGACTACCGCGATAATCCCGCTTTTCTCACGGCCGTTGCCGCTGACCCCCTGCGTAAATGGAGCGCCGCCGAAGCGCTGAGCTATGCCTATGGGCTGCCCGCACAGCAGGCTCCTGGCGCAGGTTATGCCTATTCCAATACCAATTACTTGCTGTTGCAACTGCTGATTGAAGCAAAGATGGATAACACGCTGGCGAAAAAGCTGCGCGACCGCGTGCTGGCGAAACTGTCGCTGGATGACACCTATCTAGAGGTGGCGGAAGATTTGCCGGTGGGCTACGTGCCAGGATACGTGTGGGAGAACGGCGATTCTCCGACCGGCGGTTATGTCAGCACCCTCGCGCTGGGGGATGCGCGTGGGCTGGGTGACCGGGGACTCATCTCCAATGCGCTGAACCTGGCAAAGTACGCCCCGGCGCTGTATGAGCGCAGCTTTACCGGCGAAAACGGCCGTGCTGAGAGTCTGGCCACCTTGCCCATGCCCACCGGCGACGCCTATGGCCTGGGCATCATGCGGCGCGAATCCGCCTGGGGGCCAATGTGGGGCTACGACAACGAGCAGCCGGGCTATGCCGGGCAGATGTGGTACCTGCCTGATCACGAAACAACGCTGGTTCTGCTTTCTAACGGTATTAGCAAAGCGGAGCTGGACCACTTTGCCAATGACGTGCTGCGCGTGGCGTTGGGGCAGGATTAGGGGTTAGAGAGTGAAAATTATCAGCTCGCCAATCGCCAGTTCTTGCCCCTAATCCTGCCCCACCACTATGCAGCGTACAATCACGCGCTTGGCGGCGGCCCTGGCCAGGTCTCTGCCATTTAGCGTACCGTCGGCCTCTGTGGCAATGTAGAAGTGGCGAGCAATGTTCGGGAAGCGGCGCAGGTAAACACGGATGTAATCGGCAACGGCCGTTTCCGCTTCTACCACTTCGGCCTGTGCGTCTACCTCTTTGCCGCGTAGGCGCAGCGTTACGGGAACGGCCGTTGCGGGCGCGTCTGCGCGCAGGTTGCGCCACCAGGCGCGCGTCTTAAAGCTGGTCGTCAGCAGCGCGCCGTCGTCATCTACGGCATAGCTCACAGGAACGGTGTAGGGCTTGCCCGTTTTGCGCCCCCGGTAGCTAATCAACATCACGCCATGGCTGGCCAGCCCATGCAGCGGCGAGCGCAGCAGCAGTTTCACAAAAGCGTTATACCACATACAAAACCTCTTACAGGCGCATAATGGTGAGCCTGTACATACCCTGCGTCGTTTTACCACTTCACAAAACATCAGTTTGCCGGTTAAGTTGCAAACGCAAGCACAACAAACCGATACACATTCTGGAAAGCCACACTACTCTGAAGTTGTAATAGAAAATTTAACGAATTTTTAATAGCCTATGGGCATACCCTCCTTATACTTAACACTTACAAATCCATATCTTAACATCGAAGCGAAGGAAAAAACTATGGCAAAGGTTATCGCTCGTCTATCTTCACTCCTTCTTTCGTTAACCTTTCTCATGTCATCTGCCACCGAGGTCTGGGCAGCAACCTGGACTGTAAACAGCACTGCTGATACCCTGGATTCATCCTGTACGCCAACATGTACATTGCGTACCGCCATTGTCCTGGCCGGTGACGGAGATACCATCAACTTCTCCGTTTCCGGCACGATCCACATTGGTACCGGCGGGTACGGCTCAGGCTATGTCGTCAACAAGAAACTAACGATTGACGGCAATGGGCAATCCATCACCGTCAACGCAACTGGCATCAGCGATTCAGCTTTTATGTTCCTGAGCGGCTCCGCTGGTTCCATCCTACGTAATATCACTGTAGAGGGTAACGCCGCGTTCGGCAACCCGCTCATCAACGTTGATACCAACAACATCACACTTGGGCCGCTGGTCACTGTGCAAAAAAACGCAAGCGGTAGCGGCGTCCAATTCACCAACAATGTCTCTTCAGGCTTGGTAGTGACCAGCACCATTCAGGAGAACGGCGGCAGCGGCATCCTGCTGATGTCAGCTACCGGCGTCATCATCCAAAACAACCTGGTCACGCAGAACGCTAACGAAGGTATCAACCTCAACGGAGCTGGTGGAAATAGTATCATTGGAAACTACGTCGGCATCAATAGCACGTTGACCCCCTTGCCTAACAACAATTCTGGCATTGCCATGACAAACGGCGCCAGCAATAATCTGGTAGACGGCAACACCATTGCCTATAACCAGTACCAGAATGTCCTTCTCAGTGGCAGCGGCACCGTCACAAACATTGTGCGCAACAACGTCATCTTTTCTGGCGCGTGCAATACCCCTGCGACAAACGATAATGCCGGGGTTGTGATTACGGAGGGCGCGTCTAGCAACATCGTTGGACCCGGAAATCGTATCTATTGTCACCGATACGACGGAATTCAGGTCGTTGGCACAGGAAGCGACGCGAATCAGGTAATAGATAATGACGGTGGTACGGTGACAGGCTGCACACCAACTGGTGTAAGCGGCAGTGTCATCGCCTGCAATGGGCGCGGGATTTCGATTATCAATGAATACAACAACACAGAGTTTCCAAGCATCTCCCCTTCGGGAAGTTCTAACCCCAACGGTCCCGATGGGGCCCTGGTGCAACGCAACCTGATTGCCAACAATCACGCTGATGGTATTTATGCAATCCGTGCCACAAATATAACCATTGGCGGCAGCACCGGCAATGGCAACGCGATTCAGAACAATCAAGGCAATGGCGCTTTAATTGTTGGCGCCAGTGGAACCTTTTCCCACAATCAAGTTACTGATAATGGCACAAGCGGTATTCGCGTCGAACCGCACTATGGTGCTGATCGCAACTATGTGAATAATGGGGATGACACACTCGCTCAATTTGATATTCGCACCAATGCATTTACCAACAACGGCGAGGCGGGGATTTTCGGGCTGGATAACGAAGCAGATGCAGACGAGGACCCGGCAGCATTGGACATAAATAACAGCTTTAGTGGCAATGGCTGGGTGCGCGTTGCGCAACAATGGTTTGGCGTAGTTGAGGTACTGGCGTTGGACGGGAATCCAGTTGGCAACCCCACCCTCACAGGCACAGTCAGCTCAGCAACGTGTAGTTGGGAGCTGCGTTCGCTCCAAGTTTACAACAATGGCGCCTGGGGCCCTGCTGACAATGGGCTGGGCTACGGGTCATTCACACTCAATCACATAGGCACCTGGTTTGTGTTCACAGGAGACTTTGTGGCAAATGACGGCACATATGTCAACTGCGAAGCGCGTACTATCTCGGTCAGCAATGGATCGTATAGCGGATCGGCCACCTTCAGTTTTGACGCCGATGCCAGTACCGATCCAGTTTCCCCTGACTTGAAGATTCCCTATTCTAGCCCTACTCAGAATCGCAATGGACGCTATCAGGTTGCTCAGGTTATGATTAATCAACCCACAATGGTTCGACTTACGTCTTTTCAGGTCGCGTCATCAGGGCTAAGAAGTGTGCATTTTGCTGGCCTGGTTTTGGCACTTTTTGTGCCCATTGCCGCGCACATTTTCTCTAAGACCATCGCTTACAAGTTATAAGGATTTTTGCCTTTTGTCCAGCCCTATTTTGCGCAGCTTCATTGGCCAACTTGCGTAGCCACCAGCGCCAGTGAGCAAATGATCCCTTACCCCTCCCCCCGTGAGCGTGGGCGCTCATTTTCCAGAACGCTCATTCCGGCAAGGGATCAAGCAGCTCCTCAAGCGTTGGCGGATCGGCCGGCCACTGCACCCGCTTCTTCAGCAGCGCAATCATCTCGTGCACCGCGTGGTCTTCTTCCTGGTAATAGCCATGCCGCATGGTCGCAGGCAAACGTTTGTAGTTGTAGGCTAGCGTAAATAGGCTGGCAATGAAAAGCGGATAGGCATCTAATTTTGCCAGGCGTCGCGCTACGCTCACGCCATTGTGGTGGCACGCCTGCCACCGCGCCAACAGCGCCTCAATTTCGCTGACCAGGCGCATTGCCACGGTTTGTGAGTCGGCCAGGTCAAAAATGGGGGCGCTGGAGGTCAGGCTGCACTTTGTGGCATCCGCCTGCGTGGTAATGGTGAGCTGCCCGCCAAAGGAAAAGGCCTCTACCACCTTACCCTTGCGGTCGTGCAACAGGATGCGCCCCAGGCAGGCGCGGTAGCTCTGCACACCGTGCCAGCCATAGGCAACAGTCAGGTGTTCCAGCACGCCATCTGCGCCGACAACGAAGAAATCAGCACGCTCTGGATCATAGTGTGTGCGCGTGGGGTGGGCGTGCAGGCACACGTCCAGGCGCGCATAGCCAAGAGGCAACCCCCACGAGGAAGGATAAAAGCGATAACCAAGATCAGGGCTTGTCATTTTCTACTTCAATCTCAAACAGCAGCGGCCAATACTTGCCTGTGACAAAGATACGGCCGTTTGCGGCATCAAACATAATTCCATTCAACACGTCGGGAGGGCGGGTCAGGGAAACGCCATCGAGCAGGCCGCTGAGGTCTACCCAAGCCATCACACGCCCACTTTGCGGGTCAATGCGCGCAATGCGGTTCGTCAGCCAGACGTTGGCCCACACCTCGCCGTTCATGTATTCCAGTTCATTCAGGCGCGTAACCGGCCTATCTAGATCATACACCGACACGCGGCCAATTTCTAGTAAGGTTTCAGGATCCCAAAAATAAAGCGTGTTTGTGCCATCGCTCACAATCAGCCTTTCGCCATCGTGCGTAATCCCCCAGCCCTCGGTGGGGTAGCTAAATTCGCGCAGCAGTTCAAAGCTGTGCCGGTCATACACAAAGCCCACACGATTGCGCCAGGTAAGCTGGATGATGGTCTCTCCCCATACTACAATCCCCTCGCCAAAGTATTGGTCGGGTAGGGTAATCATTTGCAGCACTTCTCCCGTTCCCAGATCGACGCGGCGCAGGGTGGAAACGCCGCCATACTGGCGGTTGAGACCTGTGCCCTCATACACAACGCCTTCATGCCACACCAGCCCCTGGGTAAAGGCATTGGGGTCATGCGGATAGCTGTTGATGACGCGGTAGCCATAAACGGGGGGGGGCGCAGGCGTGTGGGTGATTAGGGGCAGGAAGGTGGGAGAGGAGGTGGCAACGGCCGTTGCCGGGCCAGTGACAGCCGGCGCACACGCAACCAGCCAAAACATCAGCAAGAGCAGGAACCACATGCGCATGACCCTCCTACAATTGCCCCGTGGCTGCGTCCCATCCTTGCAACAGCACCTGGTAAGCGGGGTCTTCATAACGGCTGAGCAGAAAAGCGGGGGCATAATCCGGCAGCAGTGCGCCGGTGACGTGCGCGGCCAGCAATTCGCCCGCAGCCATGGCGGCCATGATGCCATAACCAGAAAGTGCGCCAATGACGTAGGTCCCCTGAACCGGCAACGGGCCGATCAACGGCCGATTCTCCTGCGTTTTGCAGTAATAGCCGCCATCTACCACCGGTCTGACCAGCCGTTCCAGATAAGCCGTCAGGCCGGGAACCATGCGCGTCAGGCCGCGCAGCACCACTTCCCCATATTCAGGGGCAAAGTGGGGTGGCCAGACCGGCTCTTGCGGCTCGACGTGATAGGTCCACAGCAGCAGCAGCATGTGTGCGCCGGCGCCCCCTTCCGGGCGGAAATGTGCGCCAGCGGGAAAAGGCTGCAACAGCCAGCGTGTCTCTTCGCTTTCGTCCAGCAAAGCACGCTCATCATCACGCCAGGGCAGCGTCACCGGGTCGCTCCAGATCATGAGGGGCAAGTGGCGGGGAACGACGCCCAGGGTGTCTGCAAAGGCAATTTTGCCGTGCAGTTCGTTAAAAACAGGCAGGTCCAGACCCAGCATTTGCCCGGCCTGGCGCAGCAGCGGCCCGGCTGCCAGCACGTAAGCGTCGGCGGCAATTTTGCGGCTACCATCTTCCTGGGCAACGTGGACGGTTTGCACACGGCCGTTTACCACATCCACCCCCGTCACCCGCCCTTTGATGAGTTGTGCGCCATGCGCCTGCGCCTGCGCCAGCAAATAAGCGCCAAGCTGCTGCGCGCTCAGCCAGCCACAGCGGCGCGCGTGCAGCACGGCCAGGGTATCGGCCGGAACAAAGGGAAAGTGCTGGCGAATGAGCGCCGGGTTTAACAGCAAATCAGCGCCATCCGGCTGGCCGTGATAGCCATGCGCGGCGGCGGGTTGGTAGGCATAGGGGGTTGTACGGCCGTCGTGAATGCGCAGCGGCCCTGCCCCCAGTGCCGAAATGGCACGCGCGTTGGCGGTCAGCTCCTGCGCGCGGGCCGGATCGGCCGTGAGGAAGGCGTAACCGCGCCGGTTCAGGTGAAAGCAGTTGCCGCTGGCGTCGGCCAGCTCCTCCAATAAATCAATGGAACGATTCATGAAGCGTACCATCGTATCGCCGGGGCCAGGCCACCAGTTGCGGTAACACTCGGTAGATTTATCACTGGTCAACGTCAGCGGCGGGCGCTCGTCCACCAGCAGCACCTGGCGCACCCCCTGTTTCACTGTCAGGTGGTAAGCAGCGGCAATGCCGGCAATGCCGGCGCCACAGATCACAACGTTCACATTTCCTCCCTTGAAAACGACCCGCCGAGGCCACCTGTAAGTGTAACCCAGGTTGCCAAACCTGGTTGGCAGGCGCAGGTTTGGTAACCTGCGTTACGTTTTTATTAATCGTTACTCTTTTTTCAGGCGCACAGCGCCACCGCGCACAATCTGGAAATGGTCAAAGTCGCGCGCGATGAAGGTGTTGCGGAAGATGGCGTGCGCTTCCTGGCGCACATCCCGATCCTGATGACGCCGGGAGAGGTGCGTAAGGATAAGGCTTTGGACGTTGGCCTCGCGGGCAAGCTGCGCGGCGGCCGTCGCCGTCAGGTGGCCAAACTCCTGTGCCATGTCCGCTTCCGCAGCGGTGTAGGTGGCCTCGATGACGAGGGTGTCGGCATCCTGGCAAATTTCTGCCAGGCCCTCGGTACGCCCGACATCGCCGATGTGGACGTATCTGACGCCAGGAATGAGTTCGCCCAACACCTGGTCGGGGTGAATCACACGGCCGTCTGGCAGCGTGACCGTTTCACCGCGCACCAGCTGCGAGCGCACCGGGCCAAAAGGGATGTCCAGCGCTTCTGCTTTTTCCGGCAGAAACGGCCGTCTTGACTTTTCCGCAAACAAAAAGCCATAGCTGTCTGAGCCGCGATGGGAAACCGGGAAAGCAGAAAGGGCAAATTTATCATCCTCCAGCACCACGCCCGGTTCTAGCTGGCAAAATTGAATATCCATGGGCGGGCGCGTACCCCAAAAAACCACGCCAAAAAGCAAATTGCTGACGCGCTTTAATGTCTCCTTACTGCCGTATATCTCCAGGCTTTCTAGGCTCTCCCAACGCGAAAGGGTGGAAATCAAGCCACCTAGTCCCAGGATGTGGTCCAGATGACCATGCGTCAACAGTACCCGCTCCATGCGGCGAAAGCCCAGGCCGCTCTGTAAGAGCTGACGCTGCGTGCCTTCGCCACAGTCAAGCAAGAAGCGGTAGTGGCGGTGCAGAATGACGTGTGCAGGCAAACCGCGGTGAACGGAGGGGGCGGAGGAGGAAGTGCCAAGGAAGATAAGGTCGAACATGAGGTCAGGAGGGGGGTGATGAATTGTGAATTGTAAGTTGTGAATGGTAAAATTGTAAATGGACGGTTGTAGGGGTGCGGCCATATCGTCCAGGGGCCTGACGCAATAACCAGTCACCCCATCACCCCATCAGACCTATGCCGTTAACGGTAATATAACCGGGCTGATTTTCTGCGCCTTCGATAGAGAGGTCAATCTGGAGCCACTGGCGCAGGAGGGCGGCATTGGTCAGGGTGTGCTGGGTGATGCGCCGGGTTGTGAAGGATGAACGGCCGTGTGCCAGGGCCATGGGAATAAGCAATTGGTCGGCCAGGTGCTCGTCCACAGCGACCTTATTGTCCACAAAAGCCAGGAACTGGGCAACGGCCGTTTCCGCCACCTGATCGGCGGGTAGCCCTTTGCGCCCCAGGCTGGTTACGCCTACGTTCTCTGCCCACAACATCAGCCCCGCGCCGGGGCCAATGCCCGTCTCGCGCACGGGCTGGATGAGCGGGCGCAAACCGGCCTCGCTCAGCAGGTTGCGCGCGCGGCGCGCCATGCGTTGCGGAATGTGCGCCGGCAAGTTCGTAACAGCCGCCAGCCCTCGCACTTGCGTCACAGGCACGGGCAAAAATTCGGCCGCCTGGAGCCGGGTAATGGGTTGAATAACGGCCGTGATCTGCCCACCCCCCAGCGGATACCAGCCCCACCCTTGCAGAGAAAGCGTTACCCTGACCCCCAGGCGGGCAAAGGCGGGCAGGGCAACTTCTACCAGGTAGTGATAGGGTGGACTAAAAGGGACGTGGGTGCCGCCACGCAGCACAATGCGCGCGGGCGCATCGGCAAAAAGCAGCGGCCACAAGATAGCCTGCAAAATCAGCGTCACCGCGCCAGCAGACCCCCCTTGCGCGGCATCGCGCACGTCAAAGAGGTAATTACCCCCACGTGGGCGGCTCTGTGGCCAGAATTCCAGCACCTGGGAATTCAGCGCTGCGCCGCGCAGCTGTGCCTGGCACAGGGAGGCGACAGCATGAACGGCCGTCAGGTGCTGCGGGCGCAGGCCCGGCTTGCTGCGGTTGGCGCGAATGTGGGTCAGGCGAAACGGCCGTTGGGTCAGCGCCGCCATACTCAGACTGGTGCGCAACACCTGACCGCCTCCTTCACCCATACTGCCATCAATCTCTAGCATAATCTTTCCCTGAAAATGGCCACCGACGGCTGACCGCCGACCGCCAGAGTCAGCGGTAGCGGGCAACGGTCGCCACAGCACCTCCACAGGGCCTCGTGAACCATTCTCCCTGACAGTCATAGCACAATGGGCAAAATCAGACAATAAAAAAGCCCCCACGTGGGGGCTTTAAGCAAAAATCGTTTCTCAGCAGTTATTTAGTAAGCGCCATCTCCGCGCAGCACGGCAGGAATGGTGCGGAAGATAATTTTGATGTCCAGCCAGATAGACCAGTTGTGAATATACTCCATGTCCAGGTTCACGCGCTCGTCATAAGAAGTATCCGAACGGCCGCTCACCTGCCACAGCCCAGTCAGGCCAGGAATCACCGTCATCAGCGTATCTGCCCAGGGGCCGTACTTCACCAACTCGTTCGGCGCAATGATGCGCGGGCCTACCAGCGACATGTCGCGCAGCAGCACGTTAATCAATTGCGGCAGCTCATCCAGGCTAAACTTGCGCAGCAGCTTGCCAACGCGCGTCACGCGGGGGTCAGCCTTCAGCTTATAGTTTTTATCCAGCTCCGCTTTCAGCTCCGGATGACGCGCCAGAATCTCATCGCCATTCACGTACATCGTGCGGAACTTGAAGGCGTCAAACTGCACCCCATCGCGCCCCAGCACGCGCCGACGGTAAAAAACTGGCCCTGGAGAATCTAGCTTAATCGCCAGCCCTATCAAGAGAAAGAGCGGCAAAATAAACAGCAGCGAGGGAATGGTCAGCGCATAATCCAGCAACGCCTTCATCACCTGAGACAGCAAACTGGATTGTTTTTTCTGTAACACAACCTCTGGCACAGGGGAGGTGGGCGCTTCCGGTTGCTTGAGCACAACTTTACTAGCCATTGTTATCTGCATCTCGCTTACCTCAAGAAATTTCTGTATAAACTATCAAAAATTGCTGCATAAACTATCAAAAAAATTCCTCTAGCTATCAATGAGTTTAGGATCGTAAACTTACAGGTAAACTTACACCCGGCTAGCGAAAATTGACTTATGGTGGAATGCCAGCGCCTGGCCTCTTTCAATTCCGTGGGGCTGGCGCTTTTGGTAACGGCCGTGCGCACGCGGCGCATCCAATTTGCCATACCGGCGGGGGCGTGCCTGTCCCCTTATGTGCTACTGCACGCCTGGGCAGGGGTGTTTACGGCGCTGATAAAACTGCCCGCAGAGATGGCAGCGGCCGTTTTGGGGCTGTGGCTGATTGTAGTGTCGCTGCTGGTAGGGTGAGCAAGCGTAGCGAGGTAGCGAGGTAGAGAGATGGGTAAGAGTTGGGTTGGGCAGCCAGGGAAGTGGACGTGGACGGCCGTTGCGCTTTTTGTGGCGTGGCTTTTTTTTGCCCTGGCCGCGTATTACGTCACGCAACGGCCGTTTGACGCGGCATTGATTCAGGCAATTCAGCGCGCCGGCTGGGGGAGCTTTGCTTTTTCCGGCGCGGCGCTGGCGCGCAGCCTGGCAGACGTGGCGGTGACGCTGTGGCTGACGGGGACGGCGCTGGGGCTGGGTTTGTGGCTGTGGCACTGGCTGGGGGCGAGTGACGCCCCACCGCTAGAGGCGCTGCTGTTCAGTTGGGGGATGGGGTTGGGCGCGTTGGGTTTGTTGGTGCTGTTTGTGGGGCTGGCAGGCTGGCTGACACGACCGTTTCTCTTCAGCTTCACCTTCATCCTGATGCTGGCCGGGCTGCCGGCGCTGCTGCCTTTTTTGCGGACGATGCGGGCGGGAAAACGGCCGTCGCCCCTGGTCACCTTCTACTTGCTTACGGCCGTTGGCCTGGCCTTTACCCTGGCGCTGCTGCCCCCAAGCGACTGGGATGGCCTCTTCTACCACCTGAAAGGGCCAAAACTTTACCTGGCTGCCGCACAGATACAGTCAGGCATAGATATTCCCCACCTCAACTTCCCCTCCCTGTTTGAGATGCTGTTCATGCTGGCGATGGCGCTACGCAGTGATGTAACGGCCGTGCTGCTCCATTTTACCTGCGTTTTTTTGCTCAGTGGGCTGGTTTACGCTATCGCGCGGTACATACAGCCAGGGCAAGGCTGGACGGCCGTGCTCTTCCTCTTTTCCATGCCCATGCTCCTTAAACTGGGCAGTTGGGCCTACAACGACCTGGCACTGGCATTCTACCAGATAGGTGCGCTTTATGCGCTGCTGCGCTGGCAGCAGGCACAGCAGCGCCAATGGCTGATCCTCAGCGGCCTGTTCTGCGGCCTGGCCATGGGGCTGAAGTACACCAGCTTTGTCTCCCCGCTCGTTTTGGCCGCTCTCATTGCCCGGGAATCACGTCCCTACCGGGCGCGCCAGACGTGGACGCAATTGGTGCAACACCTGCTGCTGTTTGCCCTGCCGGCGCTGCTGGTGGCACTGCCCTGGTATGTGAAAAACTTTGTCTTTACCGGCAACCCCACCTACCCATTTGTGTTCAACGGCCGTTTCTGGGACGACTTTCGCACCACCGCCTACAGCAGTTCCGGCAGCGGCCTCGGCTTCGACCCCATTGCCCTGCTGCGCCTGCCCTATGATCTGACCCTGGGCATCAGAGACGCCAGCCAGGACGGGCAAATGGGGCCATTATTCCTGGCCATGCTACCCCTGTTGTTAATCCACATTCCGCGCATGCCCAAGGCGTTGCACCTTATCCTCTGGTTTGTGTTAGCGCAGTACGCCTTTTGGGCCATCGGCGTCATCTTTTCCGCCGGCTTGTGGCAAAGCCGTCTGCTGCTGCCCGCGTTTGTCGCCCTGTGCCCGGCATTAGCCTGGCTGCTGCAAGCCATTCAGCCACTCGATTACCCACAATTTTCCCTGCAACGCTTTCTTAACTTAGTGATCGGCTTCGTGCTGGCCCTGGGTTTGCTGCAACAGGCACAGGATTGGCTGGCGCGCGCGCCGCTCACCTACGTCATCGGCAGCCAGAACAAGGCAGAACGGCTGACGCAAGCGCTCGGCGTCCACTATCAGGTGATGCAGCAGCTCAACCAGACATTGCCGCCCAATGCGGTGGTGTTATTCTTGTGGGAACCGCGCAGCTATTACTGCGACCTGGACTGCCGTCCAGACAGCATCCTGGACAAATACAGCCATCTGGAACACCTGCACCGCTCCGCCGCGAGCATTGCCGCGGCGCTGGCCGCCGAGGGCGTAACCCACCTGCTGATCTTTGACCAGGGACTGACTTTCTTGCGCGACAATGAGATGCGCTGGGTAGTTCCGGCCAACGATGTGGAATACGAGCGCTTTCTGGCCACCCACACGCGCCTGGTGCAGCAGTGGGGAGAGCGCTACAGCCTGCGGGAGCTGCTGCCATGAGAGAACGCCGTGAAAAAGCGATTGCCGTCATAGGCACGCTGCTCCTGTTTGCGCTGCTGGTCGTGGCCGTGCGCCAGCTTTTTACCCTGGAAGCAGTCGGAGCGAATGATTTTTACCCGCGCTGGAAGGGCGCGGTGCTGTTCTGGCGTGACGGGATTGACCCGTACTCTGATATGGCCACAGAAGCTATTCAGCGGGATATGTACGGCCGTCTGGCGCTGCCTGAAGAAGACCAGGTGCTGTTTGTTTACCCGTTCTACGTCACCTTTTTGCTGCTGCCGCTGGTGTGGCTGCCGCTTGGCTATAGCTGGATTCAGGCGATCTGGCTGACGACGCTGCTGGTGGGGATGGTGACGGCCGTTGTCCTCACCCTGCGTCTGGTCAACTGGCAGCAACCGGTCTGGCTATTCGCCCTGACCATGCTCTGGGCAGTCTTGTTTTATCACTTTACCCGCACCATCATCTTAGGACAATTCGCTGCGCTCGTCTTTTTGTGGCTGGCGGCCGCGCTGCTGGCTTTGCAGCGCGGCCGAGAGGGTTGGGCCGGCTTCTGGCTGGCCCTGACAACAATGAAGCCACAGATGACCGTTTTGCTCATTCTGGCGCTGCTGCTGTGGGCTCTTGCGCGCAGACGCTGGCGTTTTGTGGCCAGTTTTTCTCTGACAATAGCCGCGCTGTTTGCCCTTTCCTTCCTCTTTTTACCCTCCTGGCTGACCTCCTTTGTGCGGCAAGTGCTGTTTTACCCCGACTATACCATTACCGGTTCACCGCTGTGGGTGATTACCGGCCACTACCTGCCGCAATTGGGGCAGCCGGTGGAGCGCCTGCTAAGTGTGTTGGCGATTGGGCTGATGGTGTGGGAGTGGCGACGCCTGTGGCGGGAAACGGCCGTTGGCAGCCAACTTCTCCTCGTCCTGGGGGTCACCATGGTTGTCACCAATCTCATCCTCGTGCGCACAGCCACCACTAACTATATCATCATGACCATTCCCCTTTTTTTGTTGTTACGCGAATTGGCAATGCGCTGGCAGGGGGGCAATCTGGGTATCGCCCTGTTCTACGGTTTCAGCATCCTCAGCTCGTGGGCGCTCTTTCTGGCAACCATCCAGGGAGACACCGAACACCCCATCATGTACCTGCCCTGGCCGTTTGCCCTGTTGCCACTGCTGCTGTGGCAGTTGTATCGCGCAGACAACCGGTGAGTAGAGAGATTGGGGATTAGTGGTTTGATAAAGAATCCAGCATGGCTCATCTTTTGGAAACGGCGCCAGACAAATTTCTGACCGTAGAGAACCGACGGCAAGCCGCCCATCACTGGCAAAATCGCCGTTGGCAGTCAGTGGTTGGCGATCAAATAAAGATCGCATAAACCGCGCCAAGAATCCTGATTCGTTTATTCGCTCCCATTCGTTGCCCGCGCTGTTCAGTCGTGGTGGCGCCCCCAACTCATGAAGTCTCCAGTTTTTAATCTCCACTCCTTCTAAGTCATTTGTCATAGAGTAAAAACGGGTCATTCCTCCGATTCCGCCGGTATCTTCCCCTCTGATAGAATTGGGAAGGTGAAACATACTTATGAAAAGCAAAAAGTGATATTTTCCAGAGATTGACGATTGGAACGGAAAGGTTGGTCAATCTCCAATCTCTAATCTACAGCCGAATATCGGCGAGTGACTACCGCTATGAATCTATTCAAGGAGATTTTCTTATGAGCGAGCCTGCAAAAACCCTCTTTGCACCCTGCCCTGCCTGCGGCGCTAAAGTGTACTTCAAAGCCAGGCCTGAGGTGGGGGAAACGTATACTTGTAGCAGCTGCGATGCCTCGTTAGAAGTCATCGAAAATGAACCGCTCGTCCTGGAGTGGATCTTCGAAGAAGATGAGTATGAGTATGATGATGAGTATGACGAAGACCTGATGTACGATGACGATGAAGAAGACTATGACAACGAGTATGACTATGAGGATGAGGATTGAGTAAAGGGGGGAATTGGCTGCGTTCCAGGAACCAATCCCTCCCTTGAAAATGACCGCTGCCGGCCAACCTTTTTCCCTGCTGAAAGTCGCAGCTCTGCGGTCAAATCAATGCGCCAGTTAAAATCGCTGGCTTTTTTTTCAGAGAGCTTTAGTAGCGGTTACGTTTCGCCAGTATAATACGCCTCATGGAAGTGAGCGCGGGACTGACAGATGTCTTTTTTCATCGCATGCCGATGGGCATTGCTATTTTTGACACTTCTCTGCGCTTGCAGCGTTTTAATCCTACCTGGGAAAGTTATGTAGAAGGATTTGCGCCAGACCTGGACACCGTGGTGCCAGGGTTGACGCTGGATGTGCTGCTGCCAGAGGGCAAGGGTGTCCTGTGGCCGTATCTACAGCGCGCCCTGGCCGGGGAAACGGCCGTTGAAGACACGCTCCGCCTGACCACTCAAGACGCTATTTTTTACTGGAACGCTGCCTTCACGCCCGTTATGGCTAATGGCGCTGTAAACGGCGTGCTGTTGGTGGTCACCGACGTCACGCGCCAGGTGCTGACGCAGCAATTGTTGGAGCGGCACGTAGCCGACCGCACGCGCAAGCTCTCGGCGCTGTATGAGGTGATGGCGATTGCCAGCGAACCGGTCGGCCTAGAACAAATTTTGCAGCAATCCCTGGCCAAGGTGCTAACGGCCGTGCGCGCTCAGGCCGGCATGATTCAGCTGCTCAACCCCTCAGGAACCCATCTGCACCTGGCCGTGCAGCAAGGGCTGCCAACGGCCGTTACGCAAGCACTGGCCACCATCTCCAGCCACGACCCATTTTTCGCCCCCCTGCTGCAAGAAGGGCTGCCCCTGGTGCTGCGCGGCCTGGCAACCGCGCCACATGCTCTGCCTGCCCTGCGCCAGAGCGATCTGTATGCCTATGCTGGGGTGCAAATGTACGTCAAATCGGGGCCGGTAGGTATTCTCAGCGCCTTTCGCCTGCGTCAACGGCCGTTTAGCAAAGAAGATATTGCCCTACTCGATTCAGTGGCCGACCAGATTGGCGCAGCCGTCGAGAACGCGCGCCTGCGCAAAGAAAATGAGCGGCTGCTGGTGCTGGAAGAGCGCAACCGTCTGGCGCGCGAACTGCACGACGCCATCACGCAGTCTCTCTATAGCCTGACACTCTTCGCCGAAGCAAACCGCCGTTTTGCCCTGGAGGGCAATTTATCTCGCTCCGCCGAGTATGCCACTCTGCTGGGCGATACAGCACGCCAGGCGCTGCGCGAAATGCGGTTGCTGGTGCACAACTTACGGCCGTCTATCCTGGAACAGGTTGGGTTAGTGCGCGCCATCCAGCAACGGCTCGACGCCGTTGAGCGCCGCGCCGGCATTCACGCCACCTTTCAGGTGCATGGTGAGCTTTCCCTGCCAGCCCACATCGAAGAGGCGATCTTCCACATTTCCCAAGAAGCGCTGAACAACGCCCTCAAGCACGCCTCCGCCACAGAGGTACACGTTTCCCTCCTGCTGCAAGACGATCTGGTACAGCTCGTCATTCACGATAACGGCTGCGGCTTTGAGCCAGAAAAGCAGCAAGATAGCGGTGGGCTTGGCCTGGTCAGCATGCGCGAGCGCGTGGCGCTGCTAAACGGCACGCTGCACATCACCAGCAGCAAAGAAAAGGGCACAACGCTCACGCTCACCCTGCAGCCAGGCAAGGAAACAGCAGGCAGGGAATAGGGAATAGAAGACTGTAACCGAAAAATGCGGCAACCACGGGCAATCACGCTTCGCCCACTCACCACTATCCACTACTTTCAAGGAAAGCACCATGATTCGCGTCTTACATGCTGATGATCACGCTATCGTGCGCGCTGGCGTGCGCGCTCTACTGCTCACCGAACCGGAGATAGAGCTGGTTGCCAGCGTCAGCAATGGCGTCGAGGCCGTGGCGCAAACGCTGGCGCTGCACCCCGATGTCATTATCATGGACTTGCAAATGCCGCAAAAAAGCGGCCTGGAAGCCATTGACGAAATTCGGCAAGAAATCCCCGATGCGCGTATCCTCGTCGTAACCAGCTTTGCCGAAGATGAGCGGGTGTTTTCTGCCATCAAAGCTGGTGCGCAGGGCTACCTGCTCAAAGACAGCACCCCGGAAGAGCTGCTGCAGGCCATCCGTGACGTCCATGAAGGACGGCCGTCGCTACACCCCACGATTGCCAGCAAAGTCATCCAGGAACTGCACCGCCCCACCGCTCTTCAACCCACCTCCGATCCGCTGACGTCACGCGAGCTAGAAATTCTCAAATGCGTGGCACAGGGACTGACAAACCAGGCCATTGCCGAGCAATTGGTCGTCAGCGAGCGTACTGTGCGCACGCACGTCAGCAACATTCTCAGCAAATTGCATCTGGCAAACCGCACACAGGCCGCCCTCTACGCCCTGCGCGAGGGCATCGCCCAGTTAGACTGATACATCACGGAATGCCAGACACGCAGAAACGCAAAGATTACGAACAGCCCCCTGGAAAATGACCGCCGACTGCCGACCGCAGACCACCGACGGTTGAGCTTCTACCCCTCCGCTGTGCCTGTGTAAATACTCAGGTCGTGAGTTGTAGGTTAGTGATAGCCGTTTTTCCTGTTTCGGTCAATTGATGCAGGTGCGCAATAAACTCCTCCATGTCTGGCGGCTTGGTCAGATAAATGTCGGCTCCTGCCTGCATACCCTCATTGATCGAGGTGGTTGTAGGCCGGCCACTTAGCATGATGATCGGGATTTTCGCCGTCTCTGGCTTACGACGCAGCGCCCGACAGACGCCCATGCCATCCAGATTAGGCATCATCATATCCAGGACAATTGCGTCAGGGCGATACTCGCCAGATAGAATTTCCAGCGCGTCTAAACCGTCCCGCGCTTCTCTCACCTGCCAGCCGTTCAACTGCAACAGCATGGAAAGCAGTAAGCGCACTTCGGCATCGTCATCTACTACTAAAATCGTGCGATTCATCATCACCTCTGCTTGCTGGAAATATCACACTGCCAGGTTTGCCCATTTGTTTGTTGGTCTATGTACAGGCAAGCAACCCAATAACCTGACAACACAACCAGAAAGGGCTAGTTACCATACCATCATTATAAGCTTAAGAGAGGGAATGCCAGGGGGAAACGGCCGTTTTTCACGCAACTTTTGCGCCCAACCACAGCATCACCTCTGGTAAGGCGGCATACGACAAATGACGTAAGCGCCAATTTAGTCAAATAGCCGATGTATCAGCACCCACTTTCGTTAACATTGCATCGCGCAAACAGCGCAAGAAAGCACCGGGTAACAACCAGCATATCAAATTATCAACTCACTGCGAGGCTATCTATAAATGAGTGGTTCCCACCTTTCCCCTAAGCTAGAAGCGCGCCCCCTACCACAAAAAGGCGGGCACGGAATCTTTGCCTGCGCCCCCATCAACGCCGGTGAAAGGTTACTCGTTTGGGGTGGCGACATTGTTGACGGCGAAAAGCTGGCAGCTCTTCCTGATCATCTGCGCCATTATGCCGTGCAGGTCGAAGAAGGGCTTTACCTGGCCGCCCGGCCAACAGACGACCCTGAGCCAGCCGACTACATCAACCATTCTTGCGCCCCAAATGCCGGCTTTGACGGCCAGATTGTCCTTGTCGCCTTGCGTGACATTAATCCTGGCGAGGAAATCTGCATTGATTACGCCATGTGTGATGGCTCCCCTTATGATGAGTTTGTCTGCCAATGCGGCGCCGACGGCTGTCGTGGCCGCGTAACGGGCAATGACTGGCGTTTACCTGAGCTGCAAGCGCGCTATGCTGGCTACTTTATTCCTTATCTGCAACGGCGCATCAATGCACAAACCATATCACATCGCTCGGATTGGTAACCCATGTAACACGGGTTACACGCAGGTTGCCAAACCTGTGCGTACCAACCAGGTTTGGCAACCTGGGCTACACTTACAGACGGCCGTTGGCGGTCAGCCGTCTGCGGTCATTTTCAAGGGAGAAATTTAGATGAAACCACTTATCTGGCGGAAATCGGCGCTCAGAAAGAGCGCCACGCTGGTTCTGAGCGCAACGTTCCTTGTGAGCGTCACTATCTTGTTGGCAGGTTGCGGCGCCTCTGGTTCGCGGGCAACCACCTTGAATGTCTTCGAATGGTCTGGCTACGAGCTACCTGAGTTCTGGCAACAGTTTGCCGAAAAGCATCCTGACGTCAGGGTAGACTTCAGCTTCTTCGGTGAAGATGCCGAAGCCTTTGCCAAAATGCAAACCGGCTATGTGACTGACCTGGTTCACCCGTGCAGCGGCTGGTGGCAACTTTATGTAGACAACAACCTGGTACAACCACTAGACGTCTCGCGCCTGGAACACCTGGATAAAATGCCCGCTGCCCTGACCGCTTTGGGTGTGTTCAATGGGCAGCAATACTTCATCCCCTGGGAATGGGGCTACGAATCTATCCTCGTGCGCACGGACAAAGTGCAAACAATACCCACCTCCTGGGCTGACTTGTGGAACCCAGAATACGCCGCGCACGTTGCCATCTATGATTCGGGTGAAGCGCAGCACATTGTCGCTTCTCTAGTATTGGGATTTGACCCATTTGACACCACGCCAGAGGAAGATGAGGCAATTGTGCAAAAACTCATTCAGCTCAAGCCCAATCTGCTCACTTACTGGACAGATTACACAGAAGTTGTGCAACTGGTTGCCTCCGGTGACGTTTGGGTGGCGGGCAGCGCCTGGCCAGATAGCCTGCTGCTGCTGCTGAATGAGGGCGTGCCGGCCGAGTACATCACCCCCGTTGAAGGACGGATTGGTTACGTGTGCGGTTTTGGCATTCCCACCAGCGCCAGAAATGTTGACCTGGCTTATGACTATATCAATGCGGTGACCAGCACAGAAGCGATGGTGTTTCTGATCAACGAGTATGGCTATGGCGCTGCCAATATGGAAGCTCCCCCTCTGGCGGATCAAGAGATTGTGACGCTGCTGGGACTCAATGACCTTTCTTCTCTTGAGAAAACAACGTTCTACGAATCGGTTACGGCCGCACGCCGGGAGCAACTGATCAACGATTGGGCACGGGTAAAGGCCGCTCCCTAGCAACCTTTGGCAAGGCTAGCTGGAGTCGCCACTACGGAGACGGGTTCTGCAACAGGCTGCCAGATGATGGCAATAGACCTGGCAGCCGCGATTGAGAGTCTGGCAAGATGGCAAGTATCAGTACACCTTTTGATCCACAGGCGCCAGCGGCAGAAAAACGTCGCCTGCTGCTGATAATGGGGCCGCCTACGCTGGCGCTGCTGCTCTTTTTTATGCTGCCGCTGGGGGTGATGGCGCTGTATACCTTCCAGAGCGGTACGCTGGGGGGCGGCATGACCTGGTCTCTGGATACGTACCGCCGCTTCTGGCAAGATTCGGCGCTGCACCGGCTGCTGTGGCGTTCGGCGCTGGTTTCGCTGCAAACGTCGCTCTGGTGCATTGTGCTAGCGTATCCGATTGCCTATTACCTGGTTTTTCGCGCGGGGGAGCGGCGTATGACGCTGCTGACGCTGATTATCATTCCTGCCTGGACAAGCTACCTGCTGCGCATTCTGGCCTGGAAGCTGATTTTGGGCACAGAAGGGCTATTGAACACATTTCTGCTGTGGGTGGGTTGGATTGAACGGCCGTCGCCCATTCTGCTTTTTAGCCAGACGGCCGTTATCGTCACACTTGTTTACGTCTGGGTACCGTTTGTCGCTCTGCCCATCTTTGCCGCCCTGGAGCGCATGGACAAGCGGCTACTGGAAGCTGCTGCCGACCTGGGCAGCCCACCCTGGCACAGCTTTTTACGCATCACCCTGCCCCTCAGCCTGCCCGGCGTGGTGGCCGGCTTTCTTTCCGTCTTCATCCCCACCCTGGGTGAATACGTGACGCCGCTGCTGGTTGGCGGCGTAAACGGCATCATGTACGGCAACCTGATCCAGGATCAGTTCGTGCGCGCCCTCAACTGGCCGCTGGGTTCGCTGATGAGCCTAGTGATGCTGCTGGCGCTGTTGCCGATGTTCCTACTCTTCCGCCGGTCTGATGAGGTGTTGCAACCATGAATGTGCTTCGCAAACGGCCGCAGCGCTTTTCGCCCTCGCTGGGGGCCATTTACTTCTGGCTATTCACGCTGTTCATGTACCTGCCCATCGGGCTGTTGATTCTCTTTTCTTTCAACGACGGCACGACATTGAGCTTTCCCCTGCGCGGGTTTACGCTACGCTGGTATGAGGCGCTGTGGCAAAGCAGAGAGCTGATAACAGCCGTAACCAACTCTCTGCTCGTGGGCATCCTTTCCTCCCTGGTAGCCACCGTACTGGGCACGATGGCTGCCCTCGGCATCACCCGCTTCGACTTCCCAGGCAAATCCCTGTTTCTTTCCATGGCGGCCATGCCGCTGGTCATTCCTGCCGTGGTGATGGGTGTGGCCATGCTGATAGTCTTTACGCGCATAGGAATTCCCCTCACTTTGTGGACAGTGGGCATCGGACACGTTATTATCAATACACCCTACGCCATGCTCATTGTGGCCGCCCGCCTGGCCGGGTTTGAGGCGCACGTAGAAGAAGCCGCCATGGATTTGGGAGCTGACTACTGGGGAACATTGCGGCGTGTCACATTGCCCATGGCAGCCCCTGCATTAGCTGCCGCGTTTTTATCATCATTCACAACGTCACTGGACGAGTTCGCCGTCACCTTCTTTCTGGTCGGCAGCGACACCACATTGCCTGTGTACCTTTATTCACAGCTTCGTTTCCCCAGCCGCCTGCCCCTGGTTGTGACGCTGGCGGCCGTGATGATGGTCATTTCGGTGATGATTGTTATTGCAGTAGAAAAGCTGCGGAGGATGACATCATGAAGGTTTTTGTAGGTTTACTACTCGCTGAAATAAGACGGTGGGGCGAAGGCTTCACCCTGCACGTGGGGGTGGAAGATGGCGCCTGAGTACGCAGTTGAATTACGTTCCGTATCCAAGGTATTCCCTGCGCGGCGGCAGAAGGGACGCGAGACAACGGCCGTTAACGCCATCTCGCTACAAATCGCCCCAGGCGAATTTTTTACCCTTCTCGGCGCCAGCGGTTGTGGCAAAACGACCACACTTCGTCTCATTGCCGGTTTTGAACACCCCTCCAGTGGTGAAATTCTGCTTCAGGGCATGCCCATCACCAACATGCCCCCCCACAAGCGCCCGGTCAACACCGTTTTTCAAAATTACGCCCTTTTCCCGCACATGAGTGTGGCACAAAACATTGCCTTTGGCCTAACTGTGCAGCGCCTGCCCAAAGCAGAGCGCGATAAGCGCGTACACGAAGCGCTAGAACTGGTGCGCCTACCAGATATTGCCAATGCACGGCCGTCAGAGCTTTCCGGCGGCATGCAGCAGCGCGTGGCCCTGGCGCGCGCGTTGGTTAACCGCCCCAAGCTGATGCTGCTGGACGAGCCGCTCAGCGCCCTGGATCTGAAACTGCGTCAGGCCATGCGCCTGGAACTGAAAAATCTGCAAGCGCAGGTAGGCATCACCTTCATTTACGTCACCCATGACCAGGAAGAGGCTTTGGCGATGTCTGACCGCATTGCCGTGATGAATGGCGGGCGCGTGGAGCAGGTGGCCGACCCTGCTTCAATTTACAATCGCCCCGCCAACCGCTTTGTCGCCGACTTCATCGGCGAGACGAATTTCTTGCCCGGCAAGGTAGCGGCCTGGGAAAATCACCGCGCGCGGCTGGCTGTCGGGCGGCAGACGGTGTGGGCAACGGCTGATGAGCCGCTGCCGGTAGGGCGCGCCGTCACGCTGGTGGTGCGCCCAGAAAAGGTGTTTTTAACTCGCCCAGAGAAGAGCAACGGCCGTCTGCATTTGCAGGGCACAGTCAATCAAGTGGTATACCTGGGCACGGACACGCGCTACACGGTGCGCCTGGAGGATGGCGTGGCGCTGGTGGCGCTGGCGCGCAACCTGAACGGTGACGGCCCCCTGTACCCAGGCGAAACAGTGCATGTCCACTGGCACGACTACGACGCACGCGTTTTACAAGAATAGAAGTAACGACGAAGGCTCTCTGGAAAAGTTTGTTGGTTGGTTAGTTGGCTGGTTGGTTTCCAGTCAACTAACCAACTATCAAACCACCCAACCGTCTGGTAGTTACAAATAGAATCAGTCAGGATGGGGGATGAGGGAAGACGTCTTCAGCCCTCATCCTTTACCCTTATTTCCCCTGCCAGTTGGCCGCACGCTTGTTCACAAAAGCGTCCATGCCTTCTTTCTGGTCAGCGGTGGCAAAGAGCATGTAAAACAGGCGGCGCTCGTGCGCCAGCCCGGCCTGTAGCGGCATCTCATAGACGGCATTGATGGCTTCCTTGGCCAGGCGCACTGCCACTGGCGCGCGCGCGGCAATTTGTTGTGCCAGCTTAACCGCCTCTTCTAGATAAAGCTCTACCGGCACAACGCGGTTCACCAAGCCGTATTGTTCTGCTTCGGCCGCGCTCAGGCGGCGGTCATTTAACACCATTTCCATGGCCAACGCCTTGCCTACAGCGCGCGTCAGGCGCTGGGTGCCCCCCGCGCCGGGCATCACACCCAGGTTGATTTCTGGCTGGCCAAATACGGCCGTTTCGCTGGCCACAATCATGTCACACGCCATTGCCAGCTCGCACCCCCCGCCAAAAGCAAAGCCAGACACAGCGGCAATCACCGGTTTGCTGATGCGGCGCAGGCGATCCCAATAATCAATAAATGGATTGTGCAGCATATCCACCACCGAGGCCTGCGCCATCTCTTTGATGTCGGCGCCAGCGGCAAAGGCGCGCTCGTTACCGGTGATGACAATGGCGCCCACCGCCGCATCCCGCTCAAACGCCTCCAGTGCCGCTATCACTTCGCTCATCAGCGCCGGGCTGAGCGCATTTAGCGCCTTGGGACGGTTAAATTGCACAATGCCAACGCGCCCGTCTGTGCGCGTGAGAATGTATTCGTAATTCATGAAAACCTCCGGTTAATCGGCTCCCAGCCACTTTCCACTATCCAATGATGCTTTTTCCTGCCGCCAGCCACGCGCGCGCCTGCTCGACGACAATTGGCAACGTGGGCAGCTTGAACTGACGCTTTATGCGCACCAGGTAGGCCATGGCATCCGCTTCGCCCAGCGCCTCGGCCAAAAAGAGGGTAACGGCCGCGTGCAGGATAAGCTGGCGCTGGGCTGGCTCCATCACCGCCAGCGTATTCTGCAACGAGTGGGAGAGCAGCTGCATGGTTGCCTCGGCCAATGTGCCGTCAGGCCCTTCGCGGTAGGGCCAAGGTGGGGATTCACCTACTGCTTTGGGCAGCGGGGGCAGCAGGTAGAGCGCGGCGCTGGTTTCTGCCAGCACGCTGCTGAGATAGGGGTAGAGCAGGTTGGGCAGCACGTGAATGGTCTGGCGAAAGGGCTGGCCGCTGGCGCGCGCCAGAAAGCCGGGCAGCAGGTGGGAGGTAAAGATGGCGCGCAGGTCGCCAAGGGCTTCTTGCCAGAGCGCATCGTGCTGTGGCCAATAGTGGCTGGCAACGGCCGTTTGCTGCGCAAAATCTGCCAGATCAGCCAGCCAACTCGTGGGCACTTCTTGCGGTGGCGCTTCCTGCGGCACAAAGTCGGGCCAACTGGCACGCAGCGCCGCCGAAAAGAGCGCCGCCAGGGGCACGCCTGCCGCCAGCATCTGGTTAACACTGCGCACGGCCGCGTGACTGGCAAAGGGAGCCAAAAAGTGGCGCGTTTGCTTGGCGTGTGGGTGCACCGCGTGCGTGAGCTGGGCCTGCTCTCGCTCTGGCCATTCGCTAACGGCCAAAACGGCCGTCACCAGCCGCGCCCGTTCATCAATCAGAACAAACAGCTCAGACACGATAATCCCCCTCCTCTTTCGGCCACAGCCGCCAGATCACCAGCAGGTAAACGGCCGTTGTTGCCAGGTAAAGATTTTGCAGTTGCGCTGTGTCCGGCGGCATTTGCGGGTAAAGCACTGTCCAGGCCGTAAAGCTGTGCAGCGCCTGCACCAGCACGATGCCCAGCAGGCTGCCGCTGCGCAGGCGAATGATGCCATAGACAATGCCCCAAACCATAAAGTAAAGCAGGCTGCTCAAACTGCCGCTGAAGGACTCCTGAAAGAAGAAGTAAGCCGCCATGCCAAAGAGAATGCCGCTGCCAAATGCGGCCGTCAGCCCGCCGCGCCACTCTGCCAGGGTGCGGAACACCAGGCCAAACGTCCACACCTGCACGGCAAAGGCCTCGAATAACAGGAGGTAGAAAAACGCCTGACCGGCCAGGGAGCCGCGGCCAAAGGCGGCCATCACCACAAACACAAAGCGAAACAGCAAGAAGGGAACCCAGGCCAGGGTGGCAAAACCAATGCTGGAGAATAACGGCCGTTTCCCTCTCAGCCCCATTTGCGGCAGCCCATACCAAAACAGGCCAATAAACCAGCTCGCCAGCCCTAGCGCGGCCAGAACTGGGGCAAAAGTAAGCTGGACATCGGCTGGCTGAGGCAACAATGCGCCCACGGTAAGGGCCAACGCCAATGGCAGGGCAATCGCAATGAAGAGCCTGGGGAGAATGGGCAGGGTTGTTTTGCAGGGTAGAGTGTTGGGATTGCTCATGCGCCTGATTTTAGCACAGGAGCTATTTGTGAACATAGCGTTCTTCGTCGTGACTACTAGGCGGTTGGTTCGTTTGATAGTTGGTTGGTTAGTTGGCTGTCAACCAACCATCAAACGAACCAACCAACTTTTCCAAAGAGCCTTCGTGGTTACGCTTTTTCACCTGTTCTGTACGCGCCATTTTTCCGCTGTTCACGCTCAAAGGGGGAGAGCGGGTTACAATGGGATGGTAGAAAGTGTTTGGCAGAAGGTGAAGCGTGGCAAGTAGTAAGCGGTCGGCCCGTCGGCGGTCGGTGGTCATTTTCGAAGGAGTACCATGAAAGTAAAAGCAATTGTTGTCACAGGGCTGCTAACCCTGTTGTTCGCATTGGCACAATGGCCGGTGCAGGGAGAAACGGCCGTTCCGGGGCTGGCTCCCCTACTTCTAAAACCGGCTGATTTTTTGGCAGGCAACGGTGATGGGATTACGATAACTGAGGCCGGGGTGCGCCTGGCAGAAACGGCCGTTACCGGCATCTACACCTCCGCCCCTATCCAGGCCCCTATCCCATTCAACATCATCGTGCCCGAATGGCGCGAAGACGTACCAGATAGCAGCAGCCTGCATATTGCCCTGCGCAGCCACAACGGCGACGGCCGTTGGACAGAATGGCAAAGCATTCACGAAAACCACGATTGGCAAGAAGCAGCCGCTTACCCCCCAGACAATTCAGGGGACATCGCCATCCTCGGTTTGCACACCGCAGAAGAAACCACCATGGTGGGAGAAATGTATTTGATCCCCAACCTGCACACCACCCACGCCTTTGTGCAAGTGCGCGTCAGCCTGGGGCGCTATGCAGACACCCTTAGCCCCATGCTGCGTGACTTGAACCTGGTGTTCATAGACACCAGCAACGCCCCCACCACGGAAGAAGCGCTGGCGCAACAGGCGGCGCTAGATGCCGCGCAAGGCGTTTCCCCAGCCGCAGGCGAGAGTTTTCCCAAGCCCTCTGTCATCAGTCGCCAGGTGTGGTGTCCTTACCCAGGGTACAATCCGCAAGATTGCTTTCCCTCCGTCACCTACTACCCCGTCACCCACCTCATTTTGCACCACACCGTCACCAACAACACCTACCTGCCCAGCGAAAGCATCAGCATTGTGCAGGCCATCTGGCGCTTCCACACCTACAGTCGCGGCTGGGGTGACATTGGCTACCAATACCTGGTTGACCTGTATGGCGTGGGGTTTGAGGGCCGATATGGCGGCGATAACGTAGTCGGCATTCACGCCTCCGGTGCAAACAGAGGCAGCATGGCCGTTTCCCTGATAGGAAACTTTGAGCTGAACTATAACCCGCCCGGCATTACGCCCTCTACGGCCATGCTGAACAAAGCCGCCGATCTCTTCGCCTGGAAGGCTGACCAGCGTGGGATCAATGTCTTTGAGGCCAGCAATGCCTTGCCGGATATTCGCTGGGGGCTGCCCACCCTGATGGGTCATCGGGATGTGTATGGCGGCAACCTGACCTCCTGTCCCGGCAGCGAGGCATTTGCTCTGCTGCCAACGCTGCGGCAAATGGTAGCCCAGCGCATTGGCCTGGTGGACCCACACATTTATGTGGATGAATTGAGCAGCGGCTTTGTGAAAAGTAATGCCAATTGGTACGTGGCCCCTGGCGGCTGTGGCCACAACAACCACGCCTACTACACCTGGTCTACCACAGACCCTGCCCAGGCTGTTAATTGGGGAGAGTGGCGACCGCAGGTTCCGGCAACCGGCCGTTACCGCATTGAGGTGTATGCGCCCTACTGCAACACCGGTCGCAGCGAAACAACCGGCGCGCGCTACACGATCACGCATCGGGATGGTGTAAGCACGGTGATCGTGAATCAGGATGCGCGAGTGGGGCTGTGGACGTCGCTGGGTGAGTTTAACCTGAATGCGGGCACGGGCAATGTGGTGCACCTGACGGACCTGACAACAACGGATAACGGCCGTGGAGTGTGGTTTGATGCCATTCGCCTGCGCCCCATTGAGGGTACGGCCGTTCTGGGAACGCCGGCTGCCAATGTCTGGCTGACCAATCGCACCGTGACGTTTAACTGGTCATTCGCCAGCCCTGGCATGGTGGCAAACACCCGCCTGCGCGTGGCCACTGACCCCGGCATGACACAATTGCTGGTGGATATGAGCTGGCCAACGGCCGTTAGCGATTACACCCACACCTTTACCGCAGACTACGCCAACCTCTACTGGCAGGTCATCATGACCGGGCTTTCCGGCAATCAGATGCCCACCGAAGTGCGCCGCTTTAGCCTGGACGCAACGCCCCCCGATTCGGCCGTGACCCACATCACGCGGCGCGATGGACACAACCAATACGCCATTGGCTGGCAGGGCAGCGATGCGCTATCTGGCCTGGCCTATTACAACGTCCAATACCGCCAGGAAGAAAGCGGCGCCTGGGTCAATTGGATCAACCAGACGATGGCAACTGCGGCCATCTTCAATCCCCCCGTTCCTGGCGCCGTTTACTGGTTCCGCACCCAGGCCGTAGACCAGGTGGGCAACGTTGAACCCTATCAAACTGATGGCGACATGAACACAGCCCAGGCCGTTGTGCTCACGCGCGATATCTTCCTGCCCATCATCCGTAAACCGTAGCTTATCGTCGGCGTGGGTCAACTCATCTTTATCCACGACCGCAGACCACAAACAGCCGACCGCCGACAGCTGATCTGCGTGGCATTTTCAACCCGGGTGGTGCGCTCATGCATGAGGTCTCCTACGGGGTGGCCCGGTCAGCCGTCGGCGAGCAAAAAATTTGTAAAGCATTTCGCCACAATGTTTTGAGCCATCCCCTCGTCCCTCACCCGTTCTACGGCACCACACGCAGCAACCTCCTTGCCCTTCCTGGGTTCTTACTCATGTTGGTTGAAATTTGGCTGTGGCTTTTCTAGAATCTGCTTTGGCAAAATTCAGTAGGTACGTATGTGCCTCTACCGAGGTGATGAGATGGCGGATGCAATCGCGGTTGACGTGTTAATTGTTGGCAGTGGCCCGGCGGGAAGCTCGACGGCGCTACACTTGCTGCAGCAAGACCCCAATTGGGCGCAGCGCATGGTGCTGGTGGACAAAGCCGTCCACCCACGCGAAAAGCTGTGCGGTGGCGGCATTACGCACCTGGGACAAAACATTCTGGCACAACTCGGCCTGACGCTGGAACCGCGCAGCTTTGACGTGCGCGAGGTACGCCTGATTTACCGCGATAAGCAATACTCCTTCTTTGGCAACCCTGTCTTCCGCATTGTGCGCCGCGACGAGTTTGATCATTGGCTGGTGCGCCAGGTGGAGGCGCGCGGCGCGCCGGTACGCCAGGGGGAGGCGGTGCAGTCTGTGCGTGTCTGTGATGAGTACGTGGAAGTGGTAACGGAAAAGGCAACTTTTCAGGCGCAGGTGGTGGTGGCCGCAGATGGCTCGCGCAGCTTTGTGCGCCGCGCCCTGAAGTGGGGTAATGATGGCACGCATGTTTCGCGCCTGCTGGAGGTGCTGACGCCGGAAAATTCACACAACACACCAGAGTTCCGCGAGCGAGTGGCGGTTTTTGACTTTACGCGCATGACGGAGGGGATGCAGGGGTATTACTGGGATTTTCCCAGTTATGTGCAGGGACAGGCCATGATGAACCGGGGGGTTTTTGATAGCCGCGCCCGCCCCGAACGGCCGAAAACAGACCTGAAAGAGGATTTGCGCATCTCGCTGGCAGAACGGCAACGTGACCTGGATGCGTACAAGCTCAAGGGGCATCCCATTCGCTGGTGGAATGGCAACGGCCGTTTTTCGCAGCCGCGCGTCATTCTCGTGGGAGACGCAGCCGGCGCTGACCCCCTGTTTGGCGAAGGCATCTCCTTTGCCTTGGGGTATGGGCCGGTGGCCGCCGCCGCCATTGCCGATGCCTTTGCCCGGCGCGACTTCAGCTTTGCCGACTATAAAAAGCGGCTACTGGCCGACCCCTTGTTCAAGCAGCTAGACATTCGCACGCGGCTGGCACGTTTTGCTTACCTGATGAAATATCCCTGGCTTGTGCGCGCCGGCTGGCAGGTGGCGCGCTGGGTGATTCGCCTGACCCCCTGGCGCAGCCCTGAATTTGCCCCTTCTCGGCTACATCTGGCAGTAGAAAGCAGGGGAGAAGCGTGAGGCACAAAAAGTGTAGCGCGATTTTGCCAAATCACGTGACGGCGCCAGAGATCAGCGCAAACTTCGCCAAAACTCCAGTTGGGTTATACGGGACGGCCGTATAGCCACCAATAGGTCTCACGCGGGTAAGCAGGCTGCCATTCTGCATACCAGACAAACTCCCCCATTTGCCATTGCCCGCGCAGCAAGGCGTCTAGCTGGTCAATGCGCGGCAGCACGTCCTCCGGCAGCTGATAGGGCTGTTCTTGTAGCTTTTGCGTCAGCAAGGCCAACATCAGGCGCGCTTCAACGGCCGTTGCATAGCTGTTGTACCTGGGGTTTTTCTTCCACTCCGCGTCGTTCAGATAGTTACGCCACTGGCGAATGCGCGCCTCTACTTCGGCACGCGCCTTTTGCTCAAAGCGCACAATTTTCTCTTGCAAAGCGGCGTTGAACTGGCCAACGGCCGTTTGCAGACGTCGCTTCTCCGCTTCCCCCAATAAATCCACCAGCGCCTGTAAACGGTGCTGTCGCATCAGGTAGCCGCCAATGGTCAACATCGGCAAATCACCAAACGCCATACGCCAGAACAGCACATCCTGGCGCAGGTAAGCATCCATATCGCCTGCCATCGCTTCCAAAATTTGCAGATCACTGAATAATTTTTCTTGGGCTGTTTGCATAAAACGCTCCTCAGCTTGCCGCCACCTCATCACCCCTTCAGGTATAAAAGCCTTGCTGGGAGTATAATAGGATGGGTAACGATTCTGCAAACTGCGCCGCCACAGCGGCAAAGGGATGTTTTATGTCACAACTGCGCCGTGCTGCTATTCTCAAAATGGCCTCAACTGCCTACGAAATGAACCTGGGTGTGCTCAATGGAGTGCTACATCAGGAAGACGGCCGTTGGTACCTCGGCAACCGCGACTTGCTCACCTGGCTGGCGCGTCATGAGGGAGAAGAGTTGGTCATCATCCTGGGCAGCCTACAAGACGAAAACCCGTTGACCACACGCACCTGCCGCACCTGTGGGCGTGATTACAGCGATCTAGAGTGCCCTTACTGCCGCGCCAACCGCATTCGCCTGCGTGGCCGCGCCTGACACCGTGCCATCAGGTGTACCTGATGGCAACAATCAACGATGCAGCGTCTGTTTTTACTTGCTGGTCTCATTTTCTGCCTGTTCCTGGCCTCGCTTCCTGCCCAGGCGCAAAGCGATACGGCCGTTTCTTCTCTAGAAGAGCTAGAGATACAGTTCTGGCCCGATTATGATCGTCGCGCCGTTCTGGTCCTGCTCACCGGCAGGCTGCCTGCTTCCGGCACCGTAAGCCTGCCCTTTCCTGAAGAGGGCGAATTTTTTGTGCTGGCGCGTATAGATAGCAACAACAAGATGATTGACGACATTGGCCAGCCGCTAATCGCCAACGGCCGTGCTACATTTACCCTGCCCGCGCCTAATCTGCGCTTCCGCCTGGAGTATTACGCGCCCTACCGCGCCGAGGGCAATACGCGCAGTTTTAGCTTCCAATGGCTGTCAGAACTGGCTGTCAATCAGGTAATCATGCGCGTACAACAGCCGGCTGCCGCCACCACGCTCAGCACTGTTCCCGCCGCCTCTGGGCAGGTCATCAGCCAAAGTGATGGGCTGCTGTACCACACGCTGCCGCCGCTGGCTGCTCCACCCGGCCAGCCACTTACGCTCCAGGTGAATTACACCATGAGCGCAGACGAGCTATCCATAACACGCTTGCCACCCCCAGCCGCACCTGTGGGCAACACGGCCGTTACTGCCAACACGTCCCCCAACTGGTGGCTGATCGCTGGTGCGGTTTTGTTCGTCGTCGGAGCCGGGCTGGTGGTCTGGCAACTAACGCTGCGGGCAAACGGCCGTCGAGTGCGCAAACCAGCTCCCCGACGCGCGCAAACGCCAAAATCGGCCGTTGCTCGCCCGGCAAAAGGCGCAACAAGCAAGCAAGCCACCAACCAGCCCAAACGCTTCTGCCACGAATGCGGGCAGCAAGCCCAGCCAGAAGATCGCTTCTGCCGCACCTGCGGCACACCCCTGCGTTAAGAAAAAGCGATTGACGATTAGGGCGTAGTTCATCTTCTCTGGAAACGCTGCTTTACAACTTTCTGACGGCCAACCACCGACCGCCGACCACGATTTTGCCGATGATGGGCAGTCTGCCGTCTGCGGTCAGAGATTTGCAAAGAATAGCCTGTCAGAAATGCACTTTGCCCCAGTTTCCCAATAAAAAAGAGCCAGGTATTGCCTGGCTCTTCAAGTTGTGCAAATCCCGCGATTACGGCAGTGGCAAAACACCCAGATACGTCATAATGTCTATCAGGTCTTGCGGCCGTTCTGGTGAGTCACCCATGCGCAACGGGAAATTGTTCGGCATAGAACTTGGCACCGTGCACGGTCCATTCGGGCAATCTGCCACGACGTAGTTATTCGGGTACAGAATAGATTCATATACGTACTGCGCGGCCGACAGCCCCTCAACCCGCGTAGCCGCCACCTCAGGCAGATTTCCCTGCCAGGGACCAACGGCGGCCGAGGCTGGGTCCGTCAGATTCCCGTGGCAACCAGAGCAGCCATAGGTCGTATACAGCCCCTCGCCACGCGCCGCATCCCCTTCGGGGAAAGCAACGAGCAGCTCTTCAATCGTTGCTGGCCACTCAAAAACAAAATCTGGCTGCGCGCACAGCTCTTCCGTTTCCCAGTTCAAAACAAATTGAACCAGGTCTTCAACCTCATCAGGACGCAGGGGGCCGCCATACTCTTGCGCCCACGCGGGCATTGCCGTGCCAAAGCGTCCAACAGCAATCGTGGCCGCGACGAAGCCATGCTTTGTGCCATCCCAGCCTAGTGCCACCATACGCGCTGTACGGTCGCCACACAACATCGGCTTGTAATTCAGCGGCAGCCCCTGGCAGCCAATCCGCTCGCCTGTAGCCGCATCATAACATTCTGTGGCATCCCCGTTCACGCCATGGCAGGTAGCGCATTGGCTGTCGTACAAATGCGCCCCCTGCTCAATCTGCCGCCCTTGCCGGGCAGCCGTGAACCGCTCCAGGCGAGCTGGCTCTTGCAACGCGACAAAGCCTAGAATCATCATCGTCAGCATAAAGGAAATAGTGCCTATTACGATTTTTACTTGCATGAGAAGATCCTTTTCCTAATTGGGTGTGCAGCTTTTGTGGCAAAGTTGTACACCCCGGCGGAACCTGTTTCCAGACGCTTGCCTAACGGCACTTAGAACTCTTGTTGATGAAGCGGCATTCATCCTCATAATTCGAGTCAGCATGACGAAATGCAGTCCAGGTTGTGTTGATGCGATACTCTTCTGGGTTATCTGGTTCCTTCACCTGGAACACCAAAGTCAGGCGCAACAGTCTGGGCTGAATTTCCTCAATTTGCAGCTCCACGTAAGGGTTAGGCATTACGTCCCTGGTAAAGCCCGCATCGTAGACTTTGTCGCCGCTCTGCAATTCGCGCACGCGACATTGTGTCCACTCAGAAGCCTTAATCGTGGGAATGTTAGGATTCCCCACCGATCTATCTAACACGCAGCTATGCGCCAGAACCGCTTTCTTTAGCGAGGCTAACGCCGCAGTCATGGCCTCATTTCCTCTGATCTCCTGCCCAGGCAAGAAACGTCCTTTCAATACCTGGTCATAAGGCAGCGCATACATCAGGCTTGGTCCTTCTTCTGGCAACACCTTGATGCCGACTTCACGGTCAGGGGAGCTAGCCACGCGATACTCCGGCGTGCCCATCCAGTTAGAAACCAACATGAAAGCCATAAAGAGGAAGGAGACGCTCAGGCCCACGCGGCGGTCGGCGTAACGGCGGCTTTTGCCCACTTCAAAGTAAGGCATGACAATGAAAGCCACCAGCAGGGCAGGAATAAAACCAACCACCAATGTTTTGTCTGCCAACTTCAGCCAACCCTGTGACCAGGAGAGATACCAGGGGGCCACAACGTGCAGCGGCGTTACGATTGGGTCAGCGTGGGTTTCCAATGGCGCATCCCACAACCACATGGCACCCGCTACAAGGAAAAGGGTAGCCAGACCAGACCACATCAGCTCATTGGTTAAAATGTCGGGGATAAAGTAGGTGCGTTCGTCCTTGGGAACACGCTTGGCGGTATCCTCGCCAATTTCTTCACGCCCAGGGGGCAGGGAAATGCCATACAGCACAACTTTGTAATAATGCACAAAGAAGAAGATGGCCAGCAGCAGCGGCAAAAGTAAGACGTGCAACAGATACCACCGCAGCAGACCATCAGCGCCAAGCGAGGGAGCACCTTGCAAAATTAGCAGTATGTTTTGGTTGACTACTGCAGGCGCAGGAGCCGCCTCGGCGCCGCTAATAAACACTGTTAACGCCCAGTACGCCAACTGGTCCCAGGGCAGCAGGTAACCGCTAAAGCTGAGCATGAGTGTCAGCACCAGCAAAATCATGCCGGTTGCCCAGGTAAATTGGCGCGGCTTTTTATAGCTACCGGTAATGAAGGTGCGCAGCATGTGCATGGCCACCACCAGGACCATCGCTTCTGCGCCAATGCGGTGCATGTTGCGAATGAGCTGCCCCAGCGGCACGTTGCTGAGAATGTTCCACATGTTGGAATAGGCAACCAGGGGGCTGGGGGTATAGAAAACCATGAGGATGATGCCTGTGATGGTTTCCCAGACAAACATGAAGGTGGAAAGCCACCCCAAACGAAAGGTGGGATAAATATGGGTGACTTCCGTGTGATAAAAGCTGGGGCGAATGTGCAACCAAAAACTGTCGGCGTGGGGACGTAAACGAGGATTAGGGCGGCGCGGCTCGTCGCCACGAAGGGCAGCACGAATGTCGCCAATGTTCATACCAGCCGTAATGCGCTCTACAACCTCGTCTGCCTTGGCAAGGGCAGCTTGCTTAATGCCCATTTCCTTGACCTGATCATAGAAGGTAGCCATACCTTTTCTCCTTAATACATGCTTATTGAAGATTGGGTTTTAGTAACGTGATAGCACAAGCTTCCTGGCATGGGCTAATGATTATCACGAAGCGCTAAACAGCTGCTTATGGGCAAGTGCCGGTAAAGGAACAAAGCAAAGGCTCACTTGAACCAAGGTTTCGTTTACCTGTGTCTATACTCAACAGAGTTGTATTCGGTGGCAGCGCTAGGGGAAGGAACACGCCTGTGCGGGGGTCTTCACTGGAAACAGCGAGCACATTGCGATCCGCATCTAAGGCTTCCACTTTGAAGCGATCTAGCGCACGCGGGGCAGGCGCTTCAATACGCCGACCGTCAAGGCGATATTTTGAACCATGGCAGGGACACTCAAATCGTTCATTGGCTGGCGTCCAGGAGTAAATACAACCCAGGTGTGTGCACACTTTGTAAATAGCAGCCACCCCCTGAATCGGTTCCGGTTCATCCTGTGCCTGAAACATGCGCAGGTTGGGCTGGGTTGTATCTAGATTCACCAACCAGAAACGACCGGCCGGGTTATCCCTGGGTTCCCCATTCGGTTCTGGCAGGTCAGTGACCGGCAAAATAAATTTACCGCCAAACTCACCTTCACGAAACCGGGGGATGAGAAACCAAACGAGAAAGCCAGCGGATTGTGCCGTGAACAAAGCGATGGAGGCTCCCCAAATGTAGTACAGGAACTCACGTCTTGTCACACCACTGCTGCCAGCAGCTACACTAGCAGTTGCTCTTGCCATATACCACTCTCCTGTCTATTCCATTCACTTTGACAAACCAGGCTACTGGTTCTCAGACCGCAAAAAACGCACGTGCCGTGCGTTTTTTTGTTCTTTCTGTTCTTTTTATCACAAAACTGGATTATAGCAAAATCAAAAAATGAGCGGATGGTGGGCGCTGAGGGACTTGAACCCCCGACCTCTTCGGTGTAAACGAAGCGCTCTAACCAACTGAGCTAAGCGCCCGCACGCATAAGGCAAAATTATACCGTGCGCGTCAGGGCGCGCCAATGGTTTCTGTGTTTGCCAGCAATTCTCAATTTGGGCATGGTTCGTGAAGGCCCGTTTGTAGTGCCGACTTTAGTCAGCTGCCTACTAAAGCTGCCCGCTAAAGCGGTCACTACGAACTTTTCCACGTCGTCCCACCCACCCCCATTATTGCAAATTTAGAATTGCTGAGGTTTGTCACAACCGCTTTAGGGAGAAATCCAGCAAAAGTTGGCACTACGAGCTAATAGCAGATTTTTGTCAAATTGTCCTAGATCTGTGGCAGCATGATGGTTTGCTGATTTTGATACTTGCCTTTGCGGTCGGCGTAGGAGGTTTCGCATACCTGATCGGACTGAAAGAAAAGCACCTGGGCAATGCCTTCGTTGGCGTAGATGCGCGCCGGTAAAGGGGTAGTATTGGATATTTCCAGCGTGACAAACCCCTCCCACTCTGGCTCGAAGGGGGTAACGTTAACAATGAGACCGCAGCGGGCATAGGTAGATTTGCCGACGCAGATAGTAATCACGTCACGCGGGATGCGAAAGTACTCGACAGTTTGCGCCAGAACAAACGAATTGGGAGGGATAACACAGATATCGCCTTTATAATCTATAAAGGATTTGGGGTTAAAGTTTTTCGGGTCTACGACGGCCGAATGAACATTCGTAAAAATCTTAAACTCATCACTCACGCGAATGTCGTATCCATAGGAAGAAAGGCCGTAGGAGATGACCCCTTCACGCACCTGTCCATTTACAAACGGCTCAATCATTCCTCTTTCTTGCGCCATGCGGCGAATCCAGGCATCATTTTTTATTGCCATCTTGCTCTCCCTTGAAAATGACGGCTGACCGCCGACGGTTAACCCGCTTCCTCTGGCTCTTGCTCTCACTTTTTACATGACTTCTGGGGCGCTCATGCCCATCAGGGTCAGCACGCGGGCAAATAGCTTTTTTGCCGCCAGGTAGAACTGCAAGCGCGCCAGGCGCAGTGGTTGCGGCACATCTTCGCCCAAAACGCGGCACGCTTCATAGGTGGGATGAAAAACGGCCGCTAACTCATACGCATAAAAGGGGAGATGATGTGGCTCAAAGGTTGTGCCGACGGTCTCCAATACCTCGGCCAGCTCCAATGCTTTGCGCAAGAAGGCCAGCTCTTTTTCGTGTGTGAGCAGCGTCAGGTCGGCGTTGGTGGCCGCCTCTATGGTCAGGCCTGCTTCGTGCCATTTGCGCAAAATGCCAGCGCAGCGCACGTGGGCATTTTGGATGTAGAAAACGGGGTTTTTGTCGGAATGTTCTACGGCTAAATCCAGATCAAAATCTACGGGGCTGTTGCCGGAGCGTGAGACCATGAAGTAGCGAATGGGATCTGGGCCCACTTCATCTACCAGCTCATCTAGGGTGACGTACATGCCGCGCCGTGTGCTCATCTTGACCTGTTCACCCCGGCGCACCAGGCTGACAATCTGGTGTAGCACGGTATACACAAAGCCGGTCTCATAGCCAAGCGCTTTGACGCCCATGAGCACCTGGGGAGCCGTGGCGTGATGGTCGGGGCCAAAGATGTCTATGATTAGCTCGAAGCCGCGCTGGATTTTGTCCCAATGGTAAGCGATGTCGGGCAGGCGGTAGGTGGGTTCGCCGCTTTGCTTGACGAGGACGCGGTCTTTGTCATCGCCAAATTCGGTGGTGCGGAACCATTGGGCGCCGTCTCGCTCGTAGACGTATCCTTTCTGGCGCAGAATGTCGAGAGTTTCCCAGACACGGCCGTTTTCATATAAACTTTGCTCGCGGAAGTAAACGTCGAACTCGATGTTGATACGCTTGAGGCTACGCTTTTGTGCGGCTGAAATTTGCGCCTGGGCATAATCAACAAAAAACGATATTGGTTGTGCCAGCAGCGCTTCGCCGTGCTCTGCCAGCAGTGCCCGCGCCAGGTCAATGATGTATTCCCCCTGGTAATGTTCTTCGCCCAGGGCAACATCTTGCCCCAATAGCTGCTGGCAGCGTATTTTGACCGACTCGCCCAGCAGCGTGACCTGACGCCCGGCATCGTTGTAGTAATACTCCATCGTCACGTCATAGCCCAGGGCACGCAACACACGCGCCAGGGTGTCGCCCATGACGCCGCCGCGGCTGCGCCCCAGGGTGATAGGGCCAGTCGGGTTGGCGCTGACGCACTCTACCTGTGCTTTTTTTCCCTGCCCCAGGTTGAAGCCGCCGTAGTTGTCGTTTTGCAAAATTTCGCTAACCTGCTGCTGTAGCCAGGTGGAGTTCAGGCGAATGTTCAGGAAACCGGGCGGGGCAACTTCGACGCTGTGCACGGCCGTATGCGGGGACATATGGGCGGCAATGGCCTGGGCGATCTTCAAAGGAGCCATGCGCGCAACGCGTGCCAGCTGCATGGCTATGGGGGAGGCATAATCGCCGTGATTGGGGTCACGCGGCCGTTCGACGTGTGCGTCAGGCAGGTCAAAGGGAGGCAGGTCACCGCTCTTTTGCGCCTGGGCGATGGCCTGTTGCACGGCCGTTGCGAGTTCGTGATGAATGGGCATGATAGCTTTCCTTGCACAAATGGCGTTCATTGTAAACCAACAGCCCCGCGATGGGCAAGCACCCGGCAAGGGCGGATTTGGAATTATCACCTGCTACTCTACTGATGGGCACGGTCAGAGGCGGGCCCAAGCCACGCCAATTAGTTGGCTGCCTACCCCCTCAGCGCGCGGTCATACACCATCACCGTATCTGCCACTGTCTGTTCCCAGGTAAATTTGGCTGCCTGCTGCGGCCCTTTGGCGCGCAGTTCTGCTGCCAGGTTGTCTTGAATGATGGTGGCAATAATTGCCCCTGCCATGTCTCGCTCGTCATCTGGGCTGACGGCAAAGGCGGCATCGCCCACCACTTCTGGCAAAGAGCTGGCGTTGGTGGTAATGACAGGGGTGCCACAGGCCAGCGCCTCTAGTGCCGGTAAACCAAACCCCTCGTGGCGGCTGGGAAAAACAAACGCTTCGGCATTGCGGTAGAGCACCGGTTTGTCTTCCTCATCTACAAAGCCAATCCAGCGCACGCGCTCTTGCAGCCCCAAGCGCTGGATGTAGCGGTCATAGTCGGGGTAGATGGGGGAAGGGGCGTCTGGTTTGCGCCCGGCCAGCAGCAAAGGGTAATCTTCGCCCAGGGATTGGGCCACGTAGGTGTATGCCAATAGCAGGGTGGTGACGTTTTTGTGCAGCTCGTAACCGCCCAGGTAGAGCACGTAAAAATCAGGCAGGTTATATTTTTTGAGAATGGCCATGTCCATCAGGTCATTTTTGCCCGGTTTGTATTGCGGCCCAACGGCCAGGTAAACGGCCGTTACCCGCTCCTCGGCAATGTGCAAATGATCCATGATGTCTAGCTTGCTGGAGAAAGAGTCGGTGATGATTTGCGTGGCGCCGCGCGCGCTGGCGCTGACGAGGGCGTTATACAGGCGCGCCTTGAGGGGGCGGCGATATTCGGGAACCAGCAGCGGCGTCAGGTCATGCACGGTAACGACGAGGGGCACGGGGGATTGCAGCGGGCCGCCCCAGTAGGGCACATGCGCCAGCTCCGCGCCTACTTCGCGGCAGGCACGGGGGAAGGCCACCTGCTCGAACCAGACTTTGCCCCAGTTGCCCGGTCGCACGGGGACGGTTTTGACCTGCACGCTGGGGGGCACATCTTGCGCCGTCGCCCCGCCCGGCTCCTGCGGATAGATCAGCACCATGTCCAGGTCAGAGACGTAGCGGTTGAGGTGGTAGACAAGCTGGCGCAGATATTGGCCGCTGCCAACAAACGGCCGTTGCCAGAAATAGCCGTTGATTGCAATGCGCATGACTTACTGCTGCTGTGCCACCAATTCGACGCGAATGGAGAAGGCGTCGGCAACGGTGAGGGTGTTGACGAAGTCTGGTGGCATGATGCCGAAGCTGCTCATGGTCAGGGGCAATACGGCCGTGCCGCGCAGGGTATTGCCGGAAAGGGAGGCCGTCACGTCAAAGGTGACCGGGCGGGTCACGTCCCGAATCGTCAGATCGCCGCTAAGCTGAAAGCTGATTTCTTCCCCTTCGGTGTAGGTGGCAGGCAGGCCAGAAACGGCCGTTGCCACAAAGGTCGCCTGCGGGAAGCGCGCCGTTTGCAGTGCATTGTCGCGCAACCAGTTATCGCGCCGATCCTGATCGGTGCGCAGGCCAGTCATATCTACCGTAAATCGCGCCTGCTCCAGCAGCTCTGCCTTGCCAAAATTGAGCGTTATTTCTCCTGTGACCCCTGGCGTTGTACCCACAATAACCTGCTTACCCGCGTCAATACCCAGTTTGGCCAACGCATCGGCAAAAAACTCTTCATCCACCACGTAGGAAGCGCGCGAGTCGCTGGTGACGACAAAGGTTTGCGGCTGATCTGCTTCGGTGCCAATGGTAAAGGTACGGCCGTTGCCGCCGGTTTGGACAGCCGTTGTTGGCGCCGCGCTGTCGGGCGCAGCCTGATTGCCACCGCCACAGGCCACCAATACCAGCATCAGGAATGCCAGAACGAACCAGACTTTTGTGTACATGCTCAACTCCTTCCTTGAACAGAGATTAGCGATTGGGAAGATGGAACGTAGAGACCGGCTCCACTCTTCAATTTCCCTCATTGCACGCCTTGCGGCAAGTAATCGGGCAAAATTGCCCCCTCTGCGCCATACTGCTGTAACAAGACGCGCATCAAAAGCGTGTAAAAACCCGCATGGTGCAGCGTGGCTTCTACTGTATCCGTAGCCAGCCCCGGCACAAAGTTATATTCATGAAATGCTCTCACAAACGCGGCGTCGCGGCTGATGATGTGAATGGGCGTATCCCAGCCGTCGGCGTAGCGTGCCACCTGCGCTGGCTGATGGTCACCTACCAGGATAAAGATGTCATGGTCGCTTCCTTCTTGCAAGATGAATTGGGTAAGCATTTGCAGTTCATACTCGATGGCCGTCGCGTAGTGGCGGCGCAGTTCCCCATGCGGCATGGGCTGCGCGGGCGGCACCGGTGCGGGTGCATCGTTGAGCGCGCGCCAATCTTCCAGCAGTGGCGGCAAGGGAACCCAGGGATAGTGGGAGTTTTGCGTGATGAAGAAGAAGACGTAAGGGGCAACGGCCGTTTCGCGCAACCAGTTGGCGGCAAAATGGAGCGCATACTGATCTGGCGGCGACGGCCCCCAGCCATAGAGTGGGCCGCTGTAGGCCAGGTCCCGGAAGCGCAGCCAGGTATCTACGCCATAAAATTGGCGGTAGCGCTGCCACACCTCGTCGCTGATTTCGTCTGCATTGGCCGAAAGCTGGTAACAGCCGTAGCCCTGCATCCGCAAATAGTTGAACAAATGCGGCAGCGATTCCTCCTGGTAGCGCTGGAAAAGGCGCAAATAGTGCGCATGCGACTCCACCTGTAAGCCGGTGAGAAAACTGGTATAGGCAATCCATGAGCCGCCGCCCCAGGTGGGCGAAAGGCTGCGGCTAGAGGCAGCCTGCCAGCCCGCCTGCGCCAGCTGCGCTTCCAACCTGTTCAGCAGCCGCCCATAGCGGATGCGAAAATCGGGGCGCTGGTACAGCACGCTGCCATAGGATTCGATGAATAGGATGTAGATGTTTGGCTTTTGCGCCAGGTTGCTTTGCGTGAACTGAAAAAAAGAAGCCAGGTAACGGCCGTCGAAGCGCTGCACGCGTTGGTAAGCCTGGTAAGATCGGGCGGCGTTCTGCGCCACACGGAGGGTGAAACTGGAAACGGCCGTTTGCGTGCCGCCAGCCACTCCGCCGCTAACCCCCACGAACCCCACAGCCAGCGCCATCAGCGCCGCCAGCGCCACTTTGCTGCGCCGCGAAGGAGAGACGGCACGCAACAGCAGCCAATGCAATCCCCACAACAGCGCCAGCGCGCCCGCCAGCACTACGACCGCCCGCAGGTAAACGGCCGTAGAAAGATTCAGGCTCTGCCACGCATAGCTGGCACCGTCCCCAAAGAGCACCACATCATTATAAAGAACCGGCTCCAGCATATAGTACGAGCGCACAAACCCCTCATAGGCGGCATAGGCCAGTTGCAGCAGGTACAGCGCAAAAAACAGCCAGAAGAGCCATCGGCGGCGCAGGCGCGGCCACAGCACCCAAAGCGTTACCAGCAACACAAACTCCACATGCAGGCGAAAAATATCTGCGTTTTCTCGCCGCCACAGCAGGCTGTGCAGCACGGTTTGCCAGTTGCCCTCCAGGGAAGGCCAAAAAGAGGCGTCTGCGCGAAAAAAGAAGAACAGGGGCAGCCAGAGGGCAAAATTGAGCAGGCTAAACGTGAGCCAGAAGAGCGCATCAGCACGCCTGTAACATATAATGCTGCACTTTTTCATCCTGCATCGTATCTCCAGGTAGGGGCAGGCAACAAGAGTTACGGCCGTTGCTTATCCCCAACCCTACGGCCGCACACAACGCTGCTCTCTTTGTCTACGTTTGCGCTATGGGGTTGGCTCTGGCTCAAACGGCTGTAAGGGATTGGCCTGAAGTATCTGCCGGACTTCTTCCCATCCCTCTAAAAAAGTGAACTCATATCGCGCCGGCAAGGCAAACACGTAACGGCCGTTGGGCTGCCGACAGCAGAACGCCCAACACACACCAGTTGCAACAGAAACATGGACAAGATGGCCAGGCAAAAGAGTTTTTTCATGGTCACGTAAAAAGCTCTGGTAATTCTAACAATGATGCGGCGTGGTTCATCCTTTCTGGAAATGGCGCTCGACAATTTCTTCGCCGCAGGCAGCCAACTGCCACTTGTCTCCAGTCTGGCGGTCGGCAGTCAAATTTGTCAAGATATCTGTACCATACCGGGGATTCTACAGATCATTCTAAATATCACTAACCATAGGTGTCAATTGTCACACAATACCAATGACAGATCACACTAACCAATTTGTGTCAAAAATACGACAATATGCCAAAATCGTGACACATGTTCATGATCATGGGGAGACGGGACCTGTATGGCCGCTGTCTTCTTTTTTTGCGTAACGAAAGATTCGGGAGTTGACCATGTTTCCAAACGAAAAAATAGACCCCCCCAGCGATGATAAACGGTGGCGCATTGTGCAGGCAACCATGCGGCGCAATGGCTTTGCCCGCCATTCCCTCATCGAAACCCTGCATACCGTGCAAGAATCCTTTGGCTTTTTGGATGAGGATTCGCTGCGCTATGTATCCCGCTCGCTGCGCGTGCCGCTCAGCGCCGTGTACGGTGTTTCTACCTTTTATCATCTGTTTAGCCTGAAGCCGGCGGGCAAACACACCTGTGTGATGTGTACCGGCACCGCCTGCTACATCAAAGGCATCCCCAAGCTGCTGGAACAGATCAAAGAAGAGCATGATATCAGCCCAGGGCAAACAACGGCCGATGGCGAACTATCGCTGCTGACGGCGCGCTGCGTGGGCTCTTGTGGCCTGGCGCCAGTGGGCGTATTTGATGGTGAAGTGGTAGGCAAGCTAACGCCTGAGCTATTGGCGGCGCGTTTACAACTATGGAGGAATGGCAACCATGCATGAGCGATTTGACGAAATCACGCAAAAGGAATTGGCAGATAACCGCGCGGCACAGCACGTTGTCAAGGTGTGCGTGGCGGCTGGCTGCCTTTCCTCGCAGAGCGCAGAGGTAAAAACTGCACTCGAACAGGGGGTTAACGGCCGTTCCTGCAAAGTCAAAGGGGTCGGCTGTCTAGGTCTCTGCTCCGAAGGGCCACTGGTAGCCATCGAAAAGCATCTGCCAGATGGCTCCAGCCAGAATATCATGTACCAAAACGTCACGCCGGAGGATGCGCCCGCCATTATGGAATCGCTGGACAAAGAACCGGTGGCGCGCCTGCTGTGCCCCACGGATGTGCCCTTCTTCCAGCGCCAGCAGAAAATTGTGCTGGAAAACAGTGGCGAAATTGACCCGGAACGCATCGAAGAGTACATTGCCGCCGATGGTTACCGCGCCCTGATTACGGCCGTTACCGAAATGGCCCCCTTTGAAGTCATCGAACAAATTACCCGTAGCGGGCTGCGCGGGCGTGGTGGCGGTGGCTACCCCACCGGCCTCAAATGGGTCACCGTGGCCAAAGCGCCCGGCCCCGACAAATTTGTCATCTGTAATGCTGACGAAGGCGACCCGGGCGCTTTCATGGACCGCGCCGTACTCGAAAGCGACCCCCACCGCGTGCTAGAAGGCATGGCCATTGCCGCCTACGCCACCGGCGCCAACGAAGGGTACATCTATGTGCGCGGCGAATACCCTCTGGCCATTGCCCGCCTGAAAACGGCCATCCGTCAGGCACAGCGCATGGGTTTGCTGGGCAGCAACATTGCCGGAACCACCTTCAGCTTTAACATCAACATCCGCCTGGGCGCTGGCGCCTTTGTTTGCGGCGAAGAAACGGCGCTGATCGCCTCCATCGAAGGGCGACGCGGCCAACCCCGTCCGCGTCCGCCCTACCCCGCTGAGTATGGCCTGTGGGGTAAACCCACCCTCATCAACAACGTGGAAACCTTTGCCAACGTCCCCACCATCATCCGCAAAGGAGGCGACTGGTACGCCAGCATTGGCACGGCCAAGAGCAAAGGCACAAAAGTGTTCGCACTGGCAGGCAGCATCGTCAACACCGGCCTGATTGAAGTGCCTATGGGCACCAGCCTGCGCGACATCGTGTACGAAATTGGCGGCGGTCTCCCCAACGGCGGCGTTTGCAAAGCGGTGCAAACGGGCGGCCCTTCCGGTGGCTGCATTCCCGCCAGCTACTTCGACACGCCCGTAGATTATGAATCCCTGAAAGAACTAGGCTCCATCATGGGGTCGGGCGGTATGATCGTCATGGATGAATCGGCATCTATGGTGGATGTGGCCCGCTTCTTCATGGAGTTCTGTATGACGGAATCTTGCGGCAAGTGCGTGCCTTGCCGCGTGGGAACGGTGCATATGTACAACATTCTCAGCAAAATCTACCAGGGCGAAGGCACGCCGCGCGATGTGGAGCTGCTGGAGAAGCTATGTGACATGGTCAGCGTGACCAGCCTGTGCGGCCTGGGGCAGTCGGCCCCCAATCCGGTAGTCAGCACGCTGCGCTATTTCCGTCATGAGTACGATGAATTGATTGCGGGAGCGAATGGCTCGCAAACGGCCGTTGCCCCAACCACCGAGGTGGCATCATGAAAAGACAAGCCAACGTTCGCATCAAAACCCTAAAAATTGACGGCATAGACGTCGGCGCGCGTGAAGGCGAAACCATTCTCGAACTGGCGCGCGAAAACGGCATTCACATTCCCACCCTTTGCCATCTGGATGGTGTCTCCGACTGGGGCGGCTGCCGCCTCTGCCTGATCGAGATCAAGGGCAGCAACCGCCTGGTTCCCGCGTGCATGGCGCAGGCCGAAGAAGGCATGGAAGTCTTCACCAAAACCCCACGCCTCGTCACCTATCGCAAAATGATCCTCGATCTGCTCTTGTCTGAGCGCAACCACGTGTGCGCCGTCTGCGTTTCCAACGGCCACTGCGATCTGCAAAGCATGGCGCAAGAGCTGGGCAACACCCATGTCGGGCTGCCTTACCTGAATCCCTCACTGCCTGTAGACGCCACCCATCCCTACTTCATCATGGATCATAACCGCTGCATTCTGTGCCAGCGCTGCGTGCGCGTTTGCCGCGAAATTGAAGGGGCGCAAACCAAAGGCGCCATGGGGCGCGGCATAGAGGTGCGCATTATCCATGACCTGAATGAGCCCTGGGGGCAATCTCTCACCTGTACCTCTTGCGGCAAATGCGTACAGGTTTGCCCCACCGGCGCGCTGCTGCAACGCGGCAAAGCCGTAGGCGAAATGGTGAAGCGGCGGGACTTTTTGCCCTATTTGCAGATGATGCGGGAGGATTAACCGGTATGAGCGAGAAAGTGAAATTAGCAACAGTCTGGCTAGATGGCTGCTCCGGCTGCCACATGTCTTTTTTAGATATGGACGAGCGTCTGCTAGAACTGGCGGAAAAGGCTGATCTGGTGTATAGCCCACTGGTAGACCCCAAAACATTCCCAGAGATGGTGGATGTGGTGCTGATTGAAGGGGCGGTCAGCAGCGAGGAAGATTACGAAAAAATCAAGAAGGTGCGGGCGCACAGCAAAGTCCTGGTCTCTTTGGGCGATTGCGCCGTGACGGCCAACGTGCCCGGTATGCGCAACCCGTTTAAGGTGCAAGACGTGTATAACCGCGCCTACATTGAGAACGCCGACTACAACCAGCACATTCCCGTGCAGGTGATTCCGCCGCTGCGCAAGACGAGCGTGCCGGTGCACAACGTTGTAAAGGTAGACGTCTTTGTGCCGGGCTGCCCCCCCTCGGCGGACCTGATTTTTTACGTGCTGTCGGAACTGGTAGACGGCCGTATTCCCAACGTCAGCGGCATGACCCGCTTTGGCGCCTGAGCGCGAAAGGAGAAAAGCAATGGGAACCACCATCACCATTGACCCTGTGACCCGCATCGAGGGACACAGCAAAATTACCATTCAACTAGACGCCGCCGGGCAGGTCACAGATGCTCGTTTTCACGTCACCCAGTTTCGCGGCTTCGAGAAACTGACCGAAGGGCGTATGTTCACGGAAATGCCCTCGCTGACGGCGCGCATCTGTGGCATCTGCCCCGTCAGCCACCTGATCGCCTCGGCCAAGGCGTGTGATGACCTGTTGGCAGTGCAAATTCCGGAAACGGCCGTTGACCTGCGTCGCATCCTCAACCTGGCACAAATCGCCCAATCCCACGCCCTCAGCTTCTTCCACCTTTCCTCAGCAGACTTCGTGCTAGGCTTTGATAGCGACCCAGCAAAGCGCAACATCTTTGGCGTGGCTCAGGCTGCGCCAGAGATTGCCAAAGACGGCATCGCTCTGCGCAAATTCGGCCAGCAAATCATCGAAATTCTCGGCGGCAAGCGCATTCACCCCACCTGGGTTGTTCCTGGCGGCGTCAACGCCCCCCTCACAGCAGAAAAACGGGCGCAAATTCTCGCTATGATCCCAGACGCCCTTAACCGCGCGCGGCGCAGCCTGGACTGGTATAAAGGCATTTTTGGCACATTTGACCCGGAAATTCGCACCTTTGCCAACTTTCCCTCCCTCTTCATGGGGCTGGTCAACGACAAAGGGGAGCTAGAATTTTACGACGGCAAGGTGCGCATTGTAGACGCCAAAGGAAAGATTGTTGCCGATGGGTTAGACCCGCACAATTACCGCGACTTCATCGCCGAGGCGGTAGAGCCAGACTCTTACCTGAAATCCCCCTACTACAAGCCCTGGGGCTACCCAGACGGCATGTTCCGCGTGGGGCCGCTGGCGCGGCTGAACATCATTGACCGCTGCGGCACGCCTGTTGCCGATGAAGAGTGGGCGGAATTCCGCATGTTGCAGCGTGGCGCGGTGCTGAGCTCCTTCCAGTACCATTACGCCCGCCTGGTTGAACTCATTTACTGTATTGAGCGCATTGAGCAGCTGCTCAACAAGCCAGACATCCTCAGCGATTTTGTGCGCGCCCACGCCCGCCCCAACCGCCCCGAAGGCATTGGCATGTCCGAAGCGCCACGCGGCACGCTGCTGCACCATTACAAGGTGAACCGCAACGGCCTGATCCAGTGGGTGAACATGGTGATTGCCACCGGTAACAACAACCTGGCCATGAATAAGGGTGTTTACCAGGTGGCGCGGCAGTTTGTGCGCGGCAATAAGATCGAGGAAGGGATGCTAAACCGCGTCGAAGCGGTGATCCGCACCTTTGACCCCTGCCTGAGCTGCTCGACGCACGCGGTGGGGCAGATGCCGCTGGAAGTAAATTTGCTGGCGCCTGATGGCACAGTGCTGCATACTGTAAAGCGTTAGATGGATGGTTGGTTGGTAGGTTTTATCAGCCGACCCAACCAACCAACTATCCATCCAGCCAACAAACCTCATGCTCCAAGTGCTACTTATTGGCTATGGTAATCCGCTGCGCGAAGATGATGGCATTGGCTGGCAGGTTGTGGCAGAAATGACCAATGGCCGATTGGAAACGAGGCAAAATCCGCAATCAGCAATCCCAAATACGCAATTCATAGCGGTACATCAACTACTGCCGGAGCTGGCGGAGCCGATTAGCCAGGCAGATTTAGTCATCTTTGTGGATGCGGCGGTGGCGGGGAAACCAGGGGAGATTCGGCGTATGGAGTTACAGCCTCAGGCAGAGGGGCCTGGGGCTTTTTCGCATCAGGTGAGTCCGGCGGGGTTGTTGGAAAGTGCGCGGGTTTTATACGGCCGTTGTCCCCCGGCCACTCTCTTCACCATCACCGCCGCGCAAATGGGGTATGGCGACCAGCTTTCGCCGCCAGTGGCAGCTGCCCTGCCAGAGCTGTTGCGCCAGATTGCAGCGCGGATTCAGGAGGTAGTTTAACGGCTACGGGGCAGCAGGTTGCTGCCATTCCCTATCAGGCAAATTTGTGACCAGGGGCCCGGCTCCTCAGAAAATGAGCGTAGACGACCGACTGCTGATTTGCACGGCATTTTCATTTGTGGCGATGTGCTCACACATGAGGTCTCTTTCGTAAATCGAACTGCCAGTTCGATACGCGGTTTGGAAAAGGGCGCGACGGTTTTCATTCATGGTGGTCGGCGCCGCCGATGAACTTTCTTCACAAACAACAACTTACCTCTGCCCTGGGGTATGTGCACCCTGCCTCACGGGACGTTGTCCACATTCATAATCGCCCGCGGGGCGATAAGCAACGCCTGCCCCCTTACTTTCTGCTTTTCTTGCCAGCCAGCAGTAAGGCCACACAGATGGCTACGATCCCCCCGGCAATGGAAGAGAGTAAATTGACCAGGTCGTTGTTCAGCCAGGGCCAGCCGCGCAACGGCCGTGTCACCGTCCCACACTTGTGTACTTTGCGCTCGGTATCCTTGCCGCAGGTGTCGCAGTAGTAAATTTGCTGCACGGTCGCGCCCATTAAGCTATCTATCAGGGAACCAGCCAGACCGCCCAAGGCGCCAGCCAGGGCGGCGCGCAGCAACATCTTTTCGCCGCGCATGCGCTGCAACAGTCCCGCCGCCAGGCCAATGAGCAATCCTCCCAGTAGGGAAACGGCCGTGCCTAACAGCGAAACCCCGCCCGAAGTGCCTACGTCCACCCGTTCTCCCGTGGTAATCAGGCGCGGCGGCGTTTTGCTGAGTGTGCCCAACTCCGTTGCCCAGGTATCGGCCGTCACGGTTGCCATCACCCCCAAGAAGAAAAAAAACCAAAGCGGCGAGGGAACCAGCGCGCTGCACAATGCCAGCAGCGCCCCTACCCCCCCATTCGCCAATACCTGCCCCACATCGCGCCGGTGCCCCTTCTCGAACTTTTCTGCGGCAGCGCGCTTTTGTTCCTCCTTAAAGTGCGAGAGCAGGCTGGAAGTGACAAAGAAAAGCGCCAGCAACACCCCCCACACCCACCCCCCCAGGCCATAAGTGAGCGTTCCCACCACCAAAGCGGCCGCCGCGCCAGAGCGAGAAAGCGAACCGCGCCACAGCGCCAGCGCCACAATGACCATACTCAGCAACAAGGCAATACCCAAATTTAGCGCCATTGTCCCTACCTTTGCTCACGATTCTCTTAGCAGAGCTAACTCTCCTCCCCACAACGGCCGTCAGTTTACCAAAATATGCCCACGCGCCAAAGCAGTTGCCGGGTTACCCCGGCCGATATATGACACCCGTCCACATGAACATATGACACATGACACATGACACATCAGGGCAATTCGGCCACACTTATCATGTGGTTGTGCTGTGGCGCAGCCACACGCAAAAATGCGCCGCAGGCAGTCTTGCCCCAGTACATAGAAAAGCGCAGATATGGGCAAAGAAAACGGCCGTATCTGTGCTTATTTGTCTGTTCAGGCAGCAGCCCGCCGCGCCGCTATCTACTAACCCACCAAACATATTTGGAGAACATTCAATGAGCGAAAACCTGAACCCATTTGCTATTGCGCAAGCCCAACTCGACGAAGCCGCCAAAGTGCTCGGCCTGGATCGCGACATGCACGCCTTTTTGCGCCAGCCCCAGCGCGAGTTTCATTTCACCATTCCCGTGAAAATGGACGACGGCTCCACCAAAACCTTCCAGGGGTTCCGCGTACAGTACAGCGACGCGCGCGGCCCGGCCAAAGGGGGCATTCGCTTCCACCCGGACGAAACGATAGACACCGTGCGCGCCTTAGCGGCGTGGATGACCTGGAAAACGGCCGTTGCCGACATTCCCCTCGGCGGTGGCAAAGGCGGCGTTGTCTGCAACCCGCGCGAAATGTCCCCCGGCGAGCTAGAACGTCTCAGCCGCGGCTACATGCGCAACATCGCCCGCTACGTCGGCCTCTTTCAGGATTCCCCCGCCCCAGACGTCAACACCAACCCCCAAATTATGGCCTGGATGCTCGACGAATATGAAACCATCATGGGTCACCGCGAACCCGGCGTCATCACCGGCAAACCGCTGCCCCTGGGCGGCTCCGCCGGGCGCGGCCCTGCCACCGCCATGGGCGGCATGTACACCATTCGCGAAGCCGCCAAAGTCGTGGGCATGGACCTCAAAGGCGCCAAAGTGGCCATTCAAGGCTTTGGCAACGTCGGCTCCTACGCCGCCAAACTCATCCAGGAAATGTTTGGCGCCAAAGTCATCGCCGTTAGCGACGAATTTGGCGGCATCTTCAATGGGGATGGGTTAGATTACCATACAGTAGCGCAGCACCTGGCCAACACCGGCAAAGTCATTAACCTGCCTGGCAGCGAGCCCATTTCCAACAAAGACCTGCTTGAGCTAGACGTAGACATTCTTATTCCCGCCGCCATTGAAAACCAGCTCACGGCACAGAATGCCAACAACATCAAGGCCAAAATCATTGCCGAACTGGCCAATGGGCCAACAACGCCAGAAGCAGACGACATTTTTGAATCAAAGGGCATTTACGTCATCCCCGACTTCCTCTGCAATGCCGGCGGCGTCACCGTTTCTTACTTCGAGATGGTGCAAAATGCCTACCAGTTCTACTGGTCAGAGGCGATGGTCAACGAGCGGCTAGACAACAAAATGACCACTGCTTTCCAGGCCGTCAACACCATGGCGCAGGAGAAAAAGGTATACACGCGCGTGGCCGCTTACCTGGTTGCCGTTAGCCGCGTGGCCGAGGCTGTGCGCCTACGCGGTTGGGTCTAATCGGTTAACAACGCCGGGTGTGCTGTCCCCCGCACCATAAATTATGCTTCCGTAGACCCAAAGGGTTTATTCAACCCTTTGGGTCTTTTTCTGTAATGACTGCACCAGACGGCGTAGTTCAAGCGATCTTTACAATTTGACCACAGACCACCGACCGCAGATCGCCATGTCTCTCCAGTGTTGCGGTCGCGGATCGGCCATCGGCAGTCGAAAAATTGTAAAGCATCTCTTCAACGTGTCATGAACCATGCCTACATTTACATTGCTGAACCCTCTGAAAAGGGCTTCCACACAGTTTTATAATGTGTTACCATGTGCAAGATATGTGCCTGCTATTCATAAGCAGTCAAAAGTGACTCAATCAGCAAGGAGAGGGCGATATGTATCAGAAAATCATTCTCATCGGTAATCTAGGGCGCGACCCAGAAATGCGGTACATGCCAGACGGTACGGCCGTTACCAGCTTTAGCGTAGCCACCTCTTCCCGTTGGACAGACCGCACCAGCGGGCAACCGCGCGAGGAGACAACCTGGTTTAGTGTGAACGTGTGGGGAAGACAGGCTGAGACGGCCAACCAATATCTGAACAAAGGCAGCAAAGTTTTGGTAGAAGGCCGGTTAAAATCAGACCCGAATACCGGTGGCCCCCGCCTCTGGACACGCCAGGATGGGACGGTAGCAGCGTCTTATGAGGTAAGAGCAGACACCATTCGCTTTCTCACGCCAAAGGGTGAAGGCAGCTATGCTGCCGCGGAATATGAAGAAGGCAGCGCTTCTGACCACCAAGAAGATGATATTCCCTTCTAGCCACAGCGAAAGGGAGACTGGGAATTAGCAATTGGCGGCATGGTCTGATCAGGCCAAACGCTTCTTTACAAACGATCTTTACAATTTGCCCACTGACTACCGATCGCCGACCGCGATTTTGCCAGTGATGGGCTGTCTGCGGTCGGCCGTCGGCGGTCACGAAATGGTAAAGCGCCATTTCCAGAAAGCGTAAATCACATCCTACTCTCCACTATCCCCATCCCCTTCTTAGCTGCCTGCTAAGATAGGTTGATTGTCACCGCGCAGCGGGGGATAATCAGGCAGGCATGAACAAGACTGAGTACGTAGAGCGCCGCCAACGGCCGTTTCTCTTCCCCCTTCTCGCCATTGTCCTCACTTTTTTGGCGCTCGGCAGCACATATCTCTGGCTCATTCCCCCTTTTGAGGGGCCAGACGAAGCGCAGCACTTTGCCTACATCCGCTGGCTGGTGCAGCATGGCACATTGCCGCCGCGAGGGGAAGCTGCCTGGCAAAATGGCATCGAACAAGAATCGGGCCAGCCGCCACTCTACTATGTTATTACCTCCCTGCCTGCGCGTCTGACGGGTATAGACAATCCGCCCGCTGTCTATCGTCCCAATCCCTATTTTATTGGCCCTCTACCCCGCGCCACGTTTGACAGCGATAATCGCCAGATCGTCTACACCAGCGATGGCCGTCCGCTGCAGGGAGGCTGGCTGGCTTTATATCTGGCACGCTACGTTACCCTGGGGTTTGGCGTGCTGCTGCTGCTGGCACTGTATGGCCTGGGGCAACAGGTGTGGCCGCGCACGCTCACGCTAACCCTGGGCGCTGTGGCGCTGGTGGCCTTTACGCCGCAGGTCATCTACATCAGCAGCATGGCCTCTAACGACATTCCCGCAGCGGCGCTCAGTACGCTAGCGCTGTGGCAGTTTGCCCGCTTTATGCGCTGCCCGCCGCAGCACGATTGGCGTTGGGGCGCATGGATTGGCCTGATTGTGGGTGCGGCCGTTCTGACCAAAGTAAGCGCTCTGGCGCTAGGATTGCCTATTGGCCTGGGGCTGCTCTGGCGTTGGCGTGGTCGCCGCGCGCACTTTATGCCTGCCTTTGGGTTTGCTCTGGCGTTTACAGGAGGGGTTACGACCGTATCTGGCTGGTGGCTGCTGCATGGCTGGCTCACCTATGGCGCGCCCCTGGGCCTCAACCCACATGACCAGACCCCCTGGGCCATTACCGACCCCACCATGCTTTCCCCATTCTGGTTGCGCTGGCAAGAAGTGTGGCGCTCCTACTGGCTGGCGCTCGGCTGGGGAACCATTCGCCTGGGCTACTGGCCGGGCGGCTGGCCCTATACCCTCTTTTTCGGTCTGCTGGCGCTGGCGGCTGCTGGCTGGCTACGTGCTGCCTGGCTATGGCGGCAACCAGCGCGCCGCCCGGAAACAGCCACCCTGCTGCTGCTGGCGCTGCTGGCTGCCGGACTGGTCTTAAATTTAATCTCCCTGGAAAGCTGGATGCAGCGCGTTATTGCCCCCTACGGCCGTTTGCTCTTTCCCTCCATTGGCATCATCGCCTTCTTGCTTGTGTATGGCTGGTACAGCTTGCATCCCCGCCTGGCCTGGCTAGCCATCACCTACGTGGGCGCATTAGCCCTTCTCGTGCCGCCGTTGCTCATTCGTCCCGCCTATATCATGAGCTTCCTTAGCGCTGAGGAAGCCGCACAACTACCACGCAACCAATCATGGCGCTTTGGCACAACGGCCGTTGACCCCTTTGCCGAACTCCTCTACTTTGCGCCACAGCAGCGCAGCATCGAAGCAGACAATGTGTTGGCCGTTGACCTCTGCTGGCGCGCCCTGGCTGCCACCCCTGAAGATTACACCTTCTCCATCCAGATCATCGGCCCCAAGGAGAGCCTGCTCTCCGCGCGGCGCACCTACCCAGGGTTGGGCCGGCATCCTACCAGCCAATGGCAGCCCGGGCAGACCTGGTGCGAGACGCTGCACATAGGCATACCGCGAAATCTGGAGCGTAGCCTAGTATATCAGATGGAAATTTTCTTTTTAGCTGCAGATGGCGTAACACGGCTGGCGGCTATTGACCCTGCCGGAAATACCCTCTTTAATTTATTCATTGACCGCGTGCGGCTGGTCAATCCCCAAAAGCAACAGTTTGCCACAGAGCTGCCGCCCACACCCTCATTCCACCTGCTCGACAGCGAGTTTGCCCCTACCTGGACGCCGGGCAGCAGCGTGCCCATTACCCTGACCTGGGCCGCGGCCCAGCCTGCGCCAATGGATTACCAGGTTTTTGCGCACCTGGTTAACCCGGCAACAGGGGAAACAGTGGCGCAGGCCGACGGCGCGCCGCTAGAGGGCTGGTATCCCACCTCGTGGTGGGGCGTGGGCGAGCTGGTGCGCGATCAGCGTACTTTCTGGCTGCCCACCGATTTGCCACCAGGCACGTATCGCCTGGAAGTGGGGTTGTATGACCTAGGCAGCGGCGCGCGCCCGATGCCCGCTATTGACCTGGGGCTGGTGGAGGTACGGCCGTAATGCACCCATTGCTGGCAAAGCGAGAGCAAGAAGAAAAGCGCACATTCTTCTCTGGCTCTCGCTCATTCCTGATTCTCGTTATCCTCCTTCTCTCTTTTGCTCTGCGCCTCTACCAGCTAGAAGGGCAATCTATGTGGAGTGACGAAGGGCTGAGCCTTTATCGGCTGCGCCAGCCTGTTTCGCTCATCTTGCAAAACAGCATCGTCGTAGACGAGATCAACGGCCGTGACACCAACCCGCCCCTCTATTTTTTGTTGCTGCACGGCTGGCGCGCGCTGACGGGCGAAACGATCTTTGCCCTGCGCTATGGCGGTGTACTGCTGGCGCTGCTGGCTGTGCCCCTTTTCTACCGCCTGGGGCGTCTGCTGCTGCCGTACCGCGCGGCGCTGCTGGCGGCCGTTTTATTGGCTATTTCCCCCTTCCACATCTGGCAGTCGCAAGAGCTGCGTAATTATGGCCTGCTCATCACGCTGAATTTGCTGGCGACCTATGCGCTATTTTGCTTTGCCCGGCGGTACACCTGGTGTTGGCTGCTACTATGGGCAACGGCCGTGTTGGCCGGCATTTACACCCATTACTTTGGCTTCTTCATTGCTGCCTATGGCGCTGTAGCGCTGCTCTTTCTGGCGCTGTACCAATGGCGCGCCAATCTGCTGCGGCTGGTGCGGCAGCATTGGCGCTGGCTGCTGGCAATAAGCGCGGGGGGCGCGGGGGTGCTGCTGCTGCTCCTGCCCGCACTGCTGGTCGCCCTGGAACGCTTCCGCGCCGGCCGGCAGGTAGATTTTGCCTACATCCCGGCAGCAACAGTGGCGCATCATGCCTTCAGCGCCTTTGCCGTAGGCATAGATCGCAGCCTCAGCCACCCCTGGCAACTGATCGGCGCGGCGCTGCTGTTAGCACTGGGTGGCGCGATGTTGTTGTGGCGCCGCCATTGGCCAACGGCCGTGCTGCTGCTTGGTTACCAGGTCATCCCCCTGGCGCTGTTGCAGCTTCTCTCGCTGCTGAACCCGCTGTACAACGGCACGCGCCACCTGCTGATTGGTCTGCCCCCTTTCTTGCTGCTGCTGGCGGCCGGTGCGACATTGCCTGCCCCGCGGCTGCGGTCAGCGGTCGGTGGTCAGCCGTCAGCGGTCATCCTCGCGGGAATTGCACATCTCACGCCTCTGTTGCGTGGCGGGCTGCTGATTACGGCCGTTGCCATCCAGCTCAACAACCTGCACAAACAGTTCCACGACCCGCAGTTCGTGCGCGACGACGTGCGTGGCGCCGCGCTCTACCTGAACCAGCACGCACACGCCAACGACCTGATCGTGCTGCACGACACCCTGATTGGCTTCACCTTTGACTATTACTACAGCGGTGCAGCCCCCTGGCGCGCCATTCCTCTCTACGGGCAGATGGACGTTGCGGCGGCACAGGCAGAACTGGCGCAGGCGGCCGCCCAGGTCGGGCAGCAGGGGGGCCGCCTCTGGCTGCTGACAGAGCCGCTGCCGCGCACGGGCTTTCCGCGGCGCGCACTGCTGGAATGGAGCAGGCAGCAGTGGCCACAGCTATGGGCGCGCCAATTCCCGCACATGTGGCTTTCTGTCAGGCTGGAAGCGTATGCGCCCCAGCCATTGCTGGCGGAGCTTCCGCCACAAGCCGCGCCGCTGAATGTCGCTTTTGCCAACGGGCTGGCGCTACGCGGCATCGAGCAGATCGAAACTTGGCAGGCCGGCAGAGATGTGTGGCTGCGCCTGTTTGGCACGCGACAGAAAGCGATGACGGCCGATTCGCTCATTCTCTCGTGGCGTCTGCTGGACCAGAATGGGGTGGTGTGGGCGCAGCTTGATCAGGTGCTGTGGCCAACTTTTCCGCCACATCGCTGGCCACAAGGGGCGCTGGTGATGCACGATTTGCCCCTGGCGCTGCCGGTGGGGTTGCCCCCCGGCGCCTATGAGCTGGCGCTGCGGCTGACGACGCTTGACGGGGAGACAATTGGCCTGACAGACGGCCGTATCGAGGCTTCGTCAGGCGTTGTGCAGGTGGTAGCCGCGGCCGCCAATCCACCAGCGGCGCATTGGCCACTGATGACGCGGCAAACGGCCAACCTGGGGCCGCTGCGCCTGTTAGGTTACCGCCTGCCGGCGCTGGCGCTGCGCCCCGGTCACGTGCTGCCGCTTGACCTGTTCTGGCAGGCGCAGCGCGCACCCCGCGAAGATTACCAGCTGCGCCTGCGCCTGACCGACGGCGCGGGCACGGTGTTGCAAGAGGCGCTGATGCCGTTGAGCCGCGCCGATTACCCCACCTCTTTGTGGACAGCAGGGGAAGTGGTACAGGGACGTGGCGAGTTGTTAGTTCCGGGTACGGCCGTTGCCGATGACACGCTCTTGCGCCTGGCGGTAGTGCGGGCAAACGGCCGTGTGGTAGGGCGCGAGCTGACCCTCAACGAACGGCCGACCATTGTGCCCTGGCCGCTGCAAACAGACCTGCCCCCCATTCCGCAACCGCTCGATGCGCAATTTGGCGCAGGGCAAATTCGCCTGCACGGGTACGCGCTAGACCCGCCTATGCTCATGCCCGGCAACTGGCAGGCGCTAACGCTCATCTGGCAGGCGCAGCAAGACATCGGCGATAACTGGCTGGTCTTTGTACATCTGAGCGACGCGCAAGAGCAGGTGGTGGCACAGGCTGACGGCATCCCCGTGCAGGGCACACGCCTGACCGTTAGCTGGCGCGCCGAGGAGGTGCTGCGGGATGAGCGGGCGCTGTTTGTGCCTGCCGAGCTGCCACCCGGCACATATACGCTGTGGGTGGGGCTGTATGACCCAGAGACGGGGGCGCGGCTGGCGGTTTCTGGCGCAAATGCTGACGTGGCAAACGGCCGTGTACGGCTGGCGACCTTTGCCTGGGGTGGGCAGTAAGCAGCGTGGAGTGTGGCGCTTGGAGAGCAGAAAGCAGCATACCATCTACCTGGCACTGGTTTTGGCAGGCTATTTGCTGCTGACGCTGGCATATGGCGTCGTAAATCCGCTGTTCGAGGCGCCCGATGAGCATTGGCACTTTTTTACCGCCGTGTACATCAAGGAAAACGGCCGTTTACCCATTGCCGGCCCTGATACAGATGAAAACTTGCTCAAGCAGCAGGCTGCGCAGCCGCCGCTCTACTACGCGCTGGGGGCGCTGCTGACCGCGCCCATAGACACCAGCACTGCCGCGCAAGAGGTGTGGCTGAATCCTTACGCCTCGGTGGGCGACGCCAGCGCGCTGACGAACCGCAATCGCGCCGTGCATGGGCCAAAAGAGGGCTGGCCCTGGCGCGGCTATGCTATGGCGGCACACATCTTGCGCGCCTTCTCAACGCTGTTGGGATTGGGCACACTGTTGTGCATCTACGCTACGGCGCGGCTGCTGTGGCCACCATACCCGGCCTATGCGTTATTGGGTACGGCCGTTGTCGCTTTCCTGCCCCAATTCAACTTCCTCCACGCTGCCATTACCAATGACGCGCTGATTATCTTCTTATGTTCCGCCGCCCTCTACCAGATATTGCGGATTGTGGGAGGCAACGTGCATCCACATTCCGCGCCCCGCTTCTCGCTCTCTTTCCTGCTGCTGGGCACAACCATTGGCCTGGCAGCGCTAAGCAAAAACGCAGGCATCCTGCTGGCGCTGTATGGCGTTGGCGTCATGGTCGCCTGGTTACTCTTCGCCAATGGTGGTCGGTTCGCCAATCCTCAATCCAAAGTCCGAAACCCCCAATTCCCAATCTTCAATCTCTTCCTCCTTATCGCCCCCATTTTGCTGCTGGCAGGCTGGCTGTGGTGGCGCAACTGGACGCTGTATGGCGACTTTACGGCCACGAATGAGTTCATTCGCTTTGCCGGAGGAGACCGGGAGTATACGCTGGCGCAGGTGCTGGCGGAAAGCGGCGGGCTGTGGCAGTCGCTGTTTGCCATTTTTGGCTGGTTTAACGTGCGCCCGCCGGAGTGGCTGTTCTGGCTGTGGTATGGCATGGTGGCAACGGCCGTTTTGGGGGCATTGGCGCGCCTGGCAATGAGAAATTGGCAATTAAAGGCTATCCGTCTTCAATCTCTACTCATCAACCCTTTCTGGCTGTTGTTCGGCTGGTTTGCGCTGGTCTATGCCGGACTGGTGGCCTTTATGCTGCGCACCGAAGCGGCGCAGGGACGGCTGCTCTTTCCCGCAATTGTGCCCATGGCCATGGCGCTGACCTACGGCCTGACGCGCTGGCTGCCTGCTGCCCCGTCGCCCCGTCCCCCGCTTGCTCCCTCTCTGCGCTACCCCGTCACCTTTCTCCCTTTGCTGGCCTGCTTCACCTCGCTTTACGCGCTCTTTGGCGTGATTGCGCCCACCTACGCGCTGCCGCCGGTGCTGACAGAGCTGCCCGCCGGCGCGCAGCGGCTGGATGCAGCTGTCGGCGAGGGGCTGACTTTGGTGGGGGCGCAGGTGGAAACGGCCGTTGCCCACCCCGGCGCCCCCATCTGGCTGACGCTGTATTGGCAGGCGCAAACGCCCCCTGCGACTGCACCCGCCTTCAAGCTAGAAATGTTTGGCCGCGACCTGACGCGGATTGCCAACCTGCACAGCTATCACGGGCGCGGGCTGTACCCGGCCAATTTGTGGCCTGCTGGGGGCATTGTGGCCGACTGCTTTGGCGTGTACGTGGAGGAAACGGCCGTTGCACCGGTGTGGGGACGGTTATTTGTGCGCCTGGCCGAGGGGGAAACGGCCGTGGCCGTGGGTGGGGTGAAAATTGTGCCCCACGCCTGGCCACCGACCGACGCGGCGCTGGCGCAATTGGGGGAAAGCGTGACGGTAACGGCCGTTGCCCTTTCTGCCAGCAGCGCCCGGCCAGGGGACACCCTTACCGTAGACGTGACCTGGCACGTGCTGGCCCCCCTGGGCAGCGACTACACGACGCTGCTACATCTGGCGCTACCGGGGCAGCCACCGCTGGCACAAGGCGACAGCCCGCCACTGGCGGGACAATATCCCACGCGCCTTTGGGCTACGGGAGAGGTCATTGTTGACCAGTATACCCTGGTTGTGCCGGATGGGCTGACAAACGGCCGTTACCCCCTCTGGCTTGGCCTGTACGATCCGCAAACATTGGCGCGGCTGCCGGTGCTGGTCGGTGGAGAGAAACGGCCGTATGACATGCTGCAAATTGGCACGTTAGTGATTCACCAGCCCTGAATGAATTCATGGACTGGCGATAACGTTTATTCTCATCAACCCACCATATGCTTTTTACGCCGCCCGCTGCGTGTTTGCGCAAACACCTCATCGGCGCTTAAGCCCTGCTCCAGCAACGCCTGGCGCTTCGGTTTGAGCGCACCAGTGGGACACACCCCCACACACTGCCCACAAAACACGCAGGTCGTATCTGGCATAGGGTCCCCCATGAAAGTGGCAATCCGGGTATAAAAACCGCGTCCCTCAAAGTTGAGCGCAAACGCATACTGCGCGTCCTCGGCACAAACTTGCACACAGCGCCAGCAATTCACGCATTGGTTGTAATCGCGAATGTAGAAGGGATTGTCGTCGTAAATGGGGGCTTCGCGGCGCGCGCCGCCGGCAAAGCGGCTGGCATCTGCACCATATTCTGCCAGCAGCGCCAGAATTTGCGGCGCTTCGCTCAGGTCTACGGTGGCGGCCAACATTTCGAGAATGGTGCGCCGCGCGCGCCGCACCGACTCGCTGTCGGTTTGCACCTTCATGCCGTTGGCGCAAGGGGTGACACAGGCGGCTGCCTGCACACGCCCACCCGCATCTACCGCACAAATGCGGCACAGCCCATTGGCCGTCAGGTGCGGGTGATAGCAAATAACCGGAATTTCAATGCCCAAGAGCCTGGCAGCTTCTAGAATGGTTGTTCCCGCCGGAACTGTAACTTCTAGACCGTTGATTGATAGGGTGACAGTATTGCTCATAACTTGCTCCCTTGAAAATGACCGCCGACCGCCGACGGCTCCCTGTAAGTGTAGCCCAGGTTGCCAAACCTAGTTGGCAGGCGTAGGTTTGTTAACCTGCGTCCCATCTACAAAAGTGACCGCCAGACGCTGACAGCGCCACCGGCTCTCGCCGGCGGGCTGCGGTCCACGGTCAAATGTATCGGCGTCTCATTCGGGTAAGTGCTGTTCAAAAAAGGCCGTTGCCACTTTCGGGTTGTCAACCAGGTATTGGTAGCCGCCAAAACGATGCGTGCTTTCTACAAAAAGCGGTCCTTCGGCACGAGGGGTAACGGCCGCCATGCGCGCCACATCTTCCATGCTGCCCCAGGTGTCCCCTTTGCCCTGGATGTAGAGGACGACCGTTTCATTAGCGCCCGTAGCGGCAAAGCTGGGCTGATAGGTGGCAAAGCGGGCGCCCCCGGCCGCCCGGTACATTTGCTCAACCAGGGGCACAATCACCCCGCCCAATGAGCCAAACAGATTATGCGCCAGACCGGAGGTAATAATTGCAGGTGTAGTAGGCTGCACGGCAATGGCGGCGGCAACGGCCGTGCGCACGCTATGCGTTTGCGGTAGGGCATAAAGCAGGCTGTTGGCGCCCATGGAAAAGCCAATCACGCCGATGCGCTGGGGATTGACATCGGAACGGCCGTTCAGATACGCCAACGCCCCCAACAAATCCTGCGCCTCTAGCAAGCCAAAGGTTATCGGTGGCTGGGCGGCGCTTTCACCATGATTGCGCAAATCAAACATAAAGACGTGAAAGCCATCCTGATGCAGTGAATCCATCAGGCGCAACAGATCTACCGGCGAAGCGCCGCTGAGAGTAGACGCCATATCCTCGGCCGCCTCGCCCAGGCGATTCCAGTGCCAGCCATGCACTAGAACGATGGTAGCTCCCTTGCGTCGCTGCGCAGCCTCACCCGTGGCCGGCACAAACCAGCCAGAGAGGCGCACGCCATCCTGCGCCGGGAACTGTACTTCCTCATATTCCAATCCCAAATCGGCCGGTGTGGCCCACAGCCGCTGTCGCGGTGGGGCAATGAGGCTCCGGGCAAAAAAAATGGCAGCGGCCATAATAAAGCTCACAAGCAAGCCCATCAACAAAAACAACAAGCGCAAAGCGCGTCTGAACAGTGACATAGTGTAACCCCCTTAAAAATTGCACACTACCTTTGCCGCCTGGCAAAATTACTCATAGACAGGCGGGGTGCGGTCATCGAAATTGTTTACAAGCAGCCCGGCGATTGTGTTCGTACTGCTTGCTTTCGCACGGCTCGCGTTAGCAGGCCAGGCGACTAAACCTATTACTGCGAACTGCATTTTCATGGATACCCCGCATTGTAACACAACCTGCTATGTTGCGGAGTCTGAAGTTATGTGAGTTACCCGATTGATTGGCGGACCAACCAACAAACCATTCAACCATCAATCCGCCAAACCGGCAAACAAATCCGTCTCACGATAGCCATCCGGCGCAGGCGGAATAGCGCGGATAAACGTATCATAGGCAAGAACGTATCGCTGCACCCAAACGGGCAAAAAGCCACGGCTGCCACCTGTGCCGCCACCCTGGCTGGCGTGCTGCGCGCTGGCGGCGCGCTTCACCTCCCAGTAACGGCGATAATCTATACGGGCATGAATTTTGCGGGGCGGCAGCCCCAGGCGTGTAAAGTCTATGTCTTTGTTACGCCCGGCGCGCGTGGGGTCTTGCCCTCGCAGGCGCATCATCCACACCACCAGGCGCACAAAGGTGTTTGGGAAAGCGGTATAGTATAGCCGTTGTGGCTGATGGGGCGCGGGGCCAACCTCTGGGTATTGCGTTGGGTCGGCGGCAGCGTGAAAAGCAGCAACCGTCACCTTGTGGCAAAAGATATGGTCTGGATGAAAGTAACCGCCCGTCTCGTCGTGTGTGATCACCACCTGCGGGCGAAGTTCGCGTATGAGGCGCACAACGCGGCCAATTGCCTCTTCCTCGTTGGCGTTGATGAAGGCGTCAGGGTGCTGATTGGCGGGGTCGTTAATGTAGCCAGAATCGCGGTAACCTAGGGTATGTAGCGTGCCGCCCAGAATGGCAACGGCCGCTTGCAGTTCCCTGGCACGCACCTCAGCCAGCTTGCCACGTGCCTCCTCATACCCCTCGGCCACGGAGCCGGCTGCGCCATCCGTGGCAATGGCGATATGAACATCCACACCCTCGGCGGCATAGCGCGCCAGGGCGCCGCCTGGCCCAAATGATTCATCGTCAGGATGCGCTAAAACAGCTAACAGACATTTTTTCATCGCGCAGGTTTTACGGTCACGGCAGATTTGACAAAATGTTCAATCATGGGTAGCAGTGGCATCGGTTGAATAGAGTGGTAGGGATGACGCACGCCGGGCAGCACCAACAGCCCCCCATACCGCAGCAAGCGGCTCAGGCGCTGCGCCTCTGCCAGCGAAACCAACTCGTCCCGGTCACCCAGGCTAACCAGCACGGGGCATAGCACGTGCGCGAGCATGTTCTCCGTTAACCCTTTTTGCGAAAGGTACCCAATTAGGTCAGATGCCTGCCGCACCAGTTCGCGCCAGTGACGTCCGCCATGTTCCTGGACTAACTGGTCAGCATAGGCAGGCACTGTTTCTGCCATCTTATCCGGGTCTAGCTGCTCACGCATCTTTTGTGTGGCTTCGGTTGTCCAGTAAAACTTGGTGGCGTGCAGGATGAGTGACTGCACGCGGCGCGGCTGGTTCAGTGCCAGCATGAGCGCCAGGTAGCCGCCAAAATCATAGCCCACGACATGCACGCGATGGACGTTGAGCGTATCTAGCAGCCCCACCACGTCTTGCATCATTTGCTCTGGGTTGAGGAAGCGAGCATTATTGGTAGAACGGCCGTGTCCGCGCAAATCCATCATAATCAGGCTAAATTCCTTTGCCAGCGGCCTGGCAAAGTTGCGCCACTGCGTGTTGATGGTGCCCAGCAACCCCGGCAGCAACAGCAATATCTCCTGGCTGGCACGGCTGGTCACCAGCTCATAATTAATTTGCGTTCCATCGTCTGTTGTCCAACTGCTCATAACGTCACTCCCTTGAAAATGACCGTCGACTACTGATCGCCAACGGCCAACTGCGATCTACCTTGTAAATGGAACCTGCGCTACATTTTTATTCGTGGTGGTGTGCCCACGCATGAGGTTTCCTTTGAAAATGTAGCCGGGTACTTCAATAAACTCAATTTGTGAGGTTCGTAGTAACAGACTTAGTCGGTTACCTGCTGAAGCGGTTACTACCAATTAACCTGGTACGTGCAAAGGCCTGGTAACCTGCGTTCCGTTCTCATTTGCGGAGGTGTACCCTGCCCACGCTGAACTCGCTGGTAGGAGCACAAAACATGAAGAATGAAGGATGAATGTGGATGACGTTTCACGCCGCACGCTTTAATCCTGGCCAGTCGCTACGACAAATGCGATTGCCAGCGCCTCCGTATGTGACAGGCTGATAGCCCACTGCTGCAACCCCAGCGATTCGGCATGGGCGCGGGTTTTGCCGTGTAGCAACAGCAGCGGCCTGCCTTGCGCGTCGTTCACTACTTCCACCTCGCGCCACGTTACCTGTTCACCCATGCCTGTGCCCAGCGCCTTGGCCACTGCTTCTTTGATGGCGAAACGGGCAGCCAGGCTGGTTACACGGCCGTTGCAGTAAGCCTGCTCCTGCGCCGTAAACACCCGGTCCAAAAAGCGCGCACCATACCGCGCAATCAGCGCCTCTATGCGTGCTACTTCACTTAAATCTACGCCAATGGATAACATGATTTAGCGGATAGTGGTTGGAGATTAGTTGGATGCTCTGGTCTTCAGTCTCTAATTACCAGTTGCCTCTCACGGGCCGGCAGAAGCAATGGCAATCTGCGTGGTGCTGAGATATTTTTGCGCCGCGGCCTGCACCCGTTCCGGCGTAACCTGCCAGATCAGATCGGGGTAACGCTGCAAATAATCCAGGCCCAGGTCATAAAGCGCGATGTCGGTCAGGACGCTTGCCAGGCCGCTGTTTGTCTCCAGCCCCACCGGCATCGAACCGGTGATGTATGATTGGCTGTCTGCCAACTCGGCGGCGGGAACCAGTTCCTCCTGGATGCGCGCGATTTCTTGCAAAATGGCTTCGGTCGCCTCGGCCACGTCTTCAGGGGCAACGCCGGCGCTGGCCAGCCAGGGCGAAGGTCCCAGGCTGCCCTGCAGGTGGCTATAGGCGTAATAGGCCAGCCCGCGCTTCTCGCGCATATTTTCGCCAATACGCCCCATCATGCCAAAAACGCCCAAAATCGTATTCATCAGTTTGGCATCCAGGTAGTCTGGCGCGGCGCGGCGTGGGCCGGGCAGCCCCAGGATCAGGTCAGTCTGGCTTTTGTCTGACAGCGCAATATGCGCGCGGTAAGTAGTTTCTGGGCGTGCCATATCGGGCACTTCTGGCAATGGGGTCTGCTGTGGGTTTTGCCAGTCGCCCAGGACGTTCTGCAGGCGTGTGGCAGCTTCTGCCCCCCGCACTGCGCCGGCCAGGACAATGATCATGCCCTGTGGTCCAAAGGCGCGGGCATGATACGCCTGAATATCGGCCTGGGTAATGGCGGCAATGGTTTTCATGCGCCCTTCGCTGGCACGGCCGTATGGGTGGTTCGGGTATAGCAATTCGCGAAAGGCTACCGAGGCAACATGGCGCGTATCGTTGGCGCGAATTTGCAGGTCGGTCAATATCTGGCCGCGCACCAGCTCTACCTGCTGGGCGGGAAAAGTGGGCATGCGCAAGGATTCAGCCAGCAATTCGACGATCAGGGGGAAATCTTCGGCCAGGGCGTGGGCGCTAAACTCTGTGGCGTGTAATCCGCTGCTGAATTCCAGGCTGGCGCCCACTGATTCCAGCGCCTCGTAAATCTCGCCAAAACTGCGCTGCTGCGTGCCGTTTAGAAGCAAGTTTGCACAAAAGAGAGCTAAGCCATCCTGGTCAGGTGGATCGAGCAGCGCGCCGGCGCGCACTAGCCCGTTAAGGGCAATGGAGTCGCTGGCAAAGTTTTCATACACCAGCAGAGTTGCCCCGTTTGTCAGGGTATAATGCTGAATGGTTTCAGGGCCGGGGTAAGTCAGGTTGGGCATGGGGTGCGTATCCTTCAGGGGAGGGGGTTGCGGCGAATAATGAGTAAGGTGAAATCATCATGCTGGCTGGCATTGCCGATAAATGTGTGCACAGCCTGTAACACGGCCGTTGCCACCTCATCGGCCGTTGCCTGGAGGTTCTGCTGAATGGCTTGCAGAACGGCCGTTTGCAGCCGCTGCCAGCCAAATTCCTGCCGCTGCTCGTTCATCGCCTCTGTCACGCCATCGGTGTACAGCAACAGCATGTCACCGGGGTCTAACTGAATATGGCGTTCGGCCATCGGCACGTTGGGCACGACCCCCAGCACCATACCGCTGTTTGGCAACAACAAGAAGCCCTGCGTGGCAGCGCGCCACCACAGGGGCGGATTATGCCCGGCATTGGCATAGACAGACGCGCCAGTCTGCACATTGATGCGCGCGTAAAAGGCAGACAGGAACATATCAGACTGGCTGCCATCCATAATCAGGCGGTTTGCCCAGGTCAGTGCTTCGGCCGGGGCACGCCCGCGCAGGGCGCTGTTGCGGATTGTCGTGCGACACAGCGCCATAAAGATGGCCGCCGGCACGCCCTTGTCCGACACGTCGGCAATCAGCACACCTAGCTGGTCTGGCTCGCTGGGAATGAAAAAATAGTCGTAAAAGTCGCCGCCCACCTGCCGCGCCGGTTCATAACGCACGGCAAATTGCCAGCCGGGCACACTCAGCGTGCTGCGCGGCAACATCGAAAGCTGAATTTGCCGCCCTACAGCCAGTTCTCGCTCCATGCGGTTTCGCGCCAGCTCCTCTTCGCGCAGGCGCGCTTTTTCAATGGCAATGGCCGCATGGTTGGCCATCAGTTGCAAAAAGCGTAGCTCATCTGCGGTAAAGGTCCGGGGGGCGCGCGTATCTACGACCATGGTGCCAATCGAACGGCCGTTGCTCACCAGAGGCACTATCGCCGCACTTTCAAACCCCTCTTGCCGCAGCCAGGAAAGCATGGGGGACTGGCTCAACAGCGGCGTAGTGGCTGGCCCATTCCACACCAGCGCCTCTTGCGAGTGCAGCACCCGTCCTGAACCCGTGCCCTGTGTGGGTACGCGGTAGCCATTGCCCACCGGGTCAGAAAGCCAGCCGCTGGCCGCCTGAAAACAGAGGGATTCCCCATCCTCACTGGCCAGCAGCACGGCACAGGCATCCACATTCAGCAGTTGGCGCACTTCGTGTACCACATAGTTCAGCACATCGCGTAGATCAGAGAGGCTCAGCAATTGGCGCGACAGATCAAGTAGCGCTGCCTGTTCATCCAGCCGCTGCTCGCGCAGCAGGTCAATCAGGCGCGCACGGTCAAGCATAATGCCCATCTGATGACCCACGTTAGTCAGCAATGCCAGTGCTTCTGGGGTAAAAGCAGACCAGCTCGGTGCGGCCACGTTCAAAATCCCCAACACGCGCTGGCCAACGCACAGCGGCACAGAAGCGTGTACCACCAGATCATCATTGTCGCCAACTGCCTCGGCCAGGCGACTGCACTTTACTTCGTTATACGCCTGGTTAAGCCGCCCTTCCAGGCAAAGCGTCTGACAGGCGCACTCTTTGGCCCAAACAGCTTCGTTCTCCAGGTTGAGCGCCGGTGGCAAGTTGTGGTGTGCCGCCAACAAAAAACCGGGACCAGCCCAACGCCCTTGTGCTGCCGGGTCATGCAGAAAGAGCCAGCCAGTGCGCAACTCTAGCAGCGCCACAATCTGCGCCAGCGCCGTTTGCAGCGCTGCCGACACGTCCTGTGCCTGGTTCAGGCTGACGGTAATCTGGTTGAGCGTATTGAGCTTCTGCATGAGGACGGATTCAGCAACCATAGCGGCTCTATTGTAGCACAGGGACACAAGTGGGCAGCGTCTTTGTGGCGTTATTGAGAAGTTCGTTGGCTAGTTGGTCAGGTAACAAGCCAGCCAACCGGTCAACAACGGCCGAAAAGATGGGCAGGCGCTTTTAGAGCATACCATTGGGCTGGTACCAGCCAACGGTACGCGCGCTTTTGCGCAGGTAAGTGTGGCGCACGCGCTCAATGTCATCCAGGGTGACGCTGCTCAATCGCGCCAGCACGTCTTCGAACCAGCGGTAGTCACCCACGACGGCTTCGGCCATGCCCAGTAACTGTGCCTGCCCGGTAATGCTTTCGCCGACCAACACAAACTCCGCTTTGGCGCGCTTGAGCGCCTTAGCCAGTTCGGCCGCAGTGATGGGGTTAGTCTCTAGCCGTGTCAGTTCGGCATCCAGTGCTTCTTCAACGGCCGTTAGCGAACGGCCGTGTCGCGCGACAGCACTGATGGTGTACAGAAAGGGGTCGCGCGTTGGCCCCAGGCTGCCGTATGCCGCTGCTGCCAGGTCTGTTTCCACCAGCGCCTTGTACAGGCGCGAGCTTTTGTTGCTGCCGGCGCCGCCAAACATGCCCAGGCTGCTGCCCCCGGCAAAGGCAGCATTGAGCAACGTCAGGACAAAATAGTCCGCATGATCAGCGGCAGGCGCTCTGTAGGCATGGGTGAGGTAGGCGGCGTCTGCCGGGCCGTGCAGCATGATGCGCCGCTCGCCGCGCTGGAGCGGCTCTTGCCGCACAATGGGGGGCAGCGGTTCGCCTGGGGGAATGGCGCCGAACAGGCTCTTTATGCGCGCCAGCATCTCAGCGGTAGCAAAATCGCCAACGGCCACAATAATGGCGTTGTTCGGCGCATAGTAGCGCCGGTAATGACGCAGCAAGTCGGCATGGGTCATGTTGCGCAAATCTGCCTCATCGCCAATGACTTCGTGGTGGTAGGGGTGAACGCGAAAAGCAACGGCCGTCAGTTCCTCGCTCAGGCAAAAACGGGGGTCATTCTCATACATGCTGCGCTCTGAGAGGATGACAGTGCGCTCCGACTCCGTCTCCTCTGGCGTAATCAGCGCATTTTGCAAGCGATCAGCCTCCAGGCGCAGCGCCAGGTCTATGCGGCCAGCAGGCATGGTCTCGTAGTAGGCGGTAAAGTCCAACCAGGTAAAGGCGTTCCAGTACCCGCCTTCGCGCGAGATCATGCGATCTAGCTGGCTGCCAGGAAAGTTGGGAGTGCCTTTGAACATCATGTGCTCCAGCCAGTGGGAAATGCCGGTGATGCCGGGCACTTCGTTACGGCTGCCCACGCGGTACCAGATCATGAAGCTGATCACGGGCGCATGGTGCATCTCTTTGAGGATGACGGTCAGGCCATTGTCGAGAATTGTTTTATGAACGGGGTAATGATTGGGCATAGGGTTCCTTGAAAAGGACTTCTTTATGAGTCAATTCAGCCATGCGGGGAATTATAGCGGTATTTTTGCAGAATGTGGGGGGAATGGTGGGAATCGTAGCCAGAGGCCTCCCCTTGCAAACCTGCCTCCCCCAGGTAGACTTGAGCGTATGGATTGGGCAATTGAGGTTGAGGGGCTGACAAAGGTGTATAAGCAGCCAGGGGGCTGGCGGCGGCTGGCGCGAGGGACGCCGATTACGGCCGTTTCCCCCATTCACCTCTCTTTGTCCCCCGGCGAGCTGTTTGGCCTGCTGGGGCCAAATGGGGCAGGCAAAACCACGCTGGTGAAAATGCTCTGCACGCTCATCCAGCCAACCGCTGGGCGCGCGCGCGTGGCCGGGCATGACCTGACAGCGGCCAGCGCCATCCGCGCCGCTGTGGGGCTGGTGGTTTCTGACGAACGCAGCTTTTTTTGGCGGCTTTCAGCGCGGCAGAACCTGGACTTTTTCGCCGCGCTGCACGGGCTGCACGGCCGTACTGCCAGGGAGCGTGTGCAGCAGGTGTTGGCCGATGTGGAGCTGCAAGCCGTAGCCGAACGCCGCTTTAGCAGCTTTTCCAGCGGCATGCGTCAGCGGCTGGCCATTGCCCGCGCGCTGCTGCACCGTCCACGCATTCTGTTTCTGGATGAGCCAAGCCGCAGCCTGGACCCGATGGCCACGCAGCGCCTGCACGAGCTGATCCTGCGCCTGCAAGCAGAACAGGGCATGACTGTCTTTCTCATCACGCATGACCTGGCGGAAGCGGAAAAGCTGTGCCAGCGCGTGGCGCTGATGCACCAGGGGCAAATTCGCGCTATTGGTGCGCCAACCCAGCTGCGGCAGCAGCTGCGCCCACAGCGGCTGTATGAATTGACGGTCGAGGGGGTAGATACGGCCGTATGCGCTCACCTGCGCGCGCAATTTCAGGCCAGCAGGGAGTTGTTGCCAGACGGCCGCATCCGCTTACGCTTTGCCGCAACCGAAGCAGGAGGAGAGTTAACGGCCGTGCTGCAGCAGCTCCAGCCATACCCTATTACCCAGGTTGAAGTCACCTCGCCCAGCCTGGAAGAGGTCTTTGCCCACTTTACCCAAAGCGCCCCATGATTCGCCGCCTGTACGCCTTCCTCGTGCGCGACTTCTACAGCGAAACCAGCTACCGCGTGAGCTTTATCCTGGGGCTGGGGGGCATTCTTTTCCGCGTCCTCATCTTCTACTTTCTGGCGCAGCTCATCAACCCCAGCGCCGCTCCCCTGCTTGGCGCTTACGGGGGCGACTATTTTGCCTTTGTGCTGATTGGCATTGCCCTGGGCGGCTACTTCAGCACCGGTCTCACCGGGTTTGCCGCTGCCCTGCGCCAGGCGCAAACCACCGGCACGCTGGAGGCAATGATGATGACGCCAACGGCCGTTTCCCTGCTCATTGTCGGCTCATCCTTGTGGAGCTACACCTACACCACCTTTCGCGTGCTGGTTTATCTGCTTATTGGCGTGCTGCTGCTCGACCTGAACCTGGCACAGGCCAACCTGCTGGGGGCACTGCTCAGCCTGATGCTGGGCATCATTGCTTTTGCCAGCATCGGCATCATGGCCGCCAGCGTCATCATGGTCATCAAGCGCGGCGACCCCATCACCGCGCTGCTAGGCAACCTGGCCAACCTGGTTAGCGGCGTCTACTACCCTATTGAAATTTTGCCAGAGTGGCTGCAATGGCTGGCGCGGCTACTACCCATCACCTATGCCTTGCGCGCCATGCGCCTGGCGCTGCTCAGCGGTGCGGGCTGGGGCGAATTGGCCCCCGACCTGCTTGTGCTGCTGCTCTTCTGCCTGCTCCTCTTTCCCCTCTCCCTGCTGCTCTTTCGCTACGCTGTCGAGCAGGCACGTGCCGATGGCAGTCTGACCCATTATTAGCGCGAATAGAGATTGGCGATTGTGGGTGGCAAGTCTGCTGCGCCCAACACCCACAACTGCGCCCAACTTTGCATCAGTACCTGCCAGGCATCCTCCCCCTGCTGTATGGAGGGCAATAACAATGGCGACGCACCGCCGCGCTCGTTGGGAATGCGCCGCGCCATGCCGGTCAGGTGGGGCTGGGGGCCGATTTCCAGAAAAATGGCTATGCCCATCTCATAAAGTGTCTGTACGGCCGGGGCAAAGCGCACGGCCGCGCGCGCATGGTCGCGCCAGTATTGTGCTGTGGCAAGCAACTCTGGCGTAGCCAACCGGCCGGTGACATTGGAAACAAGGGGAATTTGGGGTGGCTGGTAGCGCACGGTGGCGGCAATTTGCGCAAATTCATCCAGCATAGGGTCCATCAGCGGGGAGTGGAAGGCGTGAGAGACAACAAGAGGACGGGCACGTACACGCGCTTTTTTCAGGGTGTCGAGGATGTGGGTAACGGCCGTTTCCTCGCCAGAGATCACCGTTTGCGCCGGGCCGTTTAGCGCGGCAATGGCGACACGGTCGGCGTAAGGGGCCAGCGCCGCTGCTACGGTTGCCTCGTCGGCAAAAACGGCCGCCATGGCGCCGCCGGCAGGCAGCGCCCCCATCAGCCGCCCGCGCGCGGCAATCAGCTTTAGCCCATCCGCCAGGCTAAAGACGCCGGTCAGCGCCGCGGCCGCATACTCACCCACGCTGTGCCCTAAAACCACCGCAGGTCGCACGCCCCATGCCAGCCAGAGCTGCGCCAGGGCATACTCAATGGCAAAGAGCGCGGGCTGGGTGTAAGTTGTTTCGTCAATGGGGCTGGATTGTCCTTCGGGCGGGTATAGCACATCCGGCAGAGGAATGGGCAAATACGGCCGTAAGCCTTCGGCACACGCATCTAAAGCCCGGCGAAAGCGCGGTTCCGTCTCATACAGGGCGCGCCCCATGCCTACGTATTGCGCCCCCTGCCCGGTGCAGAGAAAAGCAACGGTGGGCGGCGTTTCTGGCGCCTGGCCGCTGACCCAGCCCTGGGGCGCATCTCCGCGCAAAAAAGCGGCCGTTTTGGCCACCGCTTCGTCCTGCTCGCTGGCCCACAGTGCCAGGCGGAACGGCCGTTGGCCATCTGCGCCAGCCGCATCTGGCAAGAAGCGCGCCACGCGCTGCCGCAGTTCCTCTTCGGTGGCGGCAGAGAAGGTGTAAAGGTGGGCCGCCGTCGGCGGTCGAAAATTTGTAAAGTCTCTCTTCAACGTGTCATGAATCATATCGTTAATGGGGAATGATTGATTACCGGTCTGCGATCGCTGCCCGCCACGCCTGCCACGCCTGCAGGCTTGCGTTCACTGTTTCTGTGTCAGGCTTGCCTTTGACCAGGGAGGGCAGCCATAGCGCATCTGCCTCTTCGGCGCCGGGCAGGCGACGGGCAATGCCTAGCAGCGTGTTGTCTGGGCCAATTTCCACAAAGCAGCGCGCGCCGGCTGCCAGCAGCGCCTGTACGGCGTCGCCAAAGCGCACCGTTTGGCGCTGATGCTGACGCCAGTAGGCGGGTTGGGTGAGGGTGTGCCCGTTAACGGCCGTACCCAGCATCCCCGATACGTAGCCAATCTGCGGTGGCTTCAGCACCACGCCGGCCGCTACTGCCTCAAACGCATCCAGCATTGGCTCTACCAGCGGCGAATGGGAAGCCTGCGCCACCATCAACCGTCGTGCACGAATGCGCTGCGCCGCCAGTTGCTGCGTCACCTGCTCTACGGCTGCCGCTGCGCCTGATATGACCACATTTTGCGGTCCGTTGATGACAGCAATGGCCACCTGCGCCGCATACGGCGCAATTGCTTCCTGTACACGCGCCTCATCCGCAAAAACGGCCGTCATCTGCCCCTTTTGCGGCAGCGCATCCATCATGCGCCCGCGTGCCGTAACCAGTTGCAGCGCATCTTCCAGGCTGAGAATACCGGCGGCACAGGCAGCAGCATATTCCCCCACGCTGTGCCCGGCCACCAGCTCTGGCAAAACGCCCCAGTTGCGCCAAAGCTGAGTCAGCGCATACTCAAGCGCAAACAGCGCAGGTTGGGAATAGGTCATGCCCTTCAGCAGCGGTGAGGCATCCCCAGGGTCGGTGTCAGGGTAGAGGATGGGCAGCAATTCCCCTTGCATAAGGTTGTTGCACGCCTCTAGTGCCTGGCGAAAGGCCGGCTCTGCGGCAAACAATCCCCGCCCCATGCCTACATATTGCGCCCCGTGTCCAGTGTAGAGAAAAGCCAACCTAGGGCGCGCGGATGGTGTGTGTATATCGCTCATATCGCTTTCTTGCGTATGTAACCCTGGTCGCCCACCTGGGTTATATACGCCAATCTCTAATCTCCAATCGCTCATTCTCTTCACCGGTTATTGTACCGGTCACTACGCAATGTGCCAGAAACAGCAAAGCGGGCTGAGAAAGTTTTATGCCCTTTGCGCAACATGCTATACTCTGGCAAACTTGGGCAAGCCGTGGGGAAGAGGTGACGGGGTGATGGGGTGACGAGGTAATAAGCTGACTGGCTGATAAAGGATTAAGCAATGAAAGCATTTGTAACGGGCGGTTCGGGGTTCATTGGCCGCCACCTGATCCGCCAACTGTGTGAAAAAGGGTACGATGTGTACGCCCTGGCACGCTCGCCAGAAAGCACACACCTGGTGCAAAGCCTGGGGGCAACGGCCGTTTCTGGCGACATTACCGACAAAGAATCTATGCGCGCCGGCATGACCGGCAGCGACGTGGTATTTCACGCGGCTGCCTGGTTCAAGATTGGCGTGCCTGACCGCATGCAGGCAGACATGGTGAATGTGGGGGGCACGCGCAACGTTCTGCGCCTGGCGCACGAACTGGGCGTGGGCAAAATCGTGTACCTCAGCAGCATCGCCATCTTTGGCAACACGCGCGGGCAGCTTGTGGATGAAAGCTATTACTACCCCGGCCCCTTTGCCACCGAGTACGAGCGCAGCAAATGGTTGGCGCACTACAAAGTGGCGTTGCCGCTGCTGCAAAAAGGTGCGCCAATCATCATTGCCATGCCGGGCAGTGTCTATGGCCCTGGTGACACCAGCCTGGTCGCGCAGCAAATGCGCCTCTTTTATCGTGGCTTTCCCCTGGTTCCGGCGCCGGAAACAACGCTCAGCTTTACGCACGTGGAAGATGTGGCGGCCGCGCTGCTGCTACTGGTGGAAAAGGGGCGCATTGGTGAAAGTTATATTCTCACGGGTACGGCCGTTTCCCTGGGCGAGTTGGTCGAGTTTTGGGGTCACCTCACCGGCAAGCCCGTGCCCAGGCTACGCCTGCCAGGGAGCGTGCTGCGCCCGCTGGCGCCGCTGATGGGCATGCTGCAACCGGCGCTCAACCTGCCCCCCATCTTTGCCGCAGAAACCATGGCGGCGCTGGGCAGCACATACATTGCCAGCGCCGACAAAGCGCGCCTGGAACTCGGCTGGCAGCCGCGCTCGCTACAAAACGGTATGTTAGAAACGTTCGCCTGGATTGCCGAAAGCGAGGCGCAGCTTGCCCTGGAGCGCCAACCAGAACAAGAAAAACGAGTGGCGGCGCTGGCCGCCCTGGCAGCCCTGCTGCTCTTTGCCTATTGGTGGCACGGCCGTAATAAAAGTCTATCGGCTGGTTCGTCGGTCAGCCAGTCCGGTTGAACAGGTTTTACGCCGTAATCCAAAATCTGCAAAGGGGACTTCATACGTGGGGCACACCACCACGAATGAAAATGTAACGCAGGTTCCATTTACAAGGTAGACCGCAGTTGGCGGTCGGCGGTCGGCCGTCGGTGGTCATTTTCACAGGAGTTTTCAACCATGTATGCAACTGTATTAGCTTTTCACAACATTTTTCGCTGGGTAGTTCTAATTGGTGGACTGCTGGCCATTGGCAGCGCCCTGCTTGGCTGGCGGCGCAAAAAGGGGTGGACGGCCGTAGACGATCAGTTTGGCCTGGTCTTCACCATCGGCATGGACGTGCAGCTTTTGTTGGGACTGCTGCTCTACTTTGTCCTCAGCCCCATCACGCAGCACGCATTAAACAACTTTAGTGAAATCATGCGCAATGCCGAAGACCGTTTTTTTGCCGTGGAGCACATCTTTCTTATGGTGATTGCCGTCGTGCTGGCGCATGTGGGGCGTGCCCGGTCTAAAAAAGCAACGACGGACGTGGGTAAGCACAAAACGGCCGCTATCTTCTTCATCCTGGCTATTTTGGCCGTGCTGGCAGGCATTCCCTGGCAACGGCCGCTTTTCCCCACCATTTTTTGAATAGGATTGGCAATTAGCCATTGGCTATTCACCATACCTTTCCATAATTATACCCTTGTATCTACTCACGTAAGACAGTAAGACAGCCCCGCGGAGCGTCACAGAGAAGACCTGTAGAACCACAAAGAAAAAATCTTATGAAACTCCGTACCTTCTCCATGCAGCTCCTTATGATCATCCTAAATACGCTGTTAACAAAATAATCTAAACCTTCCCATGTCATTTCGAGGAGTCTTCGACGAGAAATCCCTGCCACTTGTAAAAGGAGAGGGATTCCTCCCCATTCGACTTCGCTCAGGGCCGCAGGCTCCGCTCGGAATGACAGTCAGGGATTAAGTTAACGTAACTATTGTGCAATCAGAGCCGAAATGGCTCAAAAATACGAAAAACAAATGCCTTTGAAAAACGGTAGGGGCAATTGAATCACCCCATTGCCAAAACGCAGGGAGCGGCCTGCGTAACAACTCTGC
>CALEAD010000036.1 GCA_937943625.1 uncultured Anaerolineae bacterium | reverse complement strand
GGTAGTGGTTAAGTTTCAACTGATAACGGCCAAATTATACTCATGCAAAAACAAACGTAACGCAATTTCATGGTATGTGTCAGATTTGGAAAAGGATAAGGTCTTACGAACAAATCGCCCTAGCCGTTGCCGCAGGGTGTTGTTCCACCGCTCTACATGCGCTGTCTCGCCGGTCTCTCCTCCACTGCTCGGCCAAGGCAGCGGCACTCTGCCGTCTGCGATCACTCCCTGGCGGTCGCCAGTAGCTCGTGAAAGAAAACGGCCGTCTCCATGGCAATTTTCTCCCAGGTGAAGAGGGTGGCCGTTTGTGCGGCGCTGGCCCCCAGGGTATGACGTAAGGGCAGGTTGTCGGCCAGGGCGCGAATGGCTGCTTCCAGGGCGGGCGCATCTGCGGGGGGAATGAGCCAGACGTTTTGCCCGTGCGCCAACTCTGGCGTGGGGGCGGTAGGGTGCGTGGTGATGAGCGGACGGCCGTGCGCCAGGGTGGCCATCAGCGTGCCGCGCCGCAAGGAAACGCCGTCACGATAGGGCATAACCATCAGGTCAGCGGTGTGCAGCAGCGTAGAGACTTCGCGGTCGGGCACAAAGCCGCTCCAATGCACGCGCGAACCCACCCCCAGGCTTTCTATTTGCGCCCGCAATTGCGCCAGAAAAGGATGGTTGCTGGCGTCGCTACTGCCGGTCTGGCCGCCAATGAAGAGCAGATGAAAACGGCCGTCTAGCCGCGCCAATGCTTCTATCAGCGTATCTGCCCCCTTGCTTTCGTTCAGGAAACCAAAATATCCCAATAAATAATCGTCTGGTTGCAGCCCTAGCGCCTGCCGCGCCTGGGTCACTTCGGCGGCCGCCGGCGTATAAGTGGTGATGTTGCTGCCAATAGGAATCTGGCGCACGGGCACGCGCACGCGCGCCGTCAGCATGTCGTAGTCGCCGCGATTGGTGACGATAGCGCCATTTGCCTGATGCGCCATGAAGAAAACGGCCGTCTGGCGCAGCCACCCTGCCTTGGGAAAGAGGTATGGCACGCGCAAATCGTGAAAGGTGACGGCCGTTTTGCACACCCCGCGCAGCCGCCAGGGCAGCAGATTGATAGCGGGGCTGCGCATGTGGTAAGCAGCGGCCTGGTACTGAATGTTAACCAGCTCAATGTCGTAGCGGATCACCCAATCGGTAACGGCTGCCAGGGCCGGCCAGCGCCAGGTGCGGGCAAACGGGTATAGCTGTGCAAATCCCTGGTCTATCGGCTCATTTAGGGTGCGGCGAGAGCGTACGGCCGTTGGCGGGCGTGCGGCGCGTGCGGTAAAGATGTGCACTTCCTCCCCCTGCTGCGCCAGCGCTTGCGCCAGTTCGCGCGTAAACGCGCCCACTCCCCCTTCCATGGGCGGATATTCACCGGTGACAAGACCAATACGGGGCATAGGGGTGAAGAGAGGAGATTGGAGATTGGGAATAGTGATCCGGGTTTACCAATCTCAATGACCGATCACGGTATGGTGCAAGCAATTTTGACAATTTGACGGCAGACCGCTGCCCACTGACGGCCGACCGCAGTCGGCTGACCGCAGGTGGCCAAGCGCAAATAGCCAACCGCAGATAGCCTGCCACCGACAAAATCGCGGTTGGCTGTCGGCTGTTGGCGGTCAAATTTGTAAAAATCATCCGAACCGTGCCTACTCTTTCAATCTACCAAAGACTCGTAGGGCATGGGAATGGGATGGCCGCGCCATTTGAGCAGAGATAGCGCGTAGATACGGCGCAGAGACCTGAAGTCAGCCTTGCGGTGTTGCTCATCATCAGTTGTTTCAGGTGTCAATTCGCCTTCAACCACGCGAATCAGGTCGCGGTCACTTAACTTGTTGAGCGCCAGCAGTTCGGGGTGAAAGGTGGCCGGCACCTTGCTCAATGATGGGGGCATGCCTGTGCGAATGCTTTGCAGGATCACCTTTTCCAGAGGCATACCGGCAGCTTGCGCCACATCTTGCAGATCGGCGTACAAATTTTCAGGGAGATCGATGGATATACTTCTGATGTTCATGGAAGATAACCTCGCCAGGGATTGATGAAGAGAAATTGTTAACAGTGTCCGCTTTTCTGGTTAATCTGTCAAGAGGTTTTGCGCACGCGCAGCAATTTTCGATTTGTGTGGTAGACCTCGGATTTTTTGTGATGTAGCCGCCGTTTCTAATCGCGGGCTTGCCGCTTATTCGGCCGGGGGCAGGCCGGAGCGCAAAACGGCCGCATAGGCACGCACGCGCTGCCAGCGCAACGGCCGTTTGTGACCCAACACCCCTTTTGCTGCTTCAATGAGCAGTTGGACGGCGTAGTTCCACAGCAGAGTGATGCGAATGAGGGCAGTGGCCAGACGGCCGTGATATTTGCGAAAGTAGCGCAGTTTGGCGCGGTTAAAGTAAATGTGGCGCGCCGCCACAGCCTGTTCGCTGCTTTTGCCCTCGTGGTGAATAATCTTTGCCTGCGGCAGGTAGACCACGCGCCAGCCGGCGTCCTTGATGCGCCGACACCAGTCAAGCTCCTCTGAGTACATAAAGTACCCCTCGTCCATGCCCCCGACCTGTTCGTAGACTTCGCGGCGCGTCATCAGGCTGGCTCCCATCACCCAATCTACGTCGGCGGGCTGGTCGTCGGGCAAATCTTGCACATAGTAGTAGCGCAGCAGGCGGCGCGGTGCCAGCGGTTGCAGCCAGGTGCTTTCCAGCAGCCCCACGGCTAGGGTAGGAAAACGCCGGCGCGAGGATTGAATACGGCCGTCTGGGTAGAGCAGCTGCGATCCCACCACGCCTACATCGCGATGTTGCGTCATGTACTGCGTCATCTGTTGCAAAGCGTCGCCGACGATTTCTGTATCGGGGTTGAGCAGGTACAGGAAACGGCCGTTGGCCTGTGCCAGCGCCAGGTTATTGCCGCGCGGAAACCCCACATTTTCGGGGCAGGCAATCAGCCGCACCCAGGGGAACTCTTGTTGCACCATTGCCACGCTGTTATCGGCGGAGGCGCTGTCTACGACGATCACCTCTAGCGCCAGATTGTCGCGCGCGCGCTCAATGCTGCGCAGACAGACGCGCAGCAGATCGCACACGTTCCAGTTGACAATGAGGATGGAGAGGAGGGGGGGCATGGGGCAGGTTAGCCAGGTGTGTTGGCGCGTTTTATGGTTTGTGCGTCATTTTGCTAAACAGGCGCAGGGCGTTTTGCGTGGTCTGGTGGGCGACAACGGCTGTTTCCATGCCGCGGATCTCGGCCAATTTTTCTGCTACATAAGTCACGTAAGCTGGTTCGTTGCGCTGGCCGCGCCGTGGCTGCGGCGTGAGAAAGGGGGCGTCTGTTTCGATTAAAATGCGTTCCAGTGGCGCTCGTGCGGCAATCTGGCGCAGCTCGTCCGCTTTTTTGTAGGTGATGGGGCCGGTAAAGCCGAGGTAAAAGCCCATGTCCAGGGCGGCAACGGCCGTTGGCCAATCTCCTGAAAACGAGTGTAGCACGCCTGCATCCTCCCACCCGGTCAGGGGAGATTGGCGCAACAGGGCGATCACGTCGGCGCTGGCTTCGCGGTTGTGGATGATGACGGGCAGCGCCAATTCGGCTGCCAGGTGCAATTGGGCGGCGAAGGCGTGCTGCTGCGTGGCGTGAGGGGAATCTTGCCAGTAGTAATCCAAGCCGATTTCACCAATAGCCACTATTTTTGCCTCCTGCGCCAGGGTGCGCAATTCTGCCAACCAGGCGTCTTGCCAGATGGCCGTCCTGTTGGGATGCACCCCCACAGCCCCGTATAGCATGGGGAATTGCGCCGTGAGCGCTAAAACGGCCGTGCTGTTTGCCAGGTCGAGGCCAGGAATGAGAATATGCGTGACGTGAACGGCCGTTGCCCGCGCCAGCACCGCTTCGCGGTCGGCGGCAAAGCTGTCAAAGTCCAGATGGCAGTGGCTGTCTATCAGCATAAAGATTAACGGCAGGGTTCAAAGTGTCTTTGCCAATTTGGCCGCCGACTACCTACCGCGGACTGCCAGCCCTCTCCTGTAGCGCGGTTGGCGGTAGGCAGTCGACGGTTGAAAAAAACTGTCAAGTATTTCTTCCGCATATCACGAATCATACCACTTAGCTCTCCTTGCGCTGCTGCAGCAAGGAGAGCATAAATTCCTCAGGAACCTGCACGCAAACCGCCTCCCCTTTAGCACACACCTGCCCCCCGGCAGAAAGGGTGCTGTGCACGACAACCTTGCGCCCTTTGACCTCAACGGCGCGCGCGCGCAGTTCCAGCGGACCGCCAAGAGGAGTGGGCTTCAGATAGTCCACTTTTAGCGAGGCGGTGAGGTAGCGCACGGCTGGCAGGCTATCCATCGGCCGTCCTTCGGCGCGGTAGGTGGCGGCAGCGGCTGTGCCGGTGCTATGGCAGTCAATGAGGGAAGCAATCAACCCCCCGTAGACGTAGCCGGGAACGGCCGTGTGGTAAGGCTGCGGCGTAAAATGGGCAACCGCCTCCTCTCCCTGCCAGTAGCTTTTCAACTGGTGCCCGTGCTCATTCAGTCGCCCACAGCCGTAGCAGTGCGCCACTTCTTCGGGATAGTAATCCTGGAATGCTTTTTCTTCTGACATCGCGTTTTTTTTGGTTTGTAGGCTGGTCAGCCCATCACGCAGTGACCAGCGCGTTTTTTAGCGCAATCCGGCAATTTTGAGGCCATCTTGCAAAATATCGGGCACACGCTGCTCGTGTGTCGTTTCGCAATACACGCGGATAATTGGCTCCGTGCCGCTAAAGCGAATGAGCAGCCAGCCGCCATCTTCCATCAGAAATTGATGGCCGTCTATGGTGACAATATCCGTCACCTTCAGGCCGCCAATGGTGGTCGGGCGGGCGGTGGCCACATTGGCCAAAATTTCTCGCTGGCGGGCGGTGTCAAAGGTAGAGTCAATGCGGTCGTAGTAATGGGCGCCTACCTTTGCAAACAGCAGCTCCAGCAGTTGCGATGGTTTGCGCCCTGTGCGCACCATCATATCCAGGATGAACAGGCCGGCCAGTAGCCCATCCCGTTCTGGCACGTGCTGGCGAAAGGCATAGCCGCCGCTTTCCTCACCGCCAATCATTGCGTTCACCTCGACCATTTTGGGCGCAATGTATTTGAAACCCACGCCTGTTTCATGAACCGGCACACCGTAGAGCTTGCCCAGCTTGTTTAGCATTTTGGTGGTAGAAATGGTCTTGACAATGGGGCCACGCTCGCTGCGCAGTTCGAGAAAATAGTAGCCGAGCAGGCCGTAGACGCGCAGTTGATCGATGAAACGGCCGTTTTCATCCCCCACGCCTAGCCTGTCCCCATCCCCATCGGTAATCAGCGCCACATCTGCGCCCACCTGCGACACAAAGCTCAGCCCATGGTCCACATTCGGTGGGATCGGTTCTGGACGGCTCATGTGCGGGAAGATTGGGTTGCGCTCGCTGTGAATCTCGTACACCGTTGTTTTGCCCCCGTCCAGCAGCCGCGCAAACCAGCCTGCGCCATTGCCCCACATGGGGTCAACCAACAGCCTGAAGCCGGCCTCCTGAATCGGCCGTATGTCCACCAGGCTCAGCAGGCGCTGCGTGTAAGCCGGTGCCGGATCAAACAGGGCAATCAGGCCATCACTCACTGCATCATCGAACTTCAGGCGGCGTGCCTCGCTAGCACTATCGGGAACGAGCGCCTCGATTTTCTTCAATTCGGCCGGCGGCAGTGCCCCGCCCAGCGCGTCACGCACCTTATAGCCACAGTCTACGGCCGGATTATGGCTGGCCGTGATGTTAATGCCACCAGCCGCACCCTTGTCGGTGACGGAAAAAGAAATGGCTGGCGTGGGCGTGGCCCCCTCTGTCAGCCAGACGTGAATGCCATTGCCCGCCAGCACCTCTGCCGCAGCTGCGGCAAAGTATTCTGCCTGAAAGCGGCGATCATGCCCAACCACGACCCCTTTTTCTGCTAAACCTTCTTGCTGCATATAGCGCGCAAAACCCTGCGTCACGCGGCGCACGTTGTCAAAGGTGTACCCCTCGGCAATGCGCGCTCGCCAGCCATCTGTGCCAAATTTGATCTGCATGTGCCTACCTCTTGAATGGTATTTGTGAAGCTCTCTTGAAAATGACCGCCGACTGCTAACGGCCGACCGCAATTTTGCCAGTGAGAGGGGCCGCCGTCGGCTGTCTGCGGTCAGAAATTTGCAAAGCACCGTTTCCAGAGAAAATGAACCATGCCTGTAGAACGTAAAAGGTGATGAAGCCTCTCACGTTTCCGGGCTACATTGCTGTGCCACCGTCGCGCAACAGCTTTAGATCAGCCTCTACCATCATGTGCACCAGCTCGCGGAAAGAAACGGCCGGTTCCCAGCCCAATTCTCGCCCCGCCTTACTGGGGTCGCCTACCAGCAGGTCTACCTCCGCCGGGCGCATGAAGCGCGGGTCTTGCACCACAAACTCGCGCCAGTCCAGATTGACATAACTAAACGCTTCTTGCAGAAAATCTTCTACAGAGTGCGTTTCGCCAGTCGCAATCACGTAATCGTGCGGTGTATCTTGCTGCAACATCAGCCACATTGCTTTGACGTAATCACCCGCAAACCCCCAATCACGTCGCGCGTCCAGGTTACCCAGGCGTAGCTCGTTTGCCAGGCCAAGCCTGATCTTGGCGACGTGGTAGGTGATTTTGCGCGTAACAAATTCCAGCCCGCGCCGTGGTGACTCGTGGTTGAAGAGAATGCCAGAGGTTGCGTGCAGGTTATAGCTTTCGCGGTAGTTGACGGTAATCCAATGGCCGTATACTTTGGCTACGCCATAGGGACTGCGCGGGTAGAAGGGGGTGGTCTCTTTTTGTGGCACTTCGACTACTTTGCCGAACATTTCGCTGGAACTGGCCTGGTAGAAGCGAATTTTGGGGTTGACCAGGCGGATGGCGTCTAGCAGGCGGGTTACACCCAGGGCGGTCACTTCGCCGGTGAAGACGGGCTGGCTCCAGGAGGTTTGGACAAAGCTCTGCGCCGCCAGGTTGTATACCTCATCAGGCTGGTGCTCTTCTAGCATGTGGATGAGTGAAACCTCGTCGAGCAGGTCGCCAGGGACAATCGTAATTTTGTCTTGAATGTGCTGCACGCGGTGATAGTGAATGGTGCTGGTGCGGCGCACCATCCCAATGACTTCGTACCCTTTTTGCAGCAGAAATTCGGCCAGGTATGAACCATCCTGTCCTGTGATTCCGGTAATGAGTGCTTTGGGCATGAGGGGTTTCCTTTGTGGTTGGCTTAGTTGGTTGAGTTTGTTGGGTTGATTAGCCAACTATCCAACCTGCTTTTTGGGCGCTATTATAACGAAGGGTGGGGGATGGGTAAAACGGCCGTTTCCCGATAGCGCAACGACGACAATTTGACTATAGTTATACGCCTATGGAACCGAGCGAATACCAGACCATGTACAGCGTCGAAGGCCGCCATTGGTGGTACGTTGGTATGCAGCACATCAGCATCAGCTTGTTGCGGCAGACATATCCCCAGCCAGTGGCGCAGCAAATTTTGGACGCCGGCTGCGGCACGGGCGCCGTGATGCGTTACCTGGAGCCATTTGGCGAGGTAACCGGCTTTGACTACTCCCCCCTGGCGCTGGCTTTTTGCCAACAGCGCGGCCTGACGCGCCTTTACCGGGGGAGTGTGCGCGAGCTGCCTTTTGCCAACGGCCATTTCGACCTCATCACCTCCTTCGACGTGCTCTGCCACAAAAGCATTGGCGACTACCGCGCCCCCCTGGCCGAATTTTACCGCGCCCTAAAGCCGGGCGGCCGTTTGTTTCTGCGTCTGCCGGCCTACAACTGGCTGCGCGCCCATCACGACAAGGTAGTTCATACCGCCCATCGCTTTACTGCTGGCGAGCTGCGCCGCGCCCTGCAAGAAACCGGCTTTCGCCCAGAGCGCGTGACCTATGCCAACACATTGCTCTTCCCATTGGCCCTGGCCAAGCGCTTTGCCGAGCGCCTGCGTCCGCCACAGGGAGACAGCTCCGATGTGAGGCCTAACCCACCCTGGCAAGACAACTTATTTGTGCATTTTTTACGCGCCGAAGCGCGCTGGCTCAGCCATTTTAATTTACCCTTTGGTCTCACCGTTATCGCCCTGGCGCAAAAGCCCGATGCCAGCAGTGGCGACCAGAGATTTGCGATTAACGATGAGGGATAATTGATCTCCAGGCTCCAATTTCTGTTTTCATAGACGGCTGAAAGCAGACCACCGACCGCCGACGGCCCGTAATAATTCTGTAGCATGGTCAGCGGTTGGCGGTCATTTTCGAGGGAGTCAATCATGCAGCAAAGCTGCGCCACGACAAATGAAAATGGCTATTTTCAGGACAGGACATTGATTATGAAGCCAAAAATGAGCATTTCTGCCTTCTTCCCCGCTTACAACGATGCCGGAACCATTCCCAGCATGGTTATCACAGTGCTGCTGACCCTGCGCGAAATTAGCGACGACTACGAAGTGATTGTGATCAACGATGGCAGCAAGGACCACACCGGTGCTTTGCTAGACGAACTGGCGCGCACCTACCCTAACGAAGTGCGCGTTGTCCACCATGCCAAAAATCGCGGTTATGGTGGCGCGCTGCGCTCAGGTTTTGCCGAAGCGCGCAAAGAGTGGATTTTTTATACCGACGGCGACGCGCAGTATGACCCGCGTGAACTGAAAAACCTGGTCGCGCTCGCTTCTGATGATGTGGACCTGGTTAATGGGTGGAAGATTACACGCCAGGACCCGCTGCACCGTATTATTATTGGTCGCATTTATCAGTACACCGTGAAGTTTCTTTTTAGCCTCAAGCTGAAGGACGTGGATTGCGACTTTCGCCTGATGCGCCGTGCCATATTTGACAAAGTGCAGTTGGAATCAGATAGTGGCGTGATTTGCGTGGAACTGATGAAAAAGGTACAGGACGCCGGTTTCCGCCTGAAGGAAACGCCGGTTAATCATTATCATCGTGCCTATGGCAAATCGCAGTTTTTTAACTTTCGGCGATTGGTGCGTGTGGCGCGCGATCTGGTGGCGCTGTGGCTGCAACTGGTGTGGCGCAAGCGCAAGTAATGAAAAGGGCTGACAATGAATGGGAACAAATAAACGAATGGGTTGGCGGTCGGCGGTCATTTTCAAGGGGGACTGCATCAGTGGGCGCACCACCACGAATGAAAATGTAGCGCAGGTTACCAAACCTGCGCGCACCAGGTCAAGTTTGTAGTAACCGCTTTAGCGGGTAACCGGCTAAAGCCGTTACTACGAACCCCAAAAAGTCAGTTTGTTGAAACAACGGGCTATATTTTCGAGGGAGGGTATAGGATGTCTGATTGGTTTAGCCAGTTCAACGGCCGTTCCGTGCTCATTACAGGTGGCCTCGGCTTCATTGGTTCCAATCTGGCGTACCGGTTGGTGGAGCTGGGCGCGCGCGTACTGCTGGTAGATTCACTCATTCCCCAATATGGCGGCAACCTGGTCAACATTGCCGGCATTGAGTCGCGCGTGCGCGTGAACATTGCCGACGTGCGCGACGAACACGGCATGCGTTACCTGGTACGAGGACAAGATTACATCTTCAACCTGGCCGGGCAGGTCAGTCACCTGGATAGCATGACCGACCCCTACACCGACCTGGAGATCAACGCCCGCAGCCAGCTTTCGATTTTAGAGGCGTGTCGGCATGGCAACCCCACGGCAAAAATAATTTTTGCCAGCACGCGCCAGATTTACGGCAAGCCGGAATACCTGCCCGTGGACGAGCGCCATCCGCTGCAACCGGTAGACGTGAACGGCATTAACAAACTGGCCGGGGAGTGGTATCACATTGTTTACCACAACGTCTATGGCCTGCCCACCGTCTCCTTGCGCCTGACAAATACCTATGGCCCGCGTATGCGTGTGAAGGACGCGCGGCAAACTTTTTTGGGTTGGTGGATTCGCCAACTGCTTGAAGGGCAAACGCTGCAAATTTATGGCGACGGCCGTCAACTGCGCGACTTTAACTATGTGGATGATGCCGTAGAGGCATTGCTGCTGGCAGCGGCGCAAGAGGCCGCCAACGGCCAGATTTATAACCTGGGCGGCGATGACCCAATCAGCCTGTTAGAGCTGGCGCAGTTGCTGGTGGCGCTTGCGGGTTACGGCCGTTACGAACTTATCCCCTTTCCCCCCGACCGCAAGCGCATAGATATTGGCGACTACTACGGCAGCTACGGCAAAATTGCTGCCGAATTGGGTTGGTGGCCCAAAACCAGCCTGCGCGAAGGGCTGACCCGCACCCTGGCCTACTTTAGCGAGCATTTGCCACACTACATTTGAGCTGCTTTGTCACTATTCCCACTCCTATGTCCAATCGTCTTCACTTCATCCCCCTTACCCTTTGGACACTCTTCTGCACGCTCTTTTTTGCCACCTACCTGCTTGGTCTGGCGCACATGCCAGATGGCGACTTCCCCGGTCAGTTTCATGCCGCTGCCCTTTACCAGTCACAGGCGCTGCGCCGCGGTGATTGGGGTGCACTGCTCTGGTCGCCCGCCAGCTACGCCGGATTTCCATTTGCCGCTGACCCGCAAACGGCCGTTTTCTATCCCCCGCGCTGGATCACCTTGCTGCTGACGTTGCCCTGGGGCTTTCCCCTGTATGCCTTGCAGCTAGAGGCCATTCTGCACATCTGGCTGGCCGGGTTGTTTACCTACCTGCTCGCCTTTACCCTCACGCAGCGGGGTGTGGCCGCGCTGCTGGCGGCGCTGGCCTTTGCCCTGGGCGGCTACCTTACCGCCTACCCCATGCTGCAATTGGCCGTGCTGCAGAGCATGACCTGGCTGCCCCTGACGCTGTTGCTGCTGCGCCGGGGCATAGCCAGCGTCTACCCCGCTCCCTGGCTAGTGGGGGCGGGTTTTAGCCTGGCGCTAACTGCCCTGGCCGGGCACCCGCAAACCTTTTTGCACATCAGCTACCTGGCAGCCGCCTATTACCTCTTTCTGGCGCGGCGCGCGCGTTGGTCCTGGCTGACGCAGGGTAAGCACGGCGTGCTGGTGATGGTCACGGCGCTGGGCACAGCCGCCATGGCGTTGCTGCCTACCCTGCATTACCTCACTTACACCACGCGGCGCAGCGTTAGCTATCAGTTTACTGCCAATGGGCTGCCTCTGGAAGATTATGTGCAGCTTGTGTTGCCCGGTTTGCGTTCGCACTGGACGCCCGAATATAGCGGCCTGGCGGCGCTGTTGCTGGCGATGATTGCCTGGTACGGCCGTTCCCGCAGTGCGCAGGTTGGCGAGATTAACTTTTGGGGCGGTACGGCCGTTCTTGTTGGCTGGCTGGCGCTGGGTGACAAAGGTATTCTCTTCCAACTGGCGTACTGGCTGCTGCCCGGCTTCCGCCTTTTTCAGCAGCAAGAGCGGCTGCTGGGGCTAGTGAGCCTTAGCCTGGCGCTGCTGGCGGCCTTGGGTACGGCCGTCTGGCTGCAAGCAGATACCGGCGCGCGTCGCCAATTATTGCGCCAGGCTGGTCTGACAACGGCCGTTTTCTTGCTGTTGGCAGGGCTGTACGCAATTGCCAATCCCGCCTTTGCCGCGCAGCCCTGGCCAGCGCTGTGGGTGCGGCAGGCAGCCCTATTGGGCCTCACGCTGCTGATACTGCTTGGGGCAACGGCTGTAAAAGCACCCCAGACGCGCCCCCTCTGCTTGCTGCTCATTTTCCTGCTTTTTGCCGACCTCTACCTGGGCACGGCTGGCAGCGTTAATCGTCGCCCTGGCTCTCCTGCTGCCTTTTGGCCGCAAGCGGAATGGTGGCAGCAACTACGCGCCGAGCTGCCCCCCCTGGCGCGCATAGATTCACAAAACATTTTTCACGCCAACCTGGGTATGGTTTATGGCCTGGAAGACATTCACGGCATCAGCCCGCTTGAACCGGTGTGGCTGGCCACGCTGGAAAAGCTGCCCCGTGAACGGCGCTGGCAACTTTTGGGGGCCACGCACGTCCTGGGGTACGACGCGCCTGCCAGCGCCACTCCCATTTTGGCAATTACGCAAAACGTTTACCCGGAACGGCAGATGGCGGCGCAGCTCTACCGCCTGCCGGCGCCTTTACCCCGCGCCTGGCTGAGCTATGAACCGGTGATTGTGGCGGATGAAACGGCCGTGTACCAGCTCCTGGCTGACCCCAACTTTGATCTGATGCGCCAGGTGGCGCTACACGCAGACATTCCCGACCTGACGGGCATTATCTCGCCTGCACAGCCGCCACAGGTGCAAACGACACGCCTCAGCAGCAGCGCCCTGCGCATTACGGCGCAAACGGCAGCGCCCGCCATATTGCTCATCAGCGAATGGCGTTACCCCGGCTGGCGCGCCCGCCTGAACGGCCAGCCGATTGCGCTATTTCCCGTTAACGGCGTCTTTTGGGGCGCGCGCCTGCCTACCGGCACGCACGAGCTGCTGCTGCAATTCCGCCCCTGGGATGTGCCTCTGGGTGCGGCTATCACGCTACTTACATTGGCAATTGCGGGGATAGTGGTTAGGGGAAGATGGCCAGCGGAGAGTGGCAAGTGGTTAGGGTGGGGGCGGAAGTGGTTAAAGGATAGAGGTGAGTGGTTAGAGAGGAGAAAAAGGCGTTTCCCGCTTCCTGCTTCCCACTTCCCGCTTTGCGCTTCTCGCTTCACCACTTATGCTCTCCTGCCCCTGATTCTGCTGGCCTTTGCCCTGCGCCTGCACACGTTGCAAAGCCAGGAGCTGCGCAGCGACGAGGCTTATGGCTACCCTTTTGTGCGTTTGCCCCTGCCGGAGATGCTGCATGGCATTATTGCCCTGGGGGAAGAACACCCGCCGCTGCATTACCTGATGCTGAGCGGCTGGATGAAGCTGGCCGGAGACAGCGAGTTTGCGCTGCGCTTTTTGGCGGTGTTGCCTGGGGTGTTGCTGCTGCCGCTGGCGTGGCAATTGGGGCGACGCTGGCACGGCCGTTCCCTGGGTCTGCTGCTGGCGACGTTTACGGCCGTTTCTCCCTCACTCGTCTGGCTGGGGCAGGATGTGCGCAACCAGTACGTGATGGTCATCTTTTGCGGGGCGCTGGCTACCCTGCTGTTCCAGCGCGCCCTGGCGCGGCCCCGTCTGGCCAACTGGGCCGCCTACGCCCTGCTCTGCGCCCTCACCATTTACAGCCACTATTACGGCATCTTTGCCCTGCTGGCGCATGGGGTGGCACTGCTGGCGCTGCCCGCCTATCGTCGCCATTTGCCTGCCTACGTGCTGGCCGGGCTGGCGGCGCTGGCGCTATTTAGCCCCTGGCTGCTGCTGACCTTTTCTGGCTGGGTGGGGCAGCTTGGTAACCCCAGCGGTATGGAGTTGGCCCCTTATTTGCAGCGCGTCGGGCGCGAATTGACCGTTGGCCCGGCTTTGCCAGGAGCGGCTGGGCGCTGGCTCTTTTTGCTGGCGTTGCTGTTGACGGTGGTGGGCGCGCGCGCATTCTGGCAGCAAGATCGTGCTACGGCCGTTATCTTGCTTGCCTGGCTGTGGGGTGCACTGGGTGGTGTCTTTCTGGTGCTGTTGCGGCGCGACATTTTCAATGCCTACTACGTCAGCCCGGCGACGCCCGCCTGGTGGGCGCTCATTGGCATGGGATTGGTCAGTTTGTGGGTGCGGCGCGGGCTTTGGCGCAAGGGCGTAGCCCTGGGCAGCGGTATGGCGCTGCTGTTGGCAGCCGCCGTCAGCCTGAGCAACTATTACAGTCAGCCGGTGGAATACGGCCGTACACGCGGCTATCGGCAGGTGGCGGCGCACATCGCCGCGCACCGCAACCCCAATGACCTCTTCCTGGCCAACTTTCCCGACCCTTCTCTCACTTACTATCTGCGCCACCTGCATCTGCCTTATGAAATGCAGCCGGTGGCGCATGAAACCCCCGCCAGCGATACTGAGCAGGCATTGGCGGCGCTGAGCGCCCAATATGAGCGGCTGTGGTTTGTGCCGGGGCACGGCGGCAATTGGGATGTAGACGAGGTGGCGCTGCGCTGGCTGAATTACCACACCCTCATTGAAGAAAGCCGCCAATTTCAGCGCCTGACGCTGACGGCATACCGCCCCGCGCATGCCGTAGACACCATCATGCAGCCGCTGGGCGTGCCGGTTGGGGGCGCATGGGCCACGCTGGAGGGGTACTACGTCACCATAGACGGCAGGCCCTGCGCGCCGCCGCGCCCGGGGGCATGGGTGGCGGTGACGCTGGTCTGGCGCGCCCAGGCCGCCGCCCCTGATGATTACACGGTGTTTGTGCATTGGCTGGGCGCAGATGGCGTGTTGCAGGCGCAGCATGATGGCGTGCCGCTGCTGGGCACGCGGCGCACCACAAGCTGGCAGGTGGGAGAGCGGCTGCTCGACCGGCATGAGTTTACCATTCCCGAAACGGCCGTTGTCGCCGGGGCGCAATTGTGGGCGGGGTTATACAATTCGCAGACAATTGCGCGACTGCCTTTTGCCAACGGGCAGGAGGCACTGGCGCTGGATGTGGCCGCCTGTGCCCCACTGCACGCTAACCGACGCGCGCCTGGTCAGTGACAGATCATTTTGGCAAATTTAACCGCAGACCGCAATCTGCGGTTGGCTATCTGCCGTTTGCGGTCAGCGGTCGGCGGTCATTTTCAGGAGAGACAAAAATGAACATTCCTTTCATAGATCTCAGTGCCGAGTATCGCGCCTTGCAAGCAGAGATAGACACGGCCGTTGCGCGCGTATTGGCGGGTGGCTGGTACATTTTGGGCCAAGAAGTGGCCGCCTTTGAGGCAGAATTTGCCGCCTATTGCGGTGCCGCGCACGCCGTTGGCGTGGCCTCTGGTACAGACGCGCTGCTGCTGGCGCTGCGCGCCCTGGAGATTGGCTTTGGAGATGAGGTGATTACGGTTAGTCATACGGCCGTTGCCACGGTAACGGCCGTTGTTCTCAGCGGCGCCACCCCCGTGCTGGTAGACGTAGAGCCAGACTTTTACACGCTTGATGCGGCGCAGCTAGCCCAGGCCATCACGCCGCGCACAAAAGCGATCATCCCTGTACATCTATATGGTCAGCCGGCCAACCTGGACGCGATTCTGGCCCTGGCGCAGCAGCATGGGCTATACGTGATTGAAGATTGTGCGCAGGCACACGGGGCGCTATACAAAGGGGGGCGCGTGGGCAGCTTTGGCCATCTGGCCGCGTTTAGCTTTTATCCCACCAAGAACCTGGGCGCCGTGGGGGATGGCGGCGTAGTGGTGACGCAAGACGCAGGGCTGGCGCAGCGGCTGCGCTGGCTGCGCCAGTATGGCTGGCAGCAGCGATATATCAGCACTTTGGAAGGGTATAATAGTCGCCTGGATGAGCTGCAAGCAGCAATCTTGCGCGTGAAGCTGCGCTATCTGGATGCGGCAAACGCGCAGCGGCGCGCCCTGGCGCACGCATACCAGCAGCAGTTGGCCGGTTTGCCGCTGACGCTGCCCCAGGAACGGCTGTTGACCGAACACGTTTACCATCTTTACGTCATTCAGAGTGCGGCGCGGGATGCGTTGCAGGCCCATTTATATGCAAACGGTGTGGGAACGGCCGTGCAATATCCCGTCCCCATTCACCGGCAGCCTGCTTATGCCCATTTGCGCGCCCATTTGCCCGTGACCGAGGCGTTGGCCGGGCGCATTCTTTCTTTGCCAATGTATCCCTATTTGCCTGCCGACCATCTGGCAAGCGTATGCCAGGTGGTAACAAACTTTTTCGAGTTAGTTGGATGATTGGATGGTTGGATAGTTGGGTACCCAAAAATCAACCCAACCAACCCAACCAACCAATCAACCAACCAACCCAACCCAAAGAAATTTCATGCGCATAAAACACAAGTACCTCTTCCTGATTCTTGCCATCACTTTCTTCATTTCCGGCGGCACGGCGCTGCTGTACCAGGTCATCTGGCAACGGCTATTGGGGCTATTTTCCGGTTCAGACGTGCGCTCGGTGACGATTGTCGTCAGCGCCTTTTTGGGTGGTTTGGGCCTGGGTAGCCTGATTGGCGGCCTGCTGGCAGACCGCCTTTCCAGCCGCCGCACCATTCGCCTGTTTGGCTCCTGCAACCTGGGCATTGCTGCGTTTGCTTTGCTCAGCCGCTGGCTGTTTTATGATTTGCTCTTCTTGCGCCTGGCGGAATGGGCCTCCTCAACGGCATTGCTGCTGCTGATCGCATTTATCAGCCTGCTGTGGCCGACGCTGCTGATGGGCATGTCTTTGCCACTGCTCTCCAAAGCCGTGGTGCGCGACATAACCCAGGCGGCAGGGCGCATTAGCCTGCTGGATGGCCTGAATACGGTGGGGGCGGGCATTGGCGCAATGGGGACAGGCTGGTATCTGGCAGGCACGTTTGGCTATGAGGTAACGCTGTGGTTGGGTGCGGCGCTGAGCGGGTTGGTGGGGCTGGTGGCACTGCTAATTGCGGCACAATTTGCCGCTGATGATGGCGTGCAGGCAACGGCCGTCTCCTTCTCTTTGCGTCAGGTGCCCGGTGAGGTGTGGTATTGGTCTCTGCTGACCTTTGTCTCAGGCTTTATGGCAATCTCCCTGGAGCTGATCTGGTTCCGCGTGCTAGACGTGTCGCTCAAGTCGAACGCCTATACCTTTGCCTATTTGCTGGCCATATTCCTGGCTGGGGATGGCCTGGGTACGCTGATTGCCGTGCGCTTTTTGCCCTATGCGCAGCAGCCGCGCCGCATTTTCCTCTGGATTGTTTCGTTTGTTTCACTCTATTCCTTAGCGGCAGTTTGGGGCATCACCTGGCTGGCGCGTCACTATCCCCCTTTCACGCGCTACGTCACGCAAACGGAGGGGGTCATCTGGTTTCGCGGCGCACCGTTGGAGACACTGCTGATTTACCTGGTTTTCCCGCTCATTCTCATGCTGTTGCCCACCATTCTGTTTGGCTTTTACTTCCCTGTGGTGCAAAAGGCGGTGCAGCAGGAGTATGCCGTGCTTGGGCAGCGCGTGGGGCTGATTAAGTTGGCAAACATCATTGGCAATGCAGCTGGTGGCATTGTGACCGGGCTGCTCTTTTTGCACTACCTGGGCACATCTGGCTCTTTACAGGTGGTTGGCGCGTTGGGGCTGTTTTTTACTGGGATGCTGCTGGCACAACACGGCCGTCAGATGCGGCGGCCTGTGCAGTGGGTAGTGGCTGGGATGGGCGCGGCGCTGTTGTTGGGTACGCTGCTTTTCCCGCGCAGCGAAAAGCTGTGGGCCGATTTGCACGGGGCGCGGCCAGAGGATCTATTTCTCGTAGCAGAAGATTCAACCGGTGTGGCGGCGCTGCGCCGGTCACCGGATGGCCCGGCGATTGTGTTTGCCAACGGACAGAGCCAGGCCACAATCCCGTTTCTCTCTGGTCATGGGCTACTGGGGGCGCTGCCAGCACTGGTGCACCCGCAGCCGCAGCGGGTGCTGATTATCGGCATTGGTTCGGCGGGCACGCCTTACGCAGCGGGGGCTAATCCCACGACGCAGGAGATTACGGCCGTAGAGATCATTGGCGCCGAGCTGGCCATGCTGCAGCAGTACCGGGATTTACCGGGTGGGGAACCGGTGGCACATTTTTTTGCCGATACGCGCTATGAGGTTGTGATTGGCGATGGGCGGCGGGTGCTCAATCTGGTAGAACAGCCGTTTGACATTATTCAGGCGGATGCGATTCGCCCGACCAGTTCGCATAGCGGGTTACTTTACTCGCGCGAATTTTTTACGGCCGTTAGCCGCCGCTTAGCGCCCAACGGCATTATGTCCCAGTGGCGTCCTACTGACCGCGTGGAAGCGACGTTTGTCTCGGTGTTTCCTTATGTGGTCAAAGTAGGTGACTTTGTGCTCCTGGGCAGCAATGACCCCATTGCTTACGACGCGGAGGAGGTGTTGGCACGGTTGCTTTCACCCGAAGTAGAGGCGTATATGCGGCGCGGCAGTTACAATGTGCATGAAATAACTCCCTGGATTCAGGCGCCGCCTGTTTTCTGGATGCCAGAAACGCCCCGTCCCAATCAGCCCATTAACACGGACCTGCATCCAAGAGATGAGTATTATTTGAACGGCCGTTAAGAAGAGGGGCAGGTGGCAAAATGGAACCTGTTTGCTCTTCTGGCTCTTTACCAGCCAACGGCCGTTCCATCATTGCGCGGTTCACTGCCACCAACCAGGATGCCACTTTCCCGCAGGTGCACAATCGCCTGCCCGCCGCCAAAGTGTAGGCTGGCGGGGTTTGGGTGCAGTTCATGGCCGCGCCGCGCCAGTTCCGCGCAAACGGAAGGGGCAACGGCCGTTTCCAGCGCCACCTCCTTTCCCTGTAGCCAGTTAAAGCGTGGTGCGTCCAGCGCCGTTTGTGGGTCCATGCCAAACGCTGCCAGATTCAGCCCCACCTGCAAATGCCCCTGCGGCTGCATAAAGCCGCCCATCACGCCAAAGCTGCACCAGGGCTGACCGTTCTTGCTGATGAAGCCGGGGATAATGGTGTGAAACGGCCGTTTTCCCGGCGCCGCCTCATTCACGTGGCCTGGCTCTAGCGTAAAATTCGCCCCCCGGTTCTGCAACTGCACCCCCGTTGTGCCCGCCGTCAGCCCGCTGCCAAAGCCCATGTACAGGCTCTGAATCCAGCTCACCATATTTCCCTGGGCGTCGGCAACCGTCAGATACACCGTATCCCCCTGCTGTGGCGGATGGCCAGCCTCCGGCTCCAGCGCCTGGGTGGGCATAATCAGGCTACGTCGCTGCCGTGCATAGGTCTCGCTGAGCAGCCCTGCCAGCGGGATGCGCCCCTGGCGCGGGTCGCCAATGTAGGTGTGGGCGTCGGCAAAGGCGAGTTTGGTGGCCTCAATCAGCGCGTGGTAATAATCGGCCGTGCCGTAGCCCAGCGCCGCCAGATCAAAACCGCGCGCGATATTGAGCGCCAGCAGCGCCGTCATTCCCTGGGTATTGGGTGGAATTTCGTAAAAGGTGTAGCCATCGCCATAGGGCGTGCTGATTGGCTCCACCCACTCAGCACGGTAGGCTGCCAAGTCTGCTTTTGCCAGCACACCCCCCGCTTTCTGCACGCAGGTGACTATTTGCTGCGCAATCTCTCCCTGGTAAAAGGCGTCGTACCCGGCGTCGGCCAATGTTTGCAGCGTGGTGGCAAATTCAGGGTTGGCAAAGCGCGTGCCTGCCCGGGGCGCCCGCCCGCCCGGCAGCCAGACGCGCCGCGAATCGGCGTGCGCGCTCATCTTTTGCTCAGAGGCAGCCCAGGCGCGGGCAATGCGCTGGCTGACCGGAAAGCCGTGCCGCGCATAGGCAATGGGCTGGCGCAGCAGCGTATCCAGCCCCCGGCTGCCGAAGCGTTCCAGGGCAAGCTGCCAGCCGCGTAGCGCCCCCGGCACTGTGACGGTGAGCGCGCCCAGGGTAGGAAAGGTGGTGTGCCCTTGCTGCCGCGGCAGATCGGCCGTCAGGCGCATAGGTGCAGGGCCGCTGGCGTTCAGGCCAAATAGCCGTCCTTCTCTGGCGCTCCAGATGAGGGCAAAGGCGTCGCCGCCAATGCCGGTGGAGGTAGGTTCCACCACGCAGAGTGTGGCAACGGTGGCAATGGCGGCGTCTATGGCATTGCCGCCCTCTTGCAACACGCGCAGGCCAGCCTGCGCCGCCAGAGGTTGGCTGGTGGCTACCAGGCCATTGGAGGCAATCACATTGGAGCGCCGACTGGGGAAGGTGTAGGTCTCAAATTGCATAGAGCGGAATGGTTGGTTTTGTGTAGTTCTGGCTAACCCTTGACGTAGGACAGCTTTTCACAGATGAGACCATTGCGTACCCGAAAGATATCAACGCCGCGGACAATGCGTATCGGCGCTTCCAGCTTGGAGAGCTGGATCGGGCTCATTGTTAGAAGATTCCTGCATAAAGAAGGCAAATTGACTGCCTGATAAAGAGCTGTTGTGCCAGGCAAGCAAAAGTGGCGTGGTTCATGCTTGCTGGAAACAGTGCCCTGCAATTGCTTGACCGCCAACGTAGCATAGCACAAACCCTGGTGGGTTGCATTGTTTCTGGTGATTGAGGAAGAATTGCGCTGTTTTGCGGCATTACGCGGTCGGCCGTCTGCTGTCTGCGGTCAGAAATTGGTCAGGCATTGTTTCCAGAAAAGATGAGCCATGCTTTCTTCAGTTTGCCGCTCTTGGGTCTGCCTGCTATACTTTGCGCCAATCACATACACAAAAACGCAGAGTGGGAGTAGTAAGCGGCGTGCCCCCGCCCAGAGAAGCAGGTCATTGGCTGCGAGCCTGCCCGGAAACGGCCGTTGCCGAAGTCGCCCAGGAGTTGTTTTGCTGAACCATCAGTAAGCAGAACCGGGTCAGCCCGTTATAGCGCTGAGTGCTGTAAGCTGTAAACCGTAATCCACAAAAAAGTACGGCCAAAGGCGGACAGAACCAAGGTGGTACCGCGTGAGACAATGGCTCTCTCGTCCTTGATTGGGTGAGGGAGCTTTTTAATTGTGAATTGGGCATGGTTGATCTTTTTTGGGAAGGGTGCTTTACAAATTTCTGACCGCAGATGGCCGACGGCGGTCAAATTGTCAAAATCGCTGGAACCATGCCGTGAATTGTAAATTGTGAAATTATTAATCGTGAATGCATAGGAGCTGCCATGGCGGAGATGCCAAAAACTTATGATTTTAGCGCCACAGAAGAGCGCCTATACCAATGGTGGGAAGCCAATGGCTGGTTTAAGCCAGAGGTGAACATGCCAGATGGCAAACCCTTTGTCATCTCCATTCCCCCGCCTAACGTGACGGGTGAACTGCACATGGGGCATGTGATGTTTGTGGCGCTGGAAGATTTGATGATTCGCCGCGCGCGTATGCAGGGACGCGCCGCGCTGTGGGTTCCCGGCACGGACCATGCCGGCATTGCCACGCAACTTCAGGTGGAGCGCCTGCTGCGCGCCGAGGGCACGTCGCGCCAGGAGATTGGGCGCGAGGCGTTTTTGGACCGCACCTGGGAGTGGAAGGAAAAATACGGCGGCTATATCGTCAGGCAGTTGCGCCACCTGGGCGCCTCGGCAGATTGGGACCGGGAACGATTTACGCTGGATGATGGCCTCTCTCGCGCTGTGCGTGAGGCGTTTGTGCGCCTGTACCGCATGGGGCTGATTTATCAGGCGGAGTATCTGGTGAATTGGTCGCCGGGGCTGCAAACGGCCGTTTCCGATTTGGAAGTGGAATACAGCGAGGAACCGGGTTATCTCTACCACTTTAAGTACCCGTTGGCCGCAGGCGGCTACCTGCCCGTTGCCACCACGCGCCCGGAGACGATTTTGGGGGATACGGCCGTTGCCGTGCACCCCGACGACCCGCGCTATCAGCAACACATTGGCAAAATGGCGCTGGTTCCCATCCTCAATCGCCCCATCCCGATCATTGCTGATAGTTATGTGGACATGAATTTTGGTGCAGGTGTGCTCAAAGTGACCCCTGGCCATGATCCCAACGATTTTGAGATTGGCAAGCGGCACGGGCTGGCGATCATCAACATTTTCAACAAAGACGCCACCCTCAACGCAGAAGCTGGTCCCTATGCGGGCATGGAACGTTTCGCCGCGCGCGAAAAGCTGTGGGCCGATATGGAAGCGGCCGATTTGACCATCAAGGCTGAACCTTACCTGCTGAATCTGCCGCGCAGCCAGCGCGGGGGCGAGGTGATTGAGCCAATGGTCAGCAAGCAATGGTTTGTGGATGCGGAACCGATGGCCAAAATGGCGCTGCAAGCCGTGCGCAACGGCCGTATCCGCATTGTGCCCGACCGCTTTAACAAAATTTGGGAAAACTGGCTAGAGAACATTCGCCCCTGGTGCATCAGTCGCCAGCTCTGGTGGGGGCATCGCATCCCCGTCTGGTACGTGAACGGCAACGAGAATGAGCAAATCGTCGCCCACAGCGAAGCAGAAGCGTATGAGATTGCCCGCGACAAGTTTGGCGACGGCGTGACGCTGGAACAGGACCCAGACGTGCTCGATACCTGGTTCAGCAGCGCCCTCTGGCCCTTCTCTACCCTGGGCTGGCCGGATCAGACTGAAGATTTACAGCGCTTCTTCCCCACCGACGTGATGGAAACGGGGTACGACATCCTCTTCTTTTGGGTGGCACGCATGGTCATGACCAGCCTGCTCTTCACCAACGACATCCCTTTCCACACTGTCTACCTGCATGGGCTGGTGCGCGATGAACACGGCCGTAAAATGAGCAAAAGCTACGGCAACGTCACCGACCCGCTGGAAGTGATGGCTGAGTACGGCACAGACGCGCTGCGCTTTACGCTGCTTACCAGCGGCGCCCCCGGCGCCGACCTCAACCTTTCGGTGGAACGTGTGGCCAGCAACCGCAACTTTGCCAACAAAATCTGGAACACGGCCCGCTTCATTACCCGCAGCCTGGACAAGGCAACGGCCGTTGACAAACCCGAAACCATCACCTACACCGCCGCCGACCAGTGGATTCTCACCCGCCTGAGCGAGATGACGCGCAACGTCAACCGCCTGATGGACAACTATCAGTTTGGCGAAGCCGGGCGGCAGATTTACGACTTCTTCTGGAGCGATTTTGCCGATTGGTACGTGGAACTGGCAAAAGTGCAGCTCGGCATGGGAAACGGCCGTGCCTGGACAACCCTCGCCGTGCTGCGCCGCGTGCTGGATGACTGCCTGCGCCTGCTGCACCCCTACATCCCCTTCGTCACGGAAGAGACCTGGCAGCAGCTCAAACAAGCCTTCCTGGATGCTGAAATTGGCATTCAGCCAGAAGAAGGTTGGGCCGAAGCATTAATTATCGCCGACTGGCCAGAGTGCGGCCCCTGGCAAGAGTGCTACCAATACGCCGAGACGGCCACCGATTTCGAGCAACTGCGCGAGCTAGTCACACGCATCCGCGCCACCCGTGCTGAGCAGGGCGTAGAACCGGCCAAATGGATTAGCGCCCTGATCGCCGCTGGTGATAAATTGCCCTTCTACGAGGCGCAGTGCCCCATCCTGGCCTTCCTGGCGCGCCTGGATGCCGACCGCCTGACCATTGCCGCCGACTTGGAGCCGCCCGCGCAAGCCGTGACCCTGGCGCTGGGCAGTGTCATTTGCTACCTACCCCTGGCGGGCATGGTCAACCTGGAGCAGGAAAAAGCGCGTCTAACGCAAGAGCTGAAAACACTGGATAAAGAAATTCAGCGATTGAGCGCCCTGCTCAACAGCCCATTTGCGCAAAAAGCACCGCCGCCTGTGGTGCAAAAAGAGCGAGACAAGCTGGCACAAGCACAGGCCAGCCAGGCAGAGTTGCGCGAACGGCTGGCAAGTCTATAGCATAAGCTGCCGGGCAGCACCAAACTGCCGGGCAGCTTTTACTTTCCGGCGGAATTATAGCCCAGGCTGCCAACCTGGTACGTGCAGGTTTGGCAACCTGCATTACGTTTTCATGATGGCAGTGAGCTTACGCTCATGTTGTCTCCCGAACCATACAAATTGGTGTCCTATGCAAAAAATTCGCCCAACCAACATCACGGCCGATCGCAATCAGCGCCTCCTCATCATTTCCTGGAACGATGGCCACGAAAGCCGCTACCCCTTTGCCGGTCTGCGCGCTGAATGCCCCTGCGCCGAGTGTCGCGGTGGGCACGACAACATGGGACAGCCCGCCAATCCCCTGGTGGTGCGCGACACACCCAACGAAGGCATCAACCTGGAAAATGTGCAGTTGACCGGCAGCTACGCCCTTACCTTTCAATGGAGCGATGGCCACTGGACAGGCATTTACACCTGGGAATACCTGCGTGGTGCCTGCCCCTGTGATGTGTGTGTGGCCCGATGGCGGCAGGCTGAAGCTGAGTAAACGGCCGTTGTCAAACAGCCATAGCCCCAAACTGCTTTGGCTGTGACCGGTCTTCAGCCCATGCTACCCTGTGGGGTCATACAGCCCGGCAGTGACAATATCTGTCAAATCTGTGCCAATCCGCTCCATCCGCGTAAATCTGCGCGCCATTCTGGCGCCGGGGCCAGATACAGTAGAGGTGTAAAAGTGAAAAAATTAAACCTGAAGTGGCGGCGGCCCAGCCTGGCTGCTCTGTGGCAGGTCGGGCAAACGACCGCCTATTTTCTTGTGGGTACAACGCTGGCAGCGTTGGGGTATGCCCTTTTTCAAGTGCCCAATAACATCGTCTCCGGCGGCATTTCTGGCATTGGTATCATGATCAACCATTACACTGGCTGGCCAGTGGGGCTGATGTACTGGATCATGAATGTACCACTGCTGGTGCTAGGGTTTTTCCAGCTAGGGCGCTGGCGATTTGTTGTCAGCACGCTCATCGCCTCCACCATTTTTGCTTTTCTGGTGGATCTGTTTGCCGTTGTCTTGCCCCGTATCATGACCGAGTTTCCCCCTTCTCACGACGTGCTGTTGACCAGCATTTATGCAGGCATCATTGGCGGTATTGGCGCAGGGCTGGTCTACCGCGCCGGCAGCACCTTTGGCGGTACGGCTATTTTAGGGCGCGTTTTGCAGCTAAAGACGGGGTTGCCCCTCAGCCAGGTTTATGCCGTGACGGATGGCGCCATTATCCTTACCGCCGGGCTGCTATTTGGCTGGGAGATTGCCATGTATGGCTTTTTGGTCTTGTTCATTAACGGGTTGGCGGCTGACTACACCCTGGAAGGTCCAAGCAGCACGCGCACGGTGACAATTGTGACCAACAAGCCGCAGGAAATGAGCGCGGCGCTGATTGCAGAAACACAGCGCGGTGTCAGCTTTTGGGAGGTGACGGGAGGCTACACCGGCACAAAACGGTATATGGTCATGTGCACCATTTACCGACCCCAGGTCAATGCGGTCAAGCGCGTGGCGGCGCGCATTGAACCGGAGGCATTTGTGACCATTGGTGTCAGCCATCAGGCGCTGGGGCAGGGGTTTAAGCCGCTAAAGTAGCGCCGCGCAAAGCGGGGAACGAGGTCTACCGTCGGCGGTCGAAGAGATGGTCAAAGCAACTCTTGGGCGTATTATTACACTGTTAACAAAACAATCTAAACTTTTCCGTGTCATGTCTGAGGAGTCTTTGACGAGGAATCTCTGCCACTTATGAGGGGGCTGGCTCTGCTTTTTCCGCTTCCGTTTTTGCCTCTTCTGCCTGCCGCGCTTGCAGCTCTAATTCGGCAATCGTGCGCGCCACGTTTTCAATGGCAACGCGCTGTTTGCGGTAAAGATCAGACTCGCTCATGGCCAGGCGGCGCGCTACGTCGCGCACGCGCCCACCCTGGATGAATTTGAGTTCGAGAATGTTATAGAGCAGCCACTCGGTGCGCGTCATGTTGCGTTCCCCCTCTGGCTTTTGCAGCTCAATGGCGTTTTGCAGAATGGCGCGCAGGGCGTTGGCGGGGGTTTCGTGCTGCGCCAACGCGCGCTGGACCACGCGCAGCTGCATGAGTGGGCTTTCGGTGAGCTTGGGGCCACCCCAGTAATGGCTGAGGGCGTCGCGCACCAGATTGTTGAACTCCTCTCTTTCTACGGGGTATGTTTCATCCGCTTCGCCGCTGGTAAGCACAGGGAAGCCACCGCGCGTAGCGGCCAGGCGACGCTCTTGCAGGGCGGTAATGCCGGGCAGGAGACCTTCGACTGCACGGAAGACTTCTTGTTGCAGAATGCGATCTTCGAGTGCCCCCGCAGCCTGGCGCACGAGTCGTTCCAGGATAGTTGCTTCGTTGGTGGTCAGGTTGGGGCTGGCGGCACGGCCGTAAATGCCAAGGATGCCGAGTATGGTGTCGCCTTGACGATTGCGCAACGGCCGTATCCAAAAATTTTGCCAGACGATAAAATTATCCTCTTCATGGAAAGTGGCTGCGCCGTTGCTGTTTTCGCGCTGCCCAAGCTCGCGCAGCGTGTACCCATCCCAAAGCGCGCCAGCATCCTCCAGTTGCCCTATTACCGCTTCCAGCCGGGGGCCGTCGCGGGTGATGACTGCCACAAACGCGGTGGGCACGCGCAGCGTTTCGCAGGCGGCCGCAAGGATGCTTTCCAAGAATTGGCGCAGATCACTGGTGGTGAGCAGCCGCTCGCTCAGCTGCTGGATACGCCGCACATCCGGGTCATCGTTCAGTTGGAAAAAGCGTTCCAACGGCCGTTTGAACATGTGGATCGCCCATTGTACCAGCATCACCGTCAGAACCAGGGCAAAGCCCAGCGCCGTTTCCGTGGGCAGCCCCAGCAGGGGGCTGGTGCGGCCGACCAGCACGTACACCAGGAGCACAATAGAGCCGGCCAGGGGGACGCGCGCCATGTACTTGTACAGACGCACGCGCACCACGCGGTCTGGCGAAGTGGCGTCAAAGTAAATCAGGTTAGAGGTCAGGATGGCAAACATCAGACCTACCACCAGGTTTCCTAGCAGCAGAACTGGCCATAGCCACAGCGGTACTTCCTGGGTTTCATTCCCGGCAAAAATCAGATAGGGAAAGACGGCCAGCGGCGCGGCCATAAACGCCAGCAGCGTCGAAGTCATACGCCGGCGCATGGTGCGCGTCATGGTGCGCTGGCGCGCCCGCCACACGTTGTAGATGCTCAACAGGGAGATAGACCAGTAGTAGAGGGCAAACAGCGGGAAGAGGGGGCCTGGTAACAAATGAAAGGTTTGCGACAGGCGCACCATTTCTGCTGCCACCAGGTCTGTCCACAGCACCAGCAGCAAAAAGAGCAGGCTGATGCCATAACTGAGGTAGACAAACCGACGATAACGCGGTACGGCCGTTGTCGTGGAAAACAGCGCGTATGAGAGGTGATACTGCGCGGCCGGCACCATCGCAATCCCCAGCCACTCCAGCCGCAGCCACGCCTCGGCAGAGTCAGAAATAATGGCCCGACTCACCATCAGTTCTGTCAGGTACACAATGACCACAAACGAAACCAGGGCACAAAAAGCTATCGTGATCTGCGAGCGCGTCCCTCGCCCGACGTGGTAGAGCACCACCGCCGAGCCGAAGATGACAATGATCGCTTGCAGAACGTCATTTGTCAGAGCAAAAACATCGGCAAGAGACATGTCTTAGGCAGGTGAGGGGGCTGGCGGCAGATCGCGTTTTGCCGGTTTCCATTCCGGCGACTTGGAGGAAAGGTCGTTGTTTGATTCTGCAAGGAAAGACGGGGAAACAGGGTTACCAGAAGCAGGCGGTGATAGATCTTGCCCCTCCATAATCCTGGTGAACTCGTGCGCTTCCAACGTTTCTAGTTCTAGCAGCGCCTTTGCCACTCGATCTAACTTGCCCCGATTTTCTTGCAGCAGCTTCTTGACCCGTTCGTACTCCGTATCAATAATACGCCGCACCTCTTCGTCAATTTTCTGCGCAACCGCATCTGAGTAGTCGCGCTGTTCGCTAATTTCCCGCCCCAAAAAGACCAGCTCTTGCTTTTCACCATACACGCGCGGGCCCAGCTCATCGCTCATGCCGTATTGCGTCACCATCGCGCGCGCCAGCCGCGTCACCTGTTGCAAGTCGTTGCTGGCTCCGGTCGTGATTTCACCAAACACCAGCTCTTCGGCCACACGGCCGCCCAGTGCTGTGGCAATAATTGCTTTGAACTTGGAGCGGCTGTACATCGAGGTGTCATCTTCCAGATACCAGGTGACGCCACCGGTCATGCCACGCGGAATAATAGTGATTTTGCGCAGCACCTGGGCGTGGGGCAACAGATGGCTGACTACGGCGTGGCCGGCCTCGTGGTAGGCGGTAATTTCGCGTTCTTCTGGGCTGATGATGCGGCTCTTACGTTCGGGGCCAAGCTGCACGCGCTCAATCGCTTCCTGGAACTCCTCCATGCCGATGTTTTTGCGGTTGCGGCGCGCTGCCAGCAGGGCCGCTTCATTGACTGTATTTTCGATGTCGGCGCCGACGAAACCGGGTGTGGCTTTGGCCAGCACGGTCAGGTTCACTTTGCTGCTGATGGGCTTGCCGCGCACATGGACGCGGAAGATTTCCTCGCGCCCGCGCACGTCAGGGCGGTCGAGCACAACGCGGCGGTCGAAACGGCCGGGACGCATGAGTGCCGGGTCGAGAATGTCAGGGCGATTGGTGGCTGCCAGAATAATCACATGCGTGTCGGTGTCAAAGCCGTCCATCTCTACCAAAATCTGGTTGAGCGTTTGCTCGCGCTCGTCATGGGAGCCGCCCAATCCGGCGCCACGCTGACGGCCGACTGCATCAATTTCATCGACGAAGACGATACAGGGGCTGTTGCGCCTGGCCTGTTCAAACAGATCGCGCACGCGGCTGGCACCTACGCCGACAAACATCTCCACAAACTCAGAGCCGGCAATCGAAAAGAAAGGTACCCCTGCTTCGCCTGCTACTGCTTTGGCCAGCAGCGTTTTACCTGTGCCTGGGCTGCCCACCAGCAGTACCCCCTTGGGAATGCGTGCGCCAAAGCTGACGAATTTGGCCGGTTCGCGTAAAAATTCTACGATCTCGGCCAGCTCTTCCTTGGCTTCATCTGCACCGGCGACATCGCTGAAGGTTACGGTGGGGTGATCGCCGGTAAACATGCGCGCGCGGCTTTTGCCAAAGGCGACAGCCTGATTGTTTGTGCCCTGTGCTTGACGAAAGACAAAGTAGATGAAGGCGATGATGAGAATGGCGGGCAAGAAGATGCCAATGATGTTGACCCAGCCGCTAAACTGGCTGGGTCTGGCATAGGTGATGGTAGGACGGCCGTCCTGATAATCCTGGCCGGTAATGCCATAGGCGCTGAGGAGTTCCTCCACGGAGCTGACGCCACTGGTGTGTACGGTGGCAACGGTACTGGCGTCATCGTAGAGAACGGTTAGTTCACGGCCGTTTGACCCAACACGAATCTCGTTGACTTTGTTTGCGCGCACCTCTTGCGCCAGCTGGCTAATTGGAATTTCCTGGCGCGCAGCCGGCGCGGCATTATAGCTCCAGACCATGGCAATGATGACCACGCCGACGAGAAGATAGATAAAAAACCGTGTCGCTTTTGGTGAATTCACAGCGCAACCTCTGATAATGTGGCATATACGCCTGAGGAAAGTATAACAAAAAGCGGATTATGGTGCGAGAGGGAATGGGGGATGACGGGGGAGAAAGGGACGGTTATCCGGCGTAAGCGCGCCAGACGATGAACCACAAGGGAATGAGGCCGAGGAGCAGGATCAATGCCGTGATGCCTAAGGAGATGGCTATCCAGTCAGTTTCGACGCTTTCTGGGGTGGCGGTGAGGTGCAAGGGTGGGGGAGGGATGTATGTGGATACAGGCTCGCGCTGTGGCTGCAGAGGCTGTGGTGAGGGCGAAATGGGAACGTTGGGGTGGGTGTCTTCGTCTAATTTGGGTTCATCCTGGCGCGGGGGCACGTAGTAGTGAAGCTGTGTTTTTTGCTCGGAAATGGGCACAGCGGAGGTGGCAACGGCCGTTGGCGGGTAAACCGGACCTGTTTCTTCCTGGCCGCTCTGGCGATAGGTGGTGAGAATGCGTGCTAACTGACCGGCCGTGCGGTAGCGACCGGCCGGCTCTTTGGCCAGTATCTTGGCAACGATTTGCTCAAGCTGCGGCGGCACGTTTGGGTTAAGGCTGCTGACGCTGGGCGGCGTTTCGTGAATGTGTTTTAGCGCATAGGCTGTGTGAGACTCTGCCAGGAAGGGCAATTGCAGCGTCAGCAGCTCAAAGAGCATGACGCCAATTGCATACACGTCTGAGGCAGGGGTGGGGGGCAGCCCGCCGGCCTGCTCTGGCGAGAAATACTGCGGTGTGCCCCAGGCGCGTGCATCGTGTTGCTGGCTGGCCTCGCTAATGGCGCGGGCAATGCCAAAGTCGGCTACTTTCACACGGTCGTCGCGGGTGACGAGGATGTTTTGCGGTTTTACATCACAATGCACCAGATGGGCGCGATGGGCGTAGCCAATGCCGTTGCAGACCTGAATGATGAGGTCGAGGGCGCGGTTGATGGGCATGGGACGGCCGATTTTGGCCTGCTGGCGAATGAGCTGTTTTAGCGTACGGCCGTCTACAAATTCCATCACAATGTAATGGCGATGTCCATCCTGGCCAATATCGTGCACGGTGACAATGTTTTGGTGCTGCAAATTGGCGGCTGCGTGCGCCTCCTGACGAAAGCGCAACAAAAAGCCCTCGTCACCGGTCAGGCTGTCGTGCAGCATCTTTACCGCCACCAGCCTGCCCAGCGAGAGGTCGTGCGCCTTATACACAACCGACATGCCGCCACTGCCCACGCGCTCTAGCAGCTTGTAACGGCCGTTTAACACCGTATATTCCCCAGACATAGGCTGGATTTTAGAACGGAACGGCCGAAACGTAAAGGGCAAAGGGTTGAGACCAGCGAAAGGAAGTGCTATAGTATGCCCGCTCGATAGATAAAAACGTAACGCAGGTAATACAGGTAATATAGGTAATACAGGTTACCCAACCTGCACGTACCAGGTAACCGGCTAAAGCCGTTACTACGAACCCCAAAAGTTAGTTTGTTGAAGTACCGGGTTACATTTTCGAAGGAAACAGCGGTCGGCGGTCATCCTCGAAAAAAGCACCGTCGGCAGTCATTTTCATAGGAGGGGAAAAATGCGCAAAGGGCGAACCGTACTGGAAGCAAAACGCTACGGCATTCACAGCTGCCAACGCACAGACAGCCTGCTGCACGTGGCGCGCAAAATGGTCGCATCCGACATCAGCGCATTGGTAGTAGTGAACCCAATGGGCGAGCTGGCCGGTATCATCACCCGCACAGACTTACTGCGTGCCTGCGTCGCCAATGAAAATTGGGAGGCACAGCCGGTCGAAGCGTATATGAGTACAGACGTGGTGACCGTAACACCACAGACCATGCTGCGCGATGTGGCCAATTTACTCCTGGCTAACCACATTCACCGCGTGGTTGTTGTGCGCGAGGAGGAAGGGCGTACTATCCCCGTGGCTGTGCTTTCCGATGGCGACTTTGTTTACCACATGGTAAAAGATGCCTGAAAGCGAAACGCGAGCTGCCAGCCCGCTGATGCGCGTGAGGCTGCTCTCGCTCCAATTAACGTCACTATTGTGCAATCAGAGCCGAAATGGCTCAAAAATACGAAAAACAAATGCCTTTGAAAAACGGTAGGGGCAATTGAATCACCCCATTGCCAAAACGCAGGGAGCGGCCTGCGTAACAACTCTGCTCAGTGAACGTTAAA
>CALEAD010000035.1 GCA_937943625.1 uncultured Anaerolineae bacterium | reverse complement strand
AAGGCGGTAAAGTTTGCCAGACCTTTGAGTGACAGGGTCTTGGTGATTGCGGCCGTCAATGTCGTCTTGCCATGGTCAATGTGACCGATGGTGCCGATGTTGACGTGGGGCTTCTCGCGTACAAATTTTTCTTTGGCCATTGTTGTCTCCCTCTCTGCTGACTAAAAGTTTTCTCAGACATACTGCCCTGAAAGCTTACTTGCCGCGCAGCACAGAGCGGGCAATTTCTTCACTAACAGGAGCATAGTGATTGAATTCCATTGTGAATGTTCCTCTTCCCTGGGTCATGGAACGGAGGCGGGTGGCGTAACCAAACATTTCTGCCAGAGGAACTTTGGCACGAATGGCTTGAACGCCATCAGCGCGCATCTCCATTCCTTCGATCATGCCGCGGCGGGAGGATAGATTACCAATTACATCGCCTGTGTAGTCTTCAGGCGTTACAACTTCCACAGACATGATAGGCTCTAGCAAAACGGGATTGCCGTTTTGTGCCCCTTCTTTAAGGGCCATAGAACCTGCGATTTTGAATGCCATTTCAGAGGAGTCTACCTCGTGGAAAGAGCCGTCGTACAGCGTTACTTTGATGTCTACGAGGGGGTAACCTGCTAAAACACCCCCGCTCATTGCTTCTCTCACGCCGGCCTCAATTGGCGCAATATATTCTTTGGGGATAACACCACCCACAATTGCGTTCTCAAAAACAAAGCCGGACCCTGGCGGCAATGGCTCAAGCCGCAAAACGGCATGGCCGTATTGGCCACGACCACCAGACTGGCGCACAAAGCGCCCTTCGGCTTTTTCGATTTTGCGCGTGATGGTTTCACGATAGGCCACCCGAGGAGCGCCAACGTTGGCCTCTACCTTAAACTCCCTGAGCATTCGATCTACAAGCACTTCCAGATGCAGTTCGCCCATGCCGTACAAGACTGTCTGACCAGTTTGCTCATCTGTTTTCACCTGGAAGGTTGGATCTTCCTCAGAAAGTGCTTTAAGGGCAATGCCTAACTTGTCCTGATCGGCGTTGCTCTTGGGCTCGATAGCCAGGGAGATGACGGGTTCTGGGAAGCGAATAGCCTCAAGAACGATGGGCCTGGATGGGTCGCAAAGGGTTTCACCTGTGAAGGTTTGTTTGAGACCAAGCGTGGCGGCAATGTCTCCGGCACGCACTTCTTTCAGGTCTTCGCGATGGTCGGCGTGCATGCGCAAAATACGGCCGATTCTCTCTTTGCGGTTTTTCGTTGAGTTGAGCACCGAAACTCCGCTCTCCAAAACGCCAGAGTAGACGCGGAAATAGGCAAGCCGGCCTACGTATGGGTCCGTAACAATTTTGAACACCAAAGCCGACAGCGGTTCATCATCCGCGGCACGACGAATTTCCGGCTCATTTGTGAGCGGGTTTACGCCCTCCATGGCAGGAATATCTGTTGGGGAAGGGAGATAGTAGACAATTGCATCCAGGACACGCTGAATACCCTTATTGCGCAAAGCGGTGCCACAAAGAACCGGCGTAACGTTACCGTTGATTGTTGCTTTGCGCAGGGCCCGGCGTAACTCATCCAGGGATATTTCTTCCCCATCAAGATAACGCATCATCAGCTCATCATCTGTTTCAACGATGTGCTCAATGATGGCGCAGCGTGCTTCCTCAACCTCATCTTTTACTTCATCTGGAATAGGAACCTGAACCGATTTCGTGCCCAGGTCTTGCTCTTCCCAGACGAACGCCTCCATGGTCAAAAGGTCAACAATCCCACGGAAATCAGACTCTGCACCGATAGGCCATTGAATAGCGACTGGCGTCGCGCCTAAACGGTCGCGGATCATGCCGATGGTGCGCTGGAAGTCGGCACCCACGCGATCCATTTTGTTAATGAAGCAGATACGGGGCACGTTGTATTCGTTGGCCTGACGCCAGACTGTTTCTGACTGTGGCTCTACGCCAGCCACCGCGTCAAACACAACCACACCCCCATCCAGAACACGCAAGCTACGCTGTACTTCGGCCGTAAAGTCAATGTGCCCTGGGGTATCAATAATATTAATCTGATGATCGAGCCAGTAAGTTGTCGTAGCCGCAGACGTGATGGTAATACCGCGCTCTTGCTCCTGTACCATGTGGTCCATGGTGGCGGTTCCATCGTGCACCTCGCCCATACGATGAATGCGGCCAGTGTAGTACAGAATGCGCTCTGTAGTCGTCGTTTTACCCGCATCAATATGAGCAATGATGCCTATATTGCGGACTCTTTCTAAAGGGTAACGGCTCATGAAAACACCTTCAGATTAGAAGCGGAAGTGGGAGAAGGCGCGATTCGCCTCAGCCATGCGATGGGTATCATCACGTTTCTTCACTGCTGCTCCCTGGTTGTTAGCCGCATCCATGAACTCACCCGCTAATTTCTCGGCCATAGATTTGCCACTGCGATTACGCGCAGCCGCAAGAAGCCAGCGCATAGCCAGGGAAACCTGGCGGTGTGGCTCTACAGGAACAGGCACCTGATATGTCGCCCCACCGACGCGGCGCGGCTTCACTTCGATTTGCGGCGTCACATTCTTCAGCGCGTCCTCAAACACATCTACCGGATTGCGCTTGGCGCGTGATTCGATGATGCTGAAGCTGTCGTAAATGATGCGCGTAGCCGTGCTTTTCTTGCCATTGCGCATGAGACGGTTCACGAACATGGCAACGCGCAGATTGTTATAGCGTAGGTCAGGCTCAATGAGCCGTTTTTCTGGACGATAACGTCTTGGCATGTTTACATCCCCTATGCGTCAATTACTTCTTGACTTTACCTTTTACCGGCGTCACACCGCGCGCTCTGGTACCGTACTTAGAGCGGCCCTTTTTGCGTTTTTCTACACCGCCAGCATCCAGGGTGCCACGCACGATGTGGTAACGCACGCCCGGTAAATCTTTGACACGACCACCACGCACCAATACCACGGAATGGTCCTGCAGGCTGTGGCCCTCACCCGGAATGTAAGCAGTTACTTCGATGCCATTGGATAGGCGCACGCGGGCCACTTTGCGCAAGGCAGAGTTGGGCTTTTTGGGCGTCATGGTTTTGACCTGGGTACACACACCCCGCTTTTGTGGCGCTCCTTTGGGCTGCCGCGTGCGGCGCTGCTTAAAGGCGTTGAGAGTCCACTGCAACGCTGGGGCCGTGCTCTTCTTAGACCGAGCCTGACGTCCTTTGCGTACAAGTTGATTAATTGTGGGCACGCGATCTTCTCCTTTTGTCGCTGCAAAAAACTTCCTTCTGCTCACAAAATGATGATGGCGGGGCACCTTGCACGTACACGCCATCACCTTCCGACAAACGGAGGCCATCTAGCGCTAGGCTGTGATGGCCTCCAGATTAAATTCTTCTATAAAATTTGGTGACCTGGCTATTCAGGCAGGCAACCCGCTTTTCTTCGTTTGGCAGACAACGAAGGCGTATTCTAACCGCAAAGGGCTGTGTTGTCAAACGAAAATGAGGGAAAATTGGAGCGGGGCGGGTATGGCCAACGGCCGTTTCCCGCCTCCGCCCCTCTGCCCCTCTTTACCTCAACGTCGTGTCAGGCCGATATAGTCATTCCCTGTCCAGCGCCGGCCGCGCTTCTCATCTTCCTTGCCAAAGCGAATCACCTCACCAGAATCCGTTTCCGCTTCCACGGCCAGCCCCAGGCTTTGCAGCTCCTTCACCAGCACACGGAAAGACGCGGGCACACCTGGTTCCTCAATCGGCTCATTTTTTACGATAGCCTCATAGGTCTTTACGCGCCCCTGCACGTCATCCGACTTGACCGTCAACATTTCTTGCAGCGTATAGGCAGCGCCGTAGGCTTCCAGCGCCCACACTTCCATTTCACCAAAGCGCTGACCACCGAACTGTGCCTTGCCACCAAGCGGCTGCTGCGTCACCAGCGAATAGGGGCCAGTAGAGCGGGCGTGCACCTTGTCTTCAACCAGGTGCGCCAGCTTGAGCATGTGCAAAACGCCAACTGTGACTGGCTGGTCAAACGGCCGTCCTGTTTTGCCGTCAATCAAATATTCCTTACCCACGGTCGGCACAGGCACATGCGTATGCATTGTAATCATTGAGGCCAATTCCTCTAGCGTTTTCAGCTCGGTCGTTCTGGGATCAACGTGTGTATGCTGTGGCAAGCTTTCGCCAAACTTCTTCAACATCAGGCTATACCACTCACGCACACACACTTCAATCGCCCTATCGTTATATGGCACCCAATCCAATTTGCGTAATTCGGCCGCATTGGGTGGAAAAATCTCTTCAGGATTCCAATCCAGCGTGCGCAACCACTCATGGGCAACAGCGTGACGGGCATAGTGTAGCTCCGTTTCCAGCTTGTTCACGTCATACCCCATTTCACCCAACCAGCCTGCAATAAAGAGACGTCTCACCTCAGCATCATTGGTCACCGCGTTATGATCGTAGCCGATTTCATTCAGCCAATCCCAGGCCCACTCTGTAGCCACCGCCCAGGCGCGATCAACCAGCCACGCGCGGGATAGTTCAGCGGCAATTTCGCGCTCATTGGCGCCGTCAAACACAGGCGTAATTGCGCGGAAGCCTAACTTGCTGGCCGCCCACCCCAGGTGCGTCTCCAGCACCTGCCCAATGTTCATACGGCCGGGAACCCCTAACGGGCTGAGCACAATATCTACTGGTGTACCATCGGCCAAAAATGGCATATCTTCAATCGGCACCACCTGCGAAATCACGCCCTTGTTGCCGTGCCGCCCGGCCATCTTATCTCCTTCAGCAATTTTGCGCCGCTGCGCCACGCTCACGCGCACCATCGTCTCGACGCCTGCCGGCAAATCGCGGTCGTGCTGGCGGTTGAACACCTGCACGTCTACCACCTTGCCGCGCGCGCCATGGGGCAGGCGCAGGCTGGAATCCTTCACCTCGCGCGCCTTGTCGCCAAAAATAGCACGCAGCAGCTTTTCTTCTGGGCTCAGCTCTTTTTCACCCTTCGGCGTAATTTTGCCTACCAGGATGTCGTTCTCTTTGACATCGGCGCCCACGCGAATGATACCGCGCTCGTCCAGGTCCTTCAGCGCATCTTCGCTGACGTTGGGAATGTCGTAGGTGATCTCTTCTGGCCCCAGCTTGGTGTCACGCGCTTCTACTTCATGCTTTTCAATGTGGACAGACGTGAAGCGATCCTGGCGCACAAGCCCTTCGCTGACCAGAATGGCATCTTCGTAGTTACCCCCTTCCCAGGAGAGGAAAGCGACGATCACGTCTTGACCGAGCGCCAGTTCACCCTGGTTGGTGGAGGAGCTATCTGCCAATACATCATTTTTGTGAATGCGTTGCCCTTTGATGACAACGGGGCGCTGGTCAATGCAGGTGCTCTGGTTGGAGCGGTTGTATTTGCGCAGATTGTAGGTGCGTGGTCCTTCTTTTTCCAAAACGACAATCTGGTCGCCCGTGACGCTGACAACTTCGCCATCTTCTTTGGCCATCACCACCTGGCCGGAGTTGTAGGCAGCTTGCAACTCCATGCCGGTACTGACCATGGGCACGTCAGGCTGCAGTAGGGGCACTGCCTGGCGCTGCATGTTGGATCCCATGAGGGCGCGGTTGGCGTCGTCGTGCTCCAGGAAGGGAATAAGCGCGGCGGAAACGCCGACGATCTGGCGCGGCGCCACGTCTATGAAGTCTACGCGCTGCACAGAGGAGAAGCGGAACTGCTGATTGCGTCGCGCGGATACGCGCTGCTCGACAAATTGCCCGCGTTCGTCCAGCAGAGAGTTGGCCTGGGCAATGGTAAAGCGATCTTCTTCGTCGGCAGTCATTTCGACAATTTCGTCGGTGACGTAGGGGACGACTTCCACCGTTTCGATACCTGCGGCACGAATGGCGGTGGCCAGTTCTGGGGTGATGGTTTCGCGGGCAGCCACGATAATTTCCCCGGTTTCGGGGTGGACGATGTTGTTGAAGGCATCGTGGTTGATCAGTTCGTCGCTGTCGGCGGGAATGGTGTGGCGCACGCGGCGATAGGGGGTTTCGATGAAGCCGTATTTGTTTACACGGCCGTATGAAGCCAGACGCCCAATCAGACCAATGTTGGGGCCTTCAGGGGTTTCAATAGGGCAAATACGGCCGTAATGACTGTGATGCACGTCACGCACCTCAAAGCCGGCGCGCTCACGCCGCAACCCACCCGGCCCCAGGGCAGAGAGTGTGCGTTTGTGCGTCAGCTCAGACAGCGGGTTGGCTTGCTCCATGAACTGGCTGAGCTGCGAGCTGCCAAAAAATTCGCGGATGGAGGCCACAACCGGGCGGATGTTGATCAAGGTAATGGGGGTCAGGTTGTCGCTGTCGCGGATGGACATACGCTCGCGCACGACGCGCTCCATGCGGCGCAGCCCTACGCGCAGCTTAGCCTGCAGCAGTTCGCCCACCGTTTTCACACGGCGGTTGCCCAGGTGATCAATGTCGTCGGCGCCTTCCAGGCCATTGTTGATCAGAATCATGTGCCGCACGAGCTGCACGATGTCGTGCTGCGTAATGGTGCGGTGGCTGAGTGGCACAATGTTGTGCAGGTTCAGGCGTTTGTTCAGCTTGTAGCGCCCCACGCGCGCCAGGTCATAGCGCCGTTGATCGAAAAGCTGCTCTTTCAGGTATTCGGTGGCGTTGTCCAGCGTAGGCGGATCGCCGGGGCGCATGCGCTTGTAGAATTCGATCAGCGCCTGTTCGGGCAACGGCCGTTGCGTGTCCCACGCCGGCTCTTGTTCAATGCTGCCAGCAATGAAGGAGTGCTCTGGATTGTTATCCACATCGGCAAACAGTGCCAGAATCTCTTCATCGCTACCATCCTTCAGCAGGGGTTTGCCCAGCCCGTCATCTACGGCAGCCATCGCGCGCAAAAAGAGGGTAATGGGTACGGTGCGCTTGCGGTTGAACTTCACCGTCAGGTAATCCGTCTTGCGCGTCTCGAACTCCATCCAGGCGCCACGGTCAGGAATGAGCTTGCCCATAGCCAACGGCCGTCCTGTGGTACGCTCTTCTTCGATCTCAAAGTATGCGCCGGGGGAGCGAATCAGCTGGCTCACCACCACGCGCTCCGTGCCGTTGATGATAAACGTGCCTGCGGGCGTCATCAGGGGGAAATCGCCCATAAAAATATCTTGCACCAACGGTTGGTCCTGATCGGCGCTATACAACATCGCTTTCACATAAAGCGGCGCCGCATAGCTCATATCGCGCTCGACGCACTCTTCCACGCTGTACTTCGGCTGGCCAAACCAGTAGGTTAAGTTAAACCCTTCCGTTTCTGGGCGATTGCAGGGGAAGTACAATTTCAGGTCACCGCTGAAGCTCTCAATCGGAGAAATTTCATCAAAAAGCTCGGTCAGGCCCTCTTTGGTGAACGTCTCGAACGAGGACAACTGCACATCAATCAAGGTCGGCAGCGCCAGCGGTTGCGTGGTGCGGGCATACGTTTTTACTTTAATCGGGTCATTCATTGGCATTCGGTTTCACCTGCTTGCAAATGGGGTCAATCAGGGGGCAGCAATCCCTGTAAGTAAACAACGGCAAACACACAAACATAGGGTGCAACTTTTTCGACGTTGCACCCCAGGAATTTTGTGTGCTTGCCTCGGTAACTCTATATCGCAATCTGCATAATGCGAATAGCAATTATATCGGTCAGCGAGGTTGTGTCAACTGATTGTACAACTCATTTATCCTGGCTACAGCCTGCTGCCAGCTAAAGTGCTCAATGGCACGCTGGCGCAGCGCCTGCCCCATGGCCGCGCGGCGTGGCGCGTCGTGCAGCAGGCTGGCGATCCCGTGCGTCAGCTCAGCCACGCTGCCTACGGCCGCATACACGCCCCACTCCGCCAGATATTCGCGGTGAACGGCCGTTTCATACGCCACCACCGGCTGCGCCAGCGCCATATAGTTCAGCACCTTACCGCTGCCCTCCGTCGCAGACATTTTGGGCGCGACGGCAATATCCCCCAACGACAGATAGGTGGGCGCATCACGGTACTCCACCTTGCCGGTAAACGTCACGTGCGAGGATAGGCCCCGATGCGCCGCCATCTGGCGATAGCGCTCCACGTTAGGATAGCCCATGATCAAAAAATGGGCATTCTCGCCCGCCGCCAGCAGGGCTTGGGCCGCTTCTAGCAGGTGTGGGATACCCTGGTAATCCGTCAACAGCCCTAAATAAGCCACAATCAGCCGGTCAGCAGGAATGCCCAATCGCTGGCGCAGGGCGAGCTTCATCTCTGGGGAGAATTTTTGCGGATCGAAGCGCGTGGTGTCAGCACAGTCTGGCAGGGGATGAATGCGCACCTGGGGCACGCGAAACTGCTCTTGCAGCAGCAGCGCCGACTGGGAAGAGCTGGTGAGAATGGCCTGTGGCAACTGGCAAATAAGGCGCTCCAGGCGATACATCCAGGGGTAAACACGGCCGTTTGGGTTCAAAAAGTTGTGGTCTACCATTTCCGCCGTCAGGCTGCCCTGAAAGTCAAACAGCAGTGGCCGGCGCAGCAGACGCGCCACCAGTGCGCCAATCAACGCTCCTTCGTGCATGTGTCCATGAATCAGGTGGGGGCGCAGGCGCAGCGCCTCGCGCAAGGATTGGTAGGTCAAGTAAACGTCAAAGGCAAGTTTGTGACGCGAGGAGCCAACTTCATAGTCGGTATGCCAGGGCAAAGGAGGCGTGCGGCGAATATCCAGGCCAGGGAGATTGTCCCCTTTATAATAGGTAGCAATCACTACCTGATGGCCGATAGCTTGCAGATGCCGCGTTTCTTCGAGAATGCGGATGTGCCCGCCATAGTCGCTGAAAAAGGAGGTGGGGGCAATCATTAAGATGCGCAGGGGATGTGCGCTGGTAGGGGAAGAGGGCATGATGGTTTGCTTAGTTTTGGTCGTCGGCCCATTGCAGCAGGCGCAGCAGTTCGTCCTCGACGCTCACGGCCGTTTGTGGCAGCTTATCCTGGTGGCGGCGAATGAGCGCCAGCGCCAGCGGCGTGCAGCCGACGGCAGCAGCCATCTCGGCGCTCCAGGCCGGGTGCTGCGCTTTGACAACAAACGGCCGTTGCCACCCCTGCGGGTCTCCTTCACCCCAGGCCGCCAGCCGGCCCGGCACAAACGCCTGTGCCAGCACAATCAGCGTGCGATGCCACAGCGTCACTTTCAGACGCGTTTTACCCACGTCGTGCAGCAGCGCCGCCACCTGCAAATCGGGGTGCGTATGCCCGGCATCGCGCAACATGCGCAGCACCTGCACACTGTGCCACTGATCGGCGCCATTCAAGCGTCGGAACAACTGTTGCTGTGGGAGCGTCAATACGGCCGTTACCTCCGCCCACATCTCCGCAGGCAGCGTGCGAATCGTCAGCAGCCGCCAAAATTGCCTCAACCGATACGCCACTGCGCGTAAAAGTTTGCCCATATGTCTTTCTAATTTTCCAGAGGCGGGCGTCAGACATGAACGCGCTTCTGCACACTTCCCACCTGGCGCTTCTTCTGCACCCTTGACGTTGCTAACCCAGCCCGATCAAAAACAAAATCAGCGTCCAGGTCGGCTCCATCACCAGCACGCGCAACACCTGCGGCAGCAAGAACACCACCACCAGCAAAATCAAAAAGCCATACTGCTCCAGCGGCTCCAGGCGATAAGCGATCTCTGGCGGCAGAATACCCATTAACACCTTATGCCCATCCAGCGGCGGGATGGGAATGAGGTTAAAGAACATTAGCACAAAATTGATGATCACAAACTGCGCCAGCAAAAAGGGGAACGAAGGCAGCAGCCCATCGCCACTGGCGCCCAGGAAGCCGCCAATACTCACCCAGCCCAGGCGCATGGGCAAAATAGCCAGTAGCGCCATCACAAAATTAGAAAGCGGGCCCGCAATGGCCACAATCGCCATCGCCGTGCGCGGATGTCGCCCGCGCATGTTGTACGGATTCACCAGCACCGGCTTGGCCCAGCCAAAGCCGGCCACCATCAGCATCAGCGTGCCGATGGGGTCCAGGTGGGCAATGGGATTAAGGGTAATACGCCCCATACGGCGCGGCGTGGGGTCGCCCAGCCAGTCTGCGGTCAGGGCGTGCGCCAGTTCGTGTACCGTAAATGCCACTACCAGCACCAACGCGCGCGCCAGCAGGGTTGGAATGTCCAGGTCAAACATATTCTCAACCGGTCGCTTTCTGCGGCGTGATGATTGTGCCGCAAAATTCGCAGGCAAAGCTGAGAATGCCCCGGCCAGGCGGCTCAATGGCGGCAAAACAGTTGGGGCAGTTGGTGGGGAAAGAGGCGGCCGTTTCTGCCAGCGCCTGCGCTTCGGCCACGTAGCGCCCGGCACGGTCGGCGTCTACCTCGCCATTTTGGATTTTCTTGATCAGGCCCGCCCAATCGGCTGATTTTTGCCCCTGTAAGTGGAAGCGGGCGCGGGAAACGGGGGCGGTGGCAGCAAAGGTCATTTCCAGGATGTCATCTTTGCCCATGCCCAAAAAGCCCCCCTCTTTTTTCGCCTCGGTGAAGTGAACTTCACCAACGGCCGTCTCCAGGTGCAGCTCCTGAATCTTCTGCGACTCCGCCTTGAAGATGCCGAAGCGCCGCTTCGTCACCACCTCATCCCGCTCTTCAAACAGCAGGCGTTGATCCGTCAGCACCAGCACCCCTTTTGGCCCCTTCTCGCCATCCCGCTGCCACACCGCTTCCACGGCTGCCAGTGGCCCTTCTCCCTTTTGCAGGTGAATGTGCGGCGATGCGGCAATCAGCGCCATCATTTTACTCAGGCGTTGCAATTGCCAGCCAATTTTGTCCAGTTCGGTAGAAATGGGGCTATAAAGGCCGCGCACGGCCGTGTTGGCCGCCTCGATACGCCGCGACAGCCCGTTTAGCAGCGTTTCTCCCAGGCGAATGGCGCTTTCGGTAGCCTGCATCCCGATGATTTGCGGCTGCACCTGCGCCATTTCGCGGTCAATGCGCTGCACGTGGTCACGCAAAGTCGCTTCTATACGCGGGCGCGCCTCATCCCAACGGCTGTCTAACTGCTCTAGCTGCCCTTCCAGAGCGCCAGAGTGAGCGTACCCACCCTGGCGCAGCGCTTCCAGCGTGTTGGGGAAGTCCAGAAGCTGCTTATCTATATTGCCAATGGCGGTGTAGAGGTCGCTTAGCTGCGCCTGCCCCTCCAGAGTGGTAAACTGCTGCTGAATCTGGCGCACGCGCGGCGTTAGATCGGGGGCAGCCGCCGCTGCGCCGGCGGTCACCTTGCCTGCTGCGGGGGGCGTCGCAGGGGTGGCAGGGGCAGGCGCAGGTGTCACCGGGCGACGCGCGGGCGGCTGGGGCATAGGCGCTTTTTGCCGCTCTTGCTGCTTTTGGCGCGCGCGCGCCGCCAGCTGCGATGCCTTGAGGGCGCTGGCAGTGTCTTTAATCGTACCAGAGGGCTGGGAGGCTGGCGGCTTGGGCGGAACCTTGCCGGTTTCTTTATCGCTCATGGGAGGTCTCCTTTTTGGGGCGTGGGATGAAGGATGGTTAAGCATCAGGCGGGCTGCCCAACGCGGTAACGCAAATAGGCTTCCATAAAGTCATCTAAACGGCCGTCTAGCACGGCCTGCGCATTGCCAACCTCATGCAGGGTGCGGTGATCTTTGACCAATTTGTACGGGTGCAGCACGTAAGAACGAATCTGGCTACCCCAGGCGGCATCTACGTCTTCCCCTTTCAGGGCGGCCACTTCTTGCTCTTGCTTGCGCCGCTCGCGCTCGAATAGCTGGGTTTTCAGGATGTTCATGGCCACCTGCATGTTTTGCGTTAATGAGCGCTGGTTTTGGCAAGAGACGATAATGCCGGTGGGCAGGTGGGTGATACGCACGGCCGTTTCGTTTTTCTGTACATGCTGCCCGCCAGCGCCGCTGGCACGGAAGCGGTCTATGCGCAAATCTTTTTCATCTATCTCGATTTCAATTTCACCGGCCACGTCCGGCCACACTTCTACCTTTGCAAAAGAGGTGTGACGGCGGCTAGAGGCGTCGTATGGCGAAATGCGCACCAGGCGGTGCACGCCGCGCTCAGATTTGAGACGGCCGTAAGCATAGTCACCCCGAATCGCCATCAGGCAACTTTTGATCCCCGCCTCGTCCCCTGCGCTGTAATCCACAATCTCCACAGAAAAGTTATGCTGCTCCGCCCAGCGAATGAACATGCGCTGCAACATCTCCGCCCAATCTTGCGCCTCTGTGCCGCCTGCGCCGGCGTGAATGGCCAGGAAGGCATCTTCCTTATCATATTCGCCGGCAAACAGCGTGCGGAATTCCAGCTCTTTGACTTCCTTTTGTAGCGCACTCACTTCTCGTGTCAGTTCCTCATGCAGCTCTTCGTCCCCTAACTCAGCCAGCTCGCGCGTTTCCGCCAGGTGATTGCTGAGCTTTTGCCAGACGGCTACCTGATCGCGCAGATGGTTCAGCTCGCGCATTACCTTTTGCGCCCGGGGCGCGTCTTGCCAGAACTCGGGCGCAGCGCTTTCTTTTTCCAACGCCGTAATCTGCTCCAGTTTTACCGCTACGTCAAAGGCGCCCCCGTAGATGATCAACAATTTCACTCAGTTCGTCTAGTTGGGCAATTAGTTCTTCCACGTGTGTCTCCCTTGAAAATGACCGCCGACGGCCACCTGTAAGTGTAACCCAAGTTGCTAAAACTGGTTGGTATGCGCAGGTTTGGTAACCTGCGTTACGCTTTCATGTGTGGTGGTGTATCCCACTCATGAAGTCTCCTGTGTAAGGGTGAAGGATGAAGGGGGAATAATCGGTTTACGGATTACGGCCGTTACCCTTCACCAAACAACCCTTCCACAAATTGATCAGCGTCAAAGGGGGCAAAATCCTGAATCTTTTCTCCTGTGCCGATAAAGCGCACCGGCACACCCAACTCCCGGTAGATGGCAAAGACCATCCCTCCTTTGGCTGTGCTGTCCAGCTTGGTCAAAATCACGCCGGTTACGTGTACCGACTCCTTGAATTTGCGCGCCTGCGCCAGCGCGTTTTGACCCGTGGGCGCATCCAACACTAGCAACACCTCATGCGGTGCCTGATGCACACTTTTGCGGCAAACGCCATACACCTTTTCCAGCTCCTTCATCAGGTTGAATTTGGTGTGCAGGCGGCCAGCGGTGTCAATCAGCAGCAGGTTATAGCCGCGCGCGCGGCTGGCGCGAATGCCATCATAGGCCACTGCACCCGGGTCGCCGTTCGGCTGCCCGGCAATCACGGGCACGCCAGCGCGCTCGCCCCAGATTTGCAGTTGTTCAATGGCGGCGGCGCGAAAGGTATCAGCAGCGGCCAACATCACCTTTTTGCCTTTTTGCTGGTAATAATGCGCCAGCTTGCCAATGCTGGTGGTTTTGCCGGAGCCGTTCACGCCTACAATCATCACAACCGTCAGCAGGCGCGGCTCCTCCAGGGCAAAGGGAGGCGCATCCGCGAGAATGGTGCGCAGTTCTGCTTTCAACGCGCCGATCAGTTGATCAGCGCGATAAAGACCCTCGGCAGCGACGCGCCGACGCATCGCTTCTATCAACTCCATTGTGGTCGGTACGCCAATGTCGGCCTGGATCAGCAGCGCCTCCAGGTCGTCCCAGGTTTCGTCGGTGATTTCACCCATGCCCAGCACGCTGACGATCTGGCCAAAAACGCTCTGGCGGGTGCGTTTGAGGGATTCACGAATGCTTTTGAACAAAAGAACCTCTTTTTGCAGTTAGCAATTAGCAATTAGTAGTCTCTAATCGCTCATGACAGGCATATTGGGTGCAAGTATATCATTGGCATGGGGCTATGAACAGAACGGCCGTGTAACACACAGACAACGCTTACACAGGGCGCAGCACAATCTCCCCATCTTCTGTCAATTGTTCCACGCGTAGGGTGGCTGCTTCTAGCTGGGTGTTGCAGCGCTCGACCAGTTTTTGCCCGCGCTCGAACAGCGCCAATGACTCTTCAAGTGTCAGGCTGCCAGCCTCTAGCTGCGCCACAACGCTTTCTAGCTCTTTAAGCGCAGCCTCAAACGTTAGTTCGGCAATGGGTGTGGTCATGTGTCGCTCCTGGATTTGGAATTGCACACCGTGGTGTGCGCTTCACGTCTGGGTAACCTGGGCTGAGAAACGGCCGTCTATCACCTGCACCTCAATCGCCTCATCAGGCTGCACCTGATGGGCGCTGCGCACGATACGGCCATCGGCGGCGCGGACAATCGCATACCCGCGCGCCAGCGTCGCCAGCGGGCCGACGGCCTGAAGCTGCGCCTGCGCCACCGCCAGACGCGCCTGCGCCTGGACCAGGCGCCGCTGCATGGCCTGTGCCAGCCTGTCGGTCAGCATATCCAGCCGCTGGCGGTGGCTATCCAGGCGACGGCGCGGGCTGAGCAAGAAAAGCTGGCGCGTCTGCGCCTGCACCTGGCGACGGCTGATGGTCAGCCGGTCAACCATGCTGGCGCGCAGCCGCGTTTGCAGCGCCGCCACCTGCGCCGCTACTTCTGCTTTGTCTGGCACGGCCAGTTCCGCTGCCGCCGACGGCGTGGGCGCGCGCAAGTCGGCGACAAAATCGGCAATGGTAAAGTCTACCTCGTGCCCCACACCGCAAATGATGGGGTGCTGCGCGGCAAAGATGGCGCGCGCCACGCGCTCGTCGTTGAACGCCCACAAATCTTCCAGCGAACCGCCACCACGAGCAATGAGGATGGTGTCTACGTCGCTACGGCCGTCCAGCCATTGTAAGGCGCGCGCAATCTGGGACGGGGCTTCTGTCCCCTGCACCAGGGTCGGGGCAATGAGCACCTGCGCCAACGGCCAGCGACGCGCCAGCACGTTGAGGATGTCGCGCAGGGCAGCGGCATCGGCGGAGGTGACGATGCCAATTTTGCGCGGGAAAGGGGGAATCGGCCGTTTGCGTTCGGGGGCAAACAACCCTTCGTCGGCCAGCTTTTGCTTCAGGCGTTCAAATGCCAGCGCCAGGTCACCGCGGCCAGCCAGTTGCAGCCGATCGGCATAGAGCTGGTAGACGCCGCCAGCTTCGTAAACAGAAATACGGCCGTGTACCTGCACCGCATCCCCATCTTGCGGCAAATAGCGCAACCGTTCTGCGGCGCTACGCCACATCACGCACTTCAACTGCGCGTTCGCATCCTTCAACGTAAAGTAGAGGTGACCAGAGCGCGCCTGCGTAAAATTAGAGACCTCGCCCTCCAGCTCTACATCTTGCAGGCGAAAATCAATCTCAAACAAATCGCGAATGTAAGCTGTCAGTTCGCTCACCGTCCAGGTGCGCGGTTCATCATGCGCTATCTGCCACCGTAGACTATCCATCACTTTGCCTCCGCGCCACTGCGCCTGCGTTGGGCAAATTGTAAAGTATAGTGAGATTCTGGGGCAAATTGCGGTTATCAAACGGCCGACCGCTAACCGCCCGATCAGAGTTTGCGGTCAGCCATCAGCGGTTAAATTGATAAAATCCAGCGATTCTCAATCTGGCGCATTGATTTGACCGCAGACCGTTGACGGCAGACCGGCGCGACTTTTAGCCGAGGGGAAAGGTCGGCCGTCGGCAGTCTGCGATCCGTTCGTGGCGCCAGCTTTAGTCGGGGCTGCCCGCTGAAGCGGTCACTACGAACTTTTCCGTACCGTCCCACCCGCCCACACCGTTTCAAATTGAGAATCGCTGAAGTTGCCACTGGCAAAAAGCGCATGATACAATCGCCGGTTTAACCATGAAAGTCAGTGTACCATTTGCGCAAACCTGCAAAGAAAACAACTTTGTTGCATCTCTTTATTTTACAATTCACACTTGGAGGTGTCTTTGGATAGTCTGAACCTGGCGCATATTTTGGTTGATGCCATTCTGGAAAAGAAGGGCAGTAACATCACCCTGCTAGATATTCGTGAGCAAGCCGTTTTTGCCGATTATTTCCTCCTCTGCAACGGGGACAACATTCGCCAGCTTGACGCTTTGATTGGCAGCATTACGGAAGAAGCAAGAAAACAGGCGCAAACGCTGCCCCTGGGCGTGGAGGGGGACGCCGAAAGCGGCTGGATGTTGGCCGACTTTGGCGACTTGATTGTGCATGTGTTTTCCCCGGAAAAACGGCGTTACTACAACCTGGAAGAGCTGTGGAACAAAGCCCACCGTGTGCTGGAAATGCAGTAGCGCGGCCTACTCGCTAATTAGCCACGCCGCACTGCTTGCAGCGCCAACCCCACCGCTTCCACAATCAATTCATGCTCGGCGGCGTGCATGCGCGCCGCAAACGTCTCCAGCGTGTCGTCAGGATACAAAGGCACTTGGCGCAGCGCGATGACTTCGCCCGCGTCTACCTCTGGGATGGCCAGGTGCACCATGCAGCCGCTGTGCGTAATGTGCCCTTGCTGAAAGGCGACAAAGGCGCGCTCGATGGCGTGCGTGCCGGCAAACTGCCCCGGCAATGCCGGATGCAGGTTGATCACGCGGCGCGGAAATTGCGCCAAAAAAGCAGGGCTGAGCACGTGCATCCAGCCTGCCAGCACAATCAAATCGGGCTGAAAGGCGGCCACAATTTCTGCCAAATCCGCGTCATACGCTTCGCGGCTTTTGCCAGCGGCTGTGTAGCGCTTGAGGGGGAAGTAGCGCGTGGGAATGCCCGCCCGCTCTGCCCGCACTAGCCCATAGGCCTCTTTGCGGTTGCTGATGACACCAACGATGTGCGCCGGTAAACGGCCGTTGCTCACTGCATCTATCAGTGCTTGCAAATTCGTCCCCGAACCAGAAATCATTACGACCAGGCGTGCGGGCAGCGATGAGCGATTGGTAATTGGCGATTGATCAGGCATCATGAATTTGTGCTCTCGTGAGAATGACCGCCGACCGCCGACGGCCGACCATGTTCCCTTGAAAATGACCGCCGACCCTCTTACAGGATATTGCTGGCCGTCTGCGGTCTGTCGTATGAGGTCTCCTGTCAGGCTGGCAGGTTTGCCGAAACGTTGTCAGGCCGCTCCGCTGCAGCTATAATACCAAAATACTGGCCCTGGTGGCGGAATTGGCATACGCGGCAGGTTGAGGGCCTGTGCCCTTAGGGCGTGGAGGTTCGAGTCCTCTCCAGGGCAACAAGCCGGAACTGAACAGGTTCCGGCTTTTCTTTTGTATCTATATCCCGTAAGGCCGGATCACGGAGAGCCACAGAGAAAGAGTCTCTGGTTTTCTTGATGAAACTCCGTGCCTTCTCTGTGAAGCTCCGTGAACTTATCCTGGGCCTGTGTAGTTACCTTTTTTACTTAGCGGGTCAGGCGTTTGCCCATTATCCATCAACACTTCGCGCCCCACGCTTCACGTGAAAACGCGGATCCTCAGCAAGGGTGCGGCGCAACCCCTCTTCCAACGTCACCATGGGCACATACCCCAGCAACAGCCGCGCGCGGCTGATGTCTGCGACCAGGCGCGGCACGCCCCCCGCTTTTCCGGTGTTGTGGATGAGGTTGAGCGAACGGCCGCTCACTTTACGCACCGTCTCAGCCAGTTCATTAATGCTTACCTCCTCGTTGCTGCCAATGTTGATCACCTGGCGGTTCACCTCTTTAGCCGTCGCGGCGGCGACCAGGGCTGCCACAACGTCGGAAACATAGACAAAATCGCGGGTTTGGCGTCCGCCGCTAAAGATGACCAGTGAGCCACCGCTGACAGCCTGGTACAGAAAACGAGGCACAACTGGCGCATGGGAAAGGGGCAAACTTTGATGCGGTCCGTAGGCATTGAAAATGCGCAAAGAGAGCGTTTCAATGCCCCACAGTTCGCCAATGGTGTTGATATACTGCTCCGCCGCCCATTTGCTCACCGCATAGGGAGAATCTGGGTTGGGCAAGTCGCCTTCGCTGACCGGTTGCTCTGGCTGAAAGCCGTAAACGGCCCCAGAAGAGGCAAAGACAACGCGCCGCACGCCGGTATCGCGCATCGCCTCCATCAGGCTGACGGTTCCGCCGACGTTGACGCGGCTGTAATCACGCGGGTACAAAACAGACTGCGCCACAGAAACACGCGCCGCCAGGTGATAGACGCAATCTACGCCGTGCAGCAAAGACCAAAGCAGTGGGACATCGTCCACGTCCCCCTGGGTAAACTCTACGGCCGGATGCAGCCGCGCCGCATCTCCGTTGCTCAGATCATCTAACACCAGCACATCGTGCCCGGCCTGTGCCAGATGGTTTGCTAGCGCTGAACCCAAAAAGCCAGCGCCCCCTGTAACTAAAAAACGCATATGGGTATCCTATCTGGCCGTCAGTATAACACGATGTGGCTTAGGGGGGTATGAGGGGAACGGCCGTTGCATTGAACCCCCTCACCTGCTTGACTATCATCTTCTAAAATATGTGGAAATATCGTCTCTGGCCTGCCCTGCAACTCAGCGCTCTGGCGCTGCTCATCGTGCTGCTCTTTGCCCCAGAGTGGCCGGCCTTTGGCGATCCGCGTTACCAGCTAAAAACGCTGGTGCAGTTGCGCCAGTTTGACTTCGTCGTGTGGGAGGCGCAGGCCATTGCCAGCAAAGCGCGCGCCGCGCTGGCAAACCACCACGCCTACCTCAATCCGGTGCAGCAAAAAAAAGTGGTGCTGGACTATATAAACCTGATTGCCCAGGCGCAACAGATTGAGCAAGAGATGACGCAGCTCTTTAGCCGCACGCCCCCATCGGCGCGGGACGCACAGGCACAGGCGCTAGAAGCGCGCCTGGCAGAAACGCGCGCGCAGGCAGCAATACGTCAATCGCTGGCAGAGGCAATTGTGCAGGAGCAGGTAGCCTGGGCGCTGCGCGAGAGTGGCTTTCAGGTGTTGGGGCAGGCCTGGCCGCCCGTGCTGGCGCAAATGACGCCGCTGCCTTCGCTGCTGGTGGTTTCGCCGCGCGCCAAAATTGAAAGCCGCTACCAGATTTCGCTGGTACATGGCCTTTCTGTGGTGGAGAAGGATGCGCTGGAAACGGCCGTTTTGCAGCAGCTAGACCTTTCTGCCCTGGTTGTGCCCATTGGCGGCATGGGAACCTATCCTGCCATGATTATGGAAACCAGCAACCTTCCCTGGTTCATTGAAGTGGTGGCACACGAATGGGCGCACCATTGGCTCACCTTGCAGCCGTTGGGGCTGCGCTATGCCCAGGATGCGCAGATGCGCATTATCAACGAAACAGTTGCCTCACTGGTAGATACAGAAATCCGCGACATGGTGCTGCAGCGCTTTTACCCGGAGCTTTACCAGCCGCCAGTAGCCAATATGCCGCCCCCTACCAGCAGCGCAGAGCCGCCCGCTTTTGACTTTCGCGCAGAGATGGCGCAAACGCGGGTACAGGTGGATGCGCTGCTGGCCGCCGGTGACATTGTCGGCGCCGAAACGTACATGGAGGCGCGCCGGCTGGTTTTCGTTGCCAACGGGTACACCCTGCGCAAGCTGAACCAGGCTTACTTTGCTTTCTATGGCGCATACGCAGCCGAGCCGGGGGCAACCGGAGAAGATCCGATTGGCCCTATGCTGCGCCACATTCGCGCCAACAGCCCGTCGCTGCGCGCGTTTTTGCAGGTGGTTGCCCCCATCCGTAACTATGGGGAGCTGGAGCAGCTTTTTGCGCAAATGGGGCCAGAGAATTAAGGTGAAACCGTTTTGGCTACTGGTCAATATCGCGCAGGAGTAGAAGGATGCGCTCTGCTTCTGCTGCGTATTCGGCGTCCGGCAGCTGTAAGTAAGCTTGCAGGTCGGCGCGCGCTTCGGGATAACGGCCGTTTTCCTGGTACACCATAGCGCGATTCAGCAGCGCCGGGGCATAGGCAGGTTGCTCCGCCAGCAACGCGTTCAGGTCTGCCAACGCCTCTGGGTAGCGCCGTAGCTCGCGCCACAAAATGACGGCGCGCGCCAGCCGCGCCTGGTAGAAGGAAGGGTCTACCTGGTAGGCGCGGCTGAAGTAATGCACTGCGCGCTCATGTTCGTGGCGGATGTTGTTCATGTTGCCAAAATAGCGGTGCAGGCCACCCCAGGTGAAGAGCAGCCAGGCATAGATGGTTTGGAACATATGAAAATATAGGTATGGTTCAAGCGATCTTTACAATTTGATTGCCGCTGCAGACAACTGGTCGCGATTTTGCCAGTGATAGGCGCTCTGCTGTCGGCGCTCTGTGCTCAGAAATTTATGAAGCCCCGTTTCCAGAAAAGATGAACCACGCCAAAATATGCTACGGCCGTTGCAAAATGTGCGTCGCAATGGTTGCGCCACTGCCGCCGATGTTCTGCGTCATGGCGATGCGCGCGCCCTCGATTTGCGCCGCGCCGGCGTCACCGCGCAGTTGCAGGGTGGCCTCGGCCAGTTGGTATAACCCGGTTGCGCCCACCGGATGCCCGCGCGCCTTTAAGCCACCCATGGTCGCAATCGGAATACGGCCGTTGGGCAAAATTTCTCCCGCTTGCGCCAGCCGCACCCCCTGCCCCGGCGCGGCAAAGCCACACGCCTCCAGAGAAAGCGCCGCCATAATACTGAAGGCATCGTGCAATTCAAACAAGTCAATCTCTTCCGGGCCCACCCCAGCCTGCGCATAAGCGCGCCGCGCCGACTGCTCAGCCGCCGTCAGCCAGACCGGATTTTCGCGGTCATGCACCGACAGCGTATCCGTCGCCGAAGCGGAACCAATCACGCGCACAGCCTGTGGCGCTTTCTCCGCCGGAACCAGCAACAGCGCTGCTGCGCCATCACCAATGGGCGAGGCGTCATACAGCGTGATGGGGTCGGCTACCATGCGTCCCTGCTCAAAAGCGCGTTGCGTAATTGGCTCACGAAACATCGCATTCGGGTTTTTAGCGCCATTGGCATGGGCGTTAATGGCAAATGGAGCAAAATCCCCGTGCGTGTACCCGTATTGGTGCATGTAGCGCCGCATCACCAGTGCGTTCAGACTGACAAAGGTCACACCGTGCGGAATCTCATAATCAGCATCAGCGGCCGTCACCAGCGCGGCCGTTGTCGTTTTCCCCTGCGTTTCCGTCATCTTCTCCACGCCCACTACCAGCACCGCCTCCATTTCGCCGCTGGCAATGGCAATGATACCCTGGCGCATCGCCGAACCGGCAGAACCGCAGGCCGCCTCCAGCTTCACCGCTTCTACGCCATGCTGCGGCAAATAATCAGCGACCAGCACTCCCAGGTGGCGCTGCTGATTCAGCTCGCCGCTGGTCATGTTGCTTACGTAGAGCGCGTCAATGCGGGACACACCGGCATCTGCCAATGCGTTCCGTGCCGCCTCGACGGCAAGCTGGCGAATAGACAACTCCCAATGCTCACGCACAGGAATTTGCCCCACGCCTAAAATTGCTACTTCGCGCATATTGTCTCCCGTGAAAATGACCGCCGACGACGGACCGCCAACGGCCGTCTTTCAGTTTAGTCCAGGTTGCCCAACCTGGTTGGTTGGCGCAGGTTTGGCAACCTGCATGACGTCTGCATTGGAGTTTACCAGCCCGGCCTTTCAGAAGCTATCAAAGTTGGCAGGTGGCAGCGTTTGCCAGTTTGTAGGGGGCAGGCGCAAGGGGAGTGGGGCAAGGGACACTTGCTCTGACCCTTGCCCCCTTTTCCCGACTCCCCCCTACTTCACTGCTATCAGTTGCGTCCAACCATAGGGGTCTGGCCGACGGCCGAATTGAATATTCGTCAGTTCCTGATACAACCGCGCCGCCACGGGGCCAACCTGGTAATCATTGATGATGTACTCTTCGTCACGGAAGCCAAATTTGCCTACTGGCGCAATCACAGCCGCTGTGCCACAGCCAAACACCTCGGTCACATAACCAGAACGAACGCCAGCCAGCATCTCATGCACATCTACCGGCTCTTCTACCGCTTCATATCCCAGGTCGGCGGCCAACTGCAGCACCGATTTGCGCGTGACGCCGGGGAGAATGCTACCCGTCAAAGGCGGCGTAACGAGCTTACACCCTTCGTAAACAAAGCAAATGTTCATTGCGCCCACTTCTTCGACGTAACGCCCTTCCAGGGCGTCCAGCCAGAGCACCTGAGAGTATCCTTTGGCTTTGGCTTCTTCGCCGACGAGCAGGCTGGCGGCATAGTTGCCTCCTGTTTTGGCTTCACCCACGCCGCCGCGCACAGCGCGCCGGTAGGTGTCGGAAATGTAGACAGGCACGGGGCTGAATCCTTCCTTGAAGTAGGAACCGACGGGGCCAAGGATAATGAAGTGGAGGTAGGTTTTGCTGGCTTGAACACCCAGGGCATGGTCAGTGGCGATCATGGTGGGGCGAATGTAAAGCGCGCCAGGGGCGTCGGGAACCCACTCGTGCTCTAGCGCCACCAGCTGCATCAGCGCTTCCAGGTGGCTCTCTTCGTCTATGACGGGCATAGCCATGCGCCGCGCCGAGTTGTTGAAGCGCTTCATGTTTTCCCAGGGGCGAAAGAGGTTGATGTGCCCGTCGGGACGGCGGTATGCTTTCATGCCTTCGAAGATTTCCTGGGCGTAATGGAAAACGGCCGTTGCTGGATAAAGCAAAAATGGCTCATACGGCCCAATTTTGGCATCGTGCCATCCCTGATCTGGGGCGTAGTGCTGACTAAACATACGGTTGGTAAAGACGTTACCAAAGCCAAGCTCTTTGGGCACGGGCTTTTGCTGTGCCGGATCCAGGGGAACAATGTGCAGATTCATAGGAACTCCTTTTGGTGTGGGATAGTGGGTAAATAAGGCTCTATCGTGTGGGGGCGCAAAGCACGAGAAGAGTTACGCTTCATGCTTCTCCCGTGAAAATGACGGCTGACCGCCCACGGCCGCCTGCTGGCCGCCATCTGGAAATGTAGCCCAGGTTGCCAAACCTGGTACTTGCCTCCCTTGAAAATGACCGCCGACGGCCACCTTTAAGTGTAGCCCAGGTTGTCAAACCTGGTTGGCAGGCGCAGGTTTGGTAACCTGCGTCCGGTTTTCATTCGTGGTGGTGCGCTCACGCATGAGGTCTCCCTTGAAAATGAGTGCCGACCGCCAACCACAAACGGCTGACCACTGTCTGCGGTCAGCGGTCCACCTTGTAAATAGAACCCGCGCCACATTTTCATTCGTGGTGGGGTGCCCCACGCCTGAACTCTTCCGTGCCATACCGCTTGTGCAGCCGCTGCTGGTACTCGGCAAAATCGGTCAGCTTGCGCGCATACGCCGTCGCCATCAGCGGCGAAGAGATGAGAAAATCGGCCGTGGCGCGGTTAGAAGCGGTGGGAATGTTCCAGACCACTGCCAGGCGTAGCAGCGCTTTTACGTCTGGGTCGTGCGGCTGCGCGTCTAGCGGGTCCCAAAAGAAGATAAGCATATCAACCGCGCCTTCGGCAATTTTGGCGCCAATTTGCTGGTCACCGCCCAGGGGGCCGCTTTGCATCTTGGTAATGGGCAGCCCTAGCTCCCGCTCTAGCAGCCAGCCGGTTGTGCCGGTGGCGATGAGGTGATGTTTTGCCAGGGAGTCGCGGTTGTACAGTGCCCACTCTAGCAGGTCATCTTTTTTGTGGTCGTGGGCAACCAGGGCAATGGTTTTGTGAATGGGAAGTTGTTTTTCTGCCATAGGGGTAGCCTGTTAGCATTTCAGCGGTCATCCTTCTGCCTTCAGGCGTCTGCGCAGACGTGGGGCAAAGAGCCGCCCAAACAACAGCACCAGTCCGCCCATCAGCCCGGCCACCGCGCCAAAGATGATGGATTCGGTGGTGCCAAAGGTCGCCTTTACGTCTCCTTTTACATTACCGGCAATCAGGAGAAAGACGCCGCTGTTGCTGGCGTTGACGTTGCCAGCAATGAGCACGCCCGCGCCACTCTGGTCTAACGTGACGTCGCCAGTGGCCAGCAGCACCTTGCTGCTGCCCTGGTCGAGCGTGGCGCTGCCGCGCATGGCAACCAGTTGCGCTTCGCTTTGGGTCATGGTGACGTTGCCATTGGCGAGCACGGTGCCGGCGCTGGCTGCCTGGAAAACGGCCGTTTGCGCGGTTGCCAGCACAATACCCCCCTGGTTCATAGTCAGGTGTTCACTTTGCGCGCGCACAATTCCCCCCTGGCGCACCGTCAATTCGTCGGCGTATACTTCTTGTGCGCCCCCCTGGCGAATGGTCACGCTGTCTCCTTTGATTTTGCCTGCGCCCCCTTGCGTAATGGTCACCGCGCGTGCAGTGACGCTGCCGGCGCCGCCATTGCGAATGGTTACTTCTTCAGCATGAATTTCTTCGCCGTTGCCAGGTTCACCTGGCAGGTCTGCCCGGCCGTTTTTTGCTTCCATTTGCTCTCCTTTAGCTAGAACGAGTGTGGTAATTACCAGGGCTATCTGGGCGAGTTGGTTGGTTAGTTGGTTGGTTTGTTTGTTGGTTTCCAGCCAACTAAGCAACTATCAAACCCACCAACAGCCTGGTAGTTACCGGGTGTGAGAGTAAAAAACCCTCTGGCTATCGCTCTCGTGCTATCCTCATGGCGTGGTAATGCGCAGCGTGTAGCTGCCGCTTTCGCTGTCATTATATGTGGCAACTTCGATGATAATGGTCAAATCATATGGAATTTCTAGCTGCTCGATGCCGGAAGAGAAGGTGTTGCGGTTCAGGTCGTCGTTTTGCAAAAGCAGGTTGCCATCCAGGTCATACAGGTACAGGATGGTGTCTAGCTCCTGGTCGCTAACGGCCGTTCCCGAAAGATAAATGCTCAACCGGTCGCCTGTTTTCACCTCCAGCGTGTAACGCAGGCGCTCGCCGGCCATCAGGCTGCCGCTGACGGTTTCGCCCAGGGCAATGGGGCCAACCTCTCGCACCTGGCCAGACAAAACGCCGCCTAACTGGGCAACGGCCGTATCCAGCAGCACATCTCGCCCACCCAGCAGCGATTCTACCGTCACCGGAACCAGCACGTCTGGCATCACACCCAATCCCTCAATGTGGATGTTGCCATCCGCATCCATGGCACGCCCCTTAGTAAAGGTAAACTCCTCTCCTTCCGGCATGGCGACGCGGTCTATGCTGCCGCCCAGGCCGGCGGTGGGGTAATGGCCGACGATGGTGGCGCGATTATTGAGCGTAAGCGCATAGCTAAAAAATTCACAGGCGCTGGCACAGTTGGGGCCAACAATCAGGGCCACTTTGCCATCATAGCGCAGCGCTTCTGGCGCCAGGAGCAATTCACCCACCTTCTCCGGGTCATAATAAAATTCGCCGTGTTCGTCGTCATAGAAAGCGGAATAGCCCAGGGGCACGCTTTCCTGAAAGAAGTGCGCCGCCATCGTGGCAGCCAAAAAGCCGCGCCCGCCGCCATTTTGGCGCATGTCAATAATCACCCCCGGCGTGCCCTCTTCGTTCAGGGCGCGCATCAGCCGCTCCCACAGCATAATCGTCAGCATGTCGTTGTCCGAAAAGCTGTAGATTTGCACGTAGGCAAAGCCGCTGTCTGGCAGCAGCTCATATGCCAGGGGCAGCTCAAAGCCGGTCGGGATAACCTCGTCCAGGGCGGTGAAGAAGCTGTCTAGCTCGAACTCGGTGCGCAACACGGCCGTTGCGGCTTCGGCAGCGCCAGGGTTGCGAAAGGTGAGGGCCACGCTGGTGCCAACCGGATAGCGGGTGACAAAAATGAGCTGATTGAGCCGTTTAACGTGCTCAGTGCTGAAGGGGCCGGTGTACAGGGTGGTGTGCGCCAACGCTTCTGGCACAGAACGGCCGTTAATGCGCTCAATCTCCGCTCCTAACTGAATGCCTGCACGCGTGGCGGGGCCATTTGCCACCAGGTAAGTCACAAGAAAACGGCCGTCGCTCAGCTCATCCAGCACCAGCCCCAGCCCACCGGCCACATTTTGCACAAAATCCTCCTGCACAAACGGGCCACTGACGTGCCCGTCTGGAACTGACCAGGCAAAATCACGCAATGCCCGTCGGTAAGCCAGGGCGTCGCGGTTCTCTTCGGCGCGCTTCATGCGCGGCAAAAACGCTTGCCGCAGCCCTTCCCAATCTATGCCTTTGTACTCCGTAAAGGCATATTCGCGGCTCAGGTGATCGACCAGGGCGTTAAACGCTTCTGTGTAGCTGAGGTCAGAAAAATCTACCAGCGCCGCTTCTTCTGGCTCCCAAAGGTCCACGCGGGGGTAACGCGAGCGGTCAAAGATAAAGGGGTCACTGTCCAGATGCACCAGCGTGTACCCTTGCGGCAGCGTCACCATCGGGTCATCGGCCGTAAAGAGCAGCCCATCCGCGCCAAAGCCGCTGGGGAAGCCGTGGCGGTCATCGCGCGCGTAGACCAGCAGTGTGCCGCCTATAATTTCACGTTCGCGTCCCCGCTCAAAGGTGACGCGCGTCGAGGCATAGGCGGTAGACCAGCCACCGCCGCCCATGTCTCGCTCTTCTAAAAATGGGTCACCAAAGACGTTGTTCCAATAGGCAATGGCGAATACCTGGACGCCTTGTTCAACTTCGTCGTCGTTGTCTACGTCACGCCAGCTCCCCTGCGGCTCCAGCGGCAGGGCAATGGTGTAGCTAAAGGGGGAGGTGAAAAAATCGGAGGTAATTTGCCCCAGGGTTTGCGAGGCAAGTGGGAAGAGATACGCCTCATCCCGATCCACAAAGCCGGCCTGGTCTTCGAGAATGACCATGGGCTGGGCCACGCCCAGGGTGAAAAAGGGGTTGGTGTAGGTGACAACGCCGCTGATCGCTACGGGGCCGCCTTCATCGTTGCGGATTATGGCCGGGGGAAATTGGGTGGCCGGGGGCGGCGTGGGCATGGGCACGGGGGTATTGGTAGGCTGGGGAACGGCCGTCGGCGGCAGCGTGGGGGTGGGGTCTCTGGTGGGAATGGCGGTGGCCTGGGAAACGGCCGTTGGCGGTGCATCTTCGCGGCAGGCAGCCAACAAAAGCAACAGCACCAGGAACAACAGCAGCAAAGAACGGGTCATCAATCACCTCGTAAGCAGAGTTACACTCAATTATACCCGTGCTGCGCCTGTTTTGCCTGTTGGGGTTGGGTGGGTGGGGGGTAGCTGGTTGGTTGGATGGTTTAGCGGCAGGAAAATGGTAAAGGTAGCCCCTTTGCCAGGGGTGGAATCCACCGCAATAGTTCCGCCATGCGCGTGCACCAATGATTCGGCGATGGCCAGCCCCAGGCCAGATTCTTCTTCTTGCTGTTGGCGCGCCTTTTCGCCGCGATAAAAGCGCTGGAAGATGTGGGGCAGATCGGCTGGGTCTATGCCGCGCCCGGTATCAGCCACCACAAAGCGCAGGGTTTGTGCGGCAACGGCCGTTTCCAGGCGAATACTTCCTCCCGCAGGCGTGTAGCGCAGGGCGTTGGCCACCAGGTTGCCCAATACCTGCGCCATGCGGTCAGGGTCTATCATCACCGTCGGCAGGTTGGGTGCGGCCTGTACAACCAGGGCAATGCCGCGTTCCTGCGCCTGCACCTGATGCGCCACGGCAATGCGGTTGATCAGCTCTGCCGGGTCTGTCTGCTGGCGGTTGAGAGGCAGCTCACCAGCATCTGCCAGCGACAGCGTGCGCAGGTCTTCCACCAGGCGCTGCAAGTGTTGCGCCTCTTTGTGCATGACGACATATATTTCGGGGGAGCCGGGCAGCTTGCCATCGCTGAGCGCTTCGGTGTAGCCGAGTATGACGCTGAGCGGGGTGCGCAGGTCGTGGGCAATATCGGCCGTCATCTGGCGGCGGCTCTGGTTGATGCGCGCCAGGTCGGCGCTCATGCGGTTAAACGAAGTGGCCAGCTCTCCCAGTTCGTCATCGGCGCTGATGGCGACCTGATGGCCAAGCTGCCCCTGGGCAACGAGTTGAGTGGCAGCGGTAAGCTGGCGAATGGGGCGGGTAAGGGTGCGCGCCAGCAGCGCGCCCAGCAGCAGGGCAACGGCCGTTGCCCCTAACGCGCTGAGGAGAACGGCCGTATTAATGCGCGCCAGAAAATCAGCTTCTGGCGTTGTACGCGCCATAAACCGTTCTACCAGAGTGCTGAAGCGTAAAAAGCCCACCCGCTGCCCATTTATCTCAATCGGTATCCATTCACTGCTGTTGAGAACAGCCAGGCGCTGACCCAGCTCATACTCCGGCCCGGCCAGCACCACAGTTTGCGCCACATCCAGGACAGTAAAGGGCAACGGTCGTTCCATAGGGCGCATCATGCGCGGGTTGGGGCCGGTGCGGTAAAACCAGTAGGCCAGACCCTCCCAACTACCGTTGGCTTCGTAGTACATCAACACGCGCTCCAGCATGGTTTGCTGATAGCTATCCAGCACAAACTGATCAAACTCGGTCTGCGTGCGCTGGCGGATCAGCAGCGACATGAGCAGCGCGCCGCTGAGACCAACGAACAAAAATGCCAGCGTGAGTTTGAAACTGAGGGAGCGCATGGGCAAGAACCGTCAGAGATGAGGAGAGGAGGGTCTCTAATCTCTATGCTTCTCCGCGGCAAAGCGATAACCAACGCCATAGACCGTTTCAATGTAGGTGGGGTTGGCGGGGTCTGGCTCTAGCTTGGTGCGCAGGTTGCGCACATGCACATCTATGGTGCGCTCATACCCCTCAAAGCTAACCCCTTGCAGCAGTTCCAGCAGGTCGGCGCGGGAGTAGACGCGCCCTGGTACAGACATCAGCGCTGCCAGCAGGTCAAACTCAGAGGGAGTCAGGTTTGTGAGCAAACGGCTGCCCACCTGCACAGTACGGCTGTTTCTATCCAGCACCACGTCTCTGGCACGCAGCACCTCTGCCTCTGGTGGCGTCTTGCCGGCGCGGCGCAGCACGGCGCGAATGCGCGCGGTTAGCTCTCTCATGCTGAATGGCTTGGTCACGTAGTCGTCCGCACCCAGTTCCAGCCCCAGCACCTTGTCCGACTCTTCCAGCTTAGCCGTGAGGATGATGGTGGGTGTATCTGCTTCGCGGCTGTGGGTGCGCATGAACTCGTAGCCCCCCATTTCCGGCATCATCAGGTCGAGCAGAATGAGGTCAGGCTTTTCTTCGCGCGCCACAAAGAGGGCATCACGGCCGTTAGCGGCCGTGACCACGCGGAACCCTTCCTGCGTTAGATAACTTTTTACCATGGTGCGCAGGCTTTCTTTATCGTCTACAACAAGGATGGTCTTGGACATGGCGATTGGCAATTAGCGATTGGCGATTAGTGGTTTAAGGCTAACAGCCAACCACTAACCGCTCATGAATTGGCCACAAATTCGATGATGAGCTGGACTTCTTCCTCCACGTTGGCCACGCTGGGCACTTCGGGAATGCGCAAATTGTAGGCAGCGCGCTGGATGGTGGCAATGGCTGTGCCGCTGATTTGCGTGGGGGAAACGGCCGTTGCCGTCACGGCAAAGGTCACCTCATTCGTTATGTCACGGATGGTCAGGTCGCCCACAATGGTAAAGTTGAGCGTCTGGCCTACGCTGGCGCTGGCGGGCAGGCCGTTAACGGCCGTTGGCGTAAAGGTGATGAATTCATAGACGCCTGTTTGCAAAATCTGGTTTTGGATGGCGCGATTGCGGAAATCGTTGTCGGTCGTCAGCATGCGTGCATTGATGCGAATGACGCCCACCTGCGTCGCCGCCAGGTCAGCCAGGTCTAGCGCCAGTTCGCCCGCCACCTGATCAGTCTCGCCTACCACGGTAATGCGCACGCCGCGCAAATCCTCATCTAGCTCAAAGCGCACGCGCGACTCAGCCTGGCTGATGCGGTAAAGGCGCAGGCCGGTTGATGTGGTCGGCTCTTCTGCGGGCTGGGCGGTTGGCTCTTCTACAGGTTGGCTCGTGGGCAGCACGGCCGTTTCGGTTGTTGGTTGTGCGGTTGGCGCAGTAGTGGGCTGGACAACGGGAACGGCCGTGGGCGTGCTTTCCAGGTTCAGGGGAATGGCTTCAATGGGCGCGCTGGGGGTTGGTGGCGTTTGCAACACACTGCACCCCGCACCAGCCAGGCTGAACAGCAAAAGCAATGCCATAAAGGACCAATACATTCTTCGCATGACAGAAATTACCTCCAATCAATCAGGATGATTGGTATTTTACGGACAAATAACGTGCGCATGGGAAATATTGACGGGACGTTTAGAAAAGAAATGGGAGATTGCTTCCAGCGCTACCACAGTTGCCAGCATACCTGACGGCCGTTCAGAACTTTTCAAGAAATTGTTAAAATCCTTGTTTCCGCTAAAATTCGCGCATGATTCCCTTACGCCTGGAAATGACCAACTTTCTTTCTTACCGGAAAACGGCCGTTCTCGACTTCGACGGCATCCACCTGGCCTGCATTTCTGGCCCTAACGGCGCTGGCAAGTCCAGCATCCTCGACGCCATGACCTGGGCGCTTTTTGGCAAAAGCCGCAGCAAGAGCGACGACGACCTGGTACACCGCCTGGCCGTGCTGGAAGATGGCGCCTGCGAAGTGAAATATACCTTCAACCTGGGCGGCAACATCTATCGCATCATTCGCCGCAAGCGGCCAGGCAAATCGCAACTGGTCGAGCTACAGCTGGCAACGGGTGAAGGGCAGTGGAAGCCGCTCAGCGAAAGCAAGGTGCGCGAAACCGAGGCTGCCATCGAGCGCCTGCTGCGCATGAACTACGACACCTTCACCAACGCCAGCTTCTTGCTGCAAGGGAAGGCAGACGAATTCACCACCAAGACCCCCAACCGGCGCAAAGAGATTCTTGCCGATCTGCTGGGTGTCAGTCAATGGGAGCAGTACAAAGAGACCGTTGCACTCCGCCGCCGCGAAGTAGAAAACCGGCAGCTAATGCTGGAAACGCAACTGCAAGAGATTGCCAGTGAGCTGGCCGAAGAAGAAGAGCGGCGCGACGCGCTAGAAATGGCACAGGCGGAGCTGGCCGGCATCCACCAGCAGCGCATGGCGCAAGAGCAGTTGTTGCAACAGGCGCGGCAAACGGCCGCCGTCATGGCGCAGCAAGAAAAAATGCGGCAAAACCTGGCCGACAACCTGGCACGCGCGCGCCGCACCCTGGATAGCTTGCAGCAAACGCTGGCACAGCGCCAGCAAGAGCGCGATAGCTATGCGGCCATCCTCGCTGCCGCCGCGACCATTCAGGCAGACTTTGCCGCCTGGCAAGCGGCCGATGCCGCCCTCCAGGCGTGGCAAAGCAAAGCCGAAACCTATAACCGCCTGCAGCAGGCCAGACGGCCGTATGAACTTACCATCGCCCAGGAGCGCAGTCGCCGCGAGCAGCGGCTGCAAGAGCTGCAAGCCCAGGCACAGCGCGCAGCCACCGCCCAGAGCGAACAGCAAACGGTTGCCGCACAGCAAACCGCCGCGCAGGCCAGGCTGAATGACCTGGAACACCAGCTAAGTGCCCTCAGCGTGCAGGAAGCAGCCTGGGAGGCTGCCAAAACCACCCTGCAAAAGCTAGAAGGCGAACGCAAGCTGCTGGCACAACAGGCGGCGCAACTGCACCAACAGGCGCAGCGCATCGCTCAGTTGCAGCAGGAAGAAGCAAAAGTGGCCGCCAACAAACAAGCTGCCCACAGCCAGCTAACGGCCGTTGACACCCAGCTCAGCACCCTGGCTCAACAGCGAGAGCGTTACGCCGTCGCCCTGGCAGACAAAAACAGCGTGGAAGCGGAACAGGCGCGCCTGCGCGAAGAAATGGCGCGCCACAAAGAGCGCATCGAGCGCCTGTCGGTTGAAACGGGCGGCGCCTGCCCTCTGTGTGGCCAATCGCTCAGTGAGACACACCGCGCCACCGTGCTGGCCGATTTGCAAACCAGCGGCGAAGAGATGGGCGGCCGTTTTCGCGCCAACAAAGAGCGAATTGCCAGCCTGACTGCCGAAGTGACACAGCTTACCGAAGTCCTGAAACGTGCCGACACGCTGGAGCGTGAAAAGCAGGCGCAACAGCAGCGCCTGGCCAGCGCCGAGGCGCGCCTGGCGGAAATCGCGCGCGCCGTGCAAGAATGGGAATCTGACGCAGCCGCACGCCTGGCAGAGCTGGAAACAGCGCTGGCAGACGAACGCGAACTGACCACCCAACGGGCAAAAGTGGCGGAACTGGCAACGGCCGTAAAAACCAAAGCCGGCCTGGAAAAATCGCGCCAACAGCAGCAAAAACTCTTTGCCCAGGCTGAGGCGCGCCTGGCAGAAATTACGCGCCAGGTGCAAGAATGGCAGCAGTACGGCGCACCAGAACTGGCAATCGTGCAAACCGAGCTAGAAAGCAATAACTATGCTCAGGAAGCGCGGCAGCAATTAATGGCGCTGGAAGCCGAACAAACGGCCGTTGGCTATGATGCCACCGCTCATGCCCAGGCGCGTGCTGCCAGAGAAAGCCTGGCAGAAGCGCCGCAACGCTACCAGCAATGGCAGCAGGCGCAGGCAGCCGTTGCCCCGCTGGAGCAAACCATCGCCGAGCTGACCCAACGCATCGCAGAACAGACAAATGTGGTCGAAGAGTTATACATACAGCACGAAACGGCCGTTGCCCAGCTCGATCAACTGCGCCAACACAGCGCCAACCTGAAAGCCATTGAAGACGAGCTGTTTCGCCTGCGCGAGGTAGAAAGCAGCAAACAGCGCACAGTCGGCGCCGCACAACAGCGGCTAGACGTGCTAGCCAGTTTGCGCCAGCGGCGTGAAAGTATCCAGCAGACAAAAACCGAATTGGCGCGGCACATCCAGCGGCTCAAGCTGCTGGAAAAGGCGTGCGGGCGCGACGGTGTGCAGGCGCTGCTGATCGAACAGGCGCTGCCGGAAATAGAAGAGCACGCCAACGAGCTTTTAGAAAGACTCAGCGGCGGCGAGATGCGCGTAAACTTTAGCACGCAGCGCAAGCTGAGAAGCCGCGCCGAAACGGTCGAGACACTAGATATTCACATCCAGGATGGCGCCGGGGAACGGCCGTATGAAAACTTTAGCGGCGGTGAGCAGTTTCGCGTCAACTTTGCCATTCGCCTGGCGCTTTCCCAGGTATTAGCCAGGCGCGCCGGCGCCAGCCTGCAAACGCTGGTCATAGATGAAGGCTTTGGCAGCCAGGACCCCACCGGGCGACAGCGGCTGGTCGAAGCCATCAACACCATTCAGGGCGGTTTTGCCCGCATCCTGGTCATCACGCATATAGACGAACTGCGCGACGCCTTCCCTTCGCGCATTGAGGTAAATAAAACCCTGGCCGGCTCGACCATTAACGTAGTCGTGTGAGGGGTAAAACATGAAGCGTAGAGCGCAGGGAGCGTAATGCCATCCCTCGGCTTTACACCTGGCGGCCCATTAACCTCAGCGCTCCCTTGAAAATGACCGCTGACGGCCGACCCCCGTCTGCGGTCTACGGTCTATCTTGTAAATAAAACCTGTGTTATCGGTGTTACGGCTTCATTCGTAGTGCGCTGTTGCCCACGAAGTCTCCTGTTCGACGCGCCGAACGGGCAAAAAATGATGCGTTATCACCTCGTCACCTCATCAGGTCTGGCCCGCGCTTTTGGCAATAGGCAACCCCACCTCAAACGTAGAACCGTGCCCCTCCTCACTCTGCACACGCACATACCCATGATGGGCTTCTACCAGCTTCTTTACCAGCGACAATCCCAGCCCTACGCCATAAGGATTCATGCTCTTGTGGCTTTGCAATTGGTAAAAACGATCAAAAATGCGCTCTAGCTGGTCTGCCGGAATACCCACCCCTGTGTCGCTCACCTGAAAAACAACGTATTCTCCCTCGGCAAAGGCGCGCACTTGCACCCGCCCTCCTGCGGGGGTGAACTTAAGCGCATTCGCCAACAGATTATCAAACACGCGCCGCAAGTGGGTGGCGTCCCCTAAAATTTGCGGCAAAGCAGGCGAAATTTCGGCCGTGATCTCTAAGGAAAGCCCCTCTGCCTGCAAACGGAATTCAGCTACCAGCGAATCAAGCAGTAGGTTGGGCTGGATAAGCTGATAAGCTCCCCTTTCCATGTGTGCTGCCAGGAGGAGATTAAGATCGTCCAACATCTTGTTCAGCATCTGCAACCGCCGCGTAATGATGCGCATAGACTCTAGCTGGGCTGGCTGCAAATCTCCCAAAATGCCACTCTCTAGCAGCTCTGCGTGTCCCATGATAATGCCCAGAGGGGTGCGCAGTTCGTGGCTTAGCGTATGCACAAAGGTGTCTCGCTGACGGTCGATCTCTTCCTGGCGCGCCAGGGTGATGGCAATCTGGTTCAGGCGCTGAATTGCCTCATCATAGCGCCGCGCGTTGTAAATAGCCTGGGCCGCCTGGCGCGCAATTTCTTCGGTCAGACGCAGGTCTTTTTCGTGAAAGGGTTTGTGCACGGAAAAGTTGAACAGGCAGAGCGCACCCTGAATCCCGTGTGGCGTTTCCAGGGGAACCCCAATGAATGCCTGAATGCCGACTTCAACCCAGGCGCGTGCGGCGCGCGGGTGCTGGGCGTAATGTGCAAGCAAAACAGACTCTCCACTTTCCACGATCTCCCAGGCAATGCCTTGCTTGCGTCTACTTGGCTCCAAAGAGGCACTTGTCGGCAAATTGTACGGATAGTAAAGCATGGTTTCATCATCCAGCAGCAGAGCTATTACTCCCCCATCAGCGCCAACCAATACGGACGCATTAGAGATAATGCTGGAGAAAATGTTGGGCAAACTTTGTTCAGCATATAGGCGGCGCATAAATTCGTTCAGCCGCCTTTCGCTAAGCAGGGCGTGGCTGCGTTCGGTGAACGCGTGGATGTTTTGCAGGGCAATAGCAATCACCCGGGCCAATGTTTGTGCAGCGGTGGTGCTCTCAGTAGTAAATGAATGGGTCTGATCGTAGTAAAGGCCCAGGGCGCCCATGAAAACGCCCTGGGTAGTGATTAACGGGAAGAGTGCGTAGGACAAAAAGCCTTCACGCTCAACAGGACCGAGAGCACTGGCAGCCAGGCTGTGTTGGTGCACGTTATAGATGATTAAGGGTTTGGCGTTCTGCAACAACTGCGCATCGGGGAATTGGCTGAAGTGGTTTTCCAGGTCTTCCAGGAAAGCGGCCGAAAGTCCTTTGGCATGAGCACACACTAGGCTGCTGCCGTCGGCATTGACCAGGTAAACGGCCGTTCTATCTGCCTGGAGCAGAGTCTCGGCGGCGCGATTAACGGCCGTCCATAAATCCGTCGGATTGGCGCAAGTTAACACTGTGCCGGCCATGACCAGCAACGACTGCTGCTGCACTGCACGCTGCTGCACCAAATCCAGCAGTTGTAATCGCTCCAGCGCTATTTCCAGTTGTCTGGCCAGCAACAGCAAAAGTTCCTCATCGGCAGCCACAAACACGCCGGGTTGTTTCCCTTCTGCGTGCAGGACGCCCACCGGTTTGCCCCCCACGCGCAGCGGCACACACAGACGCGCACGCAGACGCGCACCCAGCTCAAAAAACTGCGCCTCAAAAAAGCGCTTTTCGCGCAAAATGTCTGCCGTGCGATAAGGCTTACCAGAGGTAAACACCATGCCTGCCATGCTGCCCTCTAGCGGCACGGTGGCTTCTGGCCCATGATAGGTCGGGTGGGTGCGCAATACACCACTGACGGCGTCATACACCATGGCGCCAAAGCCATCTGGAAACAACCGCGTGCTGGCCAGGCGCGTCACACGGTCTAGCAAGTCATCTGCGGTGATGGACTCTGCGGCGGCAATGGCCGTAGCAGATATAATGTTCACCTCTTCCCGCCTGCGCTGTGCGGCCGTAAGCAAGCGCGCGTTAGAGAGTGCCACTGCCAGTTGGCCGGCAATGGTCAACAGCAGATTCAGGTCTTCTTGCGTGAATTGTTGGTTTGTGTCCCGGCGATATACACTTATTACACCCAACACTTTTTGGCGCAGCTTAATTGGCGCCAGCGCAGCAGCCATATCACGCGGCGGCAGGCCGGGGATGTAGACGGTGCGCCTGTCGTAGCGCGTGTTGGGCACTATCTCAGGGACGCCGCGCAGCGCCACGCTGCCATTGATGCCCTGTCCCAGCTTGAGGGGAAATCGCTTTATGGCTTCGTTCACATCTGAGAGCGTGACCGCACAGGTGAGCGTTTCTTCATCTGCCTCCAGCAGGTAAATGCGGCTGGAATCGGCTTGCAGCAGCTCTTTGGCTGCCTGGGCAATGCCAACCAACACATTTTCTATCTGTAAAGAGGATGCCTCTTTCATCATGTGCAGCAGCACGCCCTTTTCCGCAATCTGATCCTGCAATCTATTTGCCAGCCGGATGCGCTGGAGGGCGGTGGCAACCTGCGTGGCTACCGTGAGCAAAAAGGCTTCATCGGCGGCGCTAAATGCGTTCAGGCGCGTACTTTCGGCGTTAATTACGCCGATCGTTTCCTCTCCCAGCTTGAGGGGAACGCACAGCTCGGCGCGAATTGTCGGGTCGCCTAAGAAGGCAGGCTCCTGCGATACATCGGCAATGCGCCAGGGCTGGCCGGTTGCCAGAACGCGCCCGGTAATACCTTCACCAGGGCCGGTAACCCTGAGGGTACGGCTGCCGCTCGAGGCTTGTTGGTAGGAAGAGTGACTGCGCAGGTTACCGCTTTGCAGGTCAACCAGGCGGAAACCGCAGTTTTCTGCTTGCAGCGTCTGGCGCAGGATGTGCGTCACCTGGGTGATGAGGCTGTTTTCATCGTCAACGGCCGTTGCCAGATTAGCCATTTGCTGCAATGCAGCCAGATGTTGGCGCAAATGTGCCGCTTGCCCTTGCAACGCATAGGCGCTGAGTGCGCTGCTAAGCTGGTCAGCCAGCAGAGACAGCAACAGTTGTACTGACTCGGTAAAGCAGCCGGTTTTAGTGTGCTGCACATCCAGCACCCCCAACAGGTGCTCGCCATCGAGAAGAGGGATGGCGGCCTCGGCGCGGGTCTCTGACAAAAATGGGTTGGGCAGGTGGGAGGGGGACTGACGCGCGTCGTTGCTAATGACCGGCGTGCGCTCGCGTGCTGCCTGGGCAATGAGGCTGCGGTGAGCATTGAGGGGTAAGAAAAAGCCGCGCTGCAAGCGCGCACGCCCCGTATCCCCCGTGCCACATTGCAGCACAAGGCGGGGAGCGGTTGGCTCCCCCTCTTGCAATAGGTAAATTTGCACGTGGTAGTAGCCAAAGGCTTGCTGAATGTGATGGATGGCCTCTTCCAGGTAGGAGCCAGCGTCAACGTGCTGACGCGCGGCAATATGCAGGCGTTGAAGCAGACCGGTGGGGTTGGATACGGCCGTTGCTTGGGGTTGGTCAGGCTCTTCTACGCTCATGCCATTTTGTTTACCCTTTGTAGGCCACGGCGCGTAGGGCAAACTGCGCCATTTCCTTGACTGCAATTGCTGCCTCTACTTCCGGAGCGGGCGCGCCAAGCAAATTTAACACCACTTCATCAAATGCGCCGACCAATGCCTCTGCGGTGCGACGTATGTTTTGTGGCGCTATCTGTCCCTTTTCCAGGGCAATTTGTAGTGGCGCCTGCCATAACGCCACCAGCGCTTCACGAAAATCAGCCCGTTTTTGCTGCAAGGAACGCGCTGCACCTACACCCCCGATCAATAAAAGCTGCACCACGGCCGGTTCAAAGAGAGCAATGTTAACATAAGCCTGGATACCGGCCTGAAGCTGCTGCACCAGCGTGGCCCGGTTGGCGATAGCCTGCTGCAAGGTGCGTACCAGAAAGTCGGCCGTTTCTTCATACAAGTGGATAAACAGCGTCTCTTTGTCGGGAAAGTAGAAGTAGAATGTGCCAATCGCCACGTCCGCGGCAGATACCACGTCGCGCACGGTTGCTTCATGGTATCCTTTTTCGGCAAATACGCGCACAGCAGCCTGCATCATGGCGGTGCGCTTGTGATCCTTCTTCTGGCGGGTTGTGTCTGTGCTGCGATATGGCATAAACTTAAAGCTCCTGAGGTTAATTTTATCCAGGATTGCCTGAGAAGTCATTGATCAGCTTGTCAACCCAGCAATTCTAAATTTGCAACAATGGGGGTGGGTGGGACGGCGTGGAAAAGTTCGTAGTGACCGCTTTAGCGGGCAGCTTTAGCAGGCAGCCGACTAAAGTCGGCACTACGAACGAGGATTAAAGTCGGCACTATGAACGGTACTACGAACAGGTCGCAGACGGCCGTTGACAGAGTACCGCGACTTGCAGCAGAGAAGCGGTCGGCCGTTGGCAGCCAACATAGCCTTTACGAACCATGCCCAAATTGAGAATTGCTGCTGTCAACCTGCCAGGTTGACAGCAGCAATTTGGAGAAACCAGATGGGATCACTCACTGTGCAAATAGGGGCAGAAGGGGATCGCCCGAAATATTGGCAACTTTACTGGCAAATTCGCCAGCAAATTTTGCAAGGAGACCTGCAGCCGGGCAGCCGCCTGCCAACCTGCCGTGCACTGGCGCAGCAGGCAGGCGTGGCGCGGGTAACGGTAGAGACGGCATTGGCCCAGCTTCAGGCAGAGGGGTTTGTAGTCAGCCGCGTGGGGGCTGGCACTTTTGTGGCGCAGGATTTGCCGGCAACGGCCGTTTCCCCTACTGCTGCCCCCTTTGCCCCCATTTTTTCCTCCTGGGGCCAGCGTGTGCTGACTACGCCAGAGCGCATCGCCGCAGCGCCACTGCGAGATGAGAGCCAGGATGGTGGGGAAACGGCCGTTGGCGGCGAAATTGATTTTAGCCTGGGACGCACCTATTCTCACGGCTTTCCCTACGACATCTGGCGGCGGCTGTTGGCGCGCTACCTCAGCACAGACGACATCCTGCTGGCGCGCCACGCCTCTGTTGCCGGCTTCATGCCCCTGCGCCAGGCCATTGCCGAACGCCTGGCACAAATGCGCGGCGTGCGCGGCGACCCAGGGCAAATCGTCATCGTCAGCGGTGCACAGCAAACGCTAGACATTCTCAGCCGCCTGTTGCTGCAACCCGGCGACGGCGTCGTGGTAGAAACGCCGGGTTACCAGGACGCCTTTCAGCTTTTCCGCGTGAATGGCGCGCGCCTGCTGCCCATGCCCGTAGACGAGGCAGGATTGCCCGTTGAAGCCATTCCGCCCGATGCACGCGCGCGCATGCTGTTTGTGACGCCCTCTAACCAATTTCCGCGCGGTGGCAGCATGTCCCTGGCACGGCGGCTGGCGCTGCTGCAATGGGCACAGGTGCAACAAGCGGTGGTAATTGAGGATGATTATGACGGGGAGCTACGCTACGACGGCCGTCCCCTCTCGGCGCTACAAGGGTTAGATGAGAGTGGGCACGTGGTATACCTGGGCACCTTCTCGAAGGTGCTGTTTCCCGCGCTGCGTCTGGCCTATGTGGTGCTGCCTGCGGCGCTGCGCGACCCATTCCTGCGCGCCAAGCGGCTGATCGATCGCGGCGCACCCACCCTGATGCAGGCGGCCGTTGCCGATTTTATCCGCGAAGGGCACTTTGACCGTCACCTGCGTCATCTGCGCCAGGAGTATGGCGCGCGCCGGCAGGCGCTGGTGACAGCGCTGGCCAACTACCTGGGCGAGCAGGTTCACTATGCGCAAGATGCCGCCGGCCTGCACGTAATGGTTTACCTGAACGAGGCGCTCAATGAGCGGGAGGTGGTGCGCATGGCGGCGGTACATGGGGTGCGGGTGTATCCTGGGGAGTTTTATCACCTGCAACGGCCGTTTCCCCCGTCTATTCTCCTCGGTTTTAGCGGCCTGGCAGAAGAGGAAATTGCCGAGGGGGTGCGTCGCCTGGCCAGCGCCGTGCGGGCTGCCGGGATGGTCTAACTGTTCGGGCGTAGCTATCTCAGGTTAAAACAGGGGTTCAAGACCCCTACAGGGCCTGAAAAAAAGGCCGGCTTTAGCCGCTCTTTTGCCTTTAATGGTGCGCAAAACGCTCCAGAATGATACCCACGAGCACCAGCGTCAGCACCAGCAGCACCAGGGCTATCAACCAGGCATTTAGCAAGCCAGCCACCAGGCTGGCAAGCAGCGTCAGCGCCAGCAGTGTAAACGGCCCAACAAAACGATGCTGATAGTCGCTCAACGGCCGTTTACCCCACCACAGCCACGCCCCACCCCCCAGAAACAGCACCACCAACATCAATCCCAGCGTCACAATTTGTCCCCCCGCCAGGCCGGGCACATTCAGCAGTAAAATGCCGCAGAAATCTTGCTGAGAGGGGGCCGCCAGACTGCGCGTGGTTAGAATGCGCGCCATAATCACGCGCCCATACGCGGCATCACCTGGGGCCACGGGCCATGTTAGCGTCAGCTCTTCCCCTGGGGGAATACGCACCAGTTCCGACTCCTGACGCATGAGCGTGACATAGCCTTGTGAAATGCGCGAGCGCACGATAAAAGTAATCTCTCGTTCCAGGGGATTTTTGAACGTGGCCTGAATTTCCGCCACTTCTGCGGGCGTGATCGCATAAGGGCAGCGCAACATGCGCGCACGGCCGTTAGCTTCGGCAACACTGTTGGTATCAAACAGACTGGCCTCCATATCCGGCCAAAAGAATATGAAAGAGATAACGGCCGTTAGCAACAGACCCAACACCAAAAGCAGCGCACCCAGCGGCGCATGCCAATCAGACTTCTGAAATATCATGTGACTCCTCAGTACAGCTTTACAGCGTTTCGCACCAGGTTTGTACTGCCCGCTTTCGCGGGGAGACCCACATCGTTAATGCAAACCTGCGATGGATTTGGGGAACCGTTTGCTCAGTCATGTACCAAAGCAAATCAGAGTTCATCCGCGATTATAATCCATTAGCCCCCATCGGGCTGACAAATTTTATCAAACCGCCAAAAACGCCATAAGAATCGTTGCGTTCTTGGCACTCTTGGCGGTGCGGCTCACGCACCCGGTGCCCTTAAAAGCGACGACACCAAACCCAAACTGCTGACCAACCTGTTTGCACACAGGCCAATTAACCGCGTCCCGCATGAATAGATAAGGCACGCGTGAGCGCTTCACGCTATAATGTAAGCTGACGGGCAACCACCCATCTGCTTTCACATTCGGGCAGCAGGGTTGGCAACGGTAATTGGCAGAGGTATCGGTGAATGTGGCCGCAATAGAAGAAATAACGGCGCAAATGAGCAAGCCGCGCAGGGTGACAAAATCCGTGGCGCCCGACAACAATCAGGTGCGTGACTGGGGACGCTACGGCCGTATTCTGTTCTTCTTTGCCCGCGTCATCACCCACGTGATCCTGTGGGACCTGTTAGCTGGTCGTGTGCCGCTGCTGCGCATCTGGGTACGCCGCAGCCGCCCCGAACGGTACCGCAGTTGGGCGCGCCGCTTCCGCGCCCAGGCCGTCAACATGGGGGGCGTCATGATCAAGTTAGGGCAGTTTCTCAGCTCCCGCCTGGACATTTTACCCCCAGAAATTACTGACGAGCTGCAAGGGCTGCAAGATGAGGTGCCTCCTGTTGAATTCGTGCAAGTGGAACAGGTCTTACACCAGGAATTGGGCGACATTTACCGCCGCTTTGCCCGATTTGAGCGCCAACCATTGGCTGCTGCCTCGCTGGGACAGGCTTACCGCGCCTACCTGCATCCGGCTGCCGGCACCAGTGGCGCTGAGCTGGGTGAAAAAGTAGTGGTCAAGGTACAGCGTCCCCACATTGAGCAAATTGTGCAAACAGACCTGGCCGCTTTGCGCGTGGTGGCGCAATGGGTCATGCGCTATGGCCCCATTCGCCGTCGCGCAAATGTGCCGGCGCTGATGGATGAATTTGCCGCCACCCTGTGGGAAGAGCTGGACTACCTGGCAGAAGCAGACAACGCCGAGCGCTTCGCACAGATGTATGCCAACTCGGAATACGTGTACATTCCCGCGATCTACCGCGACCATTCAACGGCGCGAGTGATTGTGCTAGAGGATGTGGAGTCGCTGAAAATCACTGACAAGGCGGCGATGCTGGCAGCCAGCATCAACCCGGCACAGGTAGCAGACCAACTGCTAGATGCTTATTTTTATCAATGCTTCCATGAGGGGTTCTTTCACGCCGATCCGCACCCTGGCAATCTGTTTGTGCGCCCGCGTGAGGATTTGCCCTGGCCTTCGGGTAATGGCAGCGGCCCACCAATGGGACGGCCGTTCTGGTTGATCTTCATTGATTTTGGCATGGTGGGGCGCATTCCAGAGCTGATGGGACAAAACCTGCGCAAAATCATCATCAGTGTCACGCAGCGTGACGCTGAACAACTGACCGAGGCATACAGCAGACTGGGTTTCTTTTTGCCTGGCGCCGACCTGACGCGAATTACCGAAGCACAAGAGCGGCTGTTGGAGCAAATCTGGGGGCGAAAGCTGCTGGAACTGGCGCAGCCGGACCCCAAAGAGTTAGAAGCACTGGGACACGAATTCCGCGACATTCTCTTTGACTTTCCGTTTCAAATCCCTCAAGATTTTATCTACCTGGGGCGCGCGTTGGGCATTGTGTCTGGCCTGGTATCGCAGCTAAACCCGGAAATCAACCCCTGGTACAAGATTGAGCAGTATGGGGAGCAGTTGATCCGTGGCGAACAGCCAACACGAGAGTTTACCAGGGAGACGCTGCTGGAACTGGTACGGCCGTATCTGGCAGCGCCTAGTCGCGTGCGGCGCGTCATCGAAGCCGCAGAAAAAGGCAAGCTAAAAGTTCAGTCGGTACCCGCGCGCGAAACCCAGCAGCAGCTAGATCGCATTGAGCGGCGCATGAACCAGCTTAGTTGGAGCATTCTCGGCGCGGCCAGCATGATTTCTGCGGCGCTGATTTACCTGGGGCGCAAAAAGGGCAAGCCCTGACCTGGGTAAAGTTAGTTTCTGGAGTCTGGCGAAATTTGCGCTGAACTCTGGCGCCGAAACGCGATTTGGCAAAATCACGCTACTCTGACAGACAACAAAAATGCCAGTGTCCGGTGGATTTGTTACCGGAATCTCTGGCTGCTTAAGTGTCACTCTTCTTCTTCCCCTTTCTGGGGCACAGGGCGATGCAAAAAAGAGCCGGCCAGGGCAATGACCATACCGCCGTTAACGGCCACATCTGCCAGGTTGAATACCCAGGGAATAAACGAAACGGCAATAAAATCCACCACCTCACCCGCCCACATGCGGTCTATCATGTTGCCGGCGGCGCCGCCCACCACCAGCGCCAGACCCAGGCGCATCAGCCAAAATTCGCGTGGCAGGCGCTGCATATAACGCAGCATCACCGCCAGCACGATCAGCGTCACCCAGCCTAGCACCTGCCCTATCCCCTGAAACATGCCAAACGCCACGCCACGATTGTAGGTGAGATAAAAGGTGAGCCAGTCAGTGACAAAAATAGGGCCGTTTTGTGTCAGGTAGGCTTCCATCCAGAGTTTGCTCAGGCGGTCGGCAGCAAAGGTCAGGAGGATAATGAGATAGTAGAGAAACATAGATTGGCGTTACCTGGTGCGTTAGTTGGTTAGTTGATTGGCTGGTTGACCAGTTGCAGGTTGAGGATGGTGAAGGGGGCCTGGATGATGCGCCGGTTGCGTTGCAAAGGTACGTCGCCCCCTTGCGGGTACTCAAACCGCTGGTTGGCGTTAACGTCCTGGTGCAGCACCGCATAAAGTGTCTCGGTTGCCTGCTCCGGGTCTATGGAGAGGGTAACGTTGCGACTGACGCCGGCGGGTAGCCAGGTGTAGGCAATGATGTTGCCCGGCTCGCCTTCTGCATCACGGCGGATAACCAGCCAGACGTCCAGATCAGCTATCACCAGGGGGATGGTGATGCGGGAAAAACGGCCGTTTTCATCCACCTGCAAAGGTTGGTCTTGGGTAAACAGCGTGTTGCCGGGGGCCACGCGGAACGGGATGGGGTCCATAACACGGCCGTTTACCTCTAACCGGGGATCCGTGCGCGGGAAATTAAACTGGCCAATTGGCTCCTCATCGCGGTGCAGCATAATGAACAAGCGGTCAGTGGGCGGGGTTTCGCGGAGCGTGACGACCACACCTTCGTTCACGCCATCTACCAGCGGCGCGCGGCCAATCAGCAGCCCCATCGTGCCGTTATTTTCATTGTGCACGGCCAGCCAGCCGGGGCCATCGCTCACCACGCGCTCAATGACAACCTGACCATTGACAATGGGCTGCTCATAAACGAGCACGTCCGGCGGCAGACTGATGCGAAACGGGCGCATGAGCATTTCGCCGTTTACGCGCACGGGTGCATCGCCGGGCAGGTCTAGCCGCTGCGGGCGCGCGCCATCCTCATACAGCATTGCCAGCAATTCCAGCGGCGCTTCGCGCCAGGGGATCAGGACGGGCACATCTTCGTGCAGACCAGCTTCCAGGTATATGTGCCCCAACAGGGCGCCGGGCGTGCCATTCTCGTTGGCGTGCAGCGCCAGCCAGCCGGGCGCGGTCAGATAGACGCTGTCGGCGCGTACCAGGCCATCTTCTGCCACTGCCTGATTGGCAATGTTGAGCGCGGGTAAGGTAAACTGTACCTGCACAGGAAAGGATGTGGCCGTTAACACCCCCTGTTGCTGCCACGGCAGGGCGGGGTCAATGGGCACAAACACGGCCGTTTGGGGATATAACAACGCCCAAAGAGTTGGGGTGGCGGCATACGGGTCTAGAGACAGCGTGAGGGCAGAGTTTTGCCCCTGGCGCACCGGCAATTGCGCCAGCACCGCCCCTATGCTCCCCTCGGCGCTTTGCGCGTGAATGGCTATCCAGCCGTCTTGGGGCGTTTGCACACTGGCAATGGCAATTTGCCCTGTTTCGTTCAGCGTTTGCTCTTGCACCACAATTACCGGTGCAATCGGTGTAGGGGTTGGGAAAGGAGTAGGGGCGGGCACGGCCGTTGGCGCCAACGTGGCCTGGATAGTGAACGTATTCAGGCTGCTTATGGCGCCGGTGGCCGGGCTGGTGGCAGGAAGAGCAGAGGTAGGGGTGACAACGGCCGTTTGCCCTTCACGGCCACAGGCGGTAAGCAGCAGCACCAGCAGCGCCACAACCATTTGCTTCATCATGAAGCGGATTTTAACCCTTTCTGGCGCTGCGGTAAACGATACTCAGGAAATTGGTAGCTACAAAGGCGCTTGTGTCCATTTCACCCAGGTTGTCAAACCCGGTGCGCGCAGGTATGGTGATAGATTGCGCGGCAATCACTGAGGATTGTCACTGGAAGAGACGGCCGTACTTTGCCATACTCAACAAGCAAAGCAAAGTGTGGTCAGCCTTGCCCGCCACAGCATGAACGGCCACAACAGATGGCAACGTGAGTTGAAGATGGAGTAGAGCCTATGAAAGAAATAAGCCTGCTAGACAACAGTTTGCGCGTGCGCGTCTACTACGAATGTGAAGATTGCGACTACGAAGACAACATCTGCATCTCCTTTGTCGAAGAGTGCCCGGAAGACGAGAAAATCTTCCTGGCCGGCGAAACCAACATTTACCTGACGCCTGACCAGGCGAAAGAATTGGCTATGGCGCTGGTCCATGCCGCCAATGCCAGCATGGGGCTGGCGTAAGCCACACAACCCTCCGGTAAGCAAAAGCAAAGGGAAGTTTATCGGCAGCCGACCACCTGTAGCGCGGTCAGAGTCGGTGGTCTGCGGTTGGTGGTTGGCCATCAACGGTCATTTACAAAGGAGAACGGCCGTCTCACCCGGTCGCCACAGATTGCCCCAAAACGTTGCATCACCTGGCGCACGCGCATACCAACGCAAACAGGGGCAATACCCTGCTGTCACTCCCCTGTTTTCTGTTTTCTGGCGCGCTTGAGTAACGGCCCCATTTTTGTTAAAATACTGATTATCATCATGCTCCTAACAGTCCTAGACACTTAGGGAAGCACAGACACCACCCTAATCCAGGTTCTTGGATAACCTGTCACAATGCGCCCACCTTTTATATTAACCCTCCGTGTGTTGCCAGAAAACCCAAGCCATCATCGCAAACACATAGAAAAACCGGTAAACCTTACTCCTCAAGCCACAAAAATCGTGCAGTTGGTTCGTTAAGAGCGAAAAGGAATGTATGGAGAGCACACACATTCTAGTTGTTGACGACAGCTACCTGGTATTACAACTCGTCCGCACAGCGCTAGAAGACGCCGGATATGAGGTAAGAACGGCCGCTTCTGGCGAAGAGGCACTCGATCTCATTCACCGCTTTGGGCTCCCCCACCTGGCACTGGTAGATATCAACATGGCGCCAGGCATGGATGGCTTTGAGTTTTGCGAAACGGTACACGCTTTTTCCGATCTGCCAGTCATCATGCTGACGGCTGCAAGCGAAGAAAGCACAATTGTGCAGGCGCTGAATCAGTTTGCTGAAGATTATGTCACCAAGCCATTTAATGTAGGAGAATTGATTGCCCGTGTGCGGCGCGTACTGCGCCGCGTTGGTAGCTTTGCCTATCGCCTGCAGCCAATTATCCGGGTTGATGAATCGCTTCAAGTGGATTTTGTCAATAAGCAAGCCATTATCAACGGCACACCCGTTTCTCTGACCCCTACGGAAACAAAACTGCTGTATATTCTCCTGCGCCATGCCGGGCGCACGGTAACATATGAGTTTGTTTTGCAACGCTTATGGCCCCTGGAAGTGGCGCAGGAGGATCGCCTGCGCGTGTATGTTCATCGCCTGCGCCGCAAAATCGAGCCAGATGCTAATAGTCCACGCTACATTACCTCTGAGCGGGGAATTGGGTATACGTTTGCTAAAGGTCAAGCCTGATAGGAACGACCGTTTGCCAGGCAAGCGGGTTTCTGGTGAAATTGCCCAAAAAATTTATCTCTTTTTTCTCATTGAACTATCTTCTGTGTTTTCCATATAATCAAGATATTGGATTATTCAAGCCATTATTACACTGTTAACAAAATAATCTAAACTTTTCTATGTCATTCCGAGGAGTCTTCGACGAGGAATCTCTGCCACTTGTAAAGGAGAGGCACTCCGCCCCATTCGACTTCGCTCAGGGCCGCAGACTTCGCTCAGAATGACAAGTAAAGTGTTGAGTTAAGAGGAGTTGTTTAACGGTATAATTATTCTACGCCTGCCAAAGCAACATGCCTAGCAACTGGAGTAGGTTGAGCATTGCCGCTTTGTCAAACCACAATCAGACTCGACAGGCTTCTAAACAAACTGGACACTGGCGTTTTGGCTGGCTGCCAGTGTGGCGTAATTTGTCAAATCGCGTTATGGCGATAGAGGTGAGGCACAAATTTCGCCAGACTCTGGTAACGAAGTAATTACCTTTTCAAGGCGCCTTAAAATCTGGTAGGACTTGAGAGGTTAAATGATTGCCTACCCCACGACAAGGTGAAAACAAGTGATGGATGCTTCGGTTGACCCCCAATACCAGCAGAAAACGGTCATGGCTTTGGATGACAACGTGCATACCCTGCGGCTGGTGCAACATGCCCTGGACCAGGCAGGTTACAAGGTCATGACAGCCGCTTCCGGCGAAGAAGCATTGAGTTTGATTGATAAGCTTGGTTTACCCCACCTGGCTATTGTGGACTTTCATATGCCCCCCGGCATGAGCGGCTTTGAATTTTGCCACACCGTGCACCAATACAGCGACCTGCCCGTGATCATGCTAACGGCCGTCAGTGATGAAAGCACCATTATCGAGGGGTTGGAGAAATATGCGGAGGATTACGTAGTCAAGCCCTTCAGCCCTGGTGAGCTGATCGCGCGCGTGCAGCGCGTGCTGCGCCGCATTGGTGACTTCGCCTACACCCTGGCGCCACAAACCAGGGTAGACCAACGCCTGATGATAGACTTTCCCAAGCGGATGGCCATCGTCAACGGCGAGTCTGTCTCGCTCACGCCTACAGAAACCAAGCTCTTATACATCCTCATGCGCAGCGCCGGCAAGACAGTGACGACCGACTTTATCTTGCGTCGCCTGTGGCCGCTAGAACCCGCCTACGAAGACAGGCTGCATGTGCACATGCACCGTCTGCGGCGCAAGATTGAAGACAGCGCTTTGCCACCCTACATCATCTCCCAACGCGGCGCTGGCTACGTGTTTCAGCATCAGATGGCAAGTCAGTAGAATAGGAGCTTAGAGAAGAGATTGGCGATTAGATTTCCTGACCGCCGACCGCAGACCGCCAGACTGGAGATAAATCACAGTTGGCTGTCCGTAGTCGGCGGTCAAATTTGTAAAGATCATCTGAACCACGCCGAGATTGGCAATCTCCAACCGCCCATCTCCCATTTAGTTGTACACCTCGCGCACAGAGAAGGAGCTGAGGACGCGCATGTAGTTGGCGCGCTCAAAAGCGGCCGGCTCGGCACAGTTGATCTGGCTGAGGCTACCTTTCATCTGCGCCAGTGAATCGTACTCGTATTCTTCCAGCCAGCGGCGCAAATCAGCCAAAATCTCGCCCAAGCGTCCCACGCCTCTTTGCAGCAGTTCAGATGCCATCATGGTGGCAGAAGCCCCAGCCATCACCCCTTTGACAACATCCTGAACTGTGTGTACCCCAGTCGTAAGCGCCAGGTCGGCAGAAATACGGCCGTACAAAATCGCAATCCAGCGCAACGGCAGTCGCAGTTCATGAGAGTTGCTCAGCACCAGGTGGGGCACAATTTCCAGGTTCACCGGGTCCAGGTCTGGCTGGTAGAAGCGGTTGAACAGCACCAGCCCATCCGCACCGGCATCGCTCAGGCGCCGCGCCATATTGGCCATAGCGCTAAAGTAGGGGTTGAGCTTGATGGCAACAGGGATAGAAACGGCCGTTTTCACATCATGCAAAATATCCAGGTAAATCTGCTCCACGGCAGCGCTGCCCAGGTTCACATCCGTGGGCAAGTAATACACATTCAGTTCCAGCGCATCTGCGCCAGCCTGCTCAATTTTGCGCGCATAGTTGATCCAGCCACCCGTCGAGACACCGTTCAGGCTGCCAATGATTGGAATATCCAGCGCCTCCTTTGCCCGGCGCACGTGCTCCAAATAGCTATCAGGGCCGGTTTGGTATTCTGGCGCATTGGGAAAGTAGCTCAGTGCTTCGGCATAACTTTCAGTTCCATGCGTCAGGTACTGGTCGAGCAGCTCACTTTCCAGCGTGATCTGCTCCTCAAAGAGGGAATACAGCACAACGGCCGCTGCGCCGGCATCTTCCATGCGCCGCAGGTTATCTAACGAACGCGACAGGGGGGAAGAAGAAGGAACGAGCGGGTTTTTTAGCTTAAGTCCCAGGTAAGTTGTACTCAGGTCCATGTCAGGTCTCCTTTAAGCGCAGCCAGAGCCAGAACGAGAGCGGGCACATTGCCCAACCTTTCACTTGCCCTCGCTCTCGCTCTCGCTTCTGTTCATTTGTCGTGGCAACCCTCGTTGAGGGTTAATCCCCTTTGCCATTACCGCCGGGCACTTTTGCCGCCAGCTCTTCATATCGCTGCCAGCGCGTCTGCACATCGGCCTGCGCCAGTTCCAGCAGCTTGGCTGCCCGTTCTGGATGGCTTTGCGTCAACATGCGGAAGCGTCCTTCGCGGTACATGTATTGATCCAGCGGCAGCTTCGGCGCGCGCGAATCCAGTTGGAACGGGTTCTTGCCTTCCGCCAGCAAATCCGGGTTATAGCGGAACAGCGGCCAATAGGCGCTTTCTACCGCCGCCTTTTGCTGTTCCAGACCAAACTTCAGGTCATAACCATGCGCAATGCAGTGGCTATAGGCGATAATTAGAGACGGCCCGTCATATGCTTCTGCTTCTAAAAATGCGCGCACCGTCTGCGCATCATTTGCGCCAAAAGCCACGCGCGCCACATAGACATTGCCATAGCTCACGGCCAACATGCCCAGGTCTTTCTTGGCAATAGGTTTACCCGCAGCGGCAAATTTGGCCACCGCGCCGCGCGGCGTCGCCTTCGACATTTGCCCGCCCGTGTTAGAGTACACTTCCGTGTCCAGCACCAGCACATTCACGTTGCGCCCAGAGGCCAATACGTGATCCAGGCCACCATAGCCAATGTCGTAGGCCCAGCCATCGCCGCCTACAATCCAGACATTCTTTTTCACAAAGACGTCGGCTACACTGAGCAGGTTTTCCAGGGTTCTGACAACGGCCGTATCCAGATCCCCGCGCGCTATCAACTCCCGCAACCGGTGCTTCAGCTCCGCCACGCGGCCACGCTGGGCGCGAATATCCGCCTCCGTCACCTGGTCTGCGTACAAAATCGCCTCACACAGCTCCTCGTCAATTAGGTCATCCATCTGGCGCAGCAGATGCGTAGCTGTCTCCAGCCGCTGATCCAGCGCCACACGCATCCCCAGGCCAAACTCCGCATTATCTTCAAACAGCGAATTCGACCAGGCTGGGCCACGCCCTTCCTCATTCACCGTCCAGGGCGTCGTGGGCAAATTCCCCCCATAAATCGAAGAGCAGCCCGTGGCATTGGCAATCAGCGCGCGGTCGCCAAACAGTTGGCTCAGTAGCTTCAGGTAAGGCGTTTCTCCACAGCCAGCGCACGCCCCCGAAAACTCAAACAGCGGCTCCAGCAATTGATTAAACTTCACCTGTCCCAGGGGCAGCTGCGTGCGGTCCACATTCGGTAAGCTGAGGAAGAACTCCCAATTCTGCCGTTCCGACTCGCGTAGTGGCAGCTGTGGTGCCATGTTAATCGCTTTGAACTTTGGCTGCTGCTTGTTCTTCGCCGGACACACCTCCACACACAGGCTGCAACCGGTACAATCTTCCGGCGCAATTTGCAGCGTAAACTGCATCCCCTTGAATTCCTTAAAGCGCGCTTCCGTAGACTTGAAAGTCGGTGGCGCATTGTGTAGCAGCGCCGCGTCATAAATCTTCTCGCGAATCACACCGTGTGGGCACACCAGCGCGCATTTGCCGCACTGGATGCAGACATCCGGATCCCACACGGGAATCTCAGTGGTGATGTTGCGCTTTTCCCATTTGGTTGTCCCTACAGGATACGTGCCATCTACCGGCATGGCGCTCACTGGCAGCAAATCTCCCAGCCCTTCAATAATGCGCGCCGTTACCGATTTGACAAACTCGGGCGCATGGGCCGGCAGGGTCAGCGAACGCTCGAAGGTACTGGTCGCTTCTGCCGGAACTTTCACCTCAAACAGATGATCCCGCGCTGCGTCAACAGCGGCATTGTTCATCTGCACCACGCGCTCACCGCGATTGCCATAGGTCTTCTCAATGGTGTGTTTAATCGCCGCAATCGCTTCATCAGGGGGTAGTACGCCGCTGAGGGCAAAGAAGCCAGTCTGCATAATGGTGTTAATACGCCGGCCCATGCCCGTTTTGCGAGCCACCTCATACCCATCCAGCACATAGAACTTGAGCTTCTTGTCTATGATGGTTTGCTGCATCGAGCGGGGCAGATAGTCCCACACCTCGTCTGGGCCGTAGGGGCTGTTCAGTAAGAGGGTTGCGCCAGGGGCGGCCAGACGCAGCACGTCAAACTTCTCGACAAAGTTGAACTGATGCACGCCAATAAAATTGGCCGAATTGACCTGGTACGTCGAGCGAATGGGACGCGGACCAAAACGCAGGTGTGAAACAGTCACGGAGCCAGACTTTTTGGAGTCGTAGACAAAGTAAGCCTGGGCATAGTTGTCTGTATCTTCGCCGATAATTTTGATGGAGTTTTTGTTGGCACCAACGGTACCGTCTGCCCCCAGGCCGTAGAAAACGGCGCGCACCACGTCATCTGGCTCGATGATGAAGGATTCGTCGTATGCCAGGCTGGTGAAGGTGACGTCGTCGTTGATGCCAACGGTGAAGTGGTTCTTGGGCTTTTCTTTGCCCAGTTCATCAAAGACGGCTTTGATCATGGCCGGGGTAAACTCTTTGGAAGAAAGGCCGTAGCGCCCGCCGATGATCTTAGGCATGGTGGCAAAGGAGGCGGTTTGATTGGCCAGGCCTTCGGCAACGGCCGTTACCACATCCTGATAGAGCGGTTCCCCAGCAGCGCCCGGTTCTTTAGTGCGGTCCAGCACCGCAATCGCCCTTACCGAAGCGGGCAGCGCCTGCAGAAACGCCTCAACGGCAAACGGCCGATACAACCGCACCTTCAACAGACCCACCTTCTCGCCACGCGCCGTCAGGTAGTCTACCGTCTCGTGCGTCGCCTCTGCGCCAGACCCCATGATGACAATAACGCGTTCGGCATCCGGCGCGCCCACGTAATCAAACAGGTGGTACTGCCGCCCTGTCAGTGCCGCGAAGCGGTCCATCGTCTTCTGCACAATACCCGGCGTCGCCAGATAAAATGGGTTAGCACTTTCACGTCCCTGGAAGTAGACATCCGGGTTTTGTGCCGTGCCACGAATCACCGGCTTATCTGGCGTCAGCGCCCGCGCGCGGTGTGCCCGCACCAGCTCATCACTAATCATGGCGCGCAGAACGTCATCGTCTAGCAATTCCGCCTTGTTCACTTCGTGCGAACTGCGGAAGCCATCAAAAATGTGCAGGAAGGGCACGCGCGCTTCCAGCGTTGCGGCGGTAGCGATGAGGGCAAAGTCGGTAATTTCTTGCACCGAGTTGGCAAATAGCTGCGCAAAGCCGGTGCTGCGCGCCGCCATCACGTCCGAGTGATCGCCAAAGATGGAAAGTGCCTGTGTGGCCAGCGAGCGGGCGGCAATGTGAAAGACGGTTGAGGTCAACTCGCCCGCAATTTTGTACATATTGGGAATCATCAGCAACAAGCCCTGGGAAGCAGTGAAGGTCGTAGTAAGCGCACCAGCTTGCAGCGCGCCGTGCACAGAACCGGCCGCGCCGCCTTCGGACTGCATTTCAATTACGAGTGGCACCGCGCCCCAAATGTTGGTTTTGCCCTCAGCGGAGTATTGATCTGCCCACTCCCCCATCGCCGATGACGGGGTAATGGGGTAGATGGCAATCACCTCGTTGATCTTGTGCGCAACCAGGGCACAGGCTTCGTTTCCGTCCAATGTCATAAATCTCTTGGTCATAAGCAGCTCCTTCACATGATGAGGGGGCACGGTACAGTGTTGCCTGCCATGCCCCCTGGATATCGCCTTTGGTTCTAGTGGGTGGTGGAAAGGTAGGTTGGCTGGTCAATTAGCTGGTTGGTCGGTTGGCATAAAGAGGTTAACCAACCAATAAACCTTTGTGCCAAGCTAACAAACCTGGCAACTGTGGTTATTGTAAGAAGGGGCTGGCAACTCTAACAGTGACAGATTGCATGTCTACAGGTGACAAAAGTCATTTAGCTTGTGTGGAGGCAAAGGGGGTGTCGCTGCACCGCAGGAACAGAGAGACGCGTTCATGCGTGGGACAAACCTCCACAAATGAAAATGTAGCGCAGGTTCTATTTATACGTGTTATACGTGACAAGGTGACGGGGTGACACAATGTCAGATTATGCCCTTTTCCACTATACAGGGTAGACCGCAGACCACAGGCGGCGATCGGCCGTCGGCGGTCTTCTATCGCTTTCAAGGGCGTCTACTTATGTTGTATACGCCAGTAAGCAGGTTCCAGCGCACACGCAGCACTTCAAAGAGCGTATTGATGTAGTCACGCAGGCTGACATGGGTGTTGGCATCGTCTATCCAGCGTGTGGCAATGATGCCGATGCGGTAGTGGCATTTGCGCGCAATCGCCAGGGCCTCCATATCAAAGCCCCAACGGTCAATTTTAGAAACGGTAAAGATGCGCTGGGCCGCAACGGCCGTAAATGCCTTGAACCCGCACTGCGTGTCCCAAATCCCCGGCACGGCCATCAGTTGAATAAAGAGGTTGCCCGCATTGCCCAAGAACCGCTTCAGAAAGGGTTGGGGCACGGCCTGTTGCGCGCCGGCCACGTCTTTGCCATCGCGCGAGCCAATTACCACGTCATAGCCAGCGGCAAAGAGGGGCTGCATCTGAGCAAAGTGGCTGATGTCAGTAGAGTTGTCGGCATCCATGAAGAGGCGAATTTGTCCTTTGGCCGCTAACATCCCTTCGCGCACGGTATACCCCTTGCCATGATTTTTGCTGCGGTCTAGCCAGCGGACTTCTGGCTTGCCCACGGCAAAAGCCTGCACCACACCCAGGGTATTGTCTTTGGGGCCATCCAATGCCACTAAAATTTCCCAGGTATAGGGCTGGCGCACGAGATAGGCGTAAACGGATTCCAGCGTAGGCGTAATGCGCTTTTCTTCGTTGTAGGCGGGAATGACCACGCTCAGATAGATGTTGGTTGGTTGCATGTTAGTTGGTTGGTTAGTTAGTTGGTTGGTTGGTTGCCATTCCCTGATGTTACCCTTGCGCCAGAGGTGCGTCAACCGGCGTCAGGCGCATCGTCAGGGTTTCGTCGTCTATACGGCGTAAAGCCTGAATGGTGCGGTGTTTGGCGCGCATTTTACCCAGCCCCCACAGCCCGGCAAGCTGCCCGCGCAGGCGCGCGCGCGCAGCGGCGCCACGCCACTGCTGCAACGCCGCTCGCGTAATGGCAAGCTGAGCGCGGGCAATGAGTGGCCAATGGCGGTGCAGCAGAGTGGTGGGATAGTTTTTCCAGATGAGGTAGAGGAAGTTACGGCCGTCGTAATAGCTGCCGGTTACATGTCCACCGGTAGCCTTCAGCTTGTGGTAGACAACGGCCGTTGGCACATATAGCACTCGCCACCCTGCCAGATTCGCCCGCCAGCCCATGTCCACATCCTCACAAGAAAAGAAAAAGTCGTCATCCAAAAAGCCAATTTCCGCCAGCATCCGCTGACGAAAAGCGGCCGAACCGCCACAGGCGCTAAACACGTACTCTTCCTGGTCAAACTGCCCTTCATCCTTTTGCCACACTCCCCTGTTACCGGGGATGCCGTCTATGCGGTAATAATCCCCTGCCGTGTGCAGGTAGTCGCGCCGGTCAAACAGGCGCATTTTGCTGGCAACGCTGCCCACTTCCGGGTGACGCCGGAAGGCATCGAGCACGGCTTCGAGCCAGGTAGGGGTCACTTCGGTATCGTTGTTCAGCAGGATAATAAATTCCCCCTGTGCCGCCCGCCAGCCTGCGTTGCACGCGCCGGTAAAGCCGCGATTTTGCCCCAGCTCCAGTAACCGCACCTCTGGATAATGGTCGCGCAGGTAGGCCTGCGTGCCATCGGTGGAGCCGTTGTCTGCCAGAATGATCTCAAACTCCTGGCAGGTCTGGCGGCGCAGGGATTGCAGGCAGTCATCCAGGTGGTGACGGCCGTTGAGATGGGGAATGATGATAGATGCCGCGGGCATAGCATAACTGTAACTCAGGTTGGCAGGCCAGGCTACTTTGGCCGGTTCTTGAACGCTGGCTGAAAGTTGGGCGCGTGGGTCAAAGTAAGTGCTATAATCGCGGCACGACTTGAAAAGAGGTGGCAGAGAAATTTTCGCGGATTAGAGGTTGATGCAGATTAATGGCTGCTTGTGCGCAGGGTGCGGGGCGAGGGGTGCTAAAGGTTGAGTGTGTATGCAAGCTGTTTTGCAGGCAGATTACCAGAAGTTGAGCCGTAACCTGAGCTATTTTTTGGCCACGCCGCTCACGGCGTTGGCGCTGGTGGCCATTGGCCTGGCGTTATGGGTCTCGTCGTATCAGCAGGCACACAACGGCCGTATCTACACCGGCGTGAGCGTGTGGGGCATTGATCTGAGCCGGAAAACCCCTGCCGAAGCGCAGGCGGCGCTGGCAGCCGCCTTCCCCTATGCTCAGGAGAAAAGCATCACCCTGGTAGACCCGATTAGCGGGCAAACGTGGCAAAAATCCCCGGCAGAAATGGGGCTGGCCTTGCAGGTCGAGGAAACGGTGCAGGCGGCCATGGCCGTTGGCCGCGCCAGTTCACCGGCACAGTGGCTGCAAGAGCTGTTTGGTGCCTGGTACTACGGCCGTTCCCTGGCCCCGGCCATCATCTTTGACGAAAGTCAGCTAGACAGCACCGTGCGTGAGCTGGCAGCCAGCATTGAGCAGCCAGCGCGCAGCGCCAGCTTTGACCTGAGCGGCGAAGTGGCGCGCTACATTCCCGGCCAACCCGGCTATCGCCTGGATATGGCCTACCTGCGCGAACAGCTCATCAACCCCTTGCTAGACTTCCGCCGGGCGCAAATTGAGCTACTGGTGCATGAGGTAGAGCCGGCGCTGATGGACGACACGGCCGTTGCCAGCCAGATTCAGCAAATGACCAGCAACCCGCTCACCCTCTACCTGGAAAAGCCGCTCGACGCGGCGGACCTGAAACCGGTAGAACTCAGCGCTGCCGAGCTAAACCGCTGGCTGCGCGTAACCATGACCAGTCGCCCCGACGGCACGCTGCAACACGAGGTGCTGATAGACGAAAATGCCGCCCGCGCCTGGCTAAGTCAATATGCCGACGCCCTCTACCGCGAGCCGGTACGCGCTCGCTTCTACTTTGACGACGACACGCGCGAACTGATCCTGGTGGCGCCACACATCAACGGCCGTCAGCTCAACGTAGAGGCCACCCTGCGCCAGCTCATCGCGCAAATAGGTAGCAGCAATCGCCGCATTCCCTTTATTGTGGACGAGATCGTGCCCACCGTTTCTGCCAACGCAACGGCCGTTGAGCTGGGCATTACTGAACTGATCACCCAATCCACCACCTGGTTCTACGGCTCCTCCGATGCGCGCAAGCACAACATTGCCCGCTCCGCCGCCAACTTCTTCGGCATCGTCATTGCCCCCTACGAAGAATTCTCCTTCAACAAATACCTAGGCAGCATCAGCGAGGCCGATGGCTACGAAGAGGGGATGATCATCGTTGGCGGGGTGACGATCAGGGGGATTGGCGGCGGCATTTGCCAAGTCAGCACCACGCTTTACCAGGCTGCCTTCCTGGGCGGCTTCCCTATCACCGAGCGTTGGGCGCACGGCTACTGGCTCGATTATTACAACGACGGGCAAGGGCCGGGCATGGACGCTACGGTCTACTCCCCCATTGTAGACATGCGCTTCATCAACAATACGCCCTATCACCTGCTGATAGAAAACTATTACGACACAGAAAACGAGGCGCTGACCTTTAAGTTCTACAGCACCAGCATGGGGCGGCGCGTGGTAAAGACCGGGCCCGAATTCTTTAACCTGACGGAAACGCCAGGGCAAGAGCAGGACCGCTGGGTATTTGACCCTGATCTGGAACCAGGCACCGTATTGCAAATTGATTGGGCTACACCAGGGGTAGATGTGCTGGTAAAGCGCACGGTGTATAATGCCAATGGGGACGTAATTCTGGATGAGTCGGTGTACAGCAATTACATCCCGTACCCCAACACCTTCCACTATGGGCCAGGAGTGCGGCCGTATGATTACTCCCTTGTCCCCCCAGACACGCGCAACCGCCGGCGGTAGACCGTAGGGCCGTAAGCCATATACAGACGGCTTACGGCTTTGGCGGAAACAAAATCGTGTCTATCAACAGCTTGCCCACGTACACAATCAACAAAAACACTGTCGCTGGAACCTGCCAGTAAAGAAACCAGTCGGGTGTCCAGACAGGAAGGGGAACGACCGCCACAAAAAAGGCAACGGCCGTTGCCAAAACCAATCGCTGCCAAAAACTTCGCCATCTTCGTTTGCGCATACACCCATTATACCTGCACATGGCCAGAGCTGTCAGGTTTTGCCAAACCCTGGCAGCGCTAGTTGCAATTCTAAATGTAGAACTTGCAACCAGAAGTAGATCGCGCTATACCATCACCAAAATCCGAAAAAGGGGTAATGTGATGGGGAAAAGGGCACAAGTGAGTCGGTTTATAGAGTATCTAGGCAAGTTGGCAGAGAATATG
>CALEAD010000034.1 GCA_937943625.1 uncultured Anaerolineae bacterium | reverse complement strand
TCACTGAGCAGAGTTGTTACGCAGGCCGCTCCCTGCGTTTTGGCAATGGGGTGATTCAATTGCCCCTACCGTTTTTCAAAGGCATTTGTTTTTCGTATTTTTGAGCCATTTCGGCTCTGATTGCACAATAGTTACGTTAATGATTGGGAAACCTTTCACAAAAAAAGCAGCTCGATTCCTTGACGCCCTCCTATCGCTATCCTATAATCCAAGCAACCGTTCAAAAAAATTTGAAAGTTGTAAACAAGGCATGTCAAATGATCCAAGAAAAACTCTCGCAGGGAATGGCGGCCATAGACGACTATTTACAAGAGGTTGTCTACAGCCAGGTAGACGTATTACGCGACGCCACAGCCCACATCGTTAGCTCTGGCGGCAAACGACTGCGACCAAAGATGGCGCTGCTCGCCTACCTGGCCGCAGGGGGGCAAACGCTGCAAGAGGCAGTCGGGCTGGCTGCCGCTATTGAACTGGTGCACACCGCGACGTTGGTACATGATGACATTAACGACCACAGCCTGACGCGGCGCGGCAAGCCAACCGTGCATGCACGTTGGGGACGCACCTTTGCCTTGCTCACCGGCGACTATATGTTTGCCAAAGTATATGAAATGATGGCGCCCTATGGCAGTCCATACAACGAAATTATGTCGCAGGCTGCGGTTCGATTGGTAGAGGGTGAAACGCTGCAGGCCGCCGCCGCTAAAGCAGGCACAATGGGCCGGGAGACGTATAAGCAAATCATCGGCCTGAAGACAGCCAGCCTGTTCGAAGCGGCCGCGCGCATGGGGGCTACTCTGGCTACAAAAGATGAGGGTGTGATCGAAGCTCTCTCGGAGTATGCCTACAACCTGGGGCTGACTTTCCAAATTGTAGATGACATCCTGGACATCATTGGCGACCCTGAAGCGCTGGGTAAACCAGTCGGCCTGGATGTGGTGCAAAATCGCGGCGTGATGGCTGTGCAGAATGGCGAGAATGTGATGAGAGCAGAGGCCGGAGTGGCAACGGTCGTTGCCGAGATGGACCCCTTGCAAAAAATGATGGCCAACCTGCGCGAATCTGGCGCCGTAGAAATCGCCAGAATGCAGGCCCATGAAGTAGCCCGCCGCGCGCGGCAGGCGCTGACACGCGTGCCTCCCTCCCCCGCGCGTGATGAGCTAGATGACCTGATTGACGTTGTGCTTAACCGGGATAGATAGAGTTGGTTAGCTAATCCGCCAACAAACAAACCACCAAGCTCACCAACCCCACACTTACCTTACCAGAACACGGACAATTCTTGTCTGTGTTCTTTTTTTATCGAGTATACTTATGTGCGGTAACAGCAACGACGCTTTTCATTCTTCATCCTCCCTTGACAGGAATTGTGAATGACGAAAAAGATACTCGGTTACGTAGAACTGGAATGGACCTGCCCTAACTGCCATAGCAAAAACCGTGGCAAAACGGCCGTATGCCAGAGCTGTGGCGCCCCCCAGCCAGCAGATGTGCAATTCGAGCAGCCGGCGCAGGAGGTGCTGCTGACCCAGCCCCCGCCCCAGGCCGTAAGCGCGCCAGACATTCACTGCGCCTACTGCGGCACACGCAACCCCGCCGGCAGCCAGACCTGCGCCAGTTGCGGCGCAGACCTGAGCGAAGGCACAGCGCGCCAGCAGGGGCAGGTTTTGGGCACCCACCGCCCACAAGCTGCCCCAGACGTCATCTGCCCCGCCTGCGGCAGCGCAAACCCTGCAACCGCCCGCCGCTGCAGCCAGTGCAATACACCCTTGCGAACAGAGAAACAGGAAACGGCCGTTGCTCCCCCACCCCCACGCAAAACCAACCCCATCGTCTACGCCCTCATCGGTCTGGCACTGTTTGCCTGCCTGGCCTTCGCCTTCATGCTCTTCCGCACCGAAGAAGTCGTCGGTCAGGTCAGCGGCGTACAATGGACGCGCACCATCGCCATTGAAGAGCGCGGCCCGGTAGAATATCGCACCTGGCGCGACCAGATACCCGCCAATGCCGAAATCGGCCGTTGTGAACAGCGCGTGCGCACCACCCAGAGCAACCCGGCCCCCAACGCTGTAGAAGTGTGCGGCACGCCCTACACCATAGACACCGGCAGCGGCCTGGGCCAGGTTGTGCAAGATTGCTACTACGAAGTGTATGACGACTTCTGCCGCTACACCGTATTAGAGTGGCGCGAAGTAGACAAGGTAACCACCAGCGCCAGCGACTACGCCCCCTACTGGCCAGAACTACGCCTGCGCCCCGGCCAGCGTGAAGGCGCCAGGCAAGAAAGCTACGAAATTCGCTTCAACGCCGATGGCGACCGCTACACCTATACCACCAGCAGCCTGGAAACCTTCATGCAATGCCGCCCAAACAGCGCATGGATTCTGGAAGTCAACGCATTCAAAACCGTGCGCGCCATCTCCCCCGCCAGATAACCTCCTGGGTTACCATGAACACAGAACTCATACAAACGCCAAATAACTGGCAAGCACAAATCAAAGAGCTACAGGCTTTGCTAGAAACGCTACGCCCGCAGCTCATCGAAGCCGAGGCCAACCTGACAGAAAAAATAGCCGCTATCACCGCTTTTGAGTTCAAGCTGCGCGCGCAAATCGCGCCCCTGGTCGAACGACTGAAGCGTCTACAGAGTGAGGTACAGGCCCTGAAAAAGCAGTTGCGCCAGATGCAAAATGATTGGTTCTTTGCCCAAAACAGCGAAAATCTGGACGGATTAGATGATTGGAGCGGCACAGAATGGCAATTTGGCGCCGGCAGTGGCGCAACGGCCGCTGGCGAATATCGCTACATGGGGCCAGAAATGCAGCCGCCGCCCCAAGAGCTAAGCGCAGACTCACAAGAAACGCTCAAAAAGCTATACCGCCAGTTGGCGCGCCGCTTTCACCCCGACCTGGCGGAAAGTGAAACAGACCGCGCCTACCACACGCAAATGATGATGCGCATTAACGCCGCCTATGCAGCAGGCGACCTGGAACAGCTACAGCAGATTGCCCTGGAGCCAGACAGCATGGCCCATGCAGACGGGGCGCTCAGCGATCAGCAGTTGGCCGAGGCGCTGCTGCGCGAAGTCGCCCGCTGCCAGCGTCGCCTGGCCGAAATTAAAGAGGAGCTGACGCGGCTGGCTCAGCACCGCAACGCCAGATTGCTTGAAAAGGCCAGGCAAGCCGAAAAGCGCGGCATTGACTTTCTGCAAAAAATGGCCACCGAACTGCAGGAAAAAATCACGCACAAACGCATCGAGCGAGACGTGCTGGAGCAGCAAATTGAGATGTTTGCCGATGAAGAAATGGAATTCGCCGGCGACGATTTTGCCGACACGATGTATGACCTGAATCTGGAGCAGGTCTTTGAGGATGACCCAGACCTGGCCGCCGAACATTGGTCATGGAAACGACGCAGGCGCTATTCCTTTGAAGACGATGAAATGGCAGACGAGATAGATTATTAAAAGAAGAAGCTCAACTTTTGGCAGAAGTTGAGCTTCTCTTTTTAGTGATGGTGGCCACCCTCGCTGTGTACGTGGCCGTGTTCCAGCTCTTCCTGGGTGGCCTTGCGCAAGGAGGCAATTTTTACGTCAAACGTCAGCGCCTCACCCGCCAGTGGGTGGTTCAAGTCTAAAATCACGGTATCGTCAGTGACTTCGGCCACAAACGCCTGAATGATGTGGCCGGTAGCACTGTCACGCATGTGCAGTTCCAGCCCAGGGGATAGCTCAATGCCATCAGGGAAGGCGCTTAGAGGCACGGCCTCAAACGCATCTTCGTCATATTCGCCATAACCATCTTCAGGGGCTACGGTTACGGTTTTCTTATCACCCACAGACATGCCGTGCAGCTCACGCTCCAGGCCGGGAATCAACTGGCCGTGCCCGTGCAAATACTCCAGCGGCGCATTGCTGTCAGAAGCATCAATTACTTCACCATCATCAAGGCGCAGGGTGTATTCCAGGCCAACAACCAGGTTATTGGATACGGTTAAATTTGTCATCAATATTCTCCTTAAAATAGTGAAGCGCCACAAAAAAAAACCGCATGGTCTGGTGAGTCCATGCGGTGGCGTTCACTTTACAGACTTGGCATAACTCATGCAGGAGTAATATAGCGCAATCAGCCGCGTCTCGCAACCAATTGTAAGAGAGGTGGGGCGTGGATGAGAGCGGTTGTCCGAGAGGAACAACAGCCGTAAACTTACGCTATCTTCATGACTCATCTTAAGCAAATGAGGGGTACCCCATGAAAACTCACACCATGCTTCTGTCCGCTCTTTTCCTACTGCTCGTGCTAGTTGTTTTTCCTGAGGTGATATACGCCGCAGAAAAAGAGGCTGTTAACCCACCCGGCTGGCTGGGCGGGTTTCTTGCTTTTCTCTCCGTTGCTTTGGCTGTAGCGACCGGGATTTGGGTACGCAAAAAACAGCTTTAAGCTCTTGCTTACAAGTTAAGGATTTTTGGCTCTTGTCAGGCTCTATTTTGCGCAGCTTTATTGGCCAACTATTGTTGGCTGGTCTGCTGGCCGACCGGATGATGGAATCGGCTATGCGCGAAGGAGGCCAATTGTCGCCCACGTTTGGCTGGCTGGTCGGCGCCGGCCCTGGCGCAGGCATGGGGCTGGGGATGCTGATCAGCGGGGTTTTGTCTACCTGGTAGGCATCAGCGGCTACCTGGTGCAGTTCATTGGTCAGGCAGAAACGCTGCTGCCAGACCATGAACAAGACGCCGCGCGACTTTCTGGCAACGGCCGTTTGGGGCATCGGCTTCTTTTTTGAAGCTGCAGGAGACTGGCAGCCAAAAGGAAGCTGCTCACCACAGGCGTCTGGCGCTACAGCCGCCACCTCAACCACTTTGGCAATGCCGCGTATGCGGCCTCGACCAACGCCGCTTCCCCTGGTTCCCCAAGAAAAAAATGGGTTGACACCAGCCCAGGCGCGTGCTAACATTTTCGCCAATTGCATACCCAATAACCGTGAATCGGAATAGTAACCAGCAAAGCGGGTCTCAGAGAGTTGGTCCACGGGCTGAAAGGCCAATGGCAGCGCAGTTGGTGAATGGGCCGAGGAGTTGCGCAGGCGAACGAAATGCGCCAGTAGTCTGCGCCGGAGATGCCACCGTTACCTGGGCAACGCAGTTGTGGGTAAAACACCAACCGACTACACGAAGTGAAGCCGGCTAAATGATAACGCGCCGTGTGCGCGCACGGCGTGTTTTTTTTAACCGGCTTAAGCAGGGTGGCACCGCGGGAGTTACTTAGCGCTCTCGTCCCTACAGGGGATGAGAGCGTTTTTTATTTGCTGAGCCAGTCAGCCGGTTAGCTAAATGCTGACAGGTTGAGCGGCTAAAAGGAGAAAAACAATGAACGAGCGCACAAAGTACATTTTGGATGAAAGCAGGCTACCAAAGGCGTGGTACAACATCAACGCCGACATGCCTATCCCGCCGGAGCCGGTGCTGCACCCACAAACGCTGGAGCCGGTAACGCCAGAATTTCTCAGCGTACTCTTTCCCATGAACCTGATCATGCAGGAAATCAGCCGCGAGCGGTTCATTGAGATTCCCGAACCGGTGCGCCAGGTGTACAAGCTGTGGCGGCCCACACCTATGTTCCGCGCGCGGCGGCTGGAAAAGGCGCTCGATACACCTGCCCACCTCTACTACAAGTATGAAGGAGTCAGCCCAGTGGGATCGCACAAGCCCAACACGGCCGTTGCTCAGGCCTTCTACAACAAAGAAGCAGGGACGCGGGCGCTAACCACAGAAACCGGCGCCGGCCAGTGGGGTTCGGCACTGGCGATGGCGTGTAACTTTTTTGGCCTGGATTTGGAAGTATACATGGTCAAGGTCAGCTATCAACAAAAACCTTACCGCCGCATTGTCATGGAAGGGTATGGCGCGCAGGTGTTTGCCAGCCCAACCGCGCAAACGGATTACGGCCGTTCGGTGCTGGCCACCGACCCCAACTCCCCTGGCTCCCTCGGCATCGCCATCTCCGAAGCCGTTGAGGTAGCGGCCAAATCTGGTGGGCAGAAAAAGTACAGCCTCGGCTCCGTTCTCAACCACGTGCTACTGCACCAGACCGTCATTGGCGAGGAGATGCTACAGCAGATGGAGATGGCGGGTGAATATCCCGATATGGTCATCGCCTGCACGGGTGGCGGCTCCAATTTTGGTGGCTTTGCCTTCCCCTTCCTGCGCGAAAACCTGCAACGCGGCAAAAACACGCGCATCATTGCCGTAGAGCCGGCCGCTACCCCCAGTCTGACCAAAGGCAAATACACCTTTGACTATGGCGATACGGCAAAAATGGCCCCAGTAGTAAAAATGCATACCCTCGGTCACGACTTCATGCCTCCGGCCATTCATGCGGGCGGGCTGCGCTATCACGGCATGTCGCCGCAGGTCAGCGCCCTGGTAGCGCATGGCTACGTCGAAGCGCGCGCCGTCAATCAGCTGGCCACCTTCGAGGCGGCGCTGCTGTTTGCCCGCAGCGAAGGCATCATCCCCGCGCCAGAACCGACCCACGCCATTCGCGTGGCGATAGATGAAGCGCTAAAATGCAAGGAAACGGGTGAAGAAAAGGTCATCATCTTCAACGTGTGTGGCCATGGTCATTTTGATATGGCTTCTTACGACGCCTACCTGAAAGGCCAATTGGAGGATTTTGATTATCCGGCAGCGGCCGTTGAGGCAGCCATGGCACATTTACCACAGGTAGGGTAAAACGTGAAGCGAAAAACGTGATGAGGTGGTTCACGTTTTTCGCTTCACGTCTGGCAGAAACAAAGTAGCATCATTGAATGAAAGCGAAACACAAGTTGCCAAACCTGCGCGCACCAACCAGGTTCGGCAACCTGGGCTACACTTACAGACGGCGGTCAGCAGTCGGCGGCCAGCCGTCATTTTCAAGGGAGTGTCACAATGGAACCAACAAAGAAACGCGTGTTTAGCGGCATCCAGCCCACGGGCAACATCCACCTGGGCAATTACCTGGGCGCGGTGAAAAATTGGGCGGCAAAGCAGGACGAAAAAATTAATTACTTTTGCATTGTAGACCTGCATAGCCTGACCGTGCCTCAGGACCCGGCCGATCTACGCTTTCAGACGCGCTCATTGGCCGCCATGCTGTTGGCCTGCGGCATAGACCCAGCCAAAAGCACGTTGTTCATTCAGAGCCACGTGCGCGCCCACGCCGAAGGGTGCTGGCTGCTAAACTGCATCACGCCCCTGGGCTGGCTGCAACGCATGACTCAGTTTAAGGACAAATCGGCAAAACAAGAAAGTGTGCTCACCGGCTTGCTAGACTATCCGGTACTAATGGCCGGGGATATTATTTTTTATGACGCGAACGAGGTGCCAGTAGGCGAAGACCAGAAACAACACGTGGAGCTGGCGCGCGACATTGCCCAGCGTTTCAACAGTCTGTATGAGCAGGAGTTCTTTGTCATTCCTGAACCAGTGATTCCAGAGGCAGGCGCACGCGTGATGGGGCTGGATGACCCGACCGTTAAGATGTCGAAGAGTCTGGCGCACGTGCGCGGACACGCCATTCGCCTGCTAGACGACCCCAAGGAAATTGAGCGCTCCTTCAAACGCGCCGTGACTGATTCCGGCAACGAAATTGTCTTTTCGGACGACCCGGAAAAAGCGGGCGTCAATAATCTGCTGGGCATCTATAAGGCGATAACGGGTAAAAGCGAAGCCGAAGTGCTGGCAGATTTTGCCGATGCGCGGGGATATGGCGACCTGAAAAAGCGCGTGGCAGCCGTTACGATTGAAGCCTTGCTGCCTATTCAGGCGCGCTACCAGCAGCTTATGGCAGACCCCGCCGAGCTAGACCGCCTGCTGGCAATTGGGGCAGAGCAGGCAGCGGCCGTTGCGAACCCAAAGGTGGACCAGATGAAGGAAATTATGGGGCTGGTGCTGCCCCAACAAAAGTGATTGCAAACGGCCGTAGCTGGTCAATTTCCACTCGCTAATCGCCAATCTATCGGGCAGGAGGTGCTCATGTTGACGCGATTTCGTGGCGCTTTGCTTGGTCTGGCTGTGGGGGATGCCGTCGGCACAACGCTGGAGTTCAAGGCGCCGGGTAGCTTTGCCCCTATCAGCGATATGGTAGGGGGGGGCCCGTTTCGCTTGCAGCCTGGTCAGTGGACGGATGATACCTCGATGGCGCTTTGCCTAGCAGAAAGCCTGGTGGAGACACGCGGCTTTGATTCACTGGACCAGATGCAGCGGTACGTGCGCTGGCGCGATGAGGGGTACTGGAGCAGCACGGGGCGCTGCTTTGACATTGGCAACACGGTGAACAGCGCCCTGAACCGCTTCCTGCAAACGGCCGTTCCCTATTCCGGTTCCACAGACCCGTACAGCGCCGGCAACGGCTCCATCATGCGCCTGGCACCAGTGCCAATGTTCTATGCCGCACAGCCAGAGCTGGCAGTGAAATTCTCTGGGGAAAGCTCGCGCACCACACATGGCGTCGCAACGGCCGTTTCTGCCTGCCACTACTTTGGGGCGCTACTGGTGGGGGCGCTGCGCGGCATAGACAAAGAGACATTACTTGCCCCTGACTATGCACCATTTCCCGGCTGCTGGCAGCAATACCCGCTGCACACGGCCGTTGCCGAAATTGCCGCCGGCTCCTTCAAAGAAAAGCAGCCACCGGCAATCAGGGGCAGTGGCTACGTGGTGCAATCACTTGAAGCGGCGCTGTGGGCCTTCTATCATAGCGACAATTTCCGCGCGGGCTGCCTGCTGGCAGCTAACCTGGGGGATGATGCAGACACGACAGCGGCCGTCTATGGCCAGCTTGCCGGCGCATTTTATGGCACAGAGGGCATTCCTAATGCCTGGTTGACTAAACTGGCGCTGCGCACGGAAATTACGGCACTGGCCGACCAGCTGTATGAGTTAGCGTGCGGTTAGCGATTGTGGGCATAGTTCATCTTCTTTGGAAACGGTACTTTACAAATTTCTGTCCCCTTTCTGTCCCCAGATAACCAACGACAGGCTGCCCATTACTGGCAAAATTGCGGCCGGCGGTCAGTGGTCGGCGGTCGAATTTGTAAGGATGCTTTGAACCACGCCCGTACTTTCTCCACTCCCCACTCACGCTAAAACAGGACGGCCGTACAAATACCAATACGTCTCTTGGGGATAAGCATCCCGCCAAACATCGTGCCAGAGGAACGGGCCGGGCTGCCAGCGGTGGCGCAGGTTATTGTCCAGCGCTTCCACTTCCGCAGGCACATCTTCCTCCAGGCGGAAGGGGGACTGCCGCATTTGCGTAATAATGGCAGCTACCACCACGCGCGTATCTACCTTGTCCTCGTAATAGCACAGCTCTTCCCCCTTGTGCCACTGCATGGAGCGCAGACAATCCAGCCATTCGCGCAGGCGCGCGCGCAGCTCCTGATGCGTTTTTTGTTCAAAGCGCACCACATTGTGCATCATCAACTGCTGCAATTTGGCGTCAGCCGCTTGCAGTCGCTCCTGCTGCGGGGGCGAAAGAAGCGCCGCCAGTGTGTGCAGACGTTGCTGGCGCATCAAGCAACCGCCAATGGTCAGCTTAGGCATCTCTATCGCCTGGTCGCGCATGCGCCAATCAATGCTCTCACTAGCCAGATAATCGGGCATTTGCTCAACCATCAAGGCAAAAATTGTCAGGTCGCTTTCCAGGACTTCTTCTTTGCTGCGCATGACACACCCCCTTATAACTATCATACCTGACAGGTTTTTCCCAAAAATGACTCAAAAATCTGCCGGGTCATGAGAGGCTAAACAGTTACCGCCACTTTATGGATTTCCAGAATGAACACGGAGGAGTTACAGAGATTTTGGCGGAGAGCAGGCCTTTTTCTCTTTGCAACCCCGTGTATTTTCCGTGTTAAAATTTGTAAAGGGCAGCTTGCTAGAAATGAACGTTGCCAAAGCGAGGAGCAGGGAGCGTGAACTTAATTGCTGATCAAAGGTAGCCGATCTCTGATCGCCAATCTCTGATCGCCAGACTCCTGTGCTACACGCCCAGAGGCTGCTCTCTCTCTTAGCATACCTGGGCTAAAACAGGGGTGTCAAGTGTCAAATGTCAGGTATGGGGGGGGGTACGCCAGATCGGCGTCTGGCCCGCTGCCGTTCTTGCTTTGGCGTTGAGCAATGAGGGCATTAATCGTTTCAACAAATAATTTACGCGCGATTGGCTTGGTGAGATATTGATTGGCTCCTGCAGCCAGCCCTTCGGCAACGGCCGTTCCGTGCGTTTTTGCGCTTAACATAATAACCGGTATGTCGGCCGTTTCAGGGTTACGGCGAATGTGCTCACATGTGACCACGCCATCCATTCTCGGCATCATCACGTCCAGCACCACCACATCTGCCTTGCGCTCCGCCAACTTCTCCAGCGCATCCACACCATCTTCGGCAAAAAAGACCTGAAACCCAGCCGGAGCTAACATCAACCCCAGCAGTTCTCGTGTCATTTTCTCGTCGTCAACTACTAAAACAACGCCAGCCACAGCCACTCCTTTCAGTAAGCCTACTACATCCTATCGCCATTGGAAATTTTAGCGTGATAAAGCTCACTCAAAGCTAGAGCCAATTATAAGCCAAGAGGTGGTGAAAGAAGGGTTAAACTCAACCAATTTTATCCTATCTTTGCCCTCATATCGCACCGATACCACACGAATAGGACAAAAATCCTACCAACACCTCTTTTCAAATCCGCCTGAACGGGTGCGCATTGCCCCTGCCCCTGGTTCGTGATAGAAATAACGTAAGCACGTATCAGGCAAAAAAGGATGCGCTATGAATCAAGGTAATTTTCCCACAACAGTCCAGCAATTTCTCAGCGCCAATCTGCTCAGCTACCTGGAATTATTACAAAGCATGGTTAACATCAACAGCTTTACGGCCAATGCCACAGGCGTCAATCAGCTTGGTCGGCTAACGGCCGATGCATTTGCCAGGTTAGGCTTCATACCCGAATTCATTCCCTCCCGCTACTCCGGCTTTGGCCAACACCTGGTACTCACCCGTCCTGGCACATCTGGACGCACCATTGGCTGCATCTCCCACCTGGATACCGTTTACCCACCGGAAGAGGAACAGGCAAATGATTTTCATTGGCAGGTGATCGGCAACCGCATCTACGGCCCCGGCACGGCCGATATTAAAGGGGGCACGGTCGCCATTTACATGATGCTAGATGCCATACGCGCCTTTCGCCCCGACGTTTACGATGAGGTGACCTGGATCGTGCTACTAGACGCCTCCGAAGAAGATATGGCTGATGACTTCGGCGCCTTATGCCATCACCGCCTGGCCGGACGAGAAACGCTGGCAGCGCTCATTTTTGAGCCGGGCTATATGAACAGCGCCGGAAAGGAATTCTGGGTTGTGCGTTCACGCAAGGGCATGGGCGTTTTTAACGTGCAGGTTGAGGGCAAGTCGGCCCATGCCGGCAGCGCCCATGCGCAGGGCGCCAACGCCATCGTGCAAATGGCTGAAGTCATTCAGCGCCTGGCCGCCCTGACCGATTACGAACGCCAGGTGACGGTAAATGTGGGGGTGGTGCAGGGAGGAACAGTTACGAACCGGGTTCCCCACTATGCACAGGCACGGCTGGAAATGCGCGCCTTCGAGCTAGATGTTTATGAAGAAACCATTGCCAAAATTTTGGTGCTGAACGAGCTGTCTACCGTTAAAAGCCAGGAGAATGGCTACGCCTGCCGTGTGCGCGTGGAGCTAGAACGGCGCACGCTGCCCTGGCCAGCCAATGCAGCTACAAACTATCTGATCGCGGTCTGGCAAGAAGCGGGCAGGGAACTGGGGTTCACCGTCAAACCAGAAGACCGCGGGGGATTGAGTGACGGCAATCACTTTTGGTTTGCTGTGCCTTGTCTGGACGGGTTGGGCATCGCCGGTGGCAACGCGCACAGTGCCGAGCGCAGCAGTGATGGCAGCAAAGATCAGGAATACTGCCTGCCTGGCTCGCTCGTACCCAAAACGCTGCTGAATGTGCTGGGAGTGCTGAAATTGATAGAAGGGGATTAAGGGGAAGCGCCACTAACGGTCAGCGGTCCACCCTCTGCGGTCATTTTCAAGGAAGTGCATCATGAACTGGAGCAAATTGTGGGAAGATTGCGTGCGCTTTGCGCAGCGGCTGATTCAGACGCCAAGTATGCCTTTTGCCGAGGCAGCAATTGGGGAATTGGTGGCAGATGAACTGGGGGCGCTGGAGATGGATGAGGTGTGGCGGGATGAGATAGGGAATGTGTACGGCCGTCTCTATGGCAAAGACCGCTCTCTGCCCGCCCTGGTGCTGAACACGCACCTGGACCACGTAGACCCCGGTGACCCGACGCTGTGGCCTGTGCCACCTTACGCTGGCGAAATTGTCAACGGCCGTCTGGTGGGGCGTGGCGCAGCCGACATTAAAGGGCCGCTGGCGGTGCAGGTATACAGCATGGCGGCGCTGCGTCGTGCCGGGCTGCGCCCCCGCCGCGACGTGGTGTTTACCGGCGTGGTGCAGGAAGAAATTGGCGGCGCCGGCGCGCGCCACTGGGTCACGCACAAAGCGTATGACGTGGCGCTCGTCGTCCTGGGCGAACCCTCCGCCAACGAGATCGCCCTGGGACATCGCGGCATTGTGCAGATGTGGGTGCAGTTCAACGGCCGTTCTGCTCATGCCAGCGTGCCCCACACAGGAAAAAACCCGAACTACCCCCTGGCCGCCTTTTTGACCAACCTGGCGGCAACCCAGCACACCCTCAGCGCTCACCTGTTGCTTGGCCCAACGACCGTTGCGCCTACCCTTCTGGAGGTAGACACCAAAAGCACCAACGTCACGCCCGCCTGGGCGCGTGTGCTGCTCGATTTTCGCACCGCCAGCGAAAGCGTGCGCAGCCTGCAAGCCTTCATCCAGCAGACAGCGCCACACCCTCCCGCGCAAATTGAGCTTGCCTGGGAGCCGGACGTGCCAGACCCAGATGCCACAATCACCGGTTTTTACATGCCCCCTGAAAGCGAAGTCGTCCAGCGCGCCCGCGCGCTCATTGGTGCGGGCATGGGGCGCGAACCGGCGCTAACCAGCTATCAGTTTGCCACAGACGGCCGTCATTTTACCCCCTACCACATCCCCATGATTGGCTATGCCCCTGGCGAAGAGTCGCAGGCGCACACGGCTGGCGAAAGCATCAGCCTGGCACAAATGGAAGAAAGCCTGCGCGGCTACGTGGCGCTCCTGCGCGATTTTTGAACGGGGAACTACTTGTCGTGGCGGCTTTAGCTGGCCTGCTTATAGCGACGGCTTAGAAAGTACCCCAGCGCCGTCACCAGCAGCCCGGCAATAAACACGCCCCCACTAACGACAACGCCCACATCAAACCAAAACTGTTCTGGGAACAGGCGAATCAGCGAATCGGTATAAGCAAACGTCCAGGTTCCGGGCGGAAAGAGCAGCTCGTGGAACTGCACAAAGAAAATTTCCCAGCCGATGAGGATGAACAGGCCAATCGCCAGCAAGATGAGAGTTGTAGCCAGCCCGCCGCCGAGAATGGCGCGGTAGCCCTCTTGCCGCGTGGCAGGGCGCGCCAGCAAAAAAGCCAGCCCCAGCAATACCACTGCACCGCTCACCCACACCAGGCGCCGCAACTGATCGGCAACTACCTTGACGTCTATCATGTGGTCAATTTCGCGCTGATTGTAAAGGGGCAGGTCTGTGCCGGGCAGGCGCAATGCTTCTAGCATGTAGATGACCTCATGCGCAGGTTCTGGGCGGCGCAGGTAGGCAATGTTGACTTCGGCCAGCGCCAGCCGTTCGGCATCGCTAAAGCCATAGATGTCGGAAGGGATACGGCCGTATTCCCATTCCGGGTAGCTTGGCCAATCCCACGCAATCAGCAGGCGAATCCCTCCCAGGCCCAAAAAAAAGGGCATTGCCAGAATCACCAGCCAGCGAATCAGTGTCATCAGCAGCTTATTTTGCATCTCATTCTCCAATTTGACCGCAGACGGCCGATTGCAGTTTGTCTCCGGTCTGGTGCTCTGCGGTCGGTTATCGGCGGTCAGGAAATTGTAAAGCACCATTTGCAGAAAGCGTGAACCACACTAAGTTTCAGCTTGCGGGATCATCTCCCTACTGGTTCACGGCAACCCCGACAAACCAGCCAACCCTTCTTGCAGCAGATAGCGCAATACCAACGAGTCTATCAGTGTCTCTACTGGCGCGCGCTCATCCGTGAAGATAAAGTCAGCAGGGGTGACAGAGACAAGATGGCCAACGGCCGTTTCTAGCGCATCTTGCAGCAGCGGGTGAGCATCGGGCGGCAACGATTGCCAGTTGGCGCGCAAACTGTCTGGCGTGGTCGGCTGCGCCGTCGCCACCAAAATCGTATTCAGCGCCCCTGGCACATCTATAGCGTGCACAGTGGGGAAGACAGTCAGCAGCGTGGCCGCCACCGCATCCACCAGGCGGCGGTCATTGGGCGCGCGCCCCACGTTCACCGCCAGCACGCCATCGGTCGTTAGGCGCGCCCGTGCCTCGGCAAAAAATTCCCGCGTGGTCAGGTGCCAGGGGATGTAGGGCACCTTGTAAGCATCGAGGGTAATCAGGCTGTAAGGACCATCGAGCTGGTTTAGCCGGTAACGGCCGTCGCCCACAATCAGGTTAATGTTCGGCTCGTTCAGGGCAAAATAGGTCTGGCCCACTTCCACAATCGCCCCGTCTAGCTCAATGCCATCAATGGGAAAAGGGCCAAAAACTTGCGTAAACTGCTTGGGGATGGTTCCGGCCGCCAATCCTACCACCGCCATGCGTGTTACTTCCACCGGCGCGGGATTGAAATAAGGCGCTGCAAGCATGATGCTCCACACAGAAACGCGCGGCACACGCCCATCATCGCAGTAAAAGGAGTGGTACGCCTGCCCTTCATTTAGCAGCAGATAGTTACAATCGCCCACGCGCACTACCTGAATGTAGTTATAGGCCGATTCGCGCTCGAAAATTTGCCCCTCATACGCCTTGATGCCGCCGCGCAGGCCAAAGAAGAGCATGGGCAGCAACAGCACAGGCAGCAGCAGTGCCAGCACGCCGCGCCGCCGATCATGCCGCCACAGGCCGTATAGCCCGGTGAACAGAAGAATAACACTGAAGAATACGGCCGTCAGGCGCGTGCCCCACTCCGGCAGGGTATATAGGGTGGGCAAATAGGTGCCCAGCAAACTGCCCCAGGTAGAAACAGCATAAATGCGCCCACTGATGCGCCCCGCCGCCCCCACGTCTGTAACCGCCAGGCGAATGGCAAAAGGGGAAACGCAGCCTAGCAAAATGACAGGCACGGCCAATGCCAGCGCCACGCCGATTAACGAGCCGGCTACCGCGCCTACGTTCATGGCAGCAAAAGCGGCAGCGGCCGTTCTCAGGATCAGGCTGGTAAGCAGCATGAAGAAGGCGCTGGCAAAGCCGGCCAGGGTGATGAGCGCATAGAAGGTGGTGGGATACGGCCGTTTATCGGCCAGCCAGCCGCCAATAAAGTAGCCAATCGTCAGGCAAAGCAGCACCAGGCCAATAACGTTCGCCCACACCAAGTTCGACGTGCCATAGACCGTTTGCAGCATGCGGCTGGTCGTAAACTCAATCGCCAGCGTACTCATGCCAGCAACGAACACGGTCAGGTACAGGTATTGCGGATTCCGGGTTGTGGATGGTAGCTTGATAATATACCTCGATATAGAAGAGAGTAGGGAATAGAGATCAGGTAATCTCTATATCTCCAGTCTGCCCAAGTATTCGTCGGGGATTATAGCCAAGAGGAAGAGTTCGCACAGGGCAGCAGGCAGGAAACAGCCGGTCTGGTTGCTTTTACTCTGGTTGCCAATCTCCAGTCTACGCAAAAATCTACCTGGCAAAGTATTCCGCCAGCTCAACGGCCGTTTTCCGCTCCGCATTACGCCAGATCATGGTCAGCGGCTGGTCGTAGACGATAAAGCTCTCGTCGGCACGCCCCCAGGTAAGGCCGGGGAAGCTATTCAGGTATGTGGCAACGGCCGTTGGTGGCGTCAACCCTGGCCAGGTGAAGGTATCGGGCTTGACATACAGGGAACCCAGGCGCGGGAAACGGCCGTAGAGCGCCACCAGCTCATATCCCAGGCGGCCATCAAACAACAGTTGATGATACTGGCTAGAGAGCGGATAACGCTGCCGCAGACGCGGAATCACGCCATACAGCCGGTTAGAGGTCAGCACCAGGTAATCCCCCCGCGCCAGCAGCGCCAGGTTGGCCTCCAGCTTGGCATGATTGTCACGCTCGTCCGCGCCCACCAGCCAGGTTAGCTCCTCATTGGCATAAGCGGAGCGCCGCCCTTCCCCCTCCAGGCTGAACGGCAGCGTGTCATCCCACGCCTCACTCAAAATCAGTGCTCCCGGCGGCACGTTGGCGTAAATCCAGCGCGACCCTTGCAGCCAGGGGTGAGGCTGGGTGTAAATACCCAGGAAAACGGCCGTCCACACCGTCGTCCCCAATAGCACCCCCGCCGTCAACCCAATTCGTGTCCGCTGCCAGGGCAGGCTCCATAACGCCGCCGCGGCAAACAGCATCAGGAAGGGTACGGCTGGCTGCAAGTAGCGCATAAACTTTACATAAAAACTGCCCGTCGTCAGCAAAAACGGCAGCGTCCATGCCAACACAACAAGCAACGACCGATTTACCATTGCCCCTGAACGATTCTGCCACGCGCGCCAGATTACCCAGCCTAACCCCCACACTGCTGCCAGCCCCAGCAGCGGTCCCATGCCCCAGCGAAGCTGCATTTCTAAATGATAGAGGTAGGGCAGCGTGCCCGCGTATTGGCGCGTAAAGGGCAAATCCAGGCTGCCGCGCGCCATGCGGCTCTGCGTCGTGATGTTTTCCAGGTAGCAGGAGCGCCAGTTGACTTCGGGGATGGCGAACGGCCCAAGCTGGCGCGCTGGCGTCGTCACGTGGCAGTGCCAGTCTAGCAGAGCAAAGGGATTGGTCAGGGCAAAGGCGAGGATGGCCAGGGCAACGACCGTTGCCAGCCCCAACCACTGCATATGCCCGCGCGCCACCAGGAGAAAGGCCAGCGCCAAGGGCAAAAAGAGCAAAATGGCGGCAAATTTAGACCCCACTGCCAGCCCCACAAACAGCGCCGCCAGCCAAAGCTGCCCTCGCCCACCCTGACCGGTCTGCGCCCTGCTCACACCCCACGCCATGAAGTAAACGGCCGTGAGCACAAAAAAGGTCAGGTACGGGTCAGAGGTGAAAAAGTGCGCCAACTGAATGTGCATCACGTTTAGCGCCAGGAACATGGCCGCCAGCAGGCCAACGGCCGTATTGTACAACAGCCGCCCCAGCAGAAAGAGCATCAGCACCGTGCCCACGTCAAACAAAGCGGTTAGCAAGCGGGAAACGGCCGTGAGGTGGCGATACTCAATCCGCTCTGCGCCGTTCAGCACATCCCGCACCAGCAGCCACTCTGCGGGCAGGTGCGGCCGCAGCATAGGCGAAAGCCATTCTGCCAGGCGCGTAGCCGCCACCCCCAGGTACAGCGGCAAATGCCCATAGGCAAACTTGCGTGGTTCATCTTGCGGCATCACCACGCCCGCGCTGGTGGCGTCTGCCGGCCAATAGTAAGGATTTAGCGGCGAGCGCAGCGGGTCCAGCGCCGTGCGCCACGTCGTTGGCCACGCAATCGAGGCCGCTACCCAAGAAATATAGCGCTCATCAGGGTGAAAGTGGCGATAATCATCCCAATCTAGCCCCGTCAGGCGCAGCGCCAGCGCCAGCGCCAAAATAAGGCCCAGTGAGAGTCGCTGCAACCATTTTGTCATCAAAGAGTTCATGAGTGAACCCACCAGCCTAAAGGAAAACGTCACACAGGTCAGCCATCAGCACTCTGCCGTCTACCGTCAGCGCTCATTTCCAAGAGTGACTGGACCCTAGAAATTGGCAGGTACGCTACCTCCCAATTCCCTTTGGGCAAGCAAAAAAGGGCTGGCGCGTGCCAACCCTTTTGCCGTAAAAGGAACAATGCTGCTGCCCTAATCCTCGAACTCTTCTTCACGCTTGCCGCGCCCAATCACTTCCACCGAATCAGCAGATGGCACATACTCTTCTGCCTCTTCTTCACCCGTCGGCACGTACTCAAAGAGCGTCACGGCCTCATCCGGGTCAGTAAGAATGGTGACGCCCGGTGGAACCTGCAAATCTTTGACGTAAATGGTGTGGTCGGGGCTGGTAATCATGCTCAGGTCTACCTCAATCTCAGAAACCAGGGCATCTGGCAGGCACTCAATTTCTACCGAGCGTAGAATGAGCACCGGTTCACCCAAACCAGCCCGGGTTGGCGCGGCCACGCCCACAGCCACCAACTTCGCTTCGGACGTAATCTTTTGGTGCATGTCTACTTTCATGAAGTCAACATGCTGCACGTCGCCACGGGTAGGGTGCTGTTGAATTTCGCGCACCAGGGTTGTATATTGCTGGCCAGCCACTTTCACATCTATCAGGTGGGTCTTCCCGGCCACACGCAGCACGCGGCGCAGCGGTTTGGCTTCTATCTGCACATGAACGGCGCTGCCCTGGCCATAAATCACGCCGGGAACCAGGCCGGCGCGGCGCAAAGCGCCTACTTGTTTACCGATAATGGTACGCGGTTCAGCTTCAATCGTTAAGCGATCACTCATCTCTAAATCCTCTGATGTTTCATTCCTCGGCGAGGGGGTTTTCAGGTACGAACGATTTGGGACATTCCCTATTGCGCAAGAGTTGTTATAATTGCGCGCTTGTAATCAAGAAGCGAAAGTATAGCAGTTTATTGCAAAACGTCAAAAGAGAGCGAGAGATGGCACAGACAATCACCCAGTCAACAGAGACGCTGGCAGACTACTATCAGAAGGTGCAAAAAATGGGCAAGCTGCGCTCGCTGCCGCACGCGCAGCGCTGGAGCACGGCCGTTCTGAAAACGCTTGGCTTTCATTTAGACAAGGGCACCAAGCGGGCGCTGGCACAGGCGCTGCCCCAACCGTTGGCCGCTGACCTCACGCGCATCTTTTGGCTGCTGCACTTCCCAGACAAAAACCTGACAGCACAGGAATTCTATGAACAGGTGGCGCGACGCAGTGGCAACACCGACGTCGCTTTTGCGCGCTACCCGACAACCGCCGTCTTTGCCGCCGTCAAAGAGCTGATTTCCCCCGAACTCAGCCAGCGGGTCGGCCGGGCGCTTTCGCCAGAACTACGCGCCATGTGGGAGCAGGCATAGATGGGACGAGTGGCAGGCGGCCAGCGGCAGGCAGCCAGGGGCAGGCAACCAGACTCCTGCGCCCCCATCCCATCTGGCTTGTCCCACTATTGGCCACTCATGCTGCTGCTGCTGCTCACGGCATGCACGGCCGTCGCTTTGCCCGAAACGGCCGTGCGCCAGCCTGCCAGGGTGCAGCTCATTGCCGACGGGCAAACATTGAACCTGACCAGCCAGGCAACCAATGTGCGCGAGCTGCTCAGCGAGGCCGGCATTGCTCTGGACGAAGATGACGAAGTTTCGCCGCCGCTTTTCACGCCATTGCGCGACAACCTGACTGTCACCGTTGTGCGCGTGCGCGAGAGTATTGAAGTAATCCCGCAAAGCCTGCCCTTTGACCGTAAAATCGTGCGCTCCGAGGCGCTGCGCGCCGACGCCCCCCCGCGCATCTTGCAGGCCGGGCGCACCGGGCTGCAAGAGGTAACAGTACGCATTGTCTACCGCAATGGCCTGGAGGTAGAACGCTACCCCACGCAAGCCACTGTCATCACGCCGGCGCAGGATGAGATTATCCTCGTGGGCATTGGCGCGACGCGAGATAACGTGCGTTTGGATGGGCTGCTGGCATACATGAGCAGCGGCACGGCCGTTTTGCTGCGGGGCGCCACCCTCTTCCCCACGCAAGCGCAAACGGGCCGTCCCCTGGACGGCCGTGTTTTTTCCCTCTCCCCCGATGGCAGCCACCTGCTCTACACCCGCACCAGCACGCAAACGGTTGGCTTCAATAACAGCCTGTGGCTCATCAGCACCGAACCGGGGGCGCGCCCGCAGCCCCTGGGCATCAACAACGTTCTTTGGGCTGACTGGAACCCGGCGCGCGTGGCGCCTTTGCAAATTGCCTATACCACTGCCATTTCTACCAGCCTGCCGCCCGGCTGGGAAGCCAACAACGACCTCTGGCTGGCAGATATTGCCACCGAACCACTGCGCCTGACGCCGCGCCAGCTTGTGGAATCGTACCCGGCCACATTCGGCTGGTGGGGCGGCAACTATGCCTGGTCGCCAGACGGCCGTCGCCTGGCTTACAGCTTTGCCAATGAGATTGGCGTGCTGGACGTGACCAACGGTGCGCGTGCACCACTATATCGCTTTGTGGAGTACAACACACTGGCTGATTGGGTGTGGGTGCCAACGCTGAGCTGGTCGGACAACGGCCGTTTTCTCGCCTTCACCAGCCACAGCGCCCCCAACCCGCAAACAGCCCTCTTTGACAGTTGGGCGCTGGATGTGGAAACGGGGCTGGCTGCACGCTTTGCCAGCCAGACCGGCATGTGGGCACACCTGAAATGGGCCACCGCCGACGTGTCGCACCCCGATAGCCAGATTGCCTTTTTACGCGCCACTAACCCGCTTGACAGTCAGCGCAGCAGCTACACCCTCTGGCTAATGGATGCAGATGGCAGCAATGCGCGCCAGATTTATCCCCCCATTGGCGAAAACAGTCGCTTTCCGCGTGACCCCCACTTTATGGCCTGGGGGCCAAACGGCCGTGACATTGCCTTCATCTTCAACGACGCCCTCTACCTGTACAACCTGGACAGCGGTACAGCCGTGCGCCTGAACCAGGACGATGCCCGTGCCAGCCACCCCACCTGGGCGCCCTACGGCGCCGGCCGCCGCGCCCCCGCCCCTTCCATCACCCTACCCCAGCCCACCCGCCCCGCGGGAGATCTGCCACCGCTGGAGTGAGGCTGTTGACGCTGCTTGCCCTCTCTGTTACACTTTTGTCACTGGCGTCTGTGTGGCCACAAAAGTGCGCTGCACAGGCACCAAGCAGAAATCGCATACAACGAAACCTATCACAGGTGCCTGTGCCCCGGATGGCAAGGCTTAAAGGCGAAGCTGGTGGCCCGGCATTCATAAGGCCGGGGAGTCCAGCACGGTCCCGCCACTGTAAATCAGGGTGAGCAGCAAACCCCATTTGCTCCCTGACAAGTCAGGTCGCCCGCCTGTGATGAGTTTCCGCCCTCGTGGTGAAAGGGGTTGGGAACTATGTGTTTTCACATGGTCAGGCATGATGACTGTTTCCAACCCGACGCCTGAGGCGTCGGGTTCTTTTTGTTGTGCCTCCTACCCCGGCCACCACAGGGGAAATAGACAGCATAGCCCAGGGTGCTAACCTGGGCCCAATTAAGGAGGTACATGATGAGACGCACGCTTTTATCCATCAGCTTTGCCATACTGAGCACAATCGCGCTGGCAGCAGCACTGCTCACAGGCATGATGTGGGGTCTGAGCGGTTCGGGCCCAGCGGCAGCAACGGCCGTTTCCCCCGTTACGCTCGCCCCACTCAACCAGACCGACCAGCGCACGGCCGTTGCCGCAGCCACACAATGGCTGGTGGAAACCCACCAAAATGATGATGGCGGCTACAGCAACTTCAGCGCCGGCGCCAACCTGGCGCCCTCTGGCATTGGCGGCACGCTCGACGCCGTCCAGGCCATTGCTGCCGCAGGCTACAACCCGGCCGCCAACTACCCCGGCAAGAGCAGCAACCCGGTGGCTTACCTGCAAAGCCATGCCACCGATCTGGCCGCTTACGTGGCCGGCGGTGGCGGCGCCGCAGGTAAAGCCATTTTGGCGCTGACGGCCGCAGCACAGAACCCGCGCGACTTCATGGGGTACAATTTTGTTATCAGCCTGACGGCTCAGCTTTCGCCCACCGGCCAGTACAATGCGTATGTCTCATTTGATCAATCTTTGGCGCTGCTGGCGCTAACGGCCGTGCGCGAAACGCCCCCCCTCTCCGCTACGCAATGGCTGAAAGCGCAGCAGGCGACCAACGGCTCGTGGGACGATGGCTTCGGCACAGACGACAACGCCGACACGACCGCCATGGCAATCATGGCGCTGGTGGCGCAGGGAGAACCGCTCACCAGCACAACGCTCATTAGTGCCACGAACTTTCTGGCTGCGGCGCAACTGCCGGGTGGCGGCTGGGAGTATGGCCCAGGCTTTGGCGGCAATGCCAACAGCACAGCGCTGGTGGTGCAAGCGCTCAGCGCCTTGGGCGAGGATTTTTACACGCTGGGTAGCCCCTGGGCGCAAAATGGGCAAACGCCGCTATCGGCGCTGCTTGCCTATCAGAGCAGCAGCGGCGCGTTTCAGTCTGATTTTGGCTTTGGCCCGTTTGACGATTTCTTCGCTACGGTTCAGGCCATTCCCGCGGCCACCGGACGGCCATATCCTTTGCCGGCGCGGTATGAAGCAGCGCGCCAGGCGATTGCCTGCCTGGCCAGCCTGCAAGACGTAAACAGCGGCGGTTGGGAGCAGTTTGCCGGCTTTGGCGTGAATGCGGGCGGCACGGCGCGCGCCATCGAAGCCATTGCCGCCTTTGGTGATGACCCACAGGGCGCAGGCTGGACGCCAGGAAGCGTGAACGCGGTAGCGGCGCTGGAGGCGCTGACGCCCGCTTATCTGGCCAGTGGGCGCGGAGGGCGCGTAGGCGTAGTGATGCAAGGGGTGATAGCGGCAGGCGCGCCCTATACGGTGACGAATTTTGCCACCTATAACCTGCCCCTCAGCGTGACGAATTACCTCTCGCCCACGGGGGAATATGACAACACCGCATTTGGCCCGCTGGCGCACAATGAAGCAATGCTGGGGCTGATTGTGGCGGGCTATGCGCCTGACTCATCAGCAGTAGCCTGGCTGCAGGCAGCGGCCACTGGCGGCAGCTGGGGCAGCGCCGATGCGAACGGCTCATCGCTGCAAGTGCTGGGGCGGTTGAATGCGGCTGTACCCATCGGCGCGTTTAGTCACTTGCACCAGACGCAACAGGCAGATGGAGGCTGGGGATACAGTGTCCCGTCCAGCGCCAATTCGACGGCCGAAGTGGTGCAGGGACTGGTGTGGCAGGGGGATAACCCCTTTGCTCCAGCCTGGAGTGTGCTGCACAACGGCCGTGTGCAAAATCCCGCCGACGCCATCATGCAGCAACAGCAAGCCAACGGCTGCTGGCTGAGCTGGAACGGCAATGATGACCCCTACGCCACAACTGACGCAATTTTGCTACTGATGACAAACCCGGGCTGGCGTTTACGGCCGTCTTACCTGGAGTTTGATGCGTATTTACCGCTGGTCGTGCAGGGTAACTAGTACGGCTTTGCCGAAATCTGCAGCAGGTTTGTAGTGACCACTTTAGCGCGCAGTGCCGCCTAAAGTTGGCACTACAAACCGATTTCTGCACGTTCCCCGCATGGTTTTGTGTGTCCTGAGATGAACAAGCTACGTAAACTTCTGCCGCTGCTTCTGCTGGCGGGCTATTTGCTGGTCTACTGGCCGCCACAGTTGACCGCGCAGACCCCCAACCAGGCGGCGCTGGTTGTGCGCTTTGGCGACGGCAGCGTGCAGACGCGCTGCGTCTCCTTTAGCGAGCCGCAAATCAGTGGCTATGAGCTGCTGCTGCGCTCTGGCCTGCCAGTCATTGCCGACGTGCAGGGTATGGGGGCGTTGGTGTGCAGCATTGACGGAACCGGCTGCCCCGCCCATGATTGCCTCTGCCAATGTCGTGGCAGTAACTGCGTTTACTGGTCGTACTGGCATCAAATTAACGGCGCCTGGCAATATTCGCAGGCAGGGGCCAGCATTTATCCGGTGACGCATGGTGCTATCCAGGGGTGGTCGTGGGGGCCTGGCAGCATCTCAGGGGCGACAGCGCCACCAGTAGTTGAGTTTGATGCGGTGTGTCAGACTGCCGCCACAGAGACGCCAACGGCCGTTCCACCCACGCCCACCTTGACGCCTACGGCCAGCCCGGCGCCGGAAGTTAGCTTTGGCGCAGACGCTACGGAGATTCTTGCCGGCAGTTGTACCAATATCTACTGGCGTGTGCTCAACATCACGGCCGTTTACCTGAACGGCATTGGCGTCACCGGCGCTGAGACGCGCCGGGTTTGCCCCGCGCAAACGGAAACGTATGTGTTGCGCGTGGTGCATGGCTCTGGGGAAGAGACGCGCACGCTGACAATTGTGGTGCTGCCTGCGGCGGCAACACCAACTGCCACTGCTTCTACGTTAGCGCTTGCTACCACACCGGCAACTGCAACAACGGCGCCATTGGCATCAGCCACCCCAGAAGCGCCAACGGCCGTTGCCATGCCGCCAGAAAGCGCAGGAACGGTCGTTGAGACAACGGCCAGCATCCTGGCCAGCCCATTACAAACACACCCCCAGCCCCCCACACCGGCGATTGTGTGGGTGACCGTGCCGCCGCTGCCCAGCCCCACACCCACGCCAGAAGCGCTGGCAGCTCTGCCGCCGGCCCCTATGGCTGCGCCCCCTACCCCAGCAGCAAAGGGTATGGAACCGCAAACGGCCGTTGGCTGGTCACCCTATCTCAGTTTTTTGGCCCTGGTGCTGCTACTGAGCCTGCTCATCTGGCGCAACACGCATAGGAGTTCCCCATGAGCGGGGCACACCATAATGAATAAAGATGAATGAAAATGTAACGCAGGTTACCGAACGAACCTGCAACGACCAAGTTTAGCAACCTGGGTTAGAGTGGCAGACGGCCGTCGGCGGTCTGCAGTCGGCAGTCATTTTCAACTGTCGGCGGTCAGCCATCAGCCGTCAGCGATCAGCGATCATAATTAGAAGTTAACTCACATGACCCATGCTACCAGCCGCGCCGCTACTGCCGCCATCTATGGCTTAAGCCTGTTTGCAGGCATAGCTGCCTTTCTGGCACCCTTCATTCTGCCGCAGCCGGCCAGCGCCCAAGAGAATCTGACACCGCTGCTGACGGTGTTGTTGCTGGTCATCTCACTGGTGGTCTTGCTCGTGGAAGTGCAAGGGCAGGTGGTTAGCGCCAAGGTGGTTGCCGCCCTGGGTATTCTTGTGGCAATGACGGCCGTACTCCGCTTCATCGAGGTAGCCATCCCCGGCCCAGGCGGCTTTTCCCCCATCTTTGCGCCTATCATCCTCGCTGGATACGTCTTTGGGGCGCGCTTTGGCTTTCTGCTCGGCGCCATGACGCTGCTCCTCTCCGCGCTGATTACCGGCGGCGTTGGCCCCTGGCTGCCCTACCAGATGTTCACTGCCGGTTGGGTAGGTATGAGTTCGGGCTGGCTGCCACACCTTAAAAACTCGCGTGGGGAACTGGCGTTGTTGCTTGCCTGGGGCTTTTTCTGGGGGCTGCTGTATGGCGCAATCATGAATCTTTACACCTGGCCGCTGCTGGTGGGAACGGCCGTTGGCTGGCAACCCGGCCTGGGATTCACCGGCGTGCTGGCGCGCTATGCCACCTTTTATCTGACCACTTCCCTGGTGTGGGATATGGGGCGTGCCATTGGCAATTTGCTGCTGCTGCTCGTTTTGGGCACGCCAGCCATTCGCGCCCTGGCACGCTTCCAGCAGCGCTTTCAATACTGGGTCGTTTGTGCGGAATCTTAGCCGTAGATGTGACTATTCGTCCGAGGTGGAGAACCATTGCAAACTGAGCGCATAGATAAACGAGCAGACGTGCGTGTCTGGGTACTGTGGGCATTCGCGGCGGCATTGCTGACCACGCTCACGCGCAACCCGCTTTATATTTTCATCATTTTACTGGCGGCAAGAGTGGTCGCTCTGCGTTGGCAGTTGGCAGATGCGCCGCTAAAGCTGCCGCTGTGGCGGCTGGGGCTGGTGATCTTGATCTTCTCGACGTTGTTTAATCTGCTCTTTGTGCACCTGGGGCAAACGGTGTTGCTGGCGCTGCCGCAGGGATGGCCGCTGCTGGGCGGGCCACTGACGCTGGAAGCGGCCGTGTATGGCGCCACAAATGGCCTGATGCTGCTAACGCTGCTGCTGGTGTTCATGACGTTTAGCAATGTTGTGCCTGCCAGTGACCTGATTTACTTGACGCCACGCCTCTTTCATAGCCTGGGGCTGGTGCTGCTGATTGCGCTGACCTATGTGCCGGAAACGCGCCGCCACTGGCAGCAAATTCGCGACGCGCAGGCTATTCGTGGCCACGCGCCGCGGGGCTGGCGCGATTTGCGCCCGCTGTTGCTGCCGCTGCTGCTGGGCGGTCTGGAACGGGCTATGACGCTGGCGGAAGCGATGGTGGCGCGTGGGTATGGCGCCACGGCCGAAACGCGGCAACCGCTCCTGGCACAGCTCATCTTGCTGCTAGGGTTGGGCGCAACGCTTGGCGGCTGGCTGCTGGGCTACTGGTTGGGCTGGCCGGGATGGGTCTTGCTGGGTAGCGGCGTGCTCACTCTGCTGTTGCTGATATGGACGCTGGGCAAGCGGAATCCGGCGCGGCGCTATGAGGAAAGGCGCTGGGGGTGGCGCGAGGGGGTGTTGGCAGCAACGGCCGTTTTCCCCCTCCTCTGTCTGCTCCCCCCCTGGCCACTTCTCGACCGCAGTAGCCTGTACTACACCCCTTACCCGCAGGTGAGCCTGCCCCCGTTTGATCCGGTGATTGGGTTGGCGCTGGCACTGCTGGCGGGAAGTGGGCTGATTAATCATGAAGGGTGAATTGGGAATGGCCGGCGAGGGTGTGATTGAGTTTGCGCGGGTGACCTATACGTATCCGCAGCAGGCACAGGCAGCGCTACGCGAGGTAACGCTACAGGTGCAGCCGGGGGAATTTGTGCTGCTGGCAGGCCCCTCTGGCAGCGGCAAGAGTACGCTGCTGCGCTGCCTGAATGGCCTGATCCCACACCTGAGCGGGGGCACGCTGCAAGGAGAGGTACGCGTGCACGGCCTGAACCCGGTGGCCGCCGGACCACAGCAAATGAGCCGACATGTGGGCTTTGTCTTCCAAAACCCGGAAGCGCAAGCAGTGCTGGATCGCGTGGAGGCCGAAATTGCTTTTGGTCTGGAATGCAGCACTGAGTTTCGCCCGCGCCGGCAGCGGGAAAGCCGCGCAGAGCGGGTCGCCGCGCAGCAGGCGATGCACGCGCGCGTGGCCGAAACGCTGACAATGCTGCACCTGACGCCGCTCCGCCAACGGCCGTTGCACACGCTTTCCGGTGGGGAACGGCAAAAGGTGGCGTTGGCCTGCGCCCTGGCGCTGCGCCCCGCGCTGCTGGCGCTGGATGAGCCAACCAGCCAGCTTGACCCACAGGCGGCGGCAGAATTGCTGCATACGCTGGTGCGCCTCAATCGCCAGGCGGGTTTAACCATCTTGCTGGCCGAGCATCGCCTGGAGCGCGTGCTGCCGTTTGTCAGCCGCGTGGTGTATCTGGAAAACGGCCGTCTCACCCTAGACGCGCCCCCCACAGAGGCCGCACGCCAGCGATTGCCCCTTACGGATAGCCGCTTACGGATACCAGCGCAAAAGGCCGAAGGAACGCAAAATGGCAAGATTGGCAGCGTGGTATTGGCCGTGAACGGGGTGACGTTTCGGTATGGGTCAACAGCCGTGTTGCAAGACGTCTCTTTGACGGTGCGCGCGGGAGAAGTGGTGGCGCTGCTGGGACACAATGGCGCCGGCAAGAGTACGCTGCTGCGCTGCATAATCGGCCTGTTGCAACCGGAGGCGGGCGAGATATGGGTCAACGGCCGTTTGACGCGAGGGCGCGCTGCGGCCGACATTTGCCGCGAAGTGGCCTACCTGCCCCAAAACCCGGACGACCTGCTCTTTAGCGAAAGCGTGGCCGAGGAGCTGGCCGTGACGCAGCGCAATCATCGCCTGGCGGCTGATGAAACGGCCGTAAATCACCTGCTGACTGAGCTGGGGCTAAGCCAGGTGCGAGACGCCTACCCACGCGATTTGTCCGTTGGGCAGCGGCAACGGGTGGCGCTGGCGGCCGTTACCATCACCCAGCCGCCGCTCATTCTGCTGGATGAGCCAACGCGCGGGCTGGATGGGGCAGCCAAAGCTGCCCTGGCAGCCATCTGGCGCGGCTGGCTGGCGCAGGGCAAGGCGATTTTGCTGGTCACGCACGACGTGGAACTGGTGAAGCGGGTAGCACAGCGTGCCATCGTTTTACAAGCCGGGCAGGTGGTGATAGAAGGGGAAACGGCCGTTGTCCTGTCCCAGCCTTCCCTGGTTGGGTATGGTTCAAGTGAGGTTTACAATTTGACCGCCGACTGCAGACCGCAGACCGCCGGGCCTATTCTGTAAGATGGTTGGCCGTCGGCGGTCGGTCGTCGGCGGTCATTTTCAAGGGAGGCAACATGCCAAGGTTAACCAAAATTTATACGCGCCAGGGAGACAATGGCACCACCAGCCTGGGCAGCAGGCAACGCGTAGCTAAAGATGCGTTGCGCGTGGCCGCCTATGGCACTGTGGATGAACTCAATTCCCAACTGGGTGTGGCCATAGCCGTTGGCCTGAGCGCCCGCCTGATGGAAATGCTCCCCGTCATCCAAAACGAGCTATTCCACCTGGGTTCTGACCTGGCTTTTACCGAGGAAGATAAGCAAACCTACCAGATTCCGCAAATTGAGGCGCGCCACGTGCAGGCGCTAGAAGCGCTGATTGACGAGCTGAATGAAGTGGTGGGGCCACTGGAGAATTTCATCCTGCCGGGAGGCAGCCAGGGGGCGGCGCTGCTACATGTGGCGCGCACCGTCTGTCGCCGCGCCGAGCGCGAAGCGGTAACGCTGGCGCGCAGCGAATCAGTTGGCGCGCAAGTCATCCCTTACCTGAATCGTCTCTCTGACCTGTTATTTGTGATGGCGCGCTACGAAAATCATCAGTGTGGCGTGCCGGAACCGTTGTGGGATACGCTGGCATAAAAAAGAAACCGGAGGCTATAAGGAAAGAGATGGGGGAATTAGAGAGTAAAAGATTAATTCAACCTCTTGTCCTCTGTCCTCACTCCCTTCCCTGGTTATCCCCTGCCAGGCGGCTAATCTGCTCTGGGCCGCCCAGGACGGCAAGCACATCATTGGCTTGCAGGCAGCGGTCGGGCGCGGGGTGAAAGTCGGAAATGCGGTTGCGGCGAATGAGCACTACGCTCAGGTCATAGCTTTGCTCAATGTCGGCCACAGCACGGCCGTTTAGCCTGGACCCCTCGGTAATATCCAACCGCGCCAGGCTGAACGCCTGCCCTTCTACTGTAACCGGGCGGGTGATGTCTACGCGCGTGGCCGCCGCCGCAAAGCTGGGGGCAGCCATACCAGTCGCGCTCATGGCGCGAAAACCAAACTGCTCTTCCACTGTCTCTGCCAACACGTCATCAAAGATGCGCAACACAACATCAATTTTGGGGTTCAGCTTGCGCGCGCGCAGGGCAACCAGGAGGTTCAGGCTGTCATTTTGCGTGCAAAGCACAATGGCGCGCGCCTGCGCCACATTGGCCGCCACCAGCGCTGATTCCCGCTTGGCATCGTCATGAATGACCGGCACGTCACGTGCGTGTGTCTGATTGACCAATTCGGCATCTGGCTTCAGCTCAATCACAACCACGTCTTGCTCCATTTCGTGCAATGCTTTCATGACGCGGAAACCGAGGTGGCCCAGGCCAACGAGAACAACGTGTTTGCTAAACGTGGAAGCAACTGCCATTTCCCACTCCTTGCTGCGCGCCCGCCGGTTGAAAAATGAAACGCCAAAATCCGCCAACCCTTGCGCCAGAATGCTGATACCGATGACGGGCATGAGAAAATAGAAGATTTGCAGGTACCACTGCTCAGGGAATTCCCCCACAGGCTGAAGAAAGGTGAGGGTAAGCACCAGGTAGATGGCCTCGGCGCGGCTGTCTAGTGGCGTGTACGCCAGACGCGCCAGCTGTTCGTACAGCAGTCCGCCACCAACCATGGCCAGCAAGAAGAAGAAGAGTGGCCAGGCAAACTGGCGCAGCAGCAGCAGCGTGTCGCGCCAGCTTGCGCGCAGCCGGCGCATTCGCGAAGAGTATCGCTTGCGTCTGGCGGGGCGGCACAACCAGTTTCTCATAAAGTGATTATCTCCTGAAAGGCATATTGCGCATCGGCCAACGCCTTTTCGCGCCAGAGGTCAGAGGATGGATCGAAGAGGGCGTTAAACTGCTGCTTTACGGCCGTTTCCATGGCTGCTGCGCCGTGCCAGTGGAGCTGATTTTCCCAGATGAGCGCCTGCAAGCTGCGCACGCCGGCCATAAAGGAGTCGCCCAGCGTGCCAAACTCAAAGGCAAGGGCGTAAAGCTGGCAGTCGGGCAATTCGCTGGCTGCCAGTTGGTAGGTGAAGTCTACCATGTCGCCGCTGATGGCGTAAAATTCGCCGGGTACAGCGGAAACAATCAGGGGGTAGTTCAGGCAGCACGCCAGGGCAACGGCCGTTTCTGTCATGCGCGGTGAGTGCACCAGGCTCATCTGATAGCGCGGCCCGTAGCCGGTATGCACGTCAATCAGGCGCACACGGCCGTAGCGGGCAAACTGGTCGCGCAACATATCTGCCAACCAGTGCGCCTCTGGCTGCATCTCCTGACCGCCGTAGTAGATGCCACGCGGCTGCCAGTATTGCCCCAGCAGCGTGCCGGCGCGCACCCCGGCCACGCCAAGCGCCGGCAGCACGCGCGCCAGCCCCAGGAGAAAAGCGATTTGCGCCTGTTTGTGGCTGCGCAACGGCCGTTGCGGATTCAGCAGCCCATCTAACCGCCGATAAGCCGGGTTGATGGCAGGGTCATAGGCGTTGGCGGCGTTAGGCAAAAAAAAGTTGCGGTTCAGGTCTACGTTACGGCCATTGACGCGCCGCCGCCGTGCCATACCCCAGGGGTTCAGCGGCTGCACCAGCAGCAAGCCGGTGGTATGATGGTCGAGCTGTGGCAAAAACTGGCGCAAAAAAAGCTGTATGATGGCCGCGCCAACGTACCCTTCCACACCGTGCAGTCCGGTGGTGAGGATGATGAGTTGCTGGGGCTGGGGCGGAACGGCCGTTAGCCATTCAATGGCCAATTCTGGGGCATAAGGTAGGGGGTAGCGCGCCAGTTCGGCCGTAGGGTAAAAGCGGCGCACTGTCTCTAAGGATGCGCGGAAACGCGCCTGCGCCGTAGCAAAATCGGGTGGAAACAGATGTGGGGGAATCGCTAAATCGCGCTTAGAAAGGGCCATAATTAATCGCGACGCCAATGGCCAGAAAGAGCAGCGTCACCAGCAAAATCCACACCCACAGCTTCGCCGTCCAACGAATCCAGGTCGGGTAGCTAACGACTGTCAGCCCCAGGCTAATCAGCAGCACCGGGTTAGTGGGGTACGCCAGATTGGAAAAGCCGTCGCCAAAGCAGTAAGCCGTCACCACCACCTGTCGCGTCACGCCAACCAGATCGCCCAGGGGAATGAGAATGGGCATGAGCAGGAACGCCTTCGCCGAACCAGAAGCGACAAAAAATTCGATCAGCAAGGCGAGAAAGTAGATGAGCACCGCAGAGGGGAAGGGACCAGCGTCGCCCAGTTGTTGCGCCATGTTGTGCAGCAACGTATCAAGGATGCCGCCCCGGGCGACGATATGCTTGATGCTGGCAGCCATGAGAATGAGGGGAATGCTGGGAGCAATGCCGGTGATGCCTTGCCAGCCAGCACGGGCAACGGCCGTTCTGCCAATGCCCGATTGCAACGCCGCACCCAACCCGCCAACCAAAAACAGTAACCCCACCAGCGGCAAGGCAATATCCCCCAGCGCGGGCACAAAGGGGCCTGCCACCAGCACCAGCACAATCAGCCCCAGGCTGACAAAGAGCCAGCGTATGCCGGTTGAGAAGTGAAGGGTAGTACGGCCGTTGTCTGCCGCCAGCGCCTCTGCCTGCTGCCCCTGGTAGCGCGCCCGCAGCACCTGGTCCAGCGCATAGACCGGAGAAGCGTGGGGGTTCGCCTCAATGCGCCGCGCATAGCGCACGAGGAAAACCGCCAGCACCCCATACACCGCCGCAAAAATAAAGATTCGCAGCCACGCCCCGGAAAAAAGCGGCAACTGTGCCAGCCGCTGCGCCACGCCCAGGGTAAATGGATTGGTAATGGCTGCGGAAAAGCCGAGGTTAGTAGCCAGAATACTCATCCCCAGCCCCACCAGTGCATCCCAACCGAGCATGTAAGCCAGTGCCACCATCAGCGGAATGAGCGGTACAATCTCCTCAAAGATGCCAAAAAAAGCGCCCAACGCCATGAAAAAGAGCGTGATAAGCAGCAGCAGGCGGTACTTTTGCCCACCATAGCGCTGCACCAGCCGGGCAACGGCCGCTGTGAGAATGCCGCTGCGGTCGAGCGCGGCAAACGCCCCACCCACCATCAGCAAAAAAACAACAATGGTGATGATGATGACCGCATCCGGCCCCCACAGCACTTCCATGGGGGCGGTAAACCAGCGCCAGATGGGGTAGTCGGGGCGCGGGGTGTAGGCAAAAGAGTCAGGGTTGATGAGTTCACGGCCGTTTTCCGACACGCGCGCGTAAGCCCCGGCCGGAACCAGGCGCGTCAACACGCCTGCCAGCAGCATCAGCGTCAGCAAAATAAGCAGCGATTGGATAAATGCCCTGGTACTGATTTGTGCACCCGCTTTTTCACTCATCTCACCTTCCCACTCCCACGCAGGGACGTGTGCCGATTCAAGTTTGTCTGTGGGGGAAATTGTAGCACGGAATTGAATTTCGTGGTGTGGGGGAAACGGCCGTGATAAACACCACCCAGGTTACCAAGACAACCTGGGCAACATTTACAGCGGCTGTGGTTTGCCGTCAGCCGTCGGGGGTCTATTTTCAGGACAGGCCCCCTGCTCCTCCCCCGGCAGAAACGGGGGAGGAGGTACAGCAGATACTTATCTGAGACTACGGGCGCGGGAAAGAAGTCGGCGAGCAATCTATCACAACATCCACTTCATCAAACGCCACAGGGATCAGATATTTGTCAAATTCAAAGGAAACTTCCTGCCCCGGCTCCAGTATTTCAACATCTAGCGAGCTTCCATCTATTTCCCACACGCGCCCGTCCTTTAGATAGCCAACGACCAGGCTGGGATATTTACAGCTGATGTTACCCACGTTCTTCACACTACCACTCACTGTCACACCCTCATACTCATTTCTGACTGACTGTAAATTCAAAAACTCGGCCAGCGGCGACGTCGTTTCGGGCACGATGTAGCTCAGAGATGTTTCTACGCGGGCCACTTCTCCGTCAATTCGTTCCAGGTTGCGCGATAGGCGAAAGTAACCAATATCTCCTGGAGCAATGGGGGACGAGAAAGAGACTTTGTCCGCCTTGCTCGACTCTGCCAACACGTCCACCACCGTGATGGGCTGACCGCTGGTGTCGTAATAAATCACATTGATCATGCCCGTGATGGGTGTATTCGTTTTGTTCAAGACAGAGCCGATCACATTCATATATCCCGTTTCTTTGTCTATGTGCCATGCAGCGGTAATCACGACTTTGTCGTCTTCTACAGGGGGTAGGGTGTTCATAGGCCGCTGATTTGTTGGCACAAAGCCCTGGCTTGGAGACTCCGCCGCCGTCGGCTGCCCGGTGGTAGCAGACGTATCTTGTGTGGTGCCAGATTCGGCAGCAGGCGCACTTTCGGGCGCAGATGGGGCTGAAGCTGGGTCTGATGCCTGGCTACCGCTTTCACTCTGGTTCCCGCTCTCGTTGCCGGTCGAAGGGGCGGCGGCAACCGGCGCACTGGCGCCACTTTCACTGGCGGCCGGCTCGCTCGCCGCTGGTTCGCTACCTGAACCACCACAGGCAACTGCTGTTAGTAAAAGCGCAAAGAGTATCATGAGTTTCATCAGTTGGTGTTTCATGTTTTTTCCTCCGTACATACGTGTGAATTGGTTGATTCAGTTGATTAGTTGGTAAGTTAGTTGGTCATTCCTGTTGCCCCGACTACGGGCGCGCAATGATGGGCAGATAGAGAGAGTAAATGCGCACAACACCAGGCGTATCTGTGTTATTACCGTTCCAGTCACCTACCACGGGCCTGTCGCCTCGCTGGCCATATATAAACGAGATGTCGGCCACACCACTGTTTAATGAGTTGCGCAGATGCCAGCTCCCATCGCTGGGGCGATAGACACCAATTGTGTCTATCCCATTTCCATTCCAGTCTCCGGTAACGGGAATGTCGCTAGAACCGCCAAAGAGAAATGTAATGTCAGCATCCCCGCTGCTCAGGCTGTTGCGCAAAAACCACCGGCCCGTCGAGGGGCGAAAGACGCCAATGGTGTCTCTGTTATTCCCGTTCCAGTCACCGACAACGGGCACGTCATCGGCGTTGCCAAACGCAAAGCTGATGTCTGCAGCCCCAGAGCTTAGACTGTTACGCAGCAACCAGCTGGATGTTGAGGGGCGAAAGACGCCGATGCTGTCTCTACCATCACCGTCCCAATCGCCAACTACTGGGATGTCTCCCTGGCTACCGTAGGTAAATTGAATGTCTGGCAGACCGCTGGAAAGGCTGTTGCGCAAGTACCAGGTGTTGGTTTGGGGATGGTACCAGCCGGGTGTGTCTATGCCGTCACCGTTCCAGTCGCCAGTGAAAGCGGGCAAATGGCCGTATGCAAATGCTATATCTGCCATCCCACCGCTGTTGCTATTGCGCAGGTACCAGCTAGCCGTTGCCCCTGAGCTGCCGCTAAGGGAAGAGAGCGCGCGATAGGCGTCCACAATGCCCGCACCACAAATGGCTGTGTTGCAGCTGCTGCCAGCAGGAAACGGCCGTGCTGTGTTTTGCAACACAGCCAACACCTGCGCCTGCGTGTACCCTGGCCTCAGGCCAACGATGAGCGAAGCAACCCCAGCTACGTGCGGCGTAGCCATACTCGTGCCCTGGTAATAGGCATAGGTGTGGCTGTTGTTGGGCGTCGTCGTGCCCGTATCCAGCGTAGAGAGGACACCATTACTGGCCGAGATGTGTGTCTCGCCACCGGCGGCGCTCACCTTCACCAGATTGCCATAGTTGCTGTAGTAGGCACGGTCGCCCACGCGATTAGTGGCTGCAACCGTGATCACATTATTGCAGTTTGCCGGATTGACATTGCCCACATACTGGTTTTCATTGCCGGCCGCCACGACAATGATGCTACCCGCTGCCACGATCTGATTGATGGCTGCCTGTTGCGTGGCCGAACAGGCGCCCGGCCCACCCAGACTCAGGTTCAGTACTTTGGCCGGGTTGGTATTGTTGGGTACGCCAGTAACTGGTAGGCCGGCTGCCCACAACATCCCATCCACAATGTCAGAGGTGTAGCCACCGCACTTGCCCAGAACACGCACGGGCAAAATTTTGGCGTGCCAGTTGACGCCGGCAATACCCAGGTTGTTGTTTGTGGCGGCGCCGATGGTGCCAGCCACGTGCAGCCCATGCCAGCTGCTGGGCCGCGCCGGATGACTGTAGCCACACTCGTTGGCTAACACCCAATCGCCAGGGTCAGATGGGTTTGGATCACGGCCGTTGCCATCGTTGCCCACAAAGGGATCATGAATAAAGTCATAGCCAGCAACTATCTTACCGGCCAGGTCATTGTGCGCCAGAATGCCGGTATCCAATACGGCCACCACCGTACTGGCCGAACCGGTGGTGATGTCCCAGGCTGGAACCAGATTCACACCCTCGGCGCTGCCAGGGGTATAGCGCAAATGCCACATGTCATTCCAGCGTGGATCGTTGGGGACCAGCTCGGGCACAAACGGTTGTTGCAGCGCTGAACTATCCCACGAGAGGATGCGGTCCGGTTCTGCATAAAGCACCCCTTCCACGCCAGCCAGATTGGCGGCAATCTTCTCTACCTCTGCCGGAGGCATCATCTGCGGCAGCCGCAGGACGTGCGCCTCCAAAGACATGGCGTGCGCATAGGTTAACGAGACGCCGGCCGCGGCGCTGAGTACGGATAATGCCTCGCCATTTTGCTCAGCCAGTAAGTTCGCTTCGGTCGTTTCGTCCACAAAGCGAATAATCACCTGATTTGTCGGCCGTTCTACGGCAGTGGCGGCAGATTCCACGACCGATTCTGCGTGCAGCAGTCGCTGGCCTTGCAGCGCGGCCGGCACCACAAATAACAGCAAGACGATAAACAAACTCCCTAAAGCGATTGATCTTCTCATACGTACACCTCGTCATCAATTTTGCCCTTTGGTAAATGATATGAAAACAGCCCTCTACCAGTTTATCTTCTGTGCGTATCGAACTTCCAGTTCGATACGCGGTTTGGCAAACCGCGCTACGGTTTGCATACGTGAGGGTGTCATGAACGCTCCTAAGGCAAAGGCCTATAATCACATCCTATGTCACTTATTCCTACTTTAGTCAACCTTTTGCACACATCTTAGCCGCCCATCGTTCCGAAAGCGTTCCGAAAACATCCAATATTCGCTCAGAGAGCACAAATCAAATCAGTATTGCCTATTCAATTCATCACCTTCTCACCTTGTCGGGTATAATCGTCTCTATGGCACAGCTTAATTTACTGCTGCTAGGGCCACCGATTGTTGAACAAAACGGGGTTCTCATTAAAGTAGATACGCGCAAGGCGGTGGCGCTCCTGGCGTACCTGGCCGTCACCAGTCAGACGCACAGCCGCGAGACGCTGGCTACGCTGTTCTGGCCAGACACGGCCGATGCGCGCGCGCGCCTGCGCCGTACCCTTTCCGTATTGCGCACAGCCCTGGCTCGCAGTTGGTTAGATGTTGAGCGTGAAACCATCACCCTGGAACGCAATGCCAGCCTGTGGGTTGACGTAGACCATTTTCGCGCACTGCTGGCCAGTTGCCAGACGCATGGCCATGCGCCCGATGTCGTCTGCCCGGCCTGTCTGGTGGTGCTGGAAGAAGCAGCCGCTCTTTACCGCGATGATTTTATGGCCGGCTTTTCGCTGCGTGACAGTCCTGGCTTTGACAACTGGCAAATGATGCAGGCGGAACAGTTGCGTCGGGAACTGATGCTTGTCCTCCAGCGCCTGGGGCGTGGGCATAGTGCGCAGGGGAATTTTGAGTCTGCCATCAATGCCACGCGGCGCTGGCTGTCGCTGGACCCATTGGATGAAGCGGGGCATCGGTTGCTGATGCAGGTATATGCCTGGGCCGGGCAACGCGCAGCGGCGTTACGCCAATATCAGGAATGTCAGCGACTGATAAATGCAGAGTTAGGGGTTGCGCCTGCCGCTGAAACAACCGCACTGTACGAACAGATTCGCGGGGGGGTACAACATGATGCCGTAAGTGGTTGGGTAGATCGGCCTGTCACTGAGCAAAAAAGCGTTCCCCCAGCATCATTGTCTCCCTATACGCCTTCTTCTGCTTTACCCGTCTTTACCACTCCCTTTATTGGTCGTACCCGTGAACTGGCGGAAATTACGGCAATCCTGGCTAACCCTGATTGCCGCCTGCTAACGCTGGTAGGGATTGGGGGAATGGGAAAAACCCGGCTGGCAGTGCAAACGGCCGTTTCCCTCCAGACACAATTTACGCATGGGGTCTGCTTTGTGCCGCTTGATACGATAGAAACTGTGCAACTGCTGCCAATTGCCGTGAGTAAGGCCTTGGGGCTGCTGTTGCGCGGCGATGACCCCACAGAACAGCTGTTATCCGCCTTGCGCGATCGCCACATGCTGCTGGTGTTAGATAACATGGAACACCTGGAGGAAGGCGCCATCTGGCTCGGCAAACTGCTGCAAGAAGCAGCGCAACTAAAACTCCTGGTCACCTCACGCCAGCCGTTGCAGTTGCAGGGCGAATGGCTCTTTCCCGTAGGGGGCATGTCCTTTCCCCCCGCAGAAACGGCCGAGAACAGCGATCAATACAGTGCCGTCAGGCTCTTTCACCAACGCGCGACCCTGGTACAACCTGGCTTCAAGCCAACGCCAACCGAGCAACAGGCCATCAATCGCCTTTGCCGCCTGTTAACCGGGATGCCACTCGGCATCGAGCTGGCCGCAGCCTGGCTTTCGCTGCTCACCTGTAACGAAATTGTCCAAGAAGTAGAAAAAAGCCTGGATTTCCTTGCCTCGCCCTGGCAGGATACCCCTGAACGTCACCGCAGCTTACGCGCTGTGTTCAATTCGACCTGGACACATCTGACAGAAACGGAGCGCAACACCATGCAACAACTGTCGGTCTTCCAGAGCGGGTTTGACCGAGATGCCGCCTTAGCGGTTACCGGAACCACGCTGCCTACGCTGCTGCGCCTTTCGCTCTGGGCACTGCTGCAACGGGGAACCGACGGCCGTTACACCCTCCATCCCCTCTTGCGCCAATATGCGGCGGCGCAACTACATCAAAACCAGGCATTGGCAACGGCCGTTGCTCAACACCACTGCCAATACTACGCCAATTGGCTGCACCAGCACCGCGCTGCCACCATGCGGTTCGACATCTTAAATCAGATGAGCGCAAACCTGGATAACATCTTCCAGGCCTGGTCTTGGGCGGTCAACCAGGAGCAATATGCAGAACTCGAACAAATAATCATCCCACTGTATGATCTATATGACAGTCGTAGCTGGTATCAAGAAGCAGCGATTATCTTCGACAAAGCCTGGCGGGAGTTAAAGCAAAAGCAATCATCAGAAACAGCACCTTTTCTAACAAAGCTGCGCGCCCGGCAGGCAGCCATCTACTATCGCCTGAGTCGTCTGGACGAAAGCCAGCACATGCTGCAAGAAAGCCTGGCGCTTGCCCAGGCACAGCACGATCAGACAGAAATCGCCTTTATCTACCGCACTTTGGGCAACGTGCTACACACCAAAGGGGAGTACAAAGAAGCGCTCGCCTGCCAACAGCAAGCTCTCGAACTTTGCACCCAGCTCGGCGATCCCAGAGGAATTGCCACCACACAACACAACCTGGGGCTAGCCATGCACAACATGGGCAAGGTACAAGAAGCGCGCGAACATTACCTGCAAAGCCAGGCAATCAAAAGGGAAATTGGCGACCAGGTCGGACTGGCATTGACTCTCAACAACCTGGGCACACTTGCTTTTAGCAGCGGCAACTATCAAGAAGCACAGCAGTACCTGACCGAAGGGTTGCGGCTAGCTGAGCAGAGCGGCAACCTATTCGTTGCCGGGTTTGCCCTGAACAACCTCGGCCTGATTGCACGCAACGAGGGGTGCCATGAGCAAGAAATAGCCTATTTCACCGCAGCCATGAGCCACTTTCAAAAAATTGGATATCGCGTTGGCGAAGCTGGCGCACTGCTTAACCTGGGCCGATGCGCCATACAACAGGGGGCGTATGTAGAGGCCGAGCAAAACCTGCAGGCGTCGCGCGCCATCTTTGCCTCAACCGGAAATGCCAGCGGCGTAGCGCTGGCGCTGTTCAACCTGGGGCTTATTCACGAGCGGCAAAACGATTGCGCAGCAGCCCAAGATTATTACCAGCAGAGTCTGGCCATACAGCAAGAAATTAGCGAACAAGGGGAAGTAATCTTTACCCTCATTAGCCTGGGAAAGTTGGCCATCAAGCAGGAAATGTATGACGTAGCCCGCACCTATTTGCGCCAGGCGCTACAAATTGGCCAGGCCATCGAAGCCAGACCCGCCTTGCTGAGGACGCTCATGGCCACTGCTTACCTCTGGTTGCGACTGGGGCAAAAAGAAAAAGCGGTCGATTTATTGCGCGTGGTCTGGCAGCACCCGGCTTATACGGAGGAAATGAAGACGGATCTGGTCAGTTTGCTGGCCGAGTATGTCGCCGAACTGCCAGCTCCAGACCCGGTTGTCGCTGAGGGTGATGAAGCGGATAGTTTGTTAACAACGGCCGTTGAGAGCTGTTACGTAAACCTTTGACCTGCTGTTTACAACTTAAGGATTTTTGGGCATGTTTCAAGCGATCTTTACAATTTTGACCGCCAACCGCTGACCGCGATTTTGCCAGTGATGGGCGGTTTGTGTCGGTGGTCATTTTCAAAGGAGACTTCACCGGCTGCGCCGACCACCATGAATGAAAATGGAACGCAGTTTAGCTATCGGTGGTTTGCCGTCGGTGGTTTGTGGTCATTCATTTTTGAAGGAGGAGGTAAAGCGTGTTTCTATGAACCAGCCTATTATCACCGTATTTGGCAGCGCTGCACCACAACCCGGCAGCGCTGAGTATGAACAAGCGCGCCGCGTGGGGCAGCTTCTGGCGCAGGCCGGTTTTGTGGTTGCCACCGGTGGCTACGTGGGCACGATGACGGCCGTTTCCCAGGGTGCAGCCGAGGCGGGCGGAGAGGTCATCGGCGTTACCAGCACCCAAATTGAGCGTTTTCGCCCTGGTGGCGCCAATCGCTTTGTCACCACCGAGATCCGCTACGAGACGCTGCGCGAGCGGCTGATGCACCTGGTGACACAAAACGACGGCATGATTGGCTTGCCGGGCGGCATTGGCACTCTCTCTGAGGTGGCGCTGGCCTGGAGCTTTTTGCAGGTGGGGGAAATCTCGCTGCGCCCGCTGGTGTTGCTGGGGGAAATGTGGCCACCGCTCATCCAGAGCGCCATGCGGGGTGGGCACATTGCACGCGCGCACTACGCCTTACTCACCTTCGCCGATTCGCCAGAAACGGCCGTACACGCCATCGTCAGCAATCCCACCGCAAAGTCAACCTGAGAGCCAGGCGCCAGGCTCACACGCCAGCAAGGCGGGCACTTCCTCCAGCCACTGCCCCAGGTGCAGCACATACGCATCTGCCTGGTACACCAACTTTTGCAAAATTGTCATGTGCGCAGAAAGGGCGCGCTCATCCCATCGGTCTATGCTCTCGCTCATCAGGCAGGCCAGAGCTACGGCGCGATTTTGCTGGCGCAGCGTGGTATGCAGGCGCTGTTCAATCAGGGGAAAGTAGAGGTGCGTGATAGGAGCCGGGGGAGCCCAACGGCCGTGCACCAGTATCTGCGCTGCCATGCTCATGTCTACCGGGTGGTCTGGCTGGGGCAGCAAACGGCGCAGATGGGGCAGCAGGTGAAAGGTATAGGCGCGAATGTGCACCATACCGGGGGTGGGCAAGGCATAGATACGGCCGTTGCGTTCTTGCAGCAGCACCACATCATTAGCCAGCAGTTGCCATCCGTGCGCCAACAGCGCCAGCCCTGTGGTTGTTTTGCCGCTGCCGCTAGGACCAACAATCAGCGCGCAGCACCCATCTTTGCTGGCAGCAAAGGCGTGCGCCAGATAATACCCACGACGGCGCAGCAAGGGAGCCAGACTGGTAAAGGTGATGTCCTCAAAACGGCCGTGTTGTAGCGCCTGCGCCAGCAACATCCCTTCCACTACGGCCGGTGCCCCTGTTTGCAAGGGCACACGCACCTGCGCCCCATCGAGAAAGTGCAGCAGCACTGCCTCATCTGTCAGGCCATAAACGGACAAAATGCCCCCTTCGCCGGACAGACGGTCGTCGTCATCGTGAAAAAAGGGAGGATACGGCGGCAGGGAAGGCAATTCCGCGCACAAACGCAAACGCAGGCGCATGTCTACAGCAACGGCCGAATCATCCAGCCAACCGGTAAACAGCGCCTGCCACTCTTGCCGCAACGCCTGGTCCGCGCTTTCCAGACTGATGCGCGCGGCGTGCAAGTTGAGGATCATGGTTATGGCATATAGCGTGTGAAACATGAAACGTCACGAGAACATGCTATTGCCTGACGCATGACACTTAACGTCTCGCGTTTGACGCTTCACATTTCACATTCCGCCCACTACTGCTCTAGAAAATAGGTAATCGCTTCGGCAAACGTACTGTATGGCTGCGCACCGCTGAGAGAGTAGCCATTGATGAAAAAGGCAGGCGTGCCGTTAACACCCATGCGGCTACCCAATTCCAGGTCGGCCAACACGGCCGTTTGATATTTCTGACTCTCCAGGCAACTCATAAACTCGGTGGTATTCAACCCCAGGTCAATGGCATACTCCACAAACAGCGCCGCCGCATTGGCACGCCCGGACCAGCTACTCTGCCGGGCAAAAAGGCGATCATACATGGCAAAAAAAGCACCCTGGTCACCCGCACAGCGCGCCGCCTCAGCCGCCTGCACCGCCTGCGGGTGAATGCTGGTCAGGGGAAAGTCGCGGATGACGTAGTAAACCAGCCCTTTGTCCACAAAGTTTGCCACAATTTGCGGCAACGTCTGGTTATGGTGGCGGGCGCAGAATGGGCACTGCAGGTCTGTAAACTCCACAATCACCACCGGCGCATTGGGGTCGCCCATAGCATACGCCCCGTCAACCGGCACATCCAGCGGGCCAGACGGCGCAGGCGTCGGCTCTGGCTCACGCACATACGCCTGCGCCAACGTGCCTTCCTCAGCCAGTTCAACGGCGTAGGCAAACAGCTCAAACGGCTGTGCCCCAGAGACAGGAAAACCATTAATAAAAAAGGCCGGCGTACCGCGCACTCCCAGGCTCAGCCCTTCTTGCACATTTTGCTCGATAGCTGCGTCATAACGGCCGCTGCGCAGGCAGTCGCTAAATGCGGTTTCATTCAGTCCCAGCTCAGCGGCATAGCCGGCAAAAATCGTGTTCACGTTAGCCTGGCCTGACCAGTTTTGCTGTCGCGCAAACAGCAGATCGTGCATGGCCCAATCTGCCTCTTGTTCACCGGCGCAGCGCGCCGCCACCGCCGCCGCGCGCGCCTGTGGATGAATCTGGTCCAGGGGGAAATCCTTCATGACGTAATACACGCGCCCGGTCTCAATTAACTGGCTAATGATTTGCGGCATTGTCTGCTGCGTATGGCGGGCACAAAACGGGCACTGGTAGTCAGTAAACTCCACAAGTGTCACCGGCGCGGCAGGATTGCCCAGTACCAGGGCGCCATCATTCAGGCGAATTGTGGCCGGGGTTGGCACAATAGCGGGATTCGGCGTGGGGTTGGCGGCTTGTGGGGGCGCTTCCACAGGCAGAGGCTGACCCCCTCGCACCAGGGCAATGGCATTGTTGAATGACTCCAGCGGCTGCGCGCCCACAAAAATCTGGTTGTTGAGGAAGAAGGTAGGGGTGCTGCGCACGCCGCGCGCCGTGCCCAGGTTGATGTCGGCATTGATGGCATCGTTGTAACGGCCGCTTTCCTGGCAGGCGCGGAAGCTGCTTTCATCCAGACCCAGCTCTTTGGCAAAGACAGCAAACACCTCATTGGCTCGGCCGTTTGACCAGCTATTGATGGTGGCAAAGAGCCGCTCATGCATGGCCCAATAGGCAGCCGCTCCCTGCTCACCAGCGCAGCGCGCCGCATGAGCCGCCGCCACCGCCTGGGGATGAATGCTAGTGAGGGGAAAATCATACAACACCAACAACACCTCGCCAGTGGCGATCTGATTACGCAGCAGGCTGGGGCGCGTTTGCTGCGAAAAACGGGCGCAGAAGGGGCACTGGTAATCGGAGAACTCTTCGAGCAGCACGGGGGCGTTGGGGTTACCGCGATACGGCCGTCCTTCGGCCGTAAAGCCCACCTCAATGCCAAACTCGTCGTATGCCACTTCCTCTTTCTGCACAGAAATGGCGGGGACAATGTCGGTGGGGGCATTCACGGTGGCCACAGCAGTCCCGCCGGCGGGGCTGTCTGCCGCATCATTGCTGCTGCTCGCGCGGGCCGTCATCTCGGTTTCCAGTAACGTCGGCGTTGGCGCAGCCCCACAGGCCGCAAGTAACAACAACAGCAGCATCGCTGTGGTTACAGTCGCCAGCCGCACCACGCCGCTGTACAATTTGTATGAGTTTTGTTTCATAATCTCTCTGCCAGAGTTCGCCATCTGATCTCTTTTGTGTTAGGATTTTTAATCGTTTTGGCACTATGCAAGGTGCCAGCCTAGCTTTTGCAGTTTTACAAAACGGTCGGCAGATTCTGTCACTACGAAGCGCAGAGGGAACAAAGCGGGCAGAGCTGTCCGGTTCCCTTTGCCATGTCTGCTGCCCTGCCTGCAAACCCTGTAGTTTAATTGCAGTGAAAGAAAGAGGCTTAGTAGCTACAGAGTTTGATGATAGGCACAATGTTAGACGAAATAAAACAACACTGCCAATAGTGATACGATCTATTAACAATAATCGCATGACACAATCCACATTACCGTTCCTTGTTCTCAGTTTGCTGCTGTTTGTCCTGCTGAGCGCCTGCCGCCCAGAACAGCCAACGGCCGTCTCCACCTCAACACCCACTATGCCCACAACGGCCGTTGGCCAAACTGCCCCCGCCATCCTCCCTACAGAAACGGCTGTGCTGCCCACCCAACCTTCGCCGGCAGCCTCTCTGCCCACGCCGCTGCCGCCAACCGCCACCCCTGTTCCGCCAAAGGCGCTCACCGTCTGCCTGGCACAGCGCCCCGCCAATCTATACCTGTATGGCGAGCAAAGTCGCACGGCCATTGGCCTGCGCCACGCGCTATACGAAAACCTGTACACCACCCTCGGCTATGACTACCAGGCGCAAGGGCTGGCCGAACTACCCCACCCAGACAGAGGCAGTGTGACGATTGAAGCAGTCACGGTCTGGTTTGGCGAAAGCGTGGTAGATTTTCGCGGTGAGGTACACCTGCTGCGCGAGGGGCTAACCATCTTCAACGACAAAGGCCAACTGGTTACTGTTAGCGCGCAGCCGGTGACCATGCGGCAGATGCGCGTTGAATTTACCCTGCGGCCGATGGTCTGGTCGGATGGCGTGCCCGTCAGCGCCGCCGATTCGCTCTTTAGCTTTCAGATCAGCGCCGACGCCAACACCCCCGGAGACAAACGGCGTGTGCGGCAAACGGCCGTTTACGAAGTCACCGGCGACCTGACACTGCGCTGGACGGGGCTGCCTGGCTACTTGCCCGGCGACTACATCACACATGTCTGGCAGCCACTGCCGCAACATCAGCTAGGCAGCTACAGCGCCGCCGAACTGCGCGAGCTGCCGCAAAGCGCCTGGCCTACGCTCAGCAGCGGTCCTTTCGTGCTGGCAGAGATGAGTGAAGAAGGGCTGACGCTGGCGCGCAACCCCTTCTACTACCGCGCTAGCGAAGGGTTGCCTGCGCTGGACATCTTGTACGCGCGCTTCATCAGCGATGGCGCGGCGCTGCTGGCAGATGGATTGGCCGGCTGCGACGTGGTGACGCAAGATTTGCTCTCCTTTACACAGTTGCCGCAATTGCAAGAGCTGGCGGGGGTAACAACGGCCGTTGTGCCCAGCGCCGCCTATGAACACCTTGATTTCAGCGTCAATTTCTACCTGGTGCAAGGGTTCCAGAACTTTGTGCGCCCCGATTGGTTCCAGGACGTGCGCGTGCGGCGCGGCATCGCCCAATGCATTGACCGGCAGCGCATGGTAGACGAGATTTTCTTGGGGCAAACGGCCGTTATGCCCGCCTACATCCCCGCCGAACATCCGCTCTACCCGGACGACCTGACCCAATGGCCCTACGACCCACAGGCCGGGCGCGCCCTGCTAGACGCCGCCGGCTACCGCGACAGCAACGGAGACGGTGTGCGCGAAGACCCGCTCACCAGGCAACCCTTCCGCGTGCGCCTGACAACCGACAACGCCAACCCGGTGCGCGCCCAGGCGGCAACCATTGTGCAAGAGAACCTGGCCGCCTGCGGCATTGCCGTAATGCCAGAATTTTTGTTGCCCGAAGATTGGTACAGCGAAGGGCCGCTTGGCCCCCTGTTTGGGCGACGCTTCGAGCTGGGCATGTTTGCCTGGCTGGGCGGCCCCCATCCTGCCTGCCACCTCTGGCTAGAACGCAACATTACCGGCCCTACGCAAGAAGGGTTTGGCGGCTGGGGCAACGTCAACGTCAGCGGCTGGGCATCGGCAGAATTCGAGGCGGCTTGTAACGCGGCACTGAATGCGCCCTTTGGCACGGCCGTTTACGCCCAGGCTCATCAACAGGCGCTGCGCATCTGGGCAGAACAGGTACCCATGCTGCCCCTCTTCAGCTACCCACGCGTCGCCGCCGCCCGCAAACACATCCTTGGCCTGCAACTGGACGCTACGCAGACCTCAGAACTGTGGAACGTCTTCGCCTGGGATAAAGTGAGGGAGTAGCGAGTAGGGAGTAGCGAGTAGCAAGTGTGAGTAGCGGGTAGCAATTCACAATTCACAATTCACAACCCATCCTTCCTATGCGCTTCCTCATCGTCGGCCTGGGCAACCCTGGGCGCAAATATCAAGAAAACCGGCACAACATTGGCTTTATGGCCATAGACCGTCTGGCAGCAAAGCATGCCATTCCCCTGAACACCATGCGTAACCTGGCCATTGTGGGCAGAGGCCGTATTCACGACCGTGACGTCACCCTGGCCAAGCCGCAAACCTTCATGAACCTCAGCGGCAATAGTGTTGGGCCATTGGCCGCCTTCTACAAAATTCCCCCGGCGCAGGTGCTGGTGGTATACGATGAGCTAGACCTGCCCTTTGGCACAATTCGCCTGCGCGAGCAGGGAAGCGCCGGCGGGCACAACGGCATGAAATCCATCATCCAGCACCTGGGTATGGAATTTCCGCGCCTGCGTTTGGGCATTGGCCGCCCGCCGGGGAACATGGACGCTGCCGCCTGGGTACTGCGTGACTTTGATGCTGCTGAACGGCCGTTGCTGGCGCAAATCCTCGATGAAGCCGTGCTCGCCATTGAAACTTTTATCACCGACGGCATTCAGATGGCGATGTCTCGCCACAACAAACATATTCAGTAAAACGTGAAGGCATCAAGCTAACCACTATCTATTGGCCACTTCCACTATTCCATGAGCATCTCCGGTCTCCTACGCATTTTTGATCAGCTACCAGCCTGGACCGAACTGCAACAGGCGCTCGATAAGCGCCAGCCCTTACCGGCCCTGCTGCTGCCCGCCAGCGCCCGCGCACCCGTGTTGGCGCGCCTCTTCCTGGAAAAGCGTGCACCAGTTGTGCTCATCACCGGGCGCATGGACGCCGCCACTAACTGGCAGCAGGCGCTGGAAAACTGGCTGCCAGAAAGCGGCAGCGTGCTGCGCCTGCCAGAGCCCACCCCCCTGCCTTATGACCGGGGTCCATGGAGCGAGCGCACGCGCAACGGCCGTTTACAGCTTCTCACGCGCCTCATTGCCGGGCAACACCCCCTCATCCCGCCGACGCCACAGCCCCCGCTCATCGTCACCTCCGCGCGCGCCCTGCTACAAAAGACGCTGCCCAGACGCCGTTTTCTCGCCGCCACGCGCGTGCTGCGCCTGGGCGGGGTCATAGACCTGGAAAAGATCGCGCAAACCTGGGCCGACGTGGGCTACGAAGCCGTCAGTGTGGTAGAAGCTGCCGGGCAGTTCTCGCGGCGCGGCGGTATTCTGGATATTTATCCCGTCTCTGCGCCCTTTCCCATCCGCATTGAACTCTTCGGCGACGAAATAGAAACCATGCGCTACTTTGACCCCGCCACACAGCGCTCGCTGTCGCTAGATACAGGTCGGGTGGAAACGGCCGTGATCCCTCCGGCGCGAGAAGCACTACCCGGTGCCGCGCGAGAATATGCACAAACCATCGCCGCCGAGGAAGCGCCCGTCCCCGGCAGCCTGCCCTCCTGGCGCGACGACATTGCCGACCTGTGCGCTGGCCGTGCCTTTCCCATGCTAGAGTATTATCTACCGCTGATCTACCCGCAGCCGGCCAGCCTGCTCGACTATTTACCGCCGGAAACGCTGCTGGTGGTGGACGACTGGCCAGAATTGGAAACGGCCGTTGCCGACTTTCTCGCCCATGCCAACCAGATGCGCGAAGAGCAGGGCAGCCTGCCCCCCGGCTACCCCAGCCCAGTGTTCGATTGGCCCACCATGTCTGCCAACCTACAATGGTGGCAGCCGTTAATTCTAGGCGAGCAAGAAATAAATGAAGTGGTAGACGCAACACGGCCGTTGCGCCACCTGGCTGCAGCCTTTGAGCCAGGCCCCCGTTACGGTGGGCAAATGCGCCCCTTCATGACCCATCTTCACTCTGCCCGCCGCGAAGGCGAGCGCATCGTCGTCATCAGCCGCCAGGCTGCACGTCTGGCAGAACTATGGCGCGAAGAGCACAAAGCCGGCAAAGAGCCGGCCAGCACCCTACCAGGCGCCGCCACACCGCTGCTACCCCAAGAAACCATCACCCAACTACCCCCAGAAAGCAGCCTGACCTTTGTCAACGGCGCCCTGGCCGAAGGCTTTACCCTGATACGGCGCGAAGATAACAAAATCCTGCTCGACCTGCTCAGCGACGGCGAAATTTTTGGCTGGAACCGCCCCGCGCCGCGCCGCCGCATCACCCCGCGCCTTTCTGCGCCAGAAACCTACTTCTCCGACATTCAGGCGGGCGACTACGTGGTACACCTGGAGTACGGCATTGGCCAGTTCCAGGGGTTGGTGGTGCGCACCATCGGCGGCACAGAGCGCGAATATCTGCTGGTGCAATATGCCAACAGCGACACCCTCTACGTGCCTGTTCACCAGGCTGACCGCCTAAGCAAATGGATTGGCACCGAAGACCGCCCTCCCGCTATGCACCGCCTGGGCGAACGTTCCTGGGGCCAGGCAAAAGCCAAAGCACAACGCGCCGCCGATGAACTGGCAAGGGAACTGCTAGAGCTTTACGCCGCCAGAGAGCTTGTGCCCGGCCACGCCTTTGCCCCAGACAACGAGTGGCAGGCTGAGCTGGAAGCCAGCTTTCCCTACCAGGAAACAGAAGACCAGCTGCGTGTCATTGAAGAAGTGAAAAAAGATATGGAAAAAGCGCAGCCCATGGACCGCCTGATTTGTGGCGACGTGGGCTACGGCAAAACAGAAGTCGCCCTACGCGCCGCTTTCAAGGCGGTGATGGACGGCAAGCAGGTGGCCATTCTGGTTCCCACCACCATTCTGGCGCAGCAGCATTACAACACCTTCCGCGAGCGCCTGGCTCCCTTCCCTCTGAAAGTAGAGATGCTTTCGCGCTTTCGCACGCCAGCCCAGCAAGAGCGCATTGTGCAAGACGTGCGCGCCGGCAAAATAGACATCATCATCGGCACGCACCGGCTGCTTTCAGACGATGTATCCTTTAAGGATTTGGGGCTGGTGATTATTGATGAGGAGCAGCGCTTTGGCGTGGCGCACAAAGAGCGACTGAAGCAGTGGCGCACAGAAGTAGACGTGCTGACGATGACCGCCACGCCCATCCCGCGCACGCTGTATATGAGCCTGACCGGCGTGCGCAACATCAGCATGATCGAAACGGCACCTGCCGAGCGACTACCGGTGCAGACTTACGTAGGTGAGATGGATGATGCGCGCCTGCGCCGCGCCATTTTGCGTGAGCTAGACCGGGGCGGGCAGGTATTTGTGGTGCACAACCGCGTGCAAACAATTGAACTGGTACGGCAACAAATTGAGCGGCTGATCCCTAAAGCGCGCGTGGTGGTCGGGCACGGACAAATGAGTGAGCGACAGCTTGAACAAATCATGCTGGATTTTGCCGATGGCAAAATTGATGTGCTGCTGAGTACGACCATCATTGAAAGTGGGCTGGATTTCCCCAATGCCAATACGCTGATTGTGGATCGCGCCGAGCAGTTTGGCCTGGCGCAGCTTTACCAACTGCGTGGGCGCGTGGGACGCGGCGCGCGGCGCGCTTATGCCTACTTTTTCCATGCGCCCTGGCGGCGGCTAACGCCAGAGGCACAGGCACGTCTGGAAGCACTGGCGGAGCATACTGACCTGGGCGCGGGGTATGCCATTGCCACGCGGGATATGGAGCTGCGCGGCGCCGGGGATTTGCTGGGAGGAGCACAAAGTGGGCACATCTCGGCGGTGGGGCTGGATTTGTACACGCGGCTGCTGGCAACGGCCGTTAAACGGCGCAAAGCAGAGGCCAAAGGGGAAATGCCCCCGCCAGACATGGTAGAAGGGGCACTGATTGATCTGCCCCTGGCTACTTATGTGCCAACAGACTACGTACCAGACGCGGCGCTGCGCCTGCGCCTCTACCGCCGCATGGCGATGTTGACCAGCATGGCGGAAATTGACGAAATGGCGGCAGAACTGACCGACCGCTTTGGGCCAATTCCTGACCCGTTGGATAATTTGCTCTACCAGCTACGCATTAAGGTGTTAGCAACAAGGGCGCAGGTAACGGCCGTTACCACTGAGGCGGGCCAAATTCGCATCCACATTGCCGAGCTGGAACACGTAGATCGCTACCGCTTGCAGCGTTACCTGGGCGACGCAGCGCGCGTCAGCCGCAAGGCCATCTGGCTGAAGCGGGAGCTGAGCACACGCGAGTGGCAGGTGGCGCTGGTACAAATTTTGGAGAAGTTAGAGGGGTTTGAACGGTAATATGGACATCAACTTTTTCGACAACGCACTCGAAGTCCCTAAAGCGCGCGAAGATGTGCGCTTTAAGCAAATTGGCCTGTTTGTGTATGAAGATTTGCGCCGCGTGGCGGTGGGCATGGAACTAACGCCCTTCCGTGAGCCGCCATGCATTGACATCACAATTGTCAACAGTGATGGCGTGATTGCCGGCTCCATGGTGCTGATTGAAGCCAATTCGCCCAACATCACCCTGACAATGCACCTGCGCGATGCGGAACCCACAGCCGAATATGAGCTAACAGCACAAATTTACTACGATCACCCGGAGCAAAAAGCACGGCAAAACTATCACCGCGAGTCGCTGCGCTTTCCGCTGACGCAGCCAGGAGAACAGATTTACCGGCTTTCGGCATAGCCTGGCCAGTTACGGGGGGGTCATGGTGATTTTGGGCGGCGGGTCTGCCTGCGCCAGCTTCAGGCGCACAAAAAGCAGCGGCGCATAATAGGAGACCCAAAGCAAGACCAGCGTATAGCGCAGCACGCGCAGAGGAATGGCTGCCCAAAGCGGTTCTAAATCAAAGAGCAGTCCAAGCCCACGCCAGAGAATGACGGTAATGATGATGCCTACCAGGTAACGCGCCCCCTTTTGCCAGATAGGGCCTTCGGTGCGAAAACGCACGCGGCTACCTTCCAGGATCAGGCCAATGCCCGCACCCAACAAACTACCAACGGCCGTTGCCGCCCCCTCAATACCCGCCAATTCCGCCACCTCAATATAGGCAACCCAGGTCACATTCAGGTTGGGCGTGCCAATCAGCAGGCGCACGACGACGTAAAGCAAGGTAATGCCAATGGGAATGACCAGGGCTACCATCAGGCGATAGCCCAGGATGCGTTTGCCAAAACCAGCCGCGTAGCGCTGCCGCCAAAACACGTAGCCGGCTAAAATCAGCAGTGCCAGCAAAATGCCGCCCAGCACGTCGTGGATGAAGTGGCTGCCCAGGTAGATGCGGCTGAGGCCCATGAGTATAACCATGACAATGGCCACGCCCCACACCCACCTCTTGCGCACCCAACCGGCAATGAACAGGTAAACGGCCGTTGCCAGCGCCGCGTGCCCACTGGGAATGCCATAGCTCTCTTCTGGCCAGAGCGCCAACTCGCTATCCAGCCAAAAAGGTCGTGGGCCGCGCAGCCCATGCTTCAGCAGCGCCACCCACGCATTGGTGAATAAAAACACGTAGGCCAGGCTGCGCCCCAGCGGTTTGTGAATTGACCAATAAATCAGGGGAATAACGGCCAGGTAAAATTCCTCTAACCCCAGACTGCTGATGAAATCAAAGAAAGCAGCAAGCTGCGGATAGGCAGCCTGCAACCATTGGCTGGTTTGTATACCCAGGTCAAACAGCGGTTGCATCCCTTTTCTCCCTTTTTTGCTCCGCCCCTTGTTGCTCTTCCAAGCGACATTGTAACGTCTGGCAGCACTCTTTGGCAAGGGAGAGTTTATGAGCGGTGGCACACCACCACAAATGAGAATGTAGCGCAGGTTCCATTTACAAGGTGGACCGCTGACCGCACACCGCCGACCGCAGACAGTGGTCGCTGTCGGCGGTCATTTTCACCGATCCTGACCTGTGTAGCTTGACACCTATGCTGCGTCGCGTTAAAATGTCAGACGATAACGCACTGCGTTATAGGCTGGCATAAAGAGAATTTTCGGTCCAGGCAGCAAGCGCCTGGCTTGCATTTGCATAAGGAGATAAATCATGAGTGAAGAAACGATTGAAGTCCACGATGAGGTTGTGGCCAAAGATGGCAACCCGATGTTGACGGCCGTGCGCAAGGTCTTGCTGGCTGGTGTGGGCGTTGTCGCCCTGGCGCAGGAAGAGATCGAAGAGTTTGTCAACCGCCTGATCGAACGGGGCGAGATTGCCGAAAAAGACGGCCGTCGCCTGGTGAACGACATTATGGAGCGGCGCAAAAAGCAGGTGGCCGATGCCGAGGAAGAGCTGGAAAAGCGCATCGAGTCCATTTTGAACCGCATGAATGTGCCGACCAAAGCTGACATTGACGCCCTAAGCCGCAAAATCACCAACCTGACCAAGAAAGTAGACGAGCTAAAAAAAACACAGCAAACGCCAGAGGCCTAAAGGCCAGGCAAAACAAAAGGGAGCCAGATTGCTCCCTTTTTCTTTTTCCGTGTAGAGCTTCGTGCCCTCTGGGTTCACTTGCTTGATCGTCGCTTTTTGTACCTATCAGGTTGGTTGGTTGGCTGAAAATCAACCATCAAATTAACCAACTAACCAACTTTTTCACCTGGCAAAACCCGGTGGCGCTGTGACGCAACGGCGCCGCGCCGCTATCGCAGTGGTGAGCCTGCCCCATTTCGTCTATAATGGCACCAGGTATACGTACCAATCATTCTGCGAGGAACCGCCATGATCATCATCAAACGCTACCCAAATCGTAAGCTGTACGACACGTCTGTCAAGCGCTACATCACCCTGGAGGGGATTGCCGACCTGATTCGCGAAGGCCAGGAAGTGCAGGTACAAGATCACCTGACGGGCGAAGACCTGACGGCCGTAACGTTGACGCAGATCATCTTCGAGCAAGAAAAGAAGAATAGCGGCTTCTTGCCCCGCTCAGTGCTGACAGGGTTGGTGAAAGCTGGCGGAGACACGCTAACGAATTTGCGGCGCTCGCTGGTTTCGTCGCTGGAAATGCTGCATCAGGTAGACGAAGAGATCGAGCAGCGCGTAAGTCACCTGGTGAAGCAGGGAGAGCTGGCGGAAGAAGAGGGACGGCGTCTGTTGGAAAAGTTGGTGGCCCAAAGCGGCCGTTTCCTGGGCAAGCCTGCTCTTTCCGAAGAAGAAATTGAGCAATATCTGGCTGCACGGGGCGTGCCGACGCGCGAGGATTTGCGCACCCTGAGCGAACAGCTAGACACACTGGCCTCGGCGCTGGAGGCGCTAAGGCGCGATCAATCCAACTCCAACGCACCTTCGTAAATCGGGCAGCCTTGCGCAACAACTCTGTTGAACTTCTATCTTTGCAGTAGTGATTGAAGCAACAATTTAGCCTATGCCTTATGATCGAGGTTCGCGGAAGCACTCAACTCTCTTTTCTGTTTCCTGCAAATTGGCAAACAGCCTATTGTTACTACCAGGAAATAGAAAAAATAGTGCTCTTTCTGCCGCACATCCGTTTGTTAGGGGCAAATGGCGGTTCTGTCTTTCGCCTGGCCTACGAAACAACGGAGCTAGGCGCATATCACATTCGCATTATTTGCGACGTTGAAGCGATCTTTGACCGTGAAAATCGCTTACTCGCTTTTTTGCCCGCTGAATACCCACCTGTCATACCAGATGAGGCTGGCTTTAGGTCTGCGACTACACGCGGCTATTATCAGAGTCAATCCTATTTTTTCGCCGAAGGCCAGTATACACGCATCGAGTATCACCTAAAACTACAAGCTGATCTACCCACCCCGCGGGCGTTACGGCCGTTGCCAACGGCCGTACTCAACAAAATCTCTCATAACATCACCCATTGGCGCATTCAACAAATTGCCAGGGGTTTTATCGAAAACTCAATTGCAGCCTTTCAGCAAGAACATAACCCAATGCAATAAACGAAAAGAAACCGAAAAATCAGAGGCGAATGCGCGGGTTTAGCGCTGCATACAACAAATCGGCTACCAGGTTAGCCAGCGCAAAGCCCAGCACGGTAATCATGCTCACCGCTTGCAGCGTAGGCAGGTCGCGGCGGTCAATGGCAAACACCAGCAAACGGCCGATCCCCGGGTAGTTATACACATTTTCAATCACAATGAGCCCGCTGATCAGCCAGCCAAAGCTGATGGCAATGACGGTGATGGTAGGCAGCAGGGCGTTGCGCAGCACATGTCTGACAACAACAACCGGCCAGGGCAGCCCTTTGAGCACGGCCGTGCGCACATACGGCCGTTTTAGCTCCTCAATCACCCCTGCCCGCGTCAGCCGCGCAATGTAAGCCAGCAACACCAGCGTAGCCGTCAGCGCCGGCAAAATCAGCATCGGCAGCGCCTCGGCAAAGCTGGCGTTAAGGGGAATAGAGGAATTGGCGGGGAGCAGTCGCCAGCGCCGCGACAGCAGCTCAATCAGCACCAGCCCGGTGACAAACTCCGGCAGCCCCACCACTGCCAACGAGGCAATGCTAATGACGTTATCCGCCAGTCGCCCCTCGTTCAGCCCCGCAACTACGCCCAGCAACAGCGCCAGAGGCACGGCCAGCAGCAGCGTCACCAGCGCCAGCATGGCAGAGTTACGCAGCCGCTGCATCACTGTAGGGAAGATTTCCGTGCGTGTGCTGAGCGAGGTTCCCCAATCACCGCGTACAAAGTTGGCCAGCCAACGGCCGTACTGCACCAGCGCCGGGTCATTCAGGCCATACGCTTCGCGAAAAGCAGCCAATGCCTCTTCCCCCGCTTCTCGCCCTAGCACCGCGCGCGCCACATCCCCTGGCAAAAGCTGCGTGATGGCAAACACAATCAGCGAGGTAAGCAGCAGCGTCAGCAGCAAAAAAAACAGCCGGCGCAGTAAATACTTAATCATTGCGGCAAAATACACTCACACGTGAATCGGCCAATTCCCAATCTCTTTCTCTTAGTACAACAATGTTACATTTTAGTAAGGCCAGCGCTTACAAGGTAAGGATTTTTGCCTTTTGTCAAGCCCTATTTTTGCGCAGCTTCATTGGCCAACTTGCGTAGCGGCTATCGCCAGCCAGCAAATGAACCCCACAAACATAGCGGCAATGTGACATTGTCAAATTAGTTAGCGTTCACCAACCCGGTCAGCGTCACAAAGCGATAGCCGCGCTGTTGCAGCGCCGGAATGATGCGGCGCAAAATGTCGGGCGTTGCTTCCCGCTCCAGGCTACCATCATGCAAAATGATAATCGCGCCGGGGTGTGCGTTGCCGAGAATGTAGTTACTGGCAAACTCCACGGAATGCACGTGGGCATCGTAGGGATAGATGGAACCCACCACAGCGCGATAGTGATACGGCCGTATCTGTGCCAGCATCTTCTTCGTGTAAAAGCCAGAACCGGGGCGGAACCAGCGCACGCGCGCAAACTCGCTCAGCAATTCATGCGTGGTAGCCAACTGCCAGGCCAATTCTGCCGGTTCCAGGGCCACGCTGCGCTCATCGGTCATCAGATGATTACCCAGTTCATGCCCCTCACGCACCATGCGGCGCAGCAACGCTTCATTGCCCGGCACGTGGCTACCAATCACAAAAAAGGTGGCCGGCACATGGTGTTTAACCAATACATCCAAAATCTGTGGTGTTAACTGCGCATGTGGCGCATCATCAATCGTCAGCGCGATGACCTTTTCCTCTGTATCCACATGGAACAGCACCTCATCCGAGGTGGTTTGCTCCAACAGGCGCGAAAAAACCAGCGGCCAAAAGAAAAAGCCCACAGCGGCGATACTGCCCGCCGCACTCAAAACAACCAATAAACGTTTAATCAATCGAGTCATACTTTTTGGGCCTGGTTCAAGCGATCTTTACCATTTGACCGTCAGCCACTGACCGGTGACCTCAATTTGGCCAGTGATGGGCGGTCGGCCGTCGGCAGTCGAAAAACAAAGCATCTTGCTAAAGCGCACCGTGAACTATAATCCGGCCCCCTCCTGCACCCCATCTTCTACCACTAACAGGCGGCGCAGCACCTTGCCAATAAACGACTTCGGCAGCTCGTGACGAAACTCAATATCCCAGGGCACGGCGTAAGGCTCCAGGCGACGACGGCACAGGTCTAACAGCTCTTCTTTGGTCAAATTCGCGCCGGGCCGGGGCACAACAAACGCCTTGACCTTCTGCCCTTCGCCCGCCTTGCCCACGCCTACGACGGCCACCTCCATGACGCGCGGGTTCTCATACAACACTTCTTCCACATCGCGGGGAAAGACGGTGTACTCGCCGAAAACAATGGTATCTTTTTTGCGGCTGATGATGCGGAAGTAGCCGTCGCTGTCTTGCACGGCCACGTCACCAGTGTCCAACCAGCCATCGTCCAGCACAATGCTGTTGTCGAGTGTGCCTTCCGGTTGCCAGTACCCCTGCATTACCTGGGGGCCGCGCACCAACAGCTCACCGATCTGACCAACCGGCACATCTTCACCCGTTACCAGATCAATGATTTTGGCGTCGGTGTTGGGCAAGGGCACGCCAATGGAGCCGGGCTTGCGCAGCCCATAGAGCGGATTGGCATGGGTGACGGGCGAGGCTTCGGTCAGGCCATATCCTTCTACCAAACGGCCGTGACTCAGCTTCTCGAACGCCTCCTGCACCTCAATCGGCAGTGGCGCCGCCCCGCTGATGCACGCCTTGACAGAAGAGAGGCCATACTCGCGCACGTTTTCCGCCTGATTGATGGCCACGTACATCGAGGGAACGCCAGGGAACATCGTCACCTTGTGGTCGCGGATGTGCGCCAACACTTGCTCTGTCTCAAAAACGGGCAGCATCACCAGCGTTGCCCCCAGAGCAATGGGCACGCTCATGGCCGTGAGAAAGCCGTAGCTGTGCAACAGCGGCACCACACAGAGGAAAACCTCTTCGCCATACTTCAGGTCGGGTATCCAGTGGCGGGTTTGCAGGGTATTGGCCACCAGGTTAGCGTGCGAGAGGGTCACGCCACGCGGTTCGCCGGTTGTGCCGCTGGTGTAAATAATGGCTGCCAGGTCATCTGAACGCACGGGGATGTCCAGCGGCGTGGTGGGCGCATCTTGTAACACGGTGAACATGCGCTGCCCCAGCTCGCGCGCCACCGCTTTGTGCTGTTCTTCGTCTCCGGCGATACCAAAGCGGGCAATGAGTTTTTCGTAGACGGCCTGAGAAACGGCCGTGCGCAAATCGGCAAAAATAAACTCTTCCAGCTTGCAATGCTTCTTGATGGCGCGCGCCAGTTCACTAAAACTACGCACCGTCACCAGCACCTTGGGCTGGCTTTCGCGCACCTGACGAATGATGGTCAGGGCATCCGCCTCGGCGTTGGGTAGCACCACAATGCCACCGGTACGCAGCACGCCGTAAACGGCCACCACCATCTGCGGCATGTTGGGCAGGATAATCATCACGCGATCGCCGGGGCGCACCCCTAACCCGTGCAGCACGTGGCTCATCTGGTTCACCTGCTCGTTTAGCTCTTTATAGGTAATGTCTGTGCCGTAAAAGTGAATGGCTTTGCGCCGGGGCAGCCAGTCGGCCGCGCTTTGCAGAAAATCGGGCAACGGCCGTTTCGGGATCGGGATCGAAATGGGCGTGCCGGGGCTATAACTCTTCAGCCAGATGCGGCTGCGCAGCGGGTTGTCCTGGCTGATGGCGTCGCGCCAGGAGTGCTGCCGCCCTTCCACAAAGCGCTCAATTGCGCGGGTGACGGCCCGGTGCCGCTCTAGCTGCACCTTGTGCTTGGCCGACCCCACGTCAATCACCTCCGCATCAGGGATCATCTTGCCCACATCCTCGAACACGCGGCGCGGGAAATAGTTGTCGCGCTCGCCGGTGATAACGAGGGTGGGCGTTGTGATGTTGCGCATCAACGACCAGCCTTGCCAGACGCTGACGTTGTTGACCATCATCCGCTTCATCACGTGCAGTTCCGCATCCCAACGACGGCGGTATTTCCAAAACGGCCGTAGCCAGGCCAGGGGCAGCTTAAGCAGCAAACGGGCAAAGCGCGGCAGCGGATATTCGCCTGCTGTGGCAATCAGCACCAGCTTTTCCAACTGTTGCGGGTACGCATTGGCATACTCCACGGCAATTGAGCCGCCAAACGAATGCGCTACCAGGACAAACTTCTCTGGTAGCTCCAGCTTCTGCGTGATCTCATAGATATCAGCCACCAGCTCATCCATCGTGTAGCGCGTATAAGGCGCATCACTTTGCCCATGCCCACGCAAGTCTGGGGCAATCACACGATAATTATTGCTGGCGAAATGGTTAATCTGAAACTCCCAAGACTCCAGCACGCCTGCATAGCCGTGCAAAAAGAAAATCGTGCGCTCAGCCCCCTCTGGCCATAAATCCAGCACGCTCAGATGCGCCCCGACCACCCCAGGGATAGGCACACGGTGCCGGTACAGGTCATAATCAAACAGAATTTCCCGCCGCTTGACGCCGAGCAGCTTCTTTCTCATACACGTCTCCCTCGAAAATGGCCGCGGACGGCTGACCACCAACCGCTAACCTGTGCCACACTTCTATCTTTCGCCACATTTTACGGTCTCCACCCCTCTTTGTCACCTTTGCGCAGCAAACAATCACAAACTCACAAACGGCCGCATTGCCCCACACTGCCGCTAATGCTAAACTCCATCCCCTATGACAAAGGCAACCGCCACCCTGATGCTAAAAGCCGGGCGCGAAAAGCCCGTGCTCCAGCGCCACCCCTGGGTTTTCTCCGGGGCAATTGCGCGCATTAGCGGCAACGCGGCTCCCGGTGACGTGGTGGATGTGGCAGACGCCAACGGCCGTTTCTTGGCGCGCGCCACCTTCAACCCCCGCTCGCAAATCCAGGCGCGCATTCTCACCTGGGAAGAAACCCCTATTGACGACACCTTCTGGCAACAGCGTCTGGTGCAGGCCATCCACAACCGCTCCCGACTCCAGTTGCTTCCTGCCACCACTGCCTACCGCCTCATTTATGCCGAATCAGATGGGCTGCCCGGCCTGATTGTAGACCGTTACGGCAATTACCTGGTAATGCAATGCCTGACCGCAGGCATCGCGCAACGCAAAGAGCAGCTTGCCCGCCTGCTGGCTGACCTGCTACAACCAGTCAGCATTTGGGAACGCTCGGACACGGACGCGCGGCTGAAAGAGGGGCTACCCCGGCACAGCGGCCTGCTGTGGGGCGCGCCCCCGCCAGAGGAGCTAATCATTCAGGAAAACGGCCGTCTCTTTGGCGTCAATCTGTACGAAGGGCACAAAACCGGCTTCTACCTGGATCAGCGCCACAACCGCACACTCGTCTGTCAGCCGCACTTTGTCGCCGGCAAAGAAATCTTGAACGTCTTTGCCTACACCGGCGGCTTTTCTGTCTACGCCGCCGCGCACGGCGCCGGCCCCATCACGAACGTAGACACCTCCGCATCTGCGCTGACGCAGGCGGAACGCAATCTGGCACTCAACGACCTGGAGCGGCCGGAAGACACCTACCTGCTGGGGGACGCGTTTCAGGTATTGCGCCACTATCGCGACAACGGCCGTCAATTCGATCTGATCATCCTCGACCCGCCCAAATTTGCCCAAAGCCAGCGCGACGTAGAGCGCGCCGCGCGCGGCTACAAAGACCTGAACTGGCTGGCGTTGCGCTTGCTGCGCCCTGGCGGGCTGCTGGCCACCTTTTCCTGCTCCGGCCTTATCAGCACCGATCTCTTCCAAAAAATTCTCTTTGCCGCCGCCCTGGACGCGCAGCGCCCGGCGCAAATCCTCTACCACCTCAGCCAGGGGCCAGACCACCCCACCTTGCTCACCTTTCCTGAATCTGCCTATTTGAAAGGATTTGTGGTTAGTGGGTAGCGGCAGTCTCCAGTCTACAATCTCTCCCTTGAAAATGAGCACCGACTGCCGACCGCCGACTGCTGACCGAAAACTGCGTTCTACCTTGTAAATGGAACCTGTGTTACGTTTTCATTCCTGGTGGTGTGCCACCTTTCATGAAATCGCTTATGAAACTCACCCGCCTCACCCTGCAAGGGTACAAAACTTTCGCCAGCAGATCAGAGTTCTACTTTGATGACGGCATCACCGCCATCGTGGGGCCAAATGGCAGCGGCAAAAGCAACATCGCCGACGCCTTGCGCTGGGTGCTGGGCGAGCAAAGCCATAGCGCCCTGCGGGGCAAGCGCACAACTGACATGATCTTTGCCGGCAGCGAAAAGCGCGCCCGCGCGGGCATGGCACAGGTCACGCTTACCCTAGACAACAGCGATGGCTGGCTGCCCATCGAATACACCGAGGTGGAAATCGGCCGTCGCGCCTACCGCTCCGGTGAAAACGAATATCTGATCAACGGCCAAAAAGTGCGCCTGAAAGACCTAACCGACCTGCTGGCAACCAGCGGCTTAGCCGAGCGCACCTACACCATCATTGGCCAGGGGTTGATTGACCAGGCGCTTTCGCTGCGCGCCGAAGAGCGCCGTGCCCTGTTTGAGGAAGCGGCCGGCATCAACCATTACAAGCTCAAACGCGCCAGCACGCTGCGCCAACTAGAAGAGACGCAGCGCAACTTACAGCGTGTGCACGACATTCTGGCAGAGATTCAGCCGCGCCTGGTCTCGCTAAAGCGGCAGGCTACACGCGCGCGCAACTACGAGCAGGTCATGGCCGATTTGCGCCACCTTTTACGCATCTGGTATGGCTATCGCTGGGAACAGGCAAAAAGAAAATTGCGGCAGGCGCGGCAAACGGCCGTTGCCACCGAACGCACCTGGCAAGAAAGCCGTCAACAGCTCCTGGTACTGCAAAGCAACATGGCCGACCTGCGTCAGCGCATCAATCGCCGCCAGCAGCAGGTGACAGAGCTGCAAAGCCAGCGCGACGACCTGCGCGACCGGTTAGAGCGCGCGCAACGTGAAGCCGCTATCCTGCAAGAGCGCCGCCAATCGTTGCAACGCCAACTGGCAGAAGTTGCCCAGGAAATGGCACTGCTGGAGCAGCAGCGCACAACGGCCGCCGCCGAACTAGAACAGGCCACGCAAGCGTTACACAGCGCCCAGGCCGCCTGGCAAGAAAGCCAGGCCAGCCTGCACAGCTTCCAGGCCAGCTTTCAGGCGCAGCAGGCAGAGATTGAGCGCCGCCAGCAGGTCGCCAGAGAAGCAGAACTACGCCAGCGCGCTGCGCAAAACCGGCTGGCACAGGCTGAAGGACAATTGGCGCAGCTTCAGGAGCGGCTGCAAGAGGCGCAGCATATCGCCAGCAGCGACACCGGCGCTGAAGCGCAACGCCTGACGGCCGAATTAGAAACCCTGGCCGCGCAAATGACAAAGCTGCAAACGGCCGTTGCCGCTGCCAGGCAAACTACAGACGAATTGCGCGCAAAACGACATGCGGCGCAAGCTGAGCGGCAGGCGCTCGTTCAGCAGTTGCAGCAACTGCGCCGCCAGGCCAAAGAGCAAAACCAGGCGCTGATGTCACAACAAAAAGAGGTCGCGCGGCTGGAGGCGCGCCTGGAAATGTTGGCACGCTTGCGCCAGCGCAATGCCGGCGCGGGCGCCCATACCGCTGCATTGGGACGGCTGGCGCAATTTCTCACCATTCCCCCGGAACTGGAAACGGCCGTAGCCACCGCCCTGCACGCCCATCTGTCCACCCTACTGCTGGCGGAAACGGCCGATTTGTGGCAACTGTTGGCCGGGCAGCGTGGTCCCCTCAGCGCCGCCGTGCTGACCGATTTGCAGCCGCCCCCCTCGCCGCCGCTGCCGCCGGATCCGGCCGTCATCAACTGGGCCAGTCAAATGATCGCCTGCCAGCCGCAGGCCACACCGCTGGCACAACTTTTGCTGGGGCGTGTGCTGCTGGTGCAAGATGCCACAACCGCCTACCGCCTGGCGCAAACCCTGCCCATTGGCGCAACGGCCGTTTCTCTGGATGGTTTCGTCGCTCATGCAGGGGGACTGGTAGAACTGAACGGCCGTCAGGCCCAAAGCGACCTGCTGGCGCGCGAAGCAGAATGGCGGCAAAGCCAGGCAGAACTGGCGCGGCTGCGCCAGGCATTGGCCACCGCCGAGCAAGCAGCAGAGGCCCTGGGCGCCCACATTCAGGCCATGCAGGCGCAGGCAGATGCACTACAAGAAGAAGAGCGCCTCCTGGGCAGGCTGGAAAATGAGGCCACACAGCGTGCCACGCAGGCGCAAAACAACCTGGAACGGGCACAGCAGCAGCAGCGCTTTCTTCAGCGCCAGCAAGAAAACCTGGGGCAACGCACAGCCGCGCAGCAGCAAGAACAGGCACGGCTGCAAGCGCGCTTGCAACAGGCAGAAGCCGAATTGGCACAGTTGCGCGCCGAGGTGGAAAAAGGGGAGACAGTCGTACTAGAGGCACGGCAGCAGGTAGCGGCGCTGCCCATCGCCGAGGCCAGCCAGCAACGCCAGAACCTGGAACAAAGCGCCGTCGCCGCGCAAACCATTGTCGCCGGCCGACAGGCTGTGGTAGACAGTCGCCGCGCCACGCTGGCACAGGTCGAAGCGCAGCTCGAGCGGCTGCGTCAGCGCCAGAACAGCTTACAAGCGCAGCAACAGCAGTTTGTAGCCGGCGACGAAAACAACGAGCGCCAGCGCCAGCAACAGCGCCTGGAAGAGCTGACCAATCAGCTCGAACCGGCACAGACAGCGCTCAACAGCTACCGCCAGGAAATGCGCGGCCTGGAAGAACAGATGACGGCCCTACAGCGCCGCGCTCTGGAGCTAGAAACACAATATACACAGGCACAAGTGCGCCTTTCACAAGAAGAAAACCACATTGAAGGGCTGCAAGAGCGCATCAAGGCCGACCTGGGCATCGTGGCGTTAGTCTACGACGAAGCGCAAACTGGCCCTACCCCCCTGCCCATCAGCGACGTGGTAGACCAACTCCCCGTCGTCAGCGAACTGCCCCCCGACATTGAAGAAAGCATTCACCACTATCGCGGACAGATGCAGCGCATGGGCGCCATCAACCCCGATGCACCAGCAGAGTACGAAAGCACACAGGAGCGATACGACTTCCTCACACAACAGGTGGAAGACCTGAATCAGACGGAAAAGCAGTTGCGCGAAGTGATTGCCGAATTAGACAAATTGACCTCCACCGCCTTTGCCGAAACGGTAGAGAAGGTAAACCAGGTGTTTGGCCAGACCTTTACACAACTGTTCAACGGGGGCGCGGCGCGGCTGGTGCTGACCGACCCCGACGACCTGACAATTAGCGGCGTAGACATTATTGCCCGCCTGCCCAATCGCCGCGAGCAGGGGTTGGGGCTGCTTTCTGGCGGGGAGCGTTCGCTAACGGCCGTTGCCCTCATCTTTAGCCTGCTCAAAGTCTCCCCCACCCCCTTCTGCGTGCTGGATGAAGTAGACGCGGCGCTAGACGAAGCCAACGTCAATCGCTTCCGCGAGCTGCTGCGCGAGCTGAGCCTGCAAACACAGTTCATCGTCATCACGCACAATCGCGGCACGGTGCAGGCAGCGCAAACGATCTACGGAATCAGCATGGGCGCAGACAGCGCCAGCCAGAGCATTTCCATTAAGCCAGAGGAATATCTAAAACAAACCGCACAGGCAAACGCCTGAAGGCATCCCTGGTTCTTCAGCCATTTTGGCCCCTTGCGGGTGCCGGGTGCAGGAAGCGCATTGGCGGCAACAATCGCCACAATCGCATATGCCCATCGTGATAGAATTTCCCGTATTTTTTATTCCTGCTTTTCAGGTACAATATGGACGTTGATATTGTGTCAAAAGGACAATTATTACTGGGGGCTGGCGAAATTTGCGCTGAGCTCTGGCGCTCTAACGCGATCTGGCAAATCATGCTACACCAAATTTCATGAGCGGTGGCACACCACCACAAATGAAAATGTAGCCCAGGTTGCCAAACCTGCACCTGCCAACCAGGTTTGGCAACCTGGGCCACACTTACAGACGGCCGTCGGCGGTCAGCCGTCACCTTCAAGGGAGGTAATAATTATGGAACGCATTAAAAAAGATTTCACCACACTGACGCTGGTAATGATCCCTGTCGCCATTGCCATTAACGTGGCGGTCGGGCAGCTTGTGATTTTGCTCAAACTACCCCTATACCTGGACTCGATTGGCACGGTGCTGGTTGGCCTGCTGGCCGGCCCCTGGGCCGGGGCTATCACGGGCACCATCTCGAACCTGGTGTGGTCTATCACCGGTCTCTTCCCGCAGGCGTGGGCCTGGGCACACGTGGCGGCCATCATTGGCATTTTTGCCGGGCTGTTCGGCCGCTTTTTCAAGCGCACCCCCTGGCTGTGGTTCGCAGGTGGGCTGGCAACTGGCATTACGGCCGCGCTGCTTTCCGCCCCCGTTTCCGCCTACATCTATGGTGGCGTCACCGGCACGGGGCAAGATTTCATCGTAGGCCTTTTCCGCGCTACGGGGGCCAGCATCATTGAGTCTACGCTGGGGCAAGGCATTGTGTCTGATCCCCTGGATAAATTCGTGACCTTCTTGCTGGTTTTTCTCGTTGTTCTAGGGCTGCCCAGGCGCTTCCTGCTGCGCTTCCCACGCAGTGAAAACGTCACCTGATGAGCGAGCCGCATGAGTTCGTTCACCCTTTACCAGCCGCGCGATAGCGGCCTGCATCGCCTGCACCCGCTCACCAAGCTGACGTTGACGCTGTGTGGAGTGGCAACGGCCGTTGTCTTGCCTGGGTTCTGGCCCAACTATCTGCTCTTTGCCCTGTTTCTGCTGCCGCTGGCGGCCTGGGGCCAGATTGTGTGTCCGCTGCTGCGCGCCGTCTGGCCCATCTGGTGGCCTTTTGTCCTCTCTCTCTTCCTGGTCCAGGGGTTGTTTTGGCCTGGTGGCACGCCCATTGTCACCCTGGGGCCGCTCTCCTTCAAGCAGGAAGGGGTGCTTTTTGCCACGGCCATGGCCGGGCGCATTCTCGTGCTCATTGGCAGCTTTCTGCTGCTTTCACTCGCCACGCGCCCCGACGCGCTGATGAACGCCTTAACTGCGCGCGGACTGTCGCACAAGCTGGCTTACATCATTCTCGCCGCCATCCAGATTGTGCCCCGCTTTCAAGCGAAGGCAGAAACCATTACCGCAGCACAGCAGTCACGTGGGCTGGAAACACAGGGAAATTTGCTGCGCCGCGCACGGGCGCTGCTGCCGCTGCTGGGCCCGCTCATTTTAAGCAGCCTGATGGACGTAGAGGAACGCGCAATTGCCCTGGAGGCGCGCGGTTTTGGCCGGCGTACGCTGCGCACTAGTCTGATTCTCCTGAGCGAGCAGCCCTGGGAGAAGGGGGTGCGCGCGCTGCTGCTGCTGGCAACGGCCGTACTCATCCTTGCGCGCACTGTGCTGGCCCTAAGGTGAATGCCTATATGAATCTGGTTGAGCTGCACAACATCACTTACAGCTACCCGCGCACGGCGCAACCAGCACTACGCGACCTTTCTCTGGCCATCCCGCAGGGCCAGTTTTGCACCGTTGTGGGGGTAAACGGCGCAGGCAAGTCAACACTTTGCTACCTGCTGGCTGGCTTTGTGCCCCATTTTTATCATGGTGAGCTGACAGGGACGGCGCAGGTAGCCGGCCACGACGTGGCGCAGACACCCCTGGCAGAAATGGCAGCGGACGTGGGGCTGGTTTTTGCCAATCCGTTTAACCAGATTACCGGCGCGCGCTTCAGCGTGCGGGAAGAGGTAGCCTTTGGCCTGGAAAATATGGGCATCCCGCGCGCGGAAATGTTGGCGCGCACGGAGGAGATGCTGGCCTTGACCGGCCTCAGCGACCTGGCTGAGCGTTCGCCTTATGCGCTTTCTGGCGGGCAACAGCAGCGGCTGGCCATCGCCTCGGTGCTGGTGATGCGCCCGCGCCTGCTGGTGCTGGATGAGCCAACCTCGCAGCTTGACCCGGCAGGCACGCAGGAAATTTTTGCTTTGCTGGCAAAGCTGGTGCGGCGAGGGGAAACGGCCGTTGTCCTGGTCTCACACGAGCTAGAGTGGATAGGGCAACATGCAGATCGCGTGGTGGTGCTGGATGACGGCCGTATCCTGGCGGACGGCCCGCCCCGCGCCATTCTCGCCAGCGAAATGCTGCCAATTCCCGGCACGCGCTACACCCAGGCAGCCCGTCGCGCCCGCGCCGAGGGGTTGGCTCCTGCCCAGGGTGAGCTACCGGTCACACTGCGCGAAGCCGTCGCCTTTTTTCGCCAGGCCTGAGTAAAATACCGGAGTCCAGCAAAATTTGCATTAAAAACAGGCCATGCAGCTCAGCTTACAAGACATTCATTTTGCCTACGCACCTGATGCTGTCGCCCTGCGCGGCATCACGTTGCGCATTGCGCCAGGTGAGCAGGTTGCCATTATCGGCGCTAACGGTGCGGGCAAAACCACGCTGATCAAGCAGATGAACGGCTTGCTCAAGCCGCAGCAAGGGCAGGTGCTGGTAGGCGATTGGGATACGCGCCGGTATACGGTCGCGCAAATGGCGCGGCGCGTTGGCCTGGTTTTTCAAAACCCGGACGATCAGCTATTCAAGCAAACGGTAGCAGACGAAGTGGCCTTTGGTCCACGCAACCTGGGTTTTGATGCGGCGCATACGGCGCGCGCCGTTACTGCAGCGCTGGAGGCAGTTGGCTTGCCCGACGTAGCCAACGCCCACCCATATGATTTACCCAGCTCGCAACGTAAGCTGGTGGCGCTGGCCACCATTCTGGCCATGGAAACGCCGGTAGTCATCATGGATGAGCCAACCATTGGCCAGGATGGGCGCGGCGTGCAGCGCCTGGGGGAAATTGTGGCAAGTTTGAGTGAAAACGGCCGTACTGTGATCGCCATCTCGCACGACATTGATTTTTGCGCCGACCACTTTACGCGCATTGTGGTCATGGCGCAGGGAAAAATTATCGCTGATGGTACGGCCGAAATCGTTTTCTCTCAAGCGGAGATATTGGCACAGGCCAGTGTGACCGCGCCACAAATTGCGCGCCTGGGCGCGGCGCTTGGTCTACCGGGCGTCCCTCTGCATGTCGAGTCATTCATTGCTGCCCTGCGCGCTAAAAAGGGTGAAACTTAAAAACGAGGGGGGCGGGTTACAAGTGTCATATGTCTATCATCATTCTCGGCAATCTGCTTGCCGATTTGAACCTCTTTCTCAGCGCCTTTCCGGCGCAGGGGCAGGCGCTGCAAACGCTGGAATCACTCGACGTGGGGCCAGGAGGCGCGTGCAACGTCGCCATCATGGCCGCGCGCCTGGGAATGCCCATAGCCAGCATGGGCGAGGTGGGGGACGACAGCTTTGGCCGGCTGGTGCTGGATGGCCTGCGGCGTGAAGGTATAGATACGTCACACGTGCTGGTCACGGCCGAATCACAAACGCCGGTCGCCGTGGTGCTGGTAGACCGCTCTGGTGAACCGGCATACCTGGGCTTTCGTGGCCGCCTGACCCAGTTTGCCCTGCCCGATTCCTGGCGCGCGGCGCTGTCTCAGGCACAGGCGCTGTTTGTGGATGGCTGGGTGGAGTTTGCTGGAACTGTGACGCTGGTGCTGGAAGCAGTGCAGGTGGCGCGCGAACACGGCGTGCCGATCTTTTTCGATCCGGGGCCGGGTAACCCCAATCTGGACAATGGCTGGCATACGGCCGTTGCCGCCCAATCTACCGTCCTCTTGCTTAACCAACAAGAGGCAGCGCGGCTAAGCCAACTGACCGATGCCTGGCAAATGGGCGCAGCCCTGCTTGCCCTGGGACCACAGCTCGTCATTCTCAAGCAGGGCGAGCAAGGCTGCCTGCTATTCACGCCGCAAGAAGCCATTCACGCACCAGGCTTTGCCGTGCCGCTGGTAGACGCCACCGGCGCGGGGGACAGTCTGGCAGGCGCAGTGATGGTGGGCTACCTGCGCGGTTTATCCCTGGCCGACCTGGGCACGCTGGCCAACGCCACCGGTGCAGCCAAAGTGCAAAAGCGCGGAACCGGTCACAACGTGCCGACCCGCGCCGAGGTGCGCGCCGTGCTGCAACAGGGTGGCCACAATCTGGCCCTGGCCCGACTTCCGTAATCCAATCCAAAGCCGGTACACAGACAACAAAGATTAAGGCGCAACAATAAAATGAGGCTAGAGAACAGGATGTTTTGCGCCGATCATTTCATCTGCGTTTCTAAGCCAGCGCCAACAATTCCGCCAGTTTCGCTTTTGATCTTGCCTCCACCTGGTCGTGAATGCTGACCCCATGACTATCCATCGTTACAACCACGGGGAAATTTTCCACCTCGATCACCCACATCGCTTCCGGCACACCAAACTCCAGCTTGTGGACGGCAAGAACGCGCCTGACCGTTTGCGCGATGAGCGTGGCAGCACCGCCAATGGCATGGAAGTAGACCGCAGGCTGTTCCTGGCAGGCGCGCAGGGTATTGGCCCCCATGCCTCCCTTGCCAATGACCCCCTTCAGGTTAAAGTAGCGGATCACATCTGCCTGGTATACCTCTTCACGGATGCTGGTGGTTGGCCCGGCAGCAACAAACTCCCACGTGCCGTCTTCGTGCTGCCTGACGACGGGCCCGCAGTGATAAATGACGCTGCCGTTGAGTAATCGTTTTAGCTCATCGTGCAACGGCCGTTCGGCTGCATCCACCTCCGCTACTTTTACATACTTCTCCACCATAAATTTGTGCGCCGCGTCGCGTCCTGTCACAATCACGCCATTCAGGTAAACGGTATCCCCTGCGTGCAACGCGCGGATTTCCTCATCGGCAATCGGCACAGTTAAACTAGGCATAGCTCACCTCCACTTCCGCGCCATCTTGCCGCGCAATCAGGCGCGCGCGGCGATTGGCCCAGCACATATACGCCACAGAAACAAAATAAGAAGCGGGCAGACGGTGCTGCGCGCCCACCTTCACCCCCAGCACGCTCGTTTTGCCGCCAAAACCCATTGGCCCAATGCCCAGCTCATTCGCTTCTTTGTACAGCCGCTCCTCTAGAGCTGCCAACTGCGGGTCTGGGTTTGGCTCATCCAGCTTGCGGAACAACTGCTCCTTCGACTTAATGTACGAAGAACCCCGGTCGCCGCCAATGGCCACGCCCAAAACGGCTGGCGCGCACCCCTTGCCCTGCGCTTGATGCACCGCATCCAGCACCACACGCCGCACCCCTTCCAGGTCACGGCCAGCTTTCAAGCTGCTATCCGGTAGTTTGTACTGCGTGGAGACGTTTTCACAGCCGCCCCCTTTCAGCAGCAAATCTACCTGGATGTACGGCTCGTCCCATTCGTGAAAATGGATGGTGGGGAAATCTATGCCGGTATTGTCGCCGCTGTTTTTGCCGCTGATGCTGTCTACGGCGTTCGGGCGCAGGTAGGCCCGCTCAGTGGCAATGGCCGCCGCGCGGCGAATTTGTGCCGCCAGGGCGCGCGTGGAAACACCCAGGGGATAGCTGACCTCAAAAATGGGGGTTCCGGTGTCCTGGCAAATAGGGGTAGATTTTTGCCGCGCCATTTGCACGTTCGTGAGGATCGCCTCCAGGCTGCTTTTCGCCGCTGAGCCTTCTTCTTCTCGTTCTTTGGCCGCCGCCAGTGCACTTTCCATGTCCGCCGGCAGGTCCGTGGCCGCACGCCGGATCAGTTCGGTGAACGCTTCGGTTAAGTCTATTTCATGTAATTGGGTCATTTTTACACTCCAAGAAAGTGATCGTAAACCGGTTGAGTCGGTCAATGAGCACACTCAACTAACCATCAAACTACCCCAACTATACCCGGCACTTGGAACGGTCTACAGTTTATTTTGGCATGGTTGCGGCGTGATCTTTGTCATATGTTGCTAAAGTGAACAAAGGGGATTAGGATTTAGGGGGTACGGGGCAGGAGCAGATTGGGGCATGGTTCATGATGTGCCAAAGAGGTGATTTGCAATTTTTCGACAGCGGACGGCAGATCGCCGACTGCAATACGAGAGAAGCACGCGGTCTGCAGTCTGCCGTTGGCAGTCTGCGGTCATTTTTAAGGGAGAATGAGATGGACGCAACAAGACAATCTGGCCCGATCCTGGCTGCCAGTGGCTCTGGTGGCGGCGGAAAGCGCACGGTGCAGGCTGATCGGCGGCGCAGCAGCGGCACGACTGACTCTGGAGCGAGGCAACAGGCGTCTGCGCCGCGACGACAAACTCCCACACGGCCGTCTTCTGGCGGCAGCAGCGGCGGCGGCGTAAGATCACCTACGGGGGGAGGCGGGCTGCCCGGTGGGGGCTTGCCAGGAGGCGGTGGTCTCTCTCTGGGTAAAAACCCGATTATTGGCGTCATTGTGCTCATTGTGCTGCTGGTTTTTGGTGCCACGCAATTTTTTGGCGGGGATGAGGGAAGCAGCGACAGTGGCCAAACGGCCGTTTCCCTCCCGGCGCCCTCCTCTCCGATTGTGCGCACTCCGGCGGCCATCAGCGCGCCCGCCCTGCCCGCCCTGCCCCTGGACCCCCTGACCGCGCCGCAAACGGCCGTGTACAACCCCAAGCAGACCTGGACCATCCTACTCTACCAGGACGCCGACGACAAAATTCTGGAACAAGATATCCTGATTGACTTGAACGAAGCAGAGCGCGTTGGCTCCACCAGCCGCGTCAAAATTGTGGCGCAAATTGACCGCTACGAGGGCGGCTATGCTGGCGACGGCGACTGGAGCGGCACGCGCCGCTACTATGTCACCAAAGACAACGACCTGGATCGGCTCGGCTCACAGCTGCTGATGGACTTGGGCGAGCTGAACATGGGCGACTCGCGCACGCTGATAGATTTTGTCACCTGGGGCATTGCCAACTACCCCGCCGACAACTACGTGCTAATCATGTCCGATCACGGCATGGGCTGGCCAGGCGGCTGGACAGACAAAAGCCCGGCACGCAGCGGCGATCCGGCTATCCCCCTGGCAGCCACGCTAGGCGGGCAGCTTTACCTGCACGATCTAGACAGCGCCCTGGCAGAAATCCGCCGGCGCAGCGGCATCTCTCACTTTGAGCTGATTGGCATGGATGCCTGCCTGATGGGACACCTGGAGATGTTTGCCATGCTGGCTCCCCATGCGCGCTATGCTGTTGCCTCGCAAGAGGTGGAACCGGCATTGGGATGGGCTTACACCGGCTTTTTGCAGGCATTGGTAGACAACCCCGCCATGAGCGGCGCCGAGCTGGCGCAGGCAATTGTAGACACCTACATTGTCGCCGATCAGCGCATTCAGGATGCGCAGGCGCGCGCACAAATGTACCAGCGCGGTTCGCCGCTGGGCGGGCTGTTCACGCTGCTGGGCAGCGGCGGGGGTGGCAGCACACCTTCGGCGGAGCAGGTGGCGGCGCAAATGGGGCAAGGGGTCACGCTAACGGCCGTTGACCTGACTGCGCTGCCCGAACTGATGACAAGCCTGAACAATTTTGCGTACCTGATTCAAGAGGGCGACCAGCGGTTGATTGCCCAGGCGCGTACCTATGCGCAATCATTTACCAACGTGTTCGGCAACAACGTGCCCCCCTCCTACATTGATCTGGCGCACTTTGTGCAACTTTTGCAGCGAGAATCGGGCGATGTGGCAATCCGCCAGGCAGGGGACGATTTGCTAGAAGCGCTGGAAAGCGCGGTAATTGCCGCCAGGCGTGGCCCCAAGAAACCGGCCGCCAACGGTATTTCTATTTATTTCCCTAATTCGCAGCTTTATCAACTGCCCACGACAGGAATGCCTTCGTACACGGCCGTTGCCAACCGTTTTGCCGCCGTTTCTTTGTGGGATGACTTCCTCACCTACCACTACACAGGGCGGCGCTTTAATATAGACGCCACACCGCTGGAAACGGCCGTGCGTGATGGCGTTGTGCCCCCTGGCGCCGGCAACCTCAGCGCCACACCCGTAACTGCCTCGCAAGACAGGGTAGCCAGAGGACAAACCATCCGCCTCAGCAGCGACATCAACGGCAGCCAGATTGGCCACATCTACTTCTTTGCCGGGTACTTTGACCAGGAAGCCAACGCCATTTTTGTCGCCGACACCGATTACCTGGAAAGCGCCACTGTGCGCGAGCTGGATGGCGTGTACTACCCAGATTGGGGCGAAGGGGAGTTTACGCTGACATTTAACTGGGAGCCGATTGTGTATGGCATCAGCGACGGCACGACAACGGCCGTTGCCTTGCTGCAACCACGTACCTTTGGCCTGACCCGCGCCGAGGCCACCTATACGGTAGACGGGTTGTACACCTATGTTAGCGGCGAGCGGCGCTACGCGCGCCTGATCTTCCGCGATGGCGTGCTGCTGCAAGTGCTGGGCTTCAACGGCACAACCCCCACCGGGGCTGCGCGCGAAATTATCCCCAGCAGCGGCGACCGGTTTACGGTGCTGGAGCAGTGGTGGGACCTGGACGCAAACGGCCGTGTGCGCCAGGAAAGCACACAAGAAGGGGAAACGCTTACTTTTGGCGCGCAGATGTTTACCTGGGAAGAGCTAGACGCGGCTCCTGGCCCCTACATGGTGGGCTTTATTATCGAAGACCTGGACGGCAACCGCATTCAAACCTTTACGGCCGTAACCGTCCGATGAGGAAAGGGCTAAGGGGCACGGAGCAAAATGACCGCTGACCGCCGTCTATAAGCGTGGCCCAAGTTGCCAAACCTGGTTGGTGTAGGTTAGCCGTCGGCAGTCCGCCGTCGGCAATCATTTTCTGAGGAGGACAAACAGTATGGATCCCGTCGGTATTTTCTTTTTCGCCCTCATCGCCATTCTTATCATCAGCGCCATCGTCGTTCCGCAAATCGAGCGCGCCAAAGAAAAGTCAAACAAGCAAAATTAAAACCATGAAGCGTGAAACGTGAAGGGGCATTCACATTCATCCTTCACGTTTCACGCTTCTGCACCGCACATTTCACCCTATCCGCTATAATACAATTTCTGCTTTCACCAAGTCTGCTTCGCGCGTAAAGCTAAAGCCTAGCTTCTGGCAGATGTGGTACATCCCCCTGTTTTCTGCCATCATATAGGCAAAGACACGCTCCACACCTTCGCTCCTGCCAATTTCCAACAGCCGTCGCAATAGCTCAGAACCAATCCCCTTGCCCTGGCAGGCGTCGTTCACCAAAATCGCAAACTCTGCATCCCCCGTGCCATGCAGCTTGCTCAGGCGACCAACGGCCACGATCTCTCGCTCGCCGCTGTGTGGATTTTTGCGCTCCGCCACCAGCGCCATATCCCGGTCATAATCCACAAAGCAAATGCGCACCAGCCGGTCATGCTCCACACGCTGATCAAACTGGAAGGCGCGGAAGTAGCGCAGGTAGACGCTCTGCTCGGAAAGGGTGCAATGGTACTGCACAATCATCGGCTCATCTTCGGGGCGAATGGGGCGAATGGTGAAGGTTGTGCCATCTGATGCCGTGAAGGGTTGTACGTAATGGGTGGGATACGGCCGTATCGCCAATTGCGGCAACGCATCCTCTTGCACCTCTGGCCCGTACAGCATCACGCGCGCATCCAGAGCAATAATCTGCCTGTCTGAGGCAAACAGCGGGTTAATATCAATTTCGTTAATCCAACGCTGCTCAACAATCAACTGGCTAAAACGCACCATGAGCTGTTCCAGCTCTGCCAAATTGACCGGGTCGCGGCCACGCACGCCTTGCAGCGCTGTGTAAATTTTGGTCTGCTCCATCATGCGCCGCGCCAGCGTTGTCGTTAACGGCGGCAGCCCCAGGGCGCGATCCTTGAACACCTCCACCAAAGTCCCACCTGTGCCAAAGAGCAACACCGGCCCAAATTGTGGGTCTGGGCTGGCGCCCACAATGAGTTCATACCCCTCCTTCAGGCTGAGCATGGGCTGCACGGTTACGCCCAGAAAATGCGCGGCGCCGAACTTTTCGCTGACCCGTTGCGCCATGCTGGTGTAAGCGTTGTGCACCTCATCGGCGTTAGCCAGGTCCAGGCGCACACCGCCCACATCGGTCTTATGCGTGATCGTTTCTGAGTTCAGCTTGACGACTACGGGAAAGCCAATTTCGGCGGCAACGGCCGCTGCTTCGTCGGCGCTGCGCGCTAGGCGCGTTTCGACAGTGGGAATGCCATAAGCGGTCAGCACCTGCTTCGATTCGTACTCAGTGAGGATGGTACGGCCGGTGGCGCGAATGTGCGCCAACATCTCGGCGATCTCTTCATGCTTATGTGCATCTTCGGGTGAGTAGTCGGGTAACGAGGGGGTCTCGTAGAGGCTGCGCAAGCGCTTGTTGTAGCGCCACATATAGTTGAAGACGTTGGCGGCTGTGTCAGGATAGGCATAGGTAGGGATACCAGCCTGATTGAGGATACTTTCACCGGCGGCTACGTCCGCACCACCCATCCAGCTTGCCAGCAGCGGTTTGCCAAAGGGACGGCCGTCTTCACGCCGGTAAATCTTTTTTAATGCCTGCGCCGTTTGCGTGGGGGCTGTCATTGCTTGCGGCGTCAGAATCACCAGCAGGCCATCGCTGTTCGGGTCATTGGCGGCAATTTCTAGGGACTGCGCATACCGCTCCGCATCCGCATCGCCCAAAATATCAATTGGGTTGCCGTGGCTCCAAGGGGCGGGCAGCAGTTCATTCAGCTTTGCCATTGTCTCTGGCGAAATGGGAGCCAGTTCGCCGCCGCCGGTAATTAGCGCGTCGGTCGCCAGCACGCCGGGGCCACCGGCGTTGGTGAGGATGGTCAGGCGTGGCCCTTTGGGGCGTGGCTGCTTGGCCAATACTTCGGCCATGCTGAAGAGGCCATCAATGGTGCTGACGCGCAGCACGCCGCAGCGACGGAAAGCAGCCTCTAGCACCTCGTCGCTACCGGTGAGCGACCCGGTATGCGAAGCGGCGGCCTGCGCAGCCTGCTCTGTGCGCCCTGGCTTAATGACGATGATGGGCTTGGTCAACGCCACTTCACGCGCCGCGGAAAGAAAGGAGCGGGCATTGCCGATGGTTTCCATGTAAATGACGATGCTTTTGGTTTTGGGATCATCACCCAGGTAGTGAATCAGGTCACCCCAGTCCACGTCGAGCATAGAGCCAATGGAGAGGAAGGCGCTGAAGCCTACATTTTCGCGCAGAGACCAGTCGAGCACGGCCGTTAACAGCGCCCCACTCTGGCTGATAAAGCCCACACTACCCGGCATGGCCATGCGCGCGGCAAAGGTGGCGTTCAAGCCGCTAATGGGATTCATCACCCCCAGGCAGTTGGGGCCAATAATGCGCATACGCCCTTTGCGCGCCTCTTCCAGCACTTGCCGCTCTAGCTCTGCGCCCGCTTCTCCTGTCTCTTTGAAGCCGGCCGAGATGATGATCGCCCCTTTGACCCCTTTTTGTACGCAATCGCGCACGACCGCAGGCACGCCCGGCGCCGGAATGACGATCACGGCCAGGTCTACCTCATCGGGAATGGCAAGGATGCTGGGGTAGGCTTTGATGCCCAGGATGCTGTGGCGCGTGGGGTTGACGGGGTAGATGACGCCGCCAAAAGAAGTTTGCATCAGGTTCCAGACGAGGGTACGCCCGGTGCTGCCCTCGCGCTCGGTGGCGCCAATGACGGCCACGCTTTTGGGGCGGAAGATGGCGTCGAGCGGGCTGTGTTTATAGCGATAAACATCATGCGCGCGTGCTTGCTCAGAAGTTGTAGATCGAGTTGTTGACATAAATTTTCCTTCTTGTGTATGCAGGGGAAGCGGGCGGGGATTTGTGCTTATGAAATCTCCAACTTCTTGTCGCTCCCCTGTCCTGATTATTTTGCCAGCGCGGCCAGCACGTGGGCGCGCTCGGTGGGGGTGATACGGCCGTTTTCCTGCAACAGTAAGAGCATATGGCCCAGGGTGATGACGGCATGCAGGGTGTATCCTTCGCGGCGCAAAAAGTCCGTGCCACCCTGCTGCCGGTCAACCAGCACAACGGCGTCCTGCACCTGCAAGCCCGCCGCTTTCAACGGCGTAATCGCCTGCATGATGCTATCACCAGAGGTCACCAAGTCGTCCAGCACAACGGCCGTTTGCCCAACTTGCCACACCCCTTCCACCGACTTACCCGTGCCATAGCTCTTGTCTGCTTTGCGTGGGTAAACGAGGGGCACGTTCATTTCCAGGGAAACGGCCGTGCCAATGGGCAACCCCGCCAGCGGCGTAGCCGCCAGCAGGTCAAAGCGAAGCGGCTCTAGCAAGCGACGGTAAAACGACGTGACCATGCGCAGTATCTGCGGAAACGAGACCAACAGGCGCAAATCCAGGTAAATAGGTGAGAGGCGGCCGCTGTGCAGCCTAAATTGTCCCAGGCGCACCGCGCCGATGTCAAACAAAGTCAGGGCTAAGGCGGTTAGATCGGGTGTTTCCTCGTTCATAGGCACAATCATGACACAGTTCTGCAGCTTCATCAAGAGAAAAGAAGCCAGAACGCTCCCGCCTGGAAACGGCGTCTACCATACACACACGCAGCAACCCGGTTATGAACATTAAACAACAATAATGCCATCGCTTACAGGTTAAGGGTTTGTGCCTTTTGTCAAGCCCTATTTTGAGCAGCTTCGTTGGCCAACTTGCACAGCTACCGTCGCCAGTCAGCAGGGGATGGGGGCAATCATCCGTCAGCTCATTTATCTGCCCAAAACAAGCGAAAGAGATTGGCCATAGCTCTTGACAAAAGATAAACTTGCTCGACTTGTAACCAATGCAATAATGCCATCGTGTCCGGTTGGGAAAAGTTCATACCCTGGCGACGTCCGCCCGGTGATTTCCACCCGGCGATGAATCGCCTGATTTCCACCCGGCGATGAATCGCCGGGCTAAATAACAGCGCCCCGTCAACGGGGCTTATTGCTGCACATGCACCAGCCTGCTTTTGCAAGTTTACCAATCATTTGGCAGCTAAAAGGCGCGCCGCAAAAACTGCCCCCGCCCCGGCTGCGCCACAAACTCTCCATCCTGGGCAATCACCTCCCCTCGGCTGAGCGTCACGGTTGGCCAGCCGCGCACCGTCACACCTTCATAAGGGGTCCAGTCTACCTGCTCGTGCAGCGTTTCTGTGGTGAGGATAACCTCTTTCTGCGGGTCAAAGATCACCAGGTCGGCATCATAGCCGGGGGCAATGTGCCCCTTTTGCCGCAGGCCAAACAGTTGCGCCACGCCGGTGCTGCACATTTCTACCCAGCGGTTGAGCGAAAAGTAGCCATCGCGTACACCATAGCTGTATAGCAGTGCCAGGCGCGCCTCAATGCCGGGCAGCCCTCCGGGAATCTGGCTGTAGTCGTGCAGGTTTTGTGCCTTTTCTGCCTGCGTAAAGGGGCAATGGTCGGTGGTGACAATGTGGATGATGCCTTGCCCCAGCGCTAACCAAAGGCGAAGCTGGTCAGCGTGAGTGCGCAGCGGAGGGGCACAGACATAGCGCGCTGCCTGGGGCAACGGCCGTAAAAAGACCCCTTCATTCAGCATCAAATAATGAGGGCAGGTCTCGCCCGTCACCGGCAGCCCGCGCTGTTGCGCCTCTGCCAGCCGCTCCACCACCGCTGTGCAAGAAATGTGGAAGATGTGCACGCGCGTGCCCACGTAGGTGGCAATATCTATCAGGCGGCTGGCGGCTTCCGCCTCTAGCAGCGCCGGGCGGCTGTGCGGGTGCCAGCAGGGTTCGCTGCGCCCGGCGGCCAGGTTTTGCGCCACCAGCGCTGTAATTACGTCCCAATTTTCGGCGTGGACGACGGGCAGGCCGTTGACCTGCTTAATCGCCTGCAAGGCGCGTAAAAGCTGGTCATCGGTCAGCCTCATGCCGTAGGCCATGTACAGCTTAAAACTGGCACAGCCGGCGGCATATGCTTCGGGAACCTGGTCTAATTTGCCCATCTCGTGTGGGCTGATGGTCATGTGCAGGCCATAATCAATCACGACCTGCCCTTCAGCTTCGGCGCGGCGTGCCGCCAGGGCAGCTATCATGCGCTGCTGCGGTTTTGGCTCCACAAAGTCTATGACGGTAGTGGTGCCGCCCAAAGCTGCGGCGCGTGTGCCGCTGAAAAAGTCGTCGGCAGAGCGAAAGTGGGGTAACTGGTACTGCAAATGCACGTGCGGGTCTATGCCACCGGGGATGACGAGCTTGTCGCGGGCGTCTAGCTCGCGCCGCCCGCGCAGCCCCAGCCCCACAGCAGCAATTTGGGCGCCGTTAATGGCAACATCGGCAAGAAATGTGGCAACGGCCGTTACCACCGTGCCCCCTCTGATAACCAGATCATACTCCATTATTGCCCCTCGCTAAAGAAAGATTGCGTCAACTGTACGGCCGTTGCCGCTGCTTCGGCCACCGAAATTTGCCCATAAAACGCCCGCTCAATCTCACGGTTAGCCGTTTCCTCAACGGCCACCCACTGCGCAATGGTGGGCACCTGCCGCATCACGGGCAGCGTATCCAAAAAGACGCGGCTGTTTTGCGGCGGCAGAGTCGGTTCCAAAAAGACCGGCTCCGCCGCCACCTGCCGCAAGGAGGGCACAGTGCGCCCCGTTTCGGCCACCAGCCGCTGCCCGGCGGCCGAATTGGCATACTCAATAAACGTCCACGCGGCCTCCTTATTGCGCGTGGCCGCCGCCATGCAGTAGCCGTCGCTGTGCAAGATGCCCGCCGCCTGGCGGAAGCGCGGCAAGGGCGCCACGTCCCAGCGAAAGTCACTGATGGTGCGATAAGTCGGCACGCCGCGGCGGCTGTTGAAGTACATGGCCAGTGTGCCTTGCAAAAAGCGGTTTTCACTGGAGATGGCTGATTCGGCCACTGCGTCTGGCACGACCCCTTCTTGCACCTGTAAATTGACAAACCAGGTGAACGCTTCCAGCACTGCCGGGCTGTCCAACGCCAGACGCGTAGGTTGGGCGGGGTCATCTACCACGTCGCCGCCGTTTTGCCAGATGAAGGGGGCCAGGCGATAGAGCGATGGCTCGATGCCCGCGCCGTACTGGTCAATACGGCCGTCGCCATCCACATCGCGCGTCAGGGTGCGTGCCGCCGTGAGAAAATCGCTCCATGTCCAGTCTGCAGCAGGGGGTTGCAGCCCCGCCGCGGCAAACAAATCCTGATTATAGTACACCACCAGGCTAGAAAGATTCTGCGGGATACACCACAACTGATCTCGAAAATTGAAAGCGGTTATGGCTTCGTGATAGAAGTCAGCTTCGTTCAATATCTCACTTTTCGCCAGGTAGGGACCGAGCGGTTCCAGCACGCCATCTACAGCAAAGGCGCCAATGCGGCGGTAATTGAGCAACATCACGTCAGGCGGCGCGCCGGCAGCAAAACCGGCCGCCAGCTGCCGGCGATATTCACCCTGACTGGGCACGTGGCGCAACTCTACGACAATTTCTGGGTGCACGGCCATAAAGGCGGCCACCAGCTTTTCATAGGCCGCCAGTTCGGCCGGGTCGCCAAATACCATAAAGGAAACGGCCGTTTGCTGCCTGCCACTGCAAGCGGCCGATGTCGCTAAGAGCAAAAGGAATAACAGGCATAGGAATAAGCGACGCATGAGAAAAACTCCTCGGAAAATGACCGCAGGCGGCAGAGCACCGATTTGCGTGGCATTTTCATTTGTGGTAGTGTGCCCCGCTCATGGGGAACTCCTTCGTCAATGATAACCGATGGCCGACGGCCGTTAGCCGTGGGTGGGCAAATGGGTCAAGATGATTTGAACCCCACCGGGCCTGCACGTGCCACGCTCCGCGCGGCACGCTTTAATTTTTATCCAGCAAATTCGCCAGAGACAACTCATGCAAAAACTGACGCTGCAACCAGAAAAACAACAGCAGCACGGGCGCTGTCATGAATACCGCCCCGGCCATTAGCAACGGCCAGTTGGTGCTATCTAACTGGTTAAGAATTTGCAAGCCAACGGGCAAAGTGTAACGCGCCGGACGGTAGATGTACAGTACTGGACCCACAAAATCGCTCCAATACATCACGAAAGTGAGCACAGTAACGGCAACGCTGGTCGGGCGTGCCAGCGGCAACGCCACGCGCCGCCAGATGGCCAATGCATTTGCGCCATCCAGTCGCGCCGCTTCAAACAACTCGGCAGGAACCTGGCGGCAGGCCCAATAGTAAAGTAGCACAAACAAAGGACTGCTGGCAGCAAAGGCGGGCAAAATCAGTGCCCACAGGCTGTCTAGCAGCCCCAGCCAGCGCAAAATTTGGAAGCGAAAGAGCCAGACGGAGGCGCTGGGGACGAGTAGCAGCGCCACACTAAAGATGAAGAGGCGGCGCTGGGGACGCGCGGGGAGCTGCGCCAGACTGAAACCGGCCAGGGAAGCGCTGAGCAAGGTGAGGGGAACGGCCGTTGCCACCACCAGCAGCGAATTGAGCAAATAGCGCGCAAATGGCAGCAGTTCAAAGATAGCCACATAATTGGCAAAGTTCGGCCGTGCTACCCCCCCCCCCCAGCCGGCGGAATACCCGGCGCGCGCAGGGAAATGCCTGTCGCCCAGACCAGCGGCAGCAGAAATACGGCCGTTACCAGGCCACCCAGCAAATAGAGAACGGCCGTTTTCAGCCTGCTATTCCTCATACAGTCCCATCACCTCCCGTGCCGAGCTCAGTGTTCCCAAAATAAGCAACAGCAAAAAGAGATACAGCACTACTAAAATCGCTGCCGCCAGACCAAAATCAAACAGGTCAAAGCCCACCTCATACACCAGCAGCGGCACAAACGTCGTCGCGTAATACGGCCCACCATAGGTCAGCACAAACGTAGGCGTAAAGCTGTTTTGCAGACTCATAATCAGGTCACGGAAAGTCAGCAGCAGCAGCCAGGGAGTCAGCAGCGGCAGCGTAATGTAAAAAAAGCTGCGCCAGCCATCAGCGCCATCTACGTGCGCTGCCTCGTACACCGCACGCGGAATTTGCTGCAAACCGGCCAACAGCACCACAAATCCTTCGCCAATTTGCAGCAGCAGCATCAGCACAATGGCAAAACGCGCCGCCTGCGGGTCGGTCAACCAAGCTGGCGTGGGAAAGCCCAGCCAAGCCAGCGCCAGATTCAACGGCCCGTATAGCGGGTTAAAAATCCACAGCCAGATCAGGGCATAGGCTGTTTCTGGGATCAGGGTAGGCAGATAGACGGCAGCGCGATAAAAGCCGAAAAAGCGCCGCTTCTGCTGCATCAGCAGCGCCAGCGCCAGCGCGGCAAACAGGCGCAGCGGCACGGCCAGCGCCAGAAACACCAGGCTGCTATAGAGCGAGATGCGCACCATTGGTGAATCGAGCAGGCGAGCAAAATTGTTCAGCCCTACCCACTGTGGCGGCTGCAAGGCGTTATATCTGGTAAAGGCAACGGCCGTTGTTGCCAGCGCCGGTAGAAGCGTCAGCAGGATGCTGCCCAACAAGTAAGGCAGCAAAAACAGGTGGAGCTGTCTGCGGTAAGATAAAAAACGCTTCATCACTCTGACTCATAATAAAAAAGACCGCCCGTGGGGCGGTCTTTTTTTGTAGCTGTCCAGCGGCCAGGAGGGTAGCCGGCTGGACAAAGGGCGGGTGCGTACCGAATAGCAGGAGGGGGTGGTATCACCCTTCGTTCAGCGAAGTTGTTCCAGTCGCGTTTCTCGTGCCAGTTTAGGGGGAGGAGGTTTTCCTGCTATTTTTCTTCGCCAAACGCATAAGGATCATAGCAGCAAACCATCAATTTGTCCACTGTTTTCCGGCTATTTAAGGGTTTTCCTGTATGCCAACTTAACCTCTTTAACTGATTCATTGCATGACAGTAGATAAGTTGCTATGCTGTGCCCGCCCCAAATTCATAATTGGCAATTCGCATTTAATTGACGGCTTACAGGTAACGCTTCACACTTTACAAAAAAGACCTCTTCATGAACGATTCGATACTCACCCACACAGGAATCATGATTGTGGTGGCCACTGGCATGATGCTGTTGGCACGCTGTCTGCGCATTCCCGGCATTGTTACGTACATCATCACCGGTTTGCTGCTAGGGCCCGTGGGGCTGAATCTGCTTGCGCCTGTGGCAGGACATGGCAATAGCTACTCAGGCGTTGCCGTGATTGCGGAAATGGGCATTGTGCTGTTACTCTTTCTGGTCGGTCTGGAGCTAAGCCTGGACAAGATTCGCGCCGTCGGTAAGGTGGCGGTTGCCGCCGGTATTGGTCAGGTGATCTTTACCGCCGCTATCGGCTTTGTCTTGACGCTGCTGTTGGGCTTTAACACGATGGAAGCGGTTTTTCTTGCTACAGCGCTGACTTTTAGCAGCACTGTGGTCGTGGTGAAGCTGCTGGACCAAAAGAAGCACCTGCATAAGCTATACGGCCGTATTGCCGTTGGCATTTTTCTTGTGCAAGACCTGGTGGTAGTTGTGGTACTCACTTTTCTCACCGGGCTGGGGGACCCACAAAGTGCCACCTTCAGCAGCCTCGCTGGCGGGATCGGCCGTTCCTTTCTAGGCATGGGCATTATGCTGATTTTTGCCTTATTTGCTTCCCGCTACCTGCTGGCGCGCCCTATGGCCTGGGCTGCCTCCTCGGCAGAAACAACGGTCATCTGGAGCCTGACCTGGTGCTTTGCTTTCGTCGTCGCTTCGGAGAAGCTCTCCCTCTCGCCAGAAATTGGCGCCTTTCTGGCTGGCCTCAGTCTGGCACAACTGGCCATTGCCCACGATCTGCGGCGGCGGTTGCACCCGTTGATGAACTTCTTCATTGCCATTTTTTTCATTTCGCTTGGGGCGCAGATGGAGCTAGAAGCGGCAACCGCCTACTGGCCAGCGGCCATCATTTTTTCGCTCTTTGTACTGATAGGCAACCCTTTCATTTTTATGGTCATCATTGCGCGCGGGGGGTACAGTGAGCGGACTTCCTTTATGACCAGCGTCACGGTAGCACAAATCAGCGAATTTTCTTTCATTTTTGCCGCCGTGGGGCTGAGTGCGGGCCTGATTGACGAGGCAATTCTGTCGCTGATTACGGTCATTGGCCTGATTACGATTGCCGTAAGCGCTTACATGATTCTGTACAGCGAGCGTCTGTATGAATGGGTGCGGCGCTGGGGCTGGCTACGGCCGTTTCGCGCTGCCCAGTATGAAGAGCCAGAAACAACAAATACCCTGCAAGGGCACATTATCGTGCTGGGCATGAACGCCATGGGGCGTCGGATTGCCACGTTGCTTCATGAGCAGGGTGAGATCGTGTTAGCCGTAGACAGCGATGTGCACAAGCTGGCCAGACTACCCTGTCTGACACTGGTTGGCAACATGGACTATCCGGCTGTGGCAGAAGAAGCATTTCTCAGCCAGGCGAAACTGGCCGTTTCCACTTTACACATTGAAGACAGCAATAACCTGCTGGCCTACCGCTGCCGTCAGGCAGGCGTGCCGGCTGCCATCCACGCTTTTGACGAATCAGTTATTGCTGACCTGGAACAGCTTGGCGTGGCGTATCTGATTGACCCCAAAAAGTCATGGGTGAAAGAGGCCGAAGCCGTAGTAGCAAGCCTACGTCGGGAGGGATTATGAGCGTCGTTGTTACCATTCTCACTGCTGCGGCCCTGGCTATGGGGGTCGCCAAATGGCTGAAACTGCCGGGCGTGCCATTTTGGGTATTGAGCGGCGTTATCCTCTCGGCTCTGGGTCTGGTAGATAATGGTTCGCTGTTCCAGGAGGCGCTACTGCTGGGGCTGGCCTTTCTCGTCTTTAGCGCCGGCGCAGAAATGAACCCCAGGCGCATAGGCAAACAGCAAACGGCCGCTATTCGCGTAGGCCTGGGTCAATTTGTCGCTTTCGTTTTGATTGGCCTGAGCTTTTCACGGCTTTGGGGGCTGGACTGGTTGACGGCACTTTACGTGGCGTTGGCGCTGGCGGCCAGCTCCACCCTGGTGGTGATTCGCCTGCTCAAGCAGCGACAACAGTTATTCGAGCCGTTTGGCCGCCTGGTAGTGGGGGTGCTGCTGCTGCAAGATGGGTTGATCATGCTGGCGATTGCGGCGTTGAGCGCAATTGGGGGAGGGATTACGGCCGTTCTGGTTAGCGTCAACGGCACACTCGGCCTAATGCTGCTGGCCTACCTTTGCCTGCGCTGGGCAACACCGTGGCTGTTACTGCGCTTTGACCTAGACGAGGAGGAAAAGCTGCTGGTCGCCCTGGCAGGATTATTCCTCTTTATGGGTGCAGCCACGCTGATTCAGGTTCCTATTGTCATTGGCGCTTTCCTGGCCGGGGTTGCCCTATCCGCCTTTCCCGTCAGCGGCATTCTGCGCGGCCAGTTAGCCTCGCTCACCGACTTCTTCCAGGCAATTTTCTTTGTCACGCTGGGGGCGCTGCTCATCTGGCCTGGCTGGAGCGAACTGCTGCTCGCTTTTATCCTGGCGACCCTGGTTCTCACGCTGACGCCTGTGCTCGTCACCCTGATCGCGCGCGGCGCCGGCGTGACCACCCGCTCAGCCCTGGAAAGTGGCTTTCTTCTGGCGCAAACCAGCGAGTTTTCTTTAGTAGTGGCCCTGATCGGCACCCAGCAAGGGCATCTAAATGAGGGCCTGTTAAGTATTCTGGCGCTGACGACAGTGCTGACGATGATTGCCACACCCATCCTGGCTGCTGACCAGGTGACAATTCGGCTGTTGCACTGGCTGGCGCGGCATGACCAACTGACTGTGCCTGATTTGCCGTCCGACTTTGTGCTGCTGCTGGGGTGTGGCGAACGCGGACGGCCGTTGCTGGCCTGGCTGCTATCCCAGGGAGAAACGGTCGTCGTGGTAGATGATGATCCGGGTGTGGTGGCGCAGATACGCGAGCCTGGCGTAACGGCCGTGCTTGGGGATGCGGGCAATCCGCGCGTACTGGAGGCGGCGGGCGCGCCCCATGCCAGGGTTATCGTGTCTACCATCAAGCGCCTGGCCAACAACGACGCCTTCCTGGCCTATCTATCCCGCGTTCCCGTGCTCATTGCCCTGTTTGACCCCCAGGTGGCCAGGCGCATCGAGCGGCTGGGCGGCAAAGCGGTGCTGGAATCTTATGCCGCCGCTGACGAGTTTATGGCCTGGTTTCGCAGTACGGCCGTAAAAAATAGCCCAGGTCAGTGACCTGAGCTAATCACACTTGTAATGACCGGTCTCTGACCGTGCCACCTCTGGCCAGGATGTGCAGTTACACTCTTTGTGGGGATACCGGCCACATTTGCTACACCGCTTTTGCCGGCTTCACCACAGCTTCCGTCCTCTCGGCCGGTCGCCCTTTATGGGTCTGCTGCACCGCCGCCACGCTGGGAATGTGGTACGGCACGTCAATGACGATCACGTCTTCTTGCGCGCGCAGATAACGACGCATCAGGTTCGCCGTCTGATTGTGCAAGATCCTGTCCAACGCTTCTGCCGGCACGAATTCCGGAATTACGACGGTCACTAACAGGCCAGGAAACTCCTCATGATTAACGTGCCAGATATAAGAAATCAGCGGCGTGAGAATATCGCGGTAATCATAGTCAATAATTTCCAGCTTCACCCCCGCTGTTAGCTTGGGGAAACGCGCCCAACGCCGCTCGAAACGCTCGCGCATTTCCGGCGAAGTGGAAATGCAAACGGCGCGCACGTCTGTGGCAATGCGTTTGGCATATTGCAGCGCGCGCAGCGTGCCGCGATGTACATCGGCCAGAGGAATGATTACCACATCAGCCACCTCTACCAGTTCCTCTTCCTTAAACCCCTTGGTGCTCAGCGTTTCCGCCACCAACTGGTAATGCTTGTTGATTCTGTCAAACAGAATAACCAGCAAGGGAACGGCCACAAGAACAATCCAGGCGCCATCCATAAATTTGGTGGCTGCCAGAATCATGAAGACCAGTCCTGTGGTGAACGCACCTAAGATGTTTAGCCCCTTTTTCAAGCGCCAGGTGCGCTCATAATGAATGTGCGTAACGCTAGTTTGCGCCGTCTCACCAGCCTGAAGCTGGCCGATTCTACTCATAAGGTGAGACATGCTTGCCTGCGACAGGGTAAAGCTAAGCATGACGCCCAGGGCATACAAAGGCAGCATGGCAATTTCATTGGCGCGAAACAAGATGACCGTGAGTGAGGAAATAACGGCCAGCACCAAAATACCAGAGCTGTAAACCAGGCGGTCGCCCCGGTTTTGCATCCAGCGGGGCATAAAGCCATCATTTGCCAGAAAAGAGCTAAGGCGCGGGAAGTCTTGATAACCCGTATTGGCTGCGAGAAAGAGAATAAGCGCCGTAAAAATTTGCACCCAGTAGTACAAGAAGCCTGTACCGGCTACCTGTCGCGTCATTTGTGAGAGAATGCTTTCGCCGTGCACAACCGGTACCAGGTGCATATAGGTAGACAGATACGTAATGCCAATGAAAAGGGACATGGCGACAATGCCCATAGCAACCATGGTTTTAGCTGCGTTTTTCGATTCGGGCGGCTTAAATGCTTTTACGCCATCGCTAATTGCTTCAATGCCGGTAAGCGCCGTGCAGCCGCCGGCAAAAGCGCGCAACAGCAGCCAGACGTAAGCAAAACCGGTGAGGGAAAGGGTGGGCGGTACCGTTTCGGCAAAGGAGGGCAATGGCGCCAGGCCAAACAGCCCGGCAGCGCGCAGCAAACCCAGGCCAATGGTCAGGAGAACACCAACGATAAAAGCGTAGGTGGGCACAGCAAAGATGGAGCCGCTTTCACGCATGCCGCGCAAATTGATCCAGGTAATGAGTGAAATGGCCAGCAAGGCAATGATCACGCGGTAGTCGTAAAGCTCTGGCACGGCCGAAGTGACAGCGCGCACACCTGCGGAAACGGAAACGGAAACGGTAAGGACGTAATCTATCAGCAGCGCCGCACCTGCCAGCAAGGAAGGGTATTTACCCAGGTTGTCTTTGGTAACGGTGTAGGAGCCTCCCCCTTCGGGATAGTGTAGAATGGTTTGGATGTAGCTGAAGACGACCATGAGAACCAGAATGGCAACGGCCGTTGCCAGTGGTAGGGTCATCGCCAGGGCATTACTGCCAAGCAGGATCAGCACGCTCATGATGGCTTCGGTGGCGTAGGCGTTGCTGCTGATAGGGTCTGAGGCAAATATCGCCAGACCGCGCACTTTGTCTAGTCGTTCGTGGACTTCGCGGCTGGTGGGGAAGGGCGCACCAATGAGGGTGCGTTTGATGTCAGGGATGGCCATAATGTTCTCCAAGATAGCGCACACGGCCGTCTCACGCGGACGACCGCAGCGCAGGCGTCATTATTTGCGCCAAACTATAGCAAATTGTGAGTCAAGAAAGGATCAAGATGGCAGGTACCGGTGTAAAGAATGTATCAAGGGGATGGGTGGGCTACGCGCCTTATGCCGCCAGCGCCCTACTGATTTTGCTGGCAACCCTGGCCGGGCTACCGCTACGGCCGTTTCTGGCTCCGGCCAATCTGGTGATGCTGTACCTGGTAGCCGTTGTGTTGGCAGCAACGCGCTATGGGCGTTGGCCTTCTATTGTTGCCTCCCTGCTCAGCCTGATAGCTTTCGACGCCGTGTTTGTGCCCCCTTACTACACCCTGGGCATTGCCGATGCCGAGTATTTGCTAACTTTTGCCGGTTTGTTGGCCGTCAGCCTGGTGATTAGCACGCTGGCAGTGCGCGCGCGGGCGCACGAGCAAACGGCCCAGCGGCGCGCCGAACAGACAACCGCTCTTTTTGAACTGAGCCGAAAGCTGGCTCTGGCAGCTAACCAGGAGGAAATTGGCCAGGCGGCCGTTGACCATATCTACGCCATCTTGCAGCGCCCCGCCGCCCTTTATCTGCCTGATGGGAAAAGCCAGGCAATCACATTGCAAGCCAGCAGCGCCCACTTTGCCGCTACGCCCGCTGTACTCACCCTGGCTCAATCCTATTTTCAGCAAGAAGCAGCCACAGACAGCCTGCACGATGACACAACCGATTATCTGCTGCTAAACACCGTCAGCCAACGCATCGGCATCCTGGTTATTACCCAGGGGAAAAGCGGCAGCAGCCTGAATAGCGAACAGCATCATTTTCTCACCTCCATCGCCAGCCAGGTTGCCCTGGCGCTAGAAAAAGCCGCCCTGGCCGAACGCGCACGTCAGGTGCGCCTGCTCGAAGAGACGGAAAAGCTGCACACCACCCTGCTCAACGCCATCTCTCATGATCTGCGCACACCCCTGGCGGCTATTACCGGCGCGCTGAGCAGCCTGCTAGATGATGCCGAACTGCTCAGCGAGTCGGCGCGGCGAGAATTGACGCAAACGGCCTGGGAAGAAGCGCTGCGCCTGAATCACCTGGTGGGCAACCTGTTGGACATGACACGCCTGGAATCTGGCAGCATTAAAGTGGTGCGCCAGCCCTGTGACGTACAAGACCTGGTTGGCGCTACCCTGGCGCAAATGCCTAACCGGCTACGCGGTCGTCTGGTGAAGCGCCGCGTGCCGGACGAGCTGCCGCCAATAGACATAGACTTTGCCCTGATCGTGCAGGCACTGATGAATCTGGTAGACAACGCGCTGAAGTATGCGCCGGCGGAAGAGATCGTGGAAATCGAGGCCTACCAGTCTGGGCAAGTGGTCATCCTGGCGGTCAAAGATCGCGGGCCAGGCATTCCCCCAGAAGAGCTAGAGCAAATTTTCACCAAGTTTTTCCGCCTGCAAACGGGCGGCGTGGGGGGCACAGGGTTAGGGCTATCTATTGCCAGGGGGATTGTGGAAGCACATAACGGCCGTGTGTGGGCAGAAAATCGTCCTGGCGGCGGCGCAATTTTCTCCATGGCCCTGCCCGTCTGGCAACCCTGAAGCACAGAACGAGAGTCTGGCGAAATTTGCGCTGACCTCTGGCGCCGTAACGTTTGGCAAATTGCGCTACTCTAGCAGCCAGCAAAAACGCCAGTGTCCAGCACAGAAAACAAAGTGCGGCGTACCGATAAACCGTTAACCACCTTTTCTTCTACGCCTCCACCCGCAAGCGGTAGCCAACACCAGGCTCCGTGAGAATATACTGCGGGTTCGAGGGGTCTCGTTCCAGCTTGCGCCGCAGGTTACTCATATGTACGCGCAGCAAATGCGTTTCCGTCTGGTAACCCGCGCCGCGAATCTCCTTGAGCAATTGCTGGTGCGTCAGCACCCGGCCGGCATGGCGGATTAATACCCGCAGCAAATCATATTCAGTAGGCGTCAGCGCCACCTCCTCCCCGGCCCGCGTTACCACCCGGGCCATCAGGTCTACACGCAAATCCCCGCTGCTAAAGATCGGTTCCGCATCACTCTGGCGCGCATGGCGCATGGCCACACGCAGGCGCGCTGTCAGTTCCCCTACGCCAAACGGCTTTGTCAGGTAATCATCTGCTCCCGCATCCAGCGCCGCAATTTTGTCACTTTCCTGGTTCTGCACTGAAAGAATAATAATTGGCGTCTGCGCCCATTCACGGATGCGCTTCGTCACCTCAATGCCGTTCATGCCTGGCAACCCCAGGTCCAAAATAATCAGGTCCGGGCGCACATTCACCACCTGACGAATCGCATCTTCGCCCGTGCTGGCCTCAAACACTTCATACCCATGCACGCCCAAAGCGGTACGCAAAAAGCGGCGGATCGCCTGTTCATCATCCACGATTAGAATACGGCTTTTTTGCATCTCACGCTGCTCAAGCTGTTCGTTTACGCTGGCCTCTGCCAGGCCAGGAAAAGCTATTACTCCCATTTTATCACCTTTTGGCTCACCAGGCGGATTGGTTTGCGTGCAAGTTTTCCTGAGCTTGATAATGACAAAGCCTACCAAAGATTTTGCCTGGCCTTGTAGTAGTTACGAGTTTAGCGGTAATTGCGTTAAGGGGGTGACAAGAAAAGAGGCCTATCCATCAAGAAAGCGTCAAGAAACAACTCCGCGTTAGTTGCCTGACCAAAACGTGTCGCGCATTGGTGAACAACTTGCTAACATTACGGGCAACAATCTTTACAAAACGAGTAGATGTAGACACAATAAACCAACCAACTAACTAACAAACCAACAACACATAAGCATATGAACAAACCAAACTGGATCCCCGTAAAAGAGTACGAAGACATTACCTATAGGAAGTGCAATGGCGTCGCGCGGATTGCCTTTAACCGGCCCAATGTGCGCAACGCTTTTCGCCCCAAAACAGTGGCAGAGCTGTTTGAAGCGTTCTTAGATGCGCGCGAAGATACCAGCATTGGCGTAGTGCTGCTTTCGGCAGAGGGGCCATCTACTAAAGATGGCGTCTATTCCTTTTGCAGCGGTGGTGACCAGACGGTGCGCGGCGCGCAGGGCTACGTTGACGACGAAGGAATGCCACGACTGAATATTCTCGAAGTGCAGCGGCTGATTCGCTTCATGCCCAAGGTAGTGATTGCCGTCGTGCCGGGCTGGGCGGTGGGTGGCGGGCACAGCCTGCACGTGGTGTGCGATCTGACGTTGGCGAGCAAAGAACACGCCATCTTTAAGCAAACGGATGCTGACGTAACCAGCTTTGATGGCGGGTATGGCTCCGCATACCTGGCGAAGATAGTGGGGCAAAAGCGGGCGCGGGAGATTTTCTTTCTCGGCCGTAATTATTCGGCGCAAGAGGCTTATGAGATGGGCATGGTGAACGCGGTTGTGCCGCACGCGGAGCTAGAGGATACGGCTTTTGAGTGGGCACAGGAGATTTTGGCCAAGTCACCTACTTCTATCAAAATGCTGAAGTTTGCCATGAACCTGACGGATGATGGCATGGTGGGACAGCAAATTTTTGCCGGAGAAGCAACGCGCCTGGCTTATATGACGGAAGAAGCAAAAGAGGGGCGTAACGCCTTTTTGCAGAAGCGCAAGCCTAACTTCCGCAATATCAAGTGGCTCCCCTAACAGACGGTGATAAGAATCTGGCGCCTGTTTGCCATGCTGGCTTGAATTGGCCTTCTCGCTAAAGCGATTGCTGTACACAAGGATTCAAAGCAGGTATTTGTGGACGACCTCGCTAAAGGTGATGGCGTTGTAAGGTTTCTGGATGAAGCCGATGATGCCTGTTTCATGGAACTGGTGCGCGGCCTCTGTCTGGGTATAGACGGAAGAGAGGAGGATGCGCACGGCCGGGTTTATCTGGCGGAGCTGGTGAATGATCTCGGCGCTGCTCAAGCCAGGCACGGCATGGTCCAGCAGCACCAATTTGATTGAGTTGCGGTACTGTTGGTAGAGCGCAATTCCCTCACGACCGTTTGCCGCAGTCAGCAGGTTCAGGCCTTCCAGGGAAAGGATGTTGCGAGCTGTTTCGAGCACTCCGGCTTCCGTATCAATTAGCAGCACTGAGCTGGGGGCGGGGTTGATTGGGGAAACGGCCGTTTTCCGCACCAGCGGCCGTGCCGACTCTGTCTTTGCCGTACTGGCCAGGGGGAAGAAAAGCTTCATCGTTGTACCCTGCCCAGGCTCACTGCGGACTCCTATCCCCCCTTTGTGCCCGCGCACGATCCCCAATACGGCTGCCAGCCCTAGGCCATGGCCACTTTCCTTTGTCGTAAAGAAGGGATCAAAGATTTTTCTCACCTGTTCATCGCTCATGCCCACCCCGTCGTCCTGCACAATCAACGCCACATATTCTCCTGGCTGTGGGGGATAAGCAAAGAACCGCCAATCCTGCGGTGGCACCCCATCCAACTTTTCCACATTCGTGGCCACCGTCAGTTTACCCGTCGCAGTGCCTATTGCTTCCGCACCGTTCAGGATCAAGTTCATCACCACCTGCTGTATTTGGCCGACGTCAGCCTGAATAAGCGGCAGCTCCGGCATCAGGTTAGATACCATGCGCACGTTTTTGGGCACAGCGGCGCGGAACAGACCCAGATTTTCAACAATCAGCTCATTCAGGTCCAGCAGAGCCATCTGAAAGTGGCCGCGCCCGGAATAGGCCAGCATTTTTTGGGTGAGCTCAGCGGCGCGCTCTGCGGCGCGCACCGCTTTTTCCAGGTGTCTGCGCCCGTGACTGCCAGGGGGGAGTTTAGCCATCGCAAGCGAGGTCTGACCAAGAATCGCGACCAGCAGGTTGTTAAAATCATGTGCCACACCACCGGCCAGCACGCCCAGGCTCTCTGTTTTTTGCGCCAGCAGCAGCGCTTCTTCGGCGCGTTTTTGCTCCGTGACATCACGCCCCAAGACAACTAGCCCCTTGCGACGGCCGTCTTCCGTAAGCAGCGGCACCTTAATGACGTCAAGCAGGCGCGGAGGCCCATCGGGCTGAGGCACGGTTTCCAAAGTGCGCGTCATCTCCCCTCTTTGCCATGCCAGTTCATCCGTGTGCACGCAAACGTGCAACGCTTCCGTAAAAAATGGAACATCCTGTGCCAGCTCAAGATTGGTTCGCCCAAAGTAAGCGGCGTTTTGCAGGCCAAACAGGCGCAAGCCGGCGCCATTTGCCAACAGCCACCGCCCCTCTCCGTCTTTGAAGTAAATGGGATCAGGAGAGGCTTCTGTCAGCGTGCGCAGGACTTCTTCGCGGCTGCGCAGTTCCGCTTCCATTTGGATGCGCCGCGTAATGTCCCGCTCAATGCTGTAAATGTAACGCTCTTGCCCCATCTCGACGAGCTTTGCTACGACTTCCACGGGAAAGGTGCTCCCGTCTTTGCATCTGTGGACTGTCTCAATCGCAATGCTGCCGTCATGTAGCAGTTGCTGCAGCAAAGCCGGCATCCGACGATATTCACCGGGGTCACTCAACAAAGTAACCGGCTGACCTATCAACTCAGCGCGCGTATAGCCATGCTTCTGACAGGCCGCTTCGTTACAATCCACAATGATCGGTGGCTCTTGTTCGTTGGGGAAAAAACGCATCAGCAAGGCATAATCGGCCGTTTGCTCAAAAAGTAGACGAACTCGCGCCTCGCTCTGGCGCAGAAAATCTTCTACCTGCTTGCGCTCGGCAATTTCTTGCTCCAGAAGCAGGTTTTGCTGGCGCATCAGTTCGGCTTCTTTCTGCGCCACTTCTAGCTGATGATCTGACTCCAAAATGCGGAAACGCATTTCTGCCAGATTGTCAGCCAGGGCGCGGTCTAGCGCATGAAATTGCTCGTGGTGAACAAGCGCCAGTTCAAATTGAGCCAACTGCTTGTAGAGGCGTGTAAGCATGTCGTGGCAAATGCGCATTTCGTCACGAGCACCAATTTCCTCTGCTAGCTGCAATGCCTGATGCCAGGCAGAAACGGCCGTTGACCATTCCTGCTGTCGCTCATACACCCGCGCCACATTCAGCCGCGCGGACAGCTCATCATGGCGGCTGCCCCGGCTGCGTGCCAGATGGATACTCTGCATAAAGCACGCCAATGCTTCTTCCAGGTTGCCTGTGGCCAGATACACTCCTCCCATCGTATCCTGTGCCACCGTATCAAGCGCCATATTGCCTTGCTGCTGCGCAATCTGCAAGCTCTGCGCGACACAGCGCCGCGCTTCTTCTACCTCCCCCATGGCCAGGTAAACCATGCCCATGTTGTTTAGTGCAAATCCTTGGTCAGTGGAGTCTGGCCGGTCGTATAGCACCTGCGCGCGCGCAAAAGCGGCTAAGGCCTGCTTATATTCTCCCGCGCTGCCATAAACGATACCCAGGTTATTAAGGCACGAAATTTCCTCCGCATCAGCACCAATTTGCTGGCACAAGGTCAGCGCCTGCCGCAGCGTTTGCAGGGACCTGATGTAGTTAGCCAGGCGCCAATGGACTAATCCCAGGCCAATCAGAGCATCCGCCTGCTTGTGTGGCTGTTGCAGTTGTTTGTATAAATACAGGGCCGCTACCAGGTTTTCATATGCCTGGCTGTACTCGGCAAGGCGATAATGTTGGCGAGCTTGTGATAACAAGCTATCAGCCGTTTCTTGTTGTGTGGGTGGTTGGCTCATGGGGTGTGAATCAGGCTCGTTTCAGTCAAGAGATTGATGGTAAATGAATTAGGAACTTGTCTAATTTTACCGCCTGATATAGCTAATTGTATGCGCACTGCTGGCAAAGTAAATAGGAATATGTGGTAGACAGACGTGGCAAGTAACAGACAGGGCCTGCTGGTATGTGCAAAACAGCGGTTACCCTTTTTTGAGCAGGGGCAAATACCACAGCCAGGCCAGCAGCCCACAAACGGCCGTAAACAGCAGCGCCGCCGTGTATGCCTGAGGAGGATACTTTCCTGCCAGGTCAGGCGGAAACTGCTTGATGATCAGCCCTAGCCACCACTGCTGTAAAAAGGCGCCGCCAATGCCAAACAGGTTCACGGCCGTTACGGCCTGGCCCGTCATTTGCAAAGGAAACATTTGCCGCGTTTGCGCCAGCACCATTACGTTAAAGCCGCCAAAGAAGCCCAACAGGCCGTATAGCACCAGCACCGGATAAAGCGATGGGCGTAACGCCAGGGCAAACTGGCAGAGAACAAAAAGTACCACAACTGTAACCAGCACGCGCTTTACCCCCAGGCGGTCGCTCAACCAGCCAGAAACCAGGTAGCCTAACGATGCGCCACCGCTGAGGATGAGCAGCCCATTGCCCACGGCCACATCATTCAGACCCAGCACATCAAAGAGGTATGGCCCGGCCCACAACCCCTGGAAAGCAAGCAGGGTTCCGCCCAAAAAGAAGGCCAGCGGGATGATATGCCAGACACGGTCGTCGCGAAACACCCGCGTCAATGAGGCTACGCCCGGTACGGCCGTTGCGCCCATCCAGGGCACGCCAGGCGGGGTGTTGCGCACCAGGAACAAGATCAGCAAGGCGAGAACGGCCGTGATAAACGCCCCTGCGCCAAACACCGCCCGCCATCCCACCATCTGGTTTAGCCACACCAGCGGCGTGGCCGCCGCCAGTGCCCCCGCCGAACCAAATCCTACCAACAAGCCAGAAGCCGTGGCAAAGCGGGCGGAAGAAAACCATTGGCTAAATATCGTCAATGATCCCATTAACACACCCCCCATCCCGCCCCCCATTAGCGCCCGCCCCAGTGCCAGCCAGGCAAAGCTGGGCGCCAGGGCAAAGCAAACCGAGCCGATGACGGTGACAAACATGAGCGCCGGCGTCACCCAGCGCGCGCCCCAACGGTCTAGCCCTACCCCTACAGGAAGCTGAACCCCGGCAAACGCGGCAAAAAAGAGGCTGGTCATCAACCCCAATTGCGCCGCGTTTAACCCCATTTCGGCCGTCAGGTCTGGTGTGATCACCGCATTTGCCGAACGATAAAAGTAGGAAAGAAAGTAAGCCGAGGTAAAGAGAATAAAAATCAGGAGTCGTCTCATCGCAGAATAAAAAAAGCAAAGCAAAACAAAAACCACCCGATGACAGGTGGTTTTGTACATGGGCCTGCTAGGACTCGAACCTAGAACCGATCGGTTATGAGCCGACTGCTCTGCCGTTGAGCTACAAGCCCGCAGGATAACAGCTTTCTGCTGGCTATAAAGCGGCAGACGGGATTTGAACCCGTGATAACAGCTTGGAAGGCTGCTGTGTTACCCCTACACCACTGCCGCAAAATCGGGGCGGCCGGACTTGAACCGACGACCTCTCGGACCCAAACCGAGCGCTCTACCAAACTGAGCTACGCCCCGGGTAAAGATGTTGGTAGTATACTTTCGCATCTGGTCAGCGTCAACTGCCCTCAAGAGCCTGCGTGTCATACCCGATAGCAGTACAGTTGAATTGCACCATCGTCTGTGGCACGCAGGCTGGCCCGCTGATCAAGCTGATGCCCTACCAGCCAGACGGGATGATCGACTGTGGCCACCAACGGCCAGCGCGCACGCAAAGCAGCGGGAATTTTGCGATTGACCATTACCTTTTTTAGGGAGGTATGACGGCCGTTCAGCCCCAATGGCTGGAATCGCTCCCCAGGCTGGCGCGGGCGCAAATAGAGCGGTTGCAGCGTGACAGGGATGTGCGCCAGCCAGGGGTCAGCATTCTGGCAAATGGCGGCAAAATCGAGCGTGGGCAGCACGGTCGTTTGCAACACCCACCCATCCGCCAAAGCTACTTCCCCCGGCACAGGCAGGAGGAGGGGCACATCCTGGAACAGTTGCGGCCCAGAAGCAGGCATTATCCCTGGGTGCGTCGTGAAGAGGAAACGGCCGTTTTCCACCATCAGCGTCACCCCACTCGGCAGCGTTGCCTGCACCCCTATTCTGCCCTCCTCCATCAGCAGACGCGCCTGCTCAATCGGTCGGAACGGCACATCACGCCAATTCGGATAAAACGCCCAAACCACCTGGCGCAGCACGCGCCGCCGCAGACTAAGCGGCAGCGCCAGCCAGCGTTGCCGGTCAAAGGCCAACCAGTCCGCCTGTTGCGCCTGCAAAACGCGCCACCACGCCTCCTCCTGCATCTGGCGCAGCAGCGCTTCATCGGCGGCCACTACCTGCGCCAACTGCTGCAAATGCGCCTGAATTTGTGGGTTGTATTCAGCCAGCAATGGCAGCAAGTGCAGGCGCAGGCGGTTGCGAAAGAAGGTGGCTTCACGGTTGCTGCTGTCCTGACGCGGTTGCAGCCCCTGCGCCTGACAATACGCTTCAATCTCAGTGCGCGAGGTGTACAAAAACGGCCGCAGCAAAGCAATCTGCGGCGCGCCGGGCATTGGCGCAACCGGCTCCATACCACGCAACCCGGCCAGGCCGCTCCCGCGCAGCAGGTGCATCAGCACCGTTTCTGCCTGGTCATCAGCATTGTGGCCTACAGCAACGGCCGTTGCCCCTACCTGCGCTGCCACCTGGGCAAAAAAGTGATAGCGCGCCTGCCTGCCCGCTTCCTCTAGCGAGAGGCCGGCGGTGCTGGCGCACGCCGCTGCGTCCAGGCTGGTTTCGTAGCAGGGAATGTGCCAGGAAGCGGCCATTTCGGCCACGAACTGCGCTTCAGCCACCGCTTCCGCGCGCAGGCCATGATTCACGTGCGCCACCGCCAGCCGTTCTGCACCCAGCAGCCGCCACAGCACATGCAGCAGCGCCAGCGAATCTGGCCCGCCAGAGACACCCACCACCAGCCTCGCAGGCGGCCAGGAGAAAGCAGCCGGGGAAACGGCCGTGTGAGCCACGACCATCCGCACAAAAAGCCTCAACACATCCAGCAAATCCATTGCATCAACCCTGCCAACAAAAATGGCCCTTACCGCAATAAGGGCCACTTCCAAACTCTATAGGGCGGGTGGGATTCGAACCCACACGGAGTCACCCCCGGCGGATTTTAAGTCCGCTGCGTCTGCCGTTTCGCCACCACCCCACAGCGCCCATTTATTGTACCCTCACTGCCCTACGGCAACAAGCTAACGGCCGTCAAAACAGTACCTACGGGCCAATCCCCCTGTTTGACTTGCATTTTTACACCATGTATAATGCCCAACGTATGCCAATTTATATGTCAAATCAACAAAATTTGTGGTCAGGCATCCCCATATCGTGAGCAAGCACGTTAATATGAAACCAGGCAGCCTCACCACCCCACCAGATCAACCAACCGGGAAGAGAGCATAAGACCATGGCCCTGAAAGGGAATTTGCGGGACTTCTCCACCACCCAGCTACTTAATCTTATTAACCTTGCCCGCAAAACGGGTACGTTGACTATTCAAGGGCCAGAAATCGCTCATATCTCCTTCCGCGAAGGGAAGCTCATCTATGCGCACGTTGGCGCAGATGCCCACAATCTGGCAAAAGTATTATACAGCGCCGGTAAACTCTCCAGCGAACAAGCCCGCATCATCGAAACAAAAGCGCGTGGATTCACCGACAAACAACTCGGCCACCTTCTCGTTCAGGCTGGCTACGTCACCCAAAGCGACATCATCCAAAGTGTGCGCCAGCACATACTAGACATCGTGTACAGGCTCTTCACCTGGGCAGATGGCCTGTTTCGCTTTGATCCAAACAAACTCCCCCCATCTGAACAGATTACCATTCCCATAGACCTGGAAAGCGTCATCATGGAGGGCAGCAGACGCTTGAAAGAATGGGAGATCTTACAAGAAGAAATCCCAGATCTGGAAGCTTCGCTACGTTTTACCGACCGGCCAGACGCACGCTTGCGGAATATCAACCTGACGGTGGAAGAATGGCGCGTTGTTTCCTTTGTCAATCCGCGAAACAGCATTCAACAAATTGCCCGAGCTAACAATCTGAGCGATTTTGAAATTCGCCGTATTGTTTATGGCATGCTCCAGGCCGGGCTGGTTGAGTTTGTGCAGCCGCCCAAGCCACAACCCGTGCTGGAAGCTGAGCCAATGAAGGGGGCGCGCCGTGATAAGCCCAAGCCCCCAACAGAACAATCCCCCGCCGAAAAACGTTCTGTCGTCACACGATTGATTGACCGGATTCGCAGTTTGTAATCATCATTATTGCCGCTACCTGGTTGGCACACATCAAACCAGCAACGTTCACACCAAATATCGTGATCACTGGTAGTGCCCAAAACAAGCTGTATCTACACAGGCTTTACCTGGTTCTTTATCAGGCAGACTGAGAATGTTGAGAACCAATAAGGTGTTAGGTCTGCCATATATTCTATGGGCATGCTTCATCCTATCCAGAAACGGTACTTTACAAGTTTTTGATCACAGATGGCCGCTGGCAGACCGCCCATCACGGGCAAAATCATAGTTGGTAGTCGGCGGTCAAATTGCAAAAAGTCATGTCCATTTATGCAAAACAATGCGCTCAGACAGAGCAGCAAGATTTTATCTAGCGTTTTGTTCATGATCATTTATCAACACTTTACAGGTCTGCAGAGAACCTCTATCGTTACGAAGGAATTATTATGCAAGCAGTCAAAATGGTGATCACTGGCCCCTTCTCTTCAGGCAAGACAGAGTTTATTGGCACAATTAGTGAAATTGACGTTGTCTCTACAGAACGCAAGATCACAAGCAGCGCCGAGAAAATCAAAGAAAGCACGACAGTTGCCATGGACTTTGGCCGCATCACTGTTGATGAAGACCTGGTGCTCTATCTATTTGGCACGCCTGGCCAGCGGCGCTTCGATTTCATGTGGGACATTCTCTCGCAAGGGATGCTCGGCTTTGTCGTTATGGTAGACAGCACAAAACCAGAAACCTTCCGCGAGGCGAAACGGATTCTGGAAACGTTTGAAAGTTACGCATCCACACCATATGTGGTTGCCGCCAACAAGCAAGACCAGGAAGATGCGTGGGACCCAGAAGATTTGCGCATCATTTTGCGGTTACGTCCTGAAGTGAAGGTGTTGCCGTGTGTGGCTCTGAGTAAAGAGAGTGTAAAAAACGTGCTGCTAGAGCTGCTTTATTCAATTCTAGAACAACTGGATGCAGACAATGCTTAGGCACAATGGGAGAGGCAAACGGCTTCTTTTACTTGTTGTTTATACGACCTGTTAACTGCTCATTTACCAGCTTTTCACAACCTTAGCATCAGGGCAATGATACCATACCGAAATCAAACCTGCCTGCTTGCACTATTATGCGTCATTTGTTATCAATGATTTGTTACTTACTTTGCCAACAGAGATAGATTAATATCCTTAGAGGTGACCAGCGCCCGGCCAATTTCCAGATATTAGTCGCAAGGTGGTGTCATTTAACGGCCGTCGCAGTTATAGCAGAGTCCCTCTTCTGCTCTCTCAGGGGGCATTGTTGTTGCGTGATACACTGTAACCAACACAGAGGTTGGAGTGAGTTCAATTGTTACCCATCAGGGTATCTTGCATTATGAATCTATCGGGCGGGGACAGCCCGTTATTTTGCTGCATGGTTGGATCAATTCATGGGACGTCTGGCGCGATTCGATGATCGCTCTGGCCAAGACAGGTCAGTACCGCGTTTACGCGCTGGATTTTTGGGGGTTTGGGGATTCTGCCACTGCAAGCCGAAGCTCTGTCAATTCTTTTCAGATAGCGGGCTACGTCGAAATGGTGCACCAGTTCATGGAAGTACTGGGCATTCAGCGAACCCCTGTCTTTGGCCATTCGATGGGTGGCACGGTTGCGCTACAAATGGCGCTAACCTACCCGGAGCGTGTGAGCAAAGTTGCCGTAGTCGGTTCCCCCATTTTCGGCCGTTCGCTCAACCCATTTTTACAACTGGCCGGGTATGGCGCTATTGCCAAGCTGGTCTGGCGTTACCCTTTTGTTCTCAACACCATCATGCACATTTTGCTCGCCAGGGATTCCAAAGTGGTCCGTAACATGATCTTCCGCGATGTACAACGCGCCACCACAGAATCCTTCTTCCGCAGCATTGGCGATCTGCGTGAAACCGACCTGCGGGATAAGTTGCCGCATTTGCAGATACCTACTATGGGCATTTACGGCAAGAAAGACAACATTGTCTCCCCGGTAAACGCAAAACTGTTGTGCGAGTCGGTGAGCAACCACCATATTTCTATGATGGAACGCTCACGCCATTTTCCCATGGTTGATGAACCGGAAGGCTTCATACAAGCGTTAGATGTTTTCCTCAAGACTCCTGAGTACAACATCAATTAACTCTCTTTGCCGGTCAACTTTGTCAAGGCACTTTTTTGTGAGCATAACTAGACCTATCCTGTGTAGTGATAACTGGTGAATAAATCGCTGACAGTCTCGCAAGAAGTTAACTATTTTTACCCCAACAAAATGGGGCGCATTATTTTGACGGCTATGGAAGAGATCATGGGTCGTCACGGTGTTAATGCGGTTTTGAATCTTGCGCATCTTCCCCACTTGGTAAACAACTATCCGCCTAATAACCTAAACTTGCATTTTTCGTTTACCGAGGTGAGCCTGATTCAACAAACGCTCGATGATATGTATGGTGTGCGCGGCGGCAGGGGGTTAGCCTTGCGCGCAGGGCGTGAAACGTGGAAGTATGCGCTAAAAGAGTTTGCCCCTATCCTGGGCATTTCCGACCTGGCCACACGTATTCTACCTCTGGGACTCAAGTTAAAAATTGGCCTGGAGATGTTTGCCGAAACCTTTAACAAATTTACCGATCAACGGGTGCAGTTAGGTGAAGACGCCTATAGCTACCTGTGGGTAATTAAGCGCTGTCCAATGTGTTGGCAGCGCACTTCAGAAAAACCATGCTGCCACCTGGCAGTAGGGGTGCTAGAGCAAAGCCTGGATTGGGTAAGCCAGGGCAAGCGTTTTCGCGTGGAAGAGGTTAGCTGCATGGCCTGCGGCGACGAAACGTGCACGATTACGATTTCTAAGAAGCCATTGCTTTAGGGCTTGTAGTTTGTAAGCCGTATTTCGCAGGGCGTTATCTTTGCAAAAGGGCCATATCCGGTAAATCATTTAGCAATGCGACGCATTATCCTGACAGAAACCTCGCACATTGCGCCCTACAATGAACCGGCGCGAGATTTGCGCGTGCAAAATAAACCCCTTTGGCTGTGGCAACGGGATGTATTGGCCGACTATACAAGCGAGGAGCGAGAGTATCCAAACTGGCAGTTTGCGCAATCTATTGAAAATGAACCAGTAGAATGCCTGGTGCACCGGGATAATCTTTTCTTTGACCGGGAATTGGTAGACGAGTTTATCACGCGAGGTCGGGCGGGGGGAAAACCGGTGCGGCTAGCTTTTCGCACGGATGATCCGGCCATTGTACAGCATGTCAAGCCGTTGACAAGCGCGCTGTTTCACCAGGGGGATTTGCTCCTGGCAGATATGTGGTATTTGCCTAAGGGGGTTTCACAAAGTGTGGTGGCTCAGCCGCTGGTAATAGACACAGAGGCACGCGAGCGAGGATATTATCATATTCCCCCTTACATGGCGACTGAAGTAGGCGACCTGGTTTATCAACTGCCGCGTAAGGCTTTTGTGGTCATTCAGAATTGGGTTCATCTGTTTGTGGCGGATATTCTGTTTGGCGTATTTGCGCGGGGGGCAAAGTATGAAGATCGCATTAATGAGGATTGGCGCTATAAGCTGAAAATTCTGGCGCGCGCGGTTTTGGAACAGCGGCAAGTGTTGGCCTGTTCGGAGCTGGTGAAGGTGGGACGGAATGTGACGATTGATCCATCAGCTGTGATCCATGGCCCGACTACGATTGGGGATAATGTGACGATTGGCGCAGGAGCAGTGATTGATAATTGTATTATTGGCAGCAATGTGAACATTTCACAGGGATGCCAGTTGATGCTGAGTGTGGTGAGTGATGGCTGTTTTTTGCCATTCCGCGCGGCGCTGTTTATGACGACGATGATGGAAAATACGATGGTGGCGCAAAATACGTGTCTGCAGTTATGCGTTATCGGGCGCGACTCGTTTATCGGTGCGGGGACGACATTTACGGATTTCAATGTGTTGAGTGGCAGCCAGGAGGCGGATCGGGTGGATGAATCAGCCAGCGCCGTGGGCGGAAGGCCGTTGAAAACAATTGGTCCCAAAGGTACGCTGGAGGAAACCAACCTGCTCATCCTGGGTGGGTGTGTTGGTCATCATTGCCGCCTGAGTTCAGGATTGATTATTTACCCGGCGCGCACCATTGAATCTGATGTGGTCTTGCTGGCATCTAGCGAGCGCCAGCATATTACCAAGAATGTGTACTATGAAGATAGTGATCACCACACCCTTCGCGAACGATATCCTTATCCCAGGTTGTACCCCCGCGCCAAATCTTAGCGGCTGCCTGGTAAGGTCAGTCCTGTTATGAAAACCGAGGATAATTTTGCCTTTATCATTCACCCGATTGATGCAAAGCGTGACGTGAGCCGGAAGTATCCGGCGCTGGGGAGGCTGCCGGTTTGGTTGATTGATTTCCTGTCTTTGTTTTTCCCGCCGGTGTTTATTTCGCAAATTAAGGGCATACAGTCTGCGGCCAACGGCCGTTTCTTGCATGGCTGGTTTGTGGCCTGTCCGTTGACGCCGGCGCGTATGATGTCCGTACCGCCGGCGGTCGCCTACGGCAAAATTGTGCAAACGGGCAGGCTAGCCGAGCGACTGGGGGCAAAATTGCTGGGGCTGGGCGCCTTTACCTCAGTCGTGGGGGACGGGGGCATCACCATTGCCCAACGCTTGAAGGTTCCGGTGACAACGGGGGATAGCTACACGATAGCAACGGCCGTACAGGCCATCATCGCCGCCGCTCAGCAACTGCACATTCCCGTAGCCCAAAGCTGCGTGGCCATTGTTGGCGCCACGGGAGCCATTGGCGCAGTCTGCGCCGAAATGCTAGCGCCCCAGTGTGCCCACCTGCTACTCATTGGCCGGCGTCAGGAAAAACTGCAAGACGTGGCGCAAAAAGCGCGCGCCACAGGCTGCCCCCAGGTCACCATCAGCAACGAGATGAGCGCGCTGACCCAGGCACACCTGGTCATTACCGTCACCAGCGCCGTAGACGCCGTTATTGAGGCACATCACCTGCGCCAGGGGGCCGTTGTGTGCGATGTGGCGCGACCGCGTGATGTTTCCCGTCAGGTGGCAACCCGGCGGCCAGATGTCCTGGTAATTGAGGGGGGCATGGTTGAAGTGCCGGGTGCGGTAGATTTTGGTTTCAACTTTGGCTTTCCCCCACGCATGGCCTATGCTTGCATGGCGGAAACTATGGCGCTGGCGCTGGAACAGCGCTACGAATCCTACACCCTGGGTAAAGACATAAAATTGTCACAAGTTCTCACAATTGATAAAATCGCCACAAAGCACGGCTTTAAGCTGGGCGGGTTCCGTAGCTTTGAAAAGGCAGTATCTGAGGAAGATATTGCCCGAGTGCGTGCATACCATTTACGGCTGCCCACATCAACCACAGATTCACAGACGATTTGCTAATCATTTAGTACCCTTGTGGCAAGCAAAGGGAGAAGCTCATGAGCAACGGCCGAATTTTAGTTGTAGAAGATGATTTTGATATCTCAAACATGCTGCGCATCTTCTTTACCGGGCAAGGATACCAGGTAGAAGTGGCGGCGCGCGGTGGCGATGCTCTGGAACAGTGCCGCAAACAGCTGCCAGACCTGATTGTGCTGGATATTATGCTGCCCGACATGGATGGCTACACCGTTTGCCGTGAGCTGCGCACAACCACGCGCACCAGCCATATTCCCATTATCTTCCTCACCCAGCGCGATGAGCGCAGCGACCGCATTGCCGGGCTGGAATTGGGGGCGGATGATTACATTACCAAGCCCTTCGACATCGAAGAGCTGAAATTGCGCGTGCGCACCGCCATTCGCACCCACCAACGCCTGAACATGACCGATCCCAAAACGGGCCTACCCAGCGGCAGGCTGATTGAGGATCAGTTACGTGAACTCATGCGCAGCAAGGATTGGTCACTCATTTTGTTGGGCATTGAGCATATGGCCCCTTTCAATGATGTGTACGGCTTTGTGGCTGGTGACGAAGTGCTGCGCTTTGCCAGCATGATATTGAACGAGGTTGTAGACGCCAAAGGAACGCTGAATGACTTTATTGGGCACGCCAGCAATGACACCTTCATTATTATCACGCGCAGCAACAACGTCTCAGGCATGGTAGAAACGCTGCGCAGCCGTTTTAACGAAGGGGTCCAGTCCCATTACAACTTTATCCACCGGGAACAGGGAGGAATCGAAATGCCAGATGGCACAATCAGCCCACTGATGCGTCTGTCCGTTGGCGTCGTTTCTGATAAGACGCAGCGTTTCACCGATATCCGCGAGATCACGGAAATGGCGGCAGAAATGCGCCGCCTGGATCAGGTGAATTGAGAGAGTGAATTCGCCCGTCTGGCAAGCATTGCGTACAGCAAGTAGATAGCTGTGCGAAGGTGTATCTGGAGGTTATGAACGAAAATCTGGCTTCAGCGCTTTCTTGGAGCGTTTTCGACGGTCTGGCAGAGGGTGTATTGGTAGCAAACGCCCTGGGAGACGTGATGTACAGCAACACGGCCGTAACGCAGTTGACGTACCTCCCCACCCCCCCCCGCGCCGTTGCCGCACTGCTTCCGATAATTGC
>CALEAD010000033.1 GCA_937943625.1 uncultured Anaerolineae bacterium | reverse complement strand
AGGGGCATGGCTGCGCGGCAGCCGGGGTTGGGGCAGCGCACGGTGCGCGCCCACAGCCAGGCTATGACGGTTTCGTCGTCAGGCGTGCGGGCTGGCCCGCTGGAAGCGGGCACTACATACGGGGGGTAGAGGTGGCCGATGCGCTCCCAGGCGCGGTCGCGCATCCATGCGCCGTAGTAGCGCACGTCGGCGGCCAGGCCGGCGGCCCCCTTCCACTCGTGCTGTAGCGGTAGGTTTGTGTTTGTGTTTGGGTTTGTAGTGCCGGCTTTAGCCGGCTCTTGCCCACTAAAGTGGGCACTACGAACAGCACTACGAACAGTGCTACGAACGTTGTCGCGGGGGTTGACGGGCGGGCGGTTGGCAAATTTGGGCGGAATTTCGATCAGCGCCTTGTTGATCATCACGGCGACGGGGTTGAGGTCGCTGGCGTAAGCTCTCAATCCTAGCCGCTGCGCTTCCAGGGGGATGGAGCCGCCGCCGGCGAAGGGGTCGAGCAGGGGCGGCGGGTTGCCGTCGGTGCTGAGGCGAATGAGCGCGCGGGCGGTGTTGAGGATGCTCTCGTCGGTGGTCGCTTCCCACGTCACCAACCGCTCGATGAAGTCAAAGAGGCGCTGGCGCGGCGTGTCGTTGGCGGCGGCATTCTTGCCGCGGGGCAGCTCGCGGCAGGCGGCGACGAAATCGGGCGGGGCGCCGGGGTCGTCGGGGTCGTCTACCAGGGAGGTGAAGATGACGGCGCGGGCGGCGGCCAGGGGGCGGCGCGCCCACCACAAATGCAGGGTGCTGGGGTGGCCGTGGCGAATGGATTTTTCGCGGGCGCTGGCAACGTTGATGGCTTCGAGGGGTAGGGCGACTTCGATGAGTTTTTTGCGCTGGGTCATGAGTGGTTGGTTGGTTAGTTGGCTGATTGGCTGGCTGGTTGGTTAGTTGGTTAGGTGGTTGGTTTCCAGCCAATTAACCAACCATCAAACAAACCAGCGGTCAGCGGTCAGTGGTCTCCCATCAGCGGTTTGCGGTCAACCCTGTTGGGGACGATTTGAGTTGCCCGTTCCCCTCATCCGGCTAGCTGGCTGAAGATGCTTTCCAGCGTTTGCGTCTCCTGGCGCAGCTCGCGCAGGGGCCAGCCGTGGCTGGCGGCAGCCTGGTAGATGGTGGGGGGCAGGTCGGCCCCGTTGGCGCCGTGAATGCGATAGGTGACACGGCCGTTTGCCTTGGGCAGCTTTTCCACCTGGGTAACGCCGGGCAGGGCAGCGAGGGTAGGAGTGGGATCGGCCGTTTTGCCTTCCAGGGTCAGGAGGACGCGGTTGGCGCTGGCCAGCTCCGCCAGGCGCGCGTCTACCTTCACTTCGCCGCGCATGAGGATAAGCACGCGGTCACACAGCGCCTCGACTTCTGGCAGGATGTGCGTGGAGAAAAGCACCGTGCTATGCTGCGCCAGGCGGCGAATAAGGTGGCGAATTTCCACAATTTGCGTGGGGTCCAGGCCTACCGTGGGTTCATCGAGAATGAGCAGGCGGGGTTGGTGCAAAATTGCCTGCGCCAGCCCCACACGCTGGCGATACCCCTTGCTTAGCTGGCCGATGGGGCGCGTCAGGTGCTCACTCAGGCCGGTGGCAAACACGGCCGCAGAAATACGCGCCTGAAGCTGTTCCGGCGGCACCTGGCGTAGGTCGGCCATCATCTTCAGGTAGGCCTGCACACTCAATTCCGGGTAGAGGGGGGCGTTTTCGGGCAAATAGCCGATGCGCGCCTGTACCTCCAGAGGGTGGGTGAGCACGTCCAGGCCGTCTATGGTTGCCTGGCCGCTGTCTGGTTGCAGGTAGCCGGTGAGAATTTTGATGAGAGTGGTTTTGCCAGCGCCGTTTGGGCCGAGCAGGCCGACAATTTCGCCGGCGCCAATTTGAAAGCTGACGTCGTGCAGGGCCTGGACAGCGCCGTAGGCTTTGCTGAGCTGGTTGACTGTAATCATGTTTGTGTTCCAAACCGGTGGTTTAGGCCGTAAGCCTGTTGCCGCAGGCGGTACGAACCAGTACGAATCTATGCTGCTGATGAAGTTGGTTGGGGCGTCATGGGCTGGAGAGACCGGGCTTTCGGGCGGAACGGCCGTTGCTGCTTGGGTGAAAAGTCCGGCTTCCAGCTTGATGTTTGCCCACAGTGACCTTATTTTATGAACCGGGCCCACTGTGTCAAGGCTTGCTGGTTATTCTTAATGGGGGATGGGCGCCGGGGGATAAATTCCCCCGGCTAAAGAGCGGCGCCCGCTGAACCGGGCGTGTGCGTGCGCGGGTGCGTGCGCGGCGACAGGCCCCGTTGACGGGGCGCTGGTTAATCGCCCGCCCATTGGATCCCCCGACGGGCGTTTACGCTGCCAGTCGCCTGAATTGCGTGGCATAGCCGGGCACCTGGGCATCTTGCACCTGTGTCAGATGGGCTGGCAGGCAGGCGTCCGGTTCTATACCAGGAGCGAAGTAAGCGTACTCAATTCCCGCAGGTGGCTGGAGGGTGCCTCCCACGGCGCGCACCGTAAAGGTCAGGGTCAGGCGGTTTTGTCCGTCTGTGACGTAGACACCGCTCAGGTGGGTGATTTCGCTGCGCAGGTCCAGTGTGCGTGCGAGGAGGGCTACGGCCGTTTCCCAGGGGGCTTCCTTCTCCGGCACGTCGCCGCCCGGCAGGTGATAAGCAGCCTGCGCGGCCTCTTTGAGCCACAACACCGCCCCCGCCTCGTTGCGCAAGATGACAGTAACGGCCGTTTGCCAGCCAGGTGGTTCCCGATAGGGAGGCTCGCCCCGCTGCGCGCGGCGCCAATCCTTGTAGCGATAGTACACGTGGCGGATGAAGAAAAAGGCCAGCCGATGCAGCGGCGTCAGTCGCTGGTGCGCCAGAACGGGGGGGCCCCCTGGATGGGTAAAGGCGTCGCGGATGCGCTGGCGGTGCATATCGAGCATGAAAGTGGGCAACGGCCGTGTGGGAAACCAGCCCACCTGTGGCGATTCATCTGAAGTCTCGATCTCGCCACCGCGCTGAATGCAGCGAAAAGCAAACAGCAGCGAAGACCCCCTCTCCAAGCTGGTGAGGTGATAGACGCCCACCAGGCGTACCGGCATCACCAAAATGCCCGTCTCTTCGCGCACCTCACGCACGACCCCTTCCGTAGGCAGCTCGCCGGCATCCAACATCCCCCCTGGAATGGCCCAGGTGCGCGTGTCATCACGCTGCATGAGCAAAACTTTCGTATATTCATTAAAGACAATCCCATTGGTGGCAATCCGCATTGCGTTGCTCCTTGTCAGCCGTCAGCTTTTACCACATATAACACGATTGTACCGGATGTGGCCACAGCTTCCAGGTAAAAGCCAGCTTCCTGCACGGCGCGGCGAAAGGGGAGTGCGCGCGCGTCCGCTGGCAGCGCCAGGTAGCGCGGCTGCCCGTTGCGGCCAAAAACAGCCAGGTCACGTGCCAACGCCTGCGGGTGCGCCACCCAACTGACGTACACGTTTTTGTCGAACAAGTGGTAGCGCCACTGCCAGCTGTACCAATGGTCGTACAGCACCGTGCCATAAGGGGCGTCTGCCAGATAAGCGGCAATGGCGCGCGCGCCGTGGTCTGCGTTTGGCTGAAAGCCAATGGGCAAACGGCCGTTGCGTGCCTGCCACGCCGGACCGACCATTAATGTCAGCAGCAGGGCGCTGAGCGCCAGTTGTCGCCGCAGTTGGCCGGTAGGCGCCCATTGTGTTGTCAGTCGTCCCAGCAGAACGGCCGTGAGGGGCAAAAGCGGCAGCAAATAGCGATCCCAGGTGGGTATGGCCAGTAGCCAATGGAGCAGCCAATAAGCCAGGCCAAAGCCAATCAGGAGCCGATCCGTGCTGCGCGCTTTTTCGCCTGAATTTCGTTTTATAGAAAGCAACACCCTCCCGGCAAACAGCAGCGCCAGCGTCACCGCGCCAAACAGCCAGCGCCCCAGCCGCAGCCAGGCCAGCAGGCGCGGCCACAGCTCCCAAGACCAGGCCAGCCGCAGCCCGCCGTAGTTTTGCATCTGCGCTTGCCACAGGGTAAATGCACCGCCTCTGGCCACTTCCCAGGCCAACAGCAAGAACAGGATGGGCAGGCAGCCTGCCAGCCAGCGCACCGCCAGATGCAAAGGGCGCGCTGCGCCGGGCGGGCGCAGGAGCAAAAAGAGGATGAGCGGTGCAAACAAAGCTGCCTGATATTTGGTTGCCAGCGCCAGGCCAAACAGCACGCCTGACCAGCCCGGCTTCCTGACTGCCATAGCTGTCACAACCAGCGTCACCCACAGCGGGTCTAAAAAAGCGGTGGGAGCAAACTGAATGGCATAGGGAGAGAGCGCGAGAAAGAGCAGGGTGAGGGAAACGGCCGTTTGCCGGCCATATAGTCTGCGCGCCAGCTGCGCCGTTAACGGCAACAGCAACAAAAAGGCAATAAAATTGGGCAGACGCGCCGCCCATTCTACCGGCCCCAACAGCGGGTAAAAAAGGGCTTGCAGGTAAAAAGCCAGCGGCGGCTTATCAACCGCCTGGATCAGCAGCAGCGGGTCTTGCCAGGTGGCAATATAGCGCGCCCAGGTGGCAAACAGCGCCTCATCGGCATGAAAGCTGTCGCCAAACAGCCCCCGCAGGCGCAGCCAAAACGCCAGCCACAGCAGCGGCACGGCAAACAGTGGCCCGACGACCACTGACCGCGATTTTGCCACCGATGGGTGGGCTGTCGTTAGCCGTCTGCGGTCAGAAATTCGTTTCCAGAGAAGATGAACCCTGCCCATCTGTGTAATCCATGTGCCACGCTGCTAAACGTTACCAGAACCGGTCACATCCGCTATACTTAGTGGCATGAGTAAACCACTTGCACACATCCAAAACCTGATTTTAGACATGGACGGCGTGTTATGGCGCGGCGAAACGCCCATGCCGGGGCTGGCTGAACTGTTTGCCACGCTGAAAGAGCGGCAAATGGGCTACATGCTGGCGACGAATAATGCCACAAAAACGGCGGAAATGTACAGCGAAAAATTAGCCCGCTTTGGCGTAGACGTGCCCCCAGCACACATCGTCACCTCGGCAGAGGCAACGGCCGCTTATCTGCGCCAGGCGTATGATGGGCAAACGGCCGTAACCGCTTACGTCGTTGGCGAAAAAGGGCTACACGATGCGATCACGGCGCAGGGATTTCCCATCCTCAGCGCCACGCAGGTGCGCGATGGCGCGCGTCCTGACGTGGTGGTGGTAGGGTTTAGTCGCGACGCCACCTACAAAGAGCTGGCAATGGGTGCGCTGGCGGTGCACAAAGGGGCGCGCTTCATCGGCACAAACCCAGACCCCTCCTTTCCCAGCGAGCTTGGCCCGCTGCCTGGCGCCGGCGCACTCATCGGCTTTATCCAGATAGCTACCGGCGTTGAGCCAACGCTCATTGGCAAACCCGGCCCCATCATGTTCCAGCAGGCGATGCGGCGGCTGGGGGGCACGCCCGCCAACACCGCCATGGTGGGCGACCGCCTGACGACGGACATCTTGGGGGCGAAAAACGCCGGCTTACACACCATCTTGCTGCTTTCTGGCATCAGTACGCGCGCCGATGTGGCGGAACTGGGCATTTATCCTGACTTGATATTTGCGGATATTGTGGAGTTAACGGCCGTCCTATGAACCGCATCCACCTGTATGAGTTAGACCAACCCGCCCTGACGCAATGGGTGACCGAAACCCTGCGCCAGCCCAAATTTCGCGCGGCACAAATCTGGGATTGGCTGTACAGGCAGTACGCGCCAGACTTTGCCACCATGAGCAACCTGCCGGTGGCGCTGCGCGCGCAGCTTGAGGAATCTGCCACCCTGGGCGTGGGCACTGTGGTGGATGAGCAGCACTCCAGCGATGGGCAGACGAAAAAGCTCCTCTTTCAACTGCACGACGGGCAGTATATCGAGAGTGTGCTGATGAAGTACGATAAGCGGCGCACGCTTTGCATCAGCACGCAAGCGGGCTGTGCCATGGGCTGCGTATTTTGCGCCACTGGCCAGATGGGCTTTTTCCGCCACCTGACGGTGGGGGAGATTGTGGCGCAAGTGCTCTATTTTGCCCGTGAGCTGGCGCAAACGGCCGAACATGTGACCAACATCGTCATGATGGGCATGGGGGAGCCGCTGCACAATTATGAGAATACGGTAACGGCCGTTGACCGCCTGACCGACCCCAACGGCTTCAACCTGGGGGCGCGCAAAATCACCATTTCTACCGTGGGGCTGGTTCCTGCCATGCGCCGCTACGCCGACGAGCAGCGCCAGACCCCGTTAGCCGTTTCCCTGCACGCCGCCACCGATGCCGAGCGCGACAAACTCATCCCCATCAACCGCAAATGGCCCCTGGTCGAACTGCTAGACGCCTGTCGCTACTATGTGGAAAAGACACATCGCCGCATCACGTTCGAGTGGGCGCTGATCAACGGCGAAAACGACACAGTTGCACAGGCGCAAAAGCTGGGGGAACTGGTGCAGGGGATGTTGTGCCATGTGAACCTGATCCCGCTGAACCCAACTGCCGGCTATGGGGGCAAACCTTCCTCGCCAGAGCGCGTGCGCAAATTTCAAGAAGTGCTGGCCGCTTACGGCGTTAGCAGCACCGTGCGCGTGCGGCGTGGCATAGACATTCAGGCTGGCTGCGGCCAGTTGCGTGACCGCATGTTGCTGGCGCGGGCGCAAAACAGCGCACAACTTTAGCACCCCAGGTACCAGCAAGGATCATCCTGGTTGCCGTTCAGGCGAATTTCAAAATGGATGTGTGGCCCGGAAGATTGGCCCGTGTTGCCCGTCAGTCCAATCAAGTTGCCCTGGTATACAATTTGCCCTGGCGAGACATTGATCGAGCTAAGGTGGGCGTAGAATGTCTCGTGCCCATTGCCATGATTGATCACAATCAGGTTGCCATAGCCATAGGTGTTCCAGCCGGCGTAGGTGACGGTGCCCGTGTCTGAGGCGAAAACGCTACTGCCTTCTGGCAAGGCAATATCTAGCCCACGGTGGCCATACCAGTAGTATTGGCTGTAGTTACGCGAGTTGACGGGAAAGATAAATGTGCCCGTGCCCACAACTAGGGGGCGCACGTTGCGCCCTTCCCAAGAAACGCCGCGCACCGATTCTAGAGATGGAGGATTCCAGACGAATACCTCGCGCACGGCGCCGGGAACCATGATCTGCGTCTGCGGGTAAAGACGATAGGGAAACTCAAGATTATTGGGGGCATACCCAATGATGGCGTCTACAGAAACGCCATAGAGTGCAGCTACGCTCTCAACGGTTTCACCTGGCTGTACGTCGTGTAAGACGCCATCAACAGGCAGGATAATTAGCTCGAAGCCGGTTTGTAGCAGGTTAGACTCTTCGCTCAGGCGTGGGTTGCCACCAAGCAGGGTTGCTGGCTGAATGCCAAACATGGCGGCAATGGCGTTTGGCGTGTCGCCACGCTTGACGACGTAAGTTTGCAGCTCATGCTGGGGCAGCTTTCCCTGGTAAGTAAGGGGTTTGGGTTCTGGCGCCAGGCCAATGTCGCTGAGAATGGGCAAAACACCAGGAGCATAGGTTGGTTCGGCTGTAGCAGAGGAGGCAGGGGAGGAAACGGCTGTTGTCGTTTCCTCCCCCTCCGCCACAGAATCAGCCCGGTTTAGCTGCCATCCACCCCAAAAAAACAAAACCACCAAAGCCAGCGTCAATGGCCCGCCGACTTTTTGCCACATGCCAGACGTATTATTCATCATATTTACCTGATTCAGGCAGCTGTTGGTAGATTGGGTTGTTGCTAACCGCTCAAATAACCAACCTCTGCTACCTGCTCAGGTATACCACAAACTCGCCTACCGGCAAAAACGGCCATCTGGGCCAGCCTATCCTCTGAAGATGTCACTTATTTTGCGTTAAGGCAGACAGGCTCACCAGTTGATCACCCCTGAGACCATTGCTGACAACTCAAGCTTTTTTGCTTTTTGTCAAGCCCTATTTTGCGCAGCTTCATTTGCCCTAAGACATATCCTTCGTCAACGTTTCCAGGAACTCATAGTTATTCTTGGTGGCGCGCAGGCGTTGCATCACCGCGGCCGTAGCGCTGGTAATGTCATACCCTGGTGTATCCATCAGGTGCCCCAACATCCGCCGCATCATGTAGACGCGTTGCAACTCGTCGCCAGACATCAGCAAATCTTCACGCCGCGTGCTCGACCGCTCAATGTCAAACGCAGGGAAGACGCGCCGTTCCTGCATCCGGCGGCTGAGCAAGAGCTCCATATTGCCCGTCCCCTTGAACTCTTCATAAATCACGTCATCCATGCGGCTGCCCGTGTCTACCAGGCAGGTGGCGATGATCGTCAGGCTACCCCCCTCTTCGAGGTTACGTGCTGTACCAAAGAAGCGCTTGGGAGGATAGAGCGCCGTCGGGTCTAAACCACCGGAGAGCGTGCGGCCGCTGGGCTGCACCGTCAGGTTATAGGCGCGTGCTAGGCGGGTAATCGAGTCTAACAGAATGACCACATCCTGGCCCATTTCCACCAATCGTTTGGCGCGCTCCAGCGCCATTTCTGCCACTTTGCAATGCTGTTTCACCGGTTCATCAAAGGTGGAACTGGTGACCTCCCCGTTAATGGAGCGTTGCATATCGGTGACTTCTTCCGGCCGTTCGCCAATCAGCACTACCATCAGGTGAATTTCTGGATAGTTTTCTGAGATGCCGTTGGCAATATCTTTTAGGACCGTGGTCTTTCCTGCTTTTGGCGGCGAAACGATCAGGCCGCGCTGACCTCGACCAATCGGTGCGATGAGATCAATCAGACGTGTAGATAAAATATTCGGCCGTGTTTCTAGCTTTAGCTTGCGATTGGGGAAGATAGGGGTCAGCGTCTCATAACGAGGACGTTTTTTAGCCAGTTCGGGTGGTGCATCATTTACCGCTTCTACGCGCAGCAAGCTGTAGTATTTTTCGCTATCCTTTGGGATACGCACCTGACCAATGACGACGTCACCCGTTCTCAGGCCAATGCGCCGAATTTGCGAATTGGATACATAAATGTCATCCGGTCCGGGCAAATAGTTGCCCGTGCGCAGAAAACCAATGGCCTGTTTGTCTTCTTCTACGATTTCTAAGACGCCGCCACGAAATTCTAATCCTTTATCTTCTGCTTTAGAAGCCAAAATTTGGTAAATTAACTCCTGTTTGCGCATGGTGCTAAAACCGGCAATCTCCATCTCCCGCGCAATATCTCGGAGTTCATTTAGCTTCTTCGCTGTTAGATCGGCGATATTCATATGAGGTTTCTCCACGTATTCTTTTTTTGATGTGTTCACCTACACGGTGAAAGTTAAGCCGTTTGGCCCCCTTGAAAATGACCGCCAACTGCCGACGGCCGTTTGTAAGTGTAGCCCAGCTTACCAAACCTAGTGCGTGCAGGTTTGGTAGCCTGCGTGATGGTTCCATTCGTGATGGTGTGCCCCACGTATCAAGTCTCTTGTTTTCAAAGTGGGCTGGTTAACAGCAGAATTACCTGGGCAGCATCAGGCAGATGCACCTTCAGGTAAGGCAACCATGCCCAATCGCTGATCAACGCTGATGACAAAATGGGAAAGCAGAACTACTCCCTCTTGGGAGAAAGCTGCGCTGGCCAGGCCCACTTTGCCACTTTTTCCTTTGCATTTTGTTACGTTCTAATGGGGGTAACCATCCATACTAAACGTGCAGCCTGGAGATGAATCCCACGTAGATATGATGATGAGCTACCATCGCGTTGCTTGGGTATGTGAGTGGGCTTCACCTGAGCGGAGCTTCATCGAGAAAGCCAGTAGCCTGAACAGTTACTTACCAGAGTTGTCAAAGAGGCAAGGCGCGATCTACGTGTTAAGGCAGTTACACAGGCAAGTATAGCCTGTTGACTAACGGTTGCTGGTGGTTAGCGCACTGCTTTTGGGGGTGAATTAAGGCCAATGCTTTTTGGATCAAGTAATTCTTTCGACCGACGAGGAGTTGGCTCGCTCATTTCAAGGACATTGCAAGTATAGCATGACAGGATCGCATCGTCAATCTGATTGTTTGGCGGTTTGGTGATCAGCAATTCTCATTTCGGCTATAGGGCTGTATTGACCACCGACTGTGGTTTTGGCAGGTATGGGCGGTCGGCGGTCAGAAATTTGTCTGGTGCCGTTTCTAGCGAGGATGAACCATTTCCAGGGATACGATGGCGCGGTCAGGCGTAGTTTGTCGTTTGTAGTGACCACTTTAGTCGGTGGCCCGCTAAAGTGGTCACTGCGGATTTCTCCATGTGGTTATTTACATTCTCTGTAAGAACTTTTCCGCCTGCTCAACCAGATAGCTGTTGCCAATGAAGATGGGTGTGCGCTGGTGCAGGGTGGTTGGCTGTATATCTATGATGTTTTCACGGCCGTTTGAGGCACGTCCGCCCGCCTGCTCGATAAGGAACGAAAGCGGGCCAGCCTCGTATAACAGGCGTATTTTGCCCTCAGGTTTGTTGACTTCCGCCGGGTAGGCAAAAATGCCGCCGCACAGCAAATTGCGATGAAAATCGGCCACCAGTGAGCCAATGTAGCGCGCCGACAACTTTAGGGGTTTAGGAGCGTTAGCGACCTCGTGACCTTGCAGCCAATCCGCATATGCCTTCATTTGGGGTGTCCAATAATGATAGTATGAAGCATTGATGCTGTAATATGCTGGCGGTTCTGGCAGGCGAATATCCTGGTGGGAAAGCAAAAACTCCCCTAGTTCCGGATCAAGGGTAAAGCCATGCACGCCCTGTCCCGTGCTATAAACCATCATCGTACTGGAGCCATAAAGGACGTAGCCAGCAGCTACCAACGCCCGCGCTGGCTGTAACACATCTTCTTTGCGGCCACGTTCTTCCCAATTTTTGGCGCGATAAATGCCAAAAATTGTGCCGATGTTGACGTTCACGTCAATGTTGGATGAACCGTCTAGTGGATCATATACGAGTGCGTAGTTGCCTTTTTCGTAGTGGGTGGGGATGTGTAGCAATTCTTTATGCTCTTCCGAGGCCATCACGCATACGCGCCCTGGGTGATCGCACAGTTGAAAGATAATGCGGTCAGCGAATACATCGAGCTTTTGCTGATCTTCACCCTGGATGTTGGTGCTGCCTACACGTCCAAGAATGTCTTGCAGGCCAGCGCGGTTTACTTTATAGGAGATGATTTTGGCCGCCAGGGCGATGTCGTATAGCAGGCTTGTTAATTCGCCCTTGGCCGTTTGCGGTTGGTTGTCCAGAATGAAGCGTTCGATAGTCACAAATTTGTTCATGCTTGCCTTCCTTTTGCGTGATCAGTGGGAATTGGGAATGGGAAATATTAAAAAATCAGGGTGGCCAGGTAATAGGTTAGCGTCACAGACCAAAGCAGTGAATCTATTCGATCCAGCGCGCCACCATGTTCGCCAAAAATCCTGCTGGAGTCTTTGACTTTGGCTTCGCGCTTGAGCAGAGATATGCCTAAATCGCCTATGGTGGAGAGGGTGGAAATGAGCAATCCCGTTAGCAATGTCGCATAGATGGGGAGTTGAAGCAGTTGGCCAAAGATAACGGTAAGCAATGTGCCCAGGAGAATGCCACCCAGGTATCCCTCAACGGTTTTGTTAGGGCTGAGGTGTGGCGAGAGTTTGTGCCGTCCTAGGATGAATTTGCCTGTGAGAAAACGGCCGACCACGTAAGCCGCCGAATCAGCCGACCAGGTGCTGAGCAGAGCCAGAATCGTCCATTGCCAAGCCATCTCGCTCAGGTTGCGCAATTGGAAGAAATGGCTGCCCAGCCAGCCAAAGAGGATAACTCCCACGGAGGCAGCCATCCAGGTAAGCAGTACGGTGCGATTATGTTGCTGTTCGTAAAAAAACAGGGAGGTAGCGAGCGCCAGCCCCAGGGAGACGGCGAGGGCAGCAGGCAGATATTGTGGCGGTAGCCATTGCGCCGTCGCGTGAATGAGGAAAACGGCCGTTACCAGCAACCACGGCTTAACCGGCAGCTCCAGCTGCTTCATGAGCTGTGCATATTCAACCGTGGCTACCAGCAGTAACGCCGCAACCGGCACAAAATAGAACCACCCCCCCAGGTAGGCGACAATCAGGGCCAGGGGGCCTAACGTAAAGCTAACGAGCGCACGTTGCAAAAACATAGCCTGGTTTGGGGGTGAGTATGGTAACGGTTTGGGCGTAAGATGCTTTTGACCTTTGTCTGTGTTGGTCGTTTCCGCTTTCTGCGCAAAACCACCCTCTCTAAAGTGAGAGACAGTACCCCAGGCAGTGTGCTACCTGGCAGATAAAGCTGAAAGACTATTTTTCATCCGGCACAAGGCCAAAGCGTCGCTCACGCTGATTAAAGGCCACGATTGCTTTGTATAATTCCTCGCGGTCAAAATCAGGCCAGTAGGCAGGCGTGGGATAGTACTCGGCATAGGCTGCCTGCCAGATGAGGAAATTGCTGATGCGCAGTTCCCCACTGGTACGCACCACAATGTCCGGGTCGGGCAGTCCGGCCGTAAACAGGTAGGAACTAAACAACGACTCGGTAAGTTGTTCTGGTTTAATTCCATCGGCCAGCATGGCGCGCACGGCGTGCAGAATTTCTGCGCGCCCGCCATAGTTAAACGCCACATTGAGAATTAAACGGTCATTGTGCTTGGTCAGTTCAATGGCGCGGCGCACTTTTTCTTGCAGGGCTGGCTCCACTCCTGTCAGGTCCCCCAAATGGTGCAGGCAAACGCCCTGGGCTGATAAATCATCAATTTCCTGGTCAAGTACGCGGGCGAAAATTTTCATCAGCCCGCGCACCTCGCGCTCTGGACGGCCCCAGTTTTCGGTGGAAAAGGCGTAGATGGTGAGAATTTTGATGCCAAACTCAACGCAGGCGTTAATGATGCGGCGTAGATTTTCGGCGCCTGCCCGGTGGCCTGCCTGCCTGGGGAGACCGCGCTTTTTGGCCCAACGGCCGTTGCCATCCATGATGATAGCTACGTGCGTGGGAATTGTCAGAGACGACAAATCCAGCGGTTTTTGGTGTGCGCGGTTGACCATATCTCAACCTTAGCCTTAAACTTCCATCACTTCGGCTTCTTTGTGCTTACCGATTTCATCTATCATGCCGATGTACTTGTCTGTCAGGTGTTGCAGATCTTCCTGGCCGTCGTGCATCTCGTCTTCAGAGATCATTTTTTCTTTGTGGAACTCACGCAGGTCGTGTAGCGCATCGCGGCGCACATTGCGCACCGCTACTTTGGCTTCCTCGACCCGTCGTGCTACCAGGCGCACCAGATCGCGCCGCCGTTCTTCGGTCAGGCGGGGGATATTCAGGCGGATGAGCTTGCCGTCATTGTTGGGCATAATGCCCAGGTCAGACTTGAGGATGGCCTTTTCAATCGCAGAAATGGCGTTGGCGTCATAGGGGCGAATGGCCAACTGCTGCGGCTCTGGCACAGAAATGACGGCCAGTTGATTCAGGTGCATTTCCACGCCATACAGCTCTACTGTCAGGCGCTCGACCAGTTGCGGTGAGGCGCGCCCGGTGCGAAAGGCTGCCAGATCAGTTTCCAGGGAGGTCACGGCTCCCTTCATGCGGCTTTCGGCATCGTGTAATAGTTCGCGGATCATGGGAACCTCCGTATTGTACCCTATTATACATTACAAATGGTCGTGCCAACGCTTTCGCCTAAGAGCAGCTTGCGCACGCTGTCTTTTTGCCAGAAATTGAGGACGACGATGGGTAAATTGTTCTCCATGCATAGGGAAACGGCCGTGCTGTCCATCACGCGCAGGCGGGAATTGAGGAAATCAATGTAAGAAATCTGGTCGTAGCGGCGCGCGTCCGCTTTTTTCAAGGGGTCGGCATCGTATATGGCATCTACTTTGGTGGCTTTAATCAGCACATCGGCGTGAATTTCCATGGCGCGCAGGGCGCCAGCCGTATCTGTGGTGAAGTAGGGATTGCCTGTGCCGCCGCCAAAGATAACCACGCGCCCTTTGTCCAGGTGACGAATGGCGCGCAGGCGAATGTAAGGTTCAGCGATGGTGCGCATTTCTACGGCCGTTTGCACGCGCGTGACAATGCCGATTCGCTCCAGTGCATCTTGCAGCGCCAGGGCATTCATCACCGTAGCGATCATGCCCATGTGATCGGCCGTTGAGCGGTCCATGCCCTGCTTCATGCCCAGCGAACCGCGCCATAGATTCCCACCGCCAATTACCAGCGCTAACTGCACACCCAGCTCATAAACCCCCTTAACAATTTCGGCAACGTTGGCCGCGCGCTGCGGATCAATCCCAAATCCTTCAGGGCCGGAAAGCGCCTCTCCGCCCATCTTCAGCAGAACTCGCTTGTAACGTGGCTCAATCATCGTTGAAAACTCCTTCTTCCCACCCCAAACTGAGTAATTACCTCCAGGCCGGGCGCAAGGCCAGCGTCCACGAATAACCGGAGTCTGGCGAAAATTGCATTGACCTCTGGTGTGTAAGGCGATTTTGTCAAAGCGCATTACACCGGTGACGGACAAAAATGCCACTGTCCAGTAGATAAAACGAGGGCGTCACAACCGCGTGACGCCCTGCAAATTCGCGTACCTTTACAGCGCTTCGCCTAGTTCGTAGCGTGCATAACGACGCAGCACGATATTTTCTCCGGTTGTGCGGATGGCGTCTGTAATCAGATCTCTGATGGTCACTTTCTCATCTTTTACGAAGCGTTGTTCCATCAGGCACATTTCTTCATAAAATTTGCTCACGCGCCCAGAAACGATCTTCTCGATAATGGCTTCTGGACGCCCTTCGGCCAACGCCTGCTCACGCAGCACCTGCACCTCGCGGTCCAGGTCTTCCTGAGGGACGTCTTCGCGGCTCAGGTAGCGTGGGTTAGAAGCGGCAATGTGCAGCGCCAGGTCGTGGGCCAACTGGCGGAACTGCTCATTGCGGGCCACAAAGTCTGTTTCACAATTCAATTCCAGCATAACGCCGATACGGTTGCCAGGGTGCGCATAGAGTTCGATTACCCCTTCTTGGGCCGCGCGGTCGGCGCGCTTGGCCGCGCGCGCGGCGCCTTTGGCGCGCAGCGCGTCTACGGCCGCTTCAAAATCTCCGTTGGTTGCTTCGAGAGCCTTCTTTGCTTCTAAGATACCAGCGCCTGTTGCTTCGCGCAGTTCTTTTACCATTGCAGTTGTGATCATGTTTTTGCTCCTGTGAAAATGACCGCCGACCGCCGACCGCCGACCGCCGACTGTAAGTGTAGCCCAGGTTGCCAAACCTGGTTGATACGTGCAGATTTGGTAACCTGCGCTACATTTTCATTTGTGGTGGTGCGTTACCGCTCATGAAGTCTCCCTTGAAAATGACCGCTGACGGCTGACTGCTGACGGCTGTCGGCAGACCACCGACGACTGATTGCGATGCACCTTTAGAGATGCAGTCAGCCGTCAGCGGTGGCGGAATTGTGAGGCACTTCCTCACAGCGCTATGAATCAGGCGCGATGCTTAATTTTCATCCAGGTCGTATTCGTCAAGTTCGTCGTAGCTTTCAACATCGCGTAGCTTGGCCAGGGTGGAAGCGCCCAGCAGGTCCTCGTCGGAGGCATCCTCGTCAAAGGAGCCGTAGGTGTACCCTTCCATGTCGGTGACTTCTTCTTCGGCCATGTCTTTGCGCATGGAAAGCCCTTCGATGGCAGCGTCGGCCATTTTGCCCGCGATCAGCTTGATGGCGCGAATGGCGTCATCGTTTGAGGGAATGACAAAGTCAACGGGATCGGGATTGCAGTTGGTGTCTACAACGCCGATGACGGGAATTTTGAGGATGTTGGCTTCGCACACGGCCGTTTCCTCATTACCCACATCTACGACAAATAGCAGGTCGGGCAGGCGTCTCATGCGCCGAATGCCACCCAGGCGCAGCTTCAGTTTTTCAATTTCGCGCTCCACCCGCAACCGTTCTCGCTTTTTCAGCAGGTCAAAGTCACCATTCTTTTGTCGCTCTTCCAGTTTATTTAAGTAATCAATGCGCTGTTTGATCGTCTGCCAGTTCGTCAACGTGCCGCCTAGCCAGCGGTCATTAACATAGGGCTGCTGCGCCCGTGTTGCCTCGGCGGCAATGGTATCTTGCGCCTGCCGTTTGGTGCCGACAAACAGCACGGAGCCACCATCGGCAACTGTATCGCGGATGACGTTGTACGCATCTTCGATCAAAACGATAGTTTGCTGTAAGTCTAAAATATGAATCCCGTTCCGCTCGGTGAAGATGTAGGGTTTCATCTTCGGATTCCAGCGGCGCGTGCGGTGGCCAAAATGCACACCTGTTTCCAACAATGCTTTCATTGAAACAACGGCCATTTGGGGTATCTCCTTTTTGTGTTTTAGCGGCGTGTAATCCGCCCTTCCACATTCTTCTTCCTGGTTTGGAGCTTGCGCGGCCCACGCGCGCTATTGCCGTTTGGGGATGACGGTTGTCGGAAACGGCCGTTGCGCGCGCCACAAGCACACCCAACCCAGTCTGAATGTGTGTGAATTTGTAAAACTGCCCCGCATACAAACGCCAGGCCGTTTTCACGTGCCTGGCGCATACGGAGGACAGCGGCGCGATTATAGCGCAAAAGTGAAATCTGGCGCAAATCCTATTTCCAGCGCGTTAGAATCATCTCGCGTTGGAAGACGCGCACGCTGAGATAGACGAGCAGCACGTCAATAATGGCCGCACCCACCCCCAGCAGTACAACAATCTGTTGATTAATGATGATAAACCCTACCGACTGCCCCAGAACCAGCAAAATAATCGGCATAATAACCATGCCTGCAAGCTGCTCGGCCACACGCGGGTCAGATACGCGCGAAGAGATCATCAGTGCTGTTGCCACGGAAAGCAGGGTGAGCAAGGGGCTGACGACGAAAATGGCCAGCAGCCACATGGGGTCAACCAGATAGACAAAAATGCGTGGCGGTAGCATCAGCCGGGCTCCCGCCAGGTAAATGGCAAAAGAGAGCCAGGTGGCGCCAATGGCAGGCACAATGGCAGCAATCATCTTGCCTGTCAGCAGCTCGATTGTGGTAATGGGGGTGGCGAGCAATGGTTCCAGGCTGCGCGCTGTTTTTTCGCCCACAATGCTGTAAGCGGCAATGGTCACCGGGATGATAACCGGCAGAATCATCAGCATCAGTGTGAACAGATTGAGCATGTAAATCTGCGTGCATTCTATTTCTGTCAGCCCGATACATAGTTCACCCATGAACTGCATTTCACCCAGCTCTTGCACGTTGTTAAATTCGCCGCTCCAGGTGTTCATGGCGGCCAGCGTGCCCAGAGGTAAGGCAATCATCACCAGCGGTAGAAAGATGACGGTGAAAAGGACGAGTCGGTTTTTGAAAACCTCTGCCCATTCTTTGTGAATGATGGTTTTAATCTTTTGCATGGCATGTTTCTTGCTAACGCACTAATTGCAGGTATACGTCTTCTAACGTGCGGCGCAGTTCACCGACAAAGCGGATAGGCGCACCTTGGCTAACCAGCAGGCGAATGAGTTCGGGGTTGTGGGTTTCGGGGTCTTCCAGGGTGACGACGAGTTTGTTTTCGTGGGCTTCGCTGTGCTTGATGGCAGGGTGGCTGGCAACGGCCGTTTGCCATTTGGCCGCCTCTTCCCCCAGGTGAAACACCACCTGCCGCCCAAATAGCTGCTGACGCAGACCGCGCGGCGTATCCACAACGCGCAGATGGGTGTTAAAAACGGCCACGCGGTCGCATAGCCGGTCTGCCTCATCCAGGTTGTGCGTACAAATAAAAATGGTGCGCCCCTGCTCCTTCAGTTCGGCAATAAAGTCACGCACCAGCCGCGCCGCTTCTGGGTCTAGCCCAGAGGTTGGCTCATCCAAAAAGAGGACGCGCGGCTCGTGTAGCAGGGCGCGGGCGATGGCTAACTTTTGCCGCATCCCTTTACTGAAGGTGCTGGCGGCGTCTGCGCGCCGTTCCCATAGCCCTAGCAGGCGCAGGTACTTTTTCACCTGGCCGGTCGGGTCTGGCACTTCATACAGGTTGGCAAAGATCATCAGGTTGTGGTGCGCCGAAAGGCGGTCATACAGCCCTGGGGTTTCGGTGAGAATGCCCACGTTGCGGCGGATGTTTTGGTCATCTCGCCCCACCTCATAGCCAAAGACGGTGGCACGGCCGCTTGTGGGGGCAATCAGGCTGGTTAACATGCGCACGGTTGTGGTTTTGCCCGCGCCATTTGGCCCCAAGAAGCCAAACACCTCCCCTTCGGGGATTTCCAGGGTTAGGCGGTCTACGGCCAGGTGGTCATTAAATTTTTTGCTCAGGTTTTCAGTATGGATCATGATAGTGGTTAGTGGGAAATGGGAAGGAGGTTTCTTTGTTACCGGGCACTGGCCTTTTTGCCGACGGTCAGTGTGGCGCGATTTGCGGCATGGTTCAGAACCGTTCCCCTCGCTCTTGCATAAGTATACTGGCTTTTTTCCAGGGCGTCACGGGTCAGCGGTAGTTCCTGGGGCAGGGTGGGTGGTGGCGGCAGCGGCGGTGGGGGAGGTTCCTCTGGTTCTGGGGTGCGCAGGGCAAAAATGATGCCCAGGCAGAGCAGGGCGACCACGGCGAGCGCCAGTTCGGTAATGTAAGGGTTCCAGTAAACGAGCGCAAACACGGCTATGCCATTGGCGCCTCCATGCAGCAGTACGGCCGTTACCAGCCAGCGCCACTGCCTGCGCACCAGCACCTGCATTACTAGCAAAGAAGCCGCCAGATGCAGGCACAGGGCAAATACCCGCTCTAATGCTCCCAACATGACATCATACCAAGGGGCCTGGAAAACGGCCGTGATCTGCGTCTGCACCAGCGGCCACTGTTCGTCAGGAATAGGCCACTGCACGGTCCCACGGTCGATGGCTGCCAGTACCCCGTAGTTGAGCGCCACCAACAGCCCCAGCAGCAGCGACTCGATGCCCCCGTGTCCTGCGCCCATCATCAGCCCATGCCTCCAGGCGCGCGCGTCGCGCATCCAGTAACGATAGGTCAGGTAGCGCGCCCCTTCCTCAAACACCCCTGAAGAAAGCCCCAAAAAGAGGACATATGGCAGCAAATTGCGCACGGCTGTCAGGTTGTCTGTGGGAATCAGCGCAAACCGCTGTAAAACGAGCCAGTTAAAGGGAATGTGCCCAACCTGGGAGAAGATGAAGGTCAGTGCGCCTGCCCCGGCCAACCCCCAACTAACCCGCAGCCGCCGCGCTATGAACCAAGCCAGCAAAATGGGCATGACAATCATCAGCAGCGGGTTGAGGATGTAGGGCAGGTAGGTCATGTGCGTAGCAAATCTTCCAGAGCCGCGCGTGCCTGGGTGTACTTGAAGCTAAAGCCCAACGCTTGCAGCCCATCGGGCACGGCGCGCTGCCCATCTAGCACAATTGTGGCCATTTCACCCAGGGCCAGCTTGAGGGCGAAGGCGGGCGTGGGCAGGAAAAACGGCCGTTTCAGCACGGCTGCCAGCTCCTTGCCAAATTCCTTGTAGGTTAGCGGGTTGGGGGCAGTCAGGTTAAAGGGGCCGCTTGCCTCTTCGTGTTCCAGCAAAAAGCGAATAGCGCGCACCTCATCTTCCAGGTGGATCCAGGGGACATATTGCTGCCCGCTGCCCAACGGCCCACCGGCAAAGAGCTTGATCGGCAGCGCCATCAGGGGCAGCGCGCCCCCTTTCATGCTCAACACCACGCCAGTGCGCAGCAGCACGCGGCGCACCCCCATTGGCACAACGGCGTCGGTGGCGCGCTCCCACTGCACGCACACGTCTGCCAAAAAGTCGTTTCCGGCCGGCGCAGCGGCTGTAATGATTTCGCTGCCTCGCGGCCCGTAGTAGCCCACCGCGGAAGATTGTAGCAGCACTTTTGGTTTTTCTGTAGCCTGTTCAATGGCTTGCACAACGGCCGTTCCCGCATCCAGGCGGCTTTGCAAAATGCGCTGCTTGCGTGCGGCCGTCCAGCGCGCTGGCGGAAAACCGCTACCGGCAATGTTTTCCCCGGCCAGGTTGATGATGGCGCTGTTGCCATTCACCAGGTGTCCCCAGTGAGCGGCCGTTTTGCCATCCCACTTTTCCACTTTGATGCCAGCCGGTAACGGCCGTGTGCCGGGGTTGCGGCTGAGCACCACTACCTCATAGCCAGCCTGAGCCAGATTTTGCGCCAGCGCTGCGCCAATCAGGCCTGTGCCTCCTGTAATAATCACGCGCATTGTCATAGTTCCTCCATTAGCGTAAGACAGGTTTTGTCACCCCTGGCGCAAGCAGAACTCCTGCGCGACGGGCCAGTTTACAACCTGGACAGTGGCGTTTTTGTCTCTCACCGGCGTCATGCGATTTTGGCCAACCGCATGACCGTGCCAGAGGTCAGTGAGCGTTTCGCCAGATTCCAGTTTCGATTTGTCCATATTTTGTCGCAGTTTTGCGCGTATTTCGACTATTTTTGCAAATTATTCAGCAAGGACACAGAGAACACATAGATACGACAGGAAATCAGGGTTCGAGGATAGATTTTAACAGCGAGATGTCCAGGTTGCCGCCGGAAAGCACACATACAACGCGCCGGCCTCTGAGCGCCGGTTCTGACCGCAGCAAAGGTACAATGGCAATAGCGCCAGAGGCCTCTATCACCAGTTGTTCTTCTGCCAGCAGCGTATAAATAGCGTGGCGCAGCGCTGTTTCGCTCGCCAGGGCAATTTCGATGTGCCCTTGTGTCAGAGCAAAGGGCAACCGCCCAAAGCCGCCTGCCAGCCCGTCGGCAATGGTGGGGGCATGGTCATACGGATCATACGCCACACCATCGCGCAAACTGAGCAGCGCCGCCGGACTGGCCTCTGGCTGCACGCCCAGCACGCAACAGGTGGGGCATAGCGCGCGCGCCACCAGGCTGATTCCGGCAATCATGCCGCCGCCGCCTACGGGAACCAGCAGCACCTCTACCTGGGGCAAATCGGCGAAAATTTCCAGGCCAATTGTGCCCTGGCCGGCAATGACTGCGGCGTCATCATAGGCGGAAATTTCTACGGCGCCGGTTTGCGCAGCAAAAACGGCCGCTGCCTGATGCGCCTCCTCGTAACTTTTCCCTTGCTGGATGAGGGTAATGGGGAAGTGGCGCAGCTTGTTGATTTTGGCCTGGGGCGCATTCGTGGGCACAAAAACCGTGGCGGTAATGTTGCCCCAGGATTGTGCGGCATAGGCCACGCCCAGCCCATGATTGCCCGCTGAGGCGGTGACTACGGCCGTCTCAGGCTGCCTTTGCTTGTGCCAGTACAGCTTGTTTAGCGCCCCCCGCACCTTGAAAGAGCCGGTGGGTTGCAGATTTTCCAGCTTCAGCCACACCTCAGCGCCACTTACCCGGCTGAGGAATGGGCTGTAGCGCAGGGGGGTATGATGCGCAAACGGCCGTATTCGTTCACTTGCCTGCACAATCTCGGCGAATGTCACATTCATACGTTATTTGCCTGAAAGCGGAAACGTGAAAATTAGACACAAAAAACATCCCCTAAAACCCAAGCTGTAACCAGTCTGTGCTGGTAACGATGCTACAGGCAAAAATCAGGAAGAGCAGCAACAGAACGAAGCCACAACCGCAGCCACAAACCCCACCCCGGCCAAAGCCGAAGTTATCTTGCAGCCAATCAAACAACCAGCGCAGCGCCAACAGGCGCAAAATGCCCCCTAAACAACCCGGTCTGCCGCTCATAAGTCCTCCCCTCTTTCAGGTTGCGCGCTCGCTGAGCTTTTCCGCCAGATACGTCAGCGCCAGAGTGTAAGAGCGCCAGCCCAGCCCGCTGATGCTGCCCACGCAAACGGGGGCAATGTATGAGTGATGACGGAATGGTTCCCGCGCCTGAACGTTGGAAAGATGCACTTCGAGTACGGGCAGGCCAACGGCCGTTATCGCATCACGCAGCGCCACCGAGGTATGGGTGTATCCCCCAGGGTTAAAAATCACGCCACTGGCCCATTCTCGTGCCTCATGCAGGGCGTCAATCAGCGCCCCTTCGCCATTAGCCTGAACCGAGCGCACCTCCACGCCTAGCCGCCGCGCCAGCTCGTGCAGCCGTGCATCAATGTCAGTTAGCGTCAGCGTGCCGTACACCTCTGGTTCCCGTGTGCCCAGCAAATTCAGATTGGGTCCATGTAAGACGAGAATGGTGTGCATGATCATGATGTTGGAGGGGATATTTGACCGCAAACCGATGACCGCAGACCGCAGATAGTGGACGGTAACCAAATATCGCGGTCTGCGGTCGGTCGTCGGTCCTCAGCCGTCGGCTGTCGGCGGTTGCCTAATTCCGCGTTGTGTTTGCGGCAACCATTTCCTTCAGAAAGCCCTGACCCTTTGGCAGCAACACAATGTCACCAGAACTCTTTAAGATGTTTTCTGTTTCCAGAATTTCAAACATCGCGCTTTCTACTTCAGGGTCTTCGCCGATTTTTTGCAGCGCCGCGCCCACAATTTGCGGCCGCATGGCCTGCGCTTTGGCAAATTCCACCGCTGCGCGCCGCTCTGCCGAGTTGGTGATGATGCTGACGCGGTTGGCCCCGTCCTGGCGAATGGCAGAAGTGACCTGCCGCAGGCGGTTTACCACCTTCTCTTCGATCTGGCGAATCATAGCGCGGTCACGGAAATGTACCTTGCGGATGTAGACCGAACCGAGCTTGTACCCCCACTCGTGCGACTTGGGCGACACTTCAGTGCGCACAGAACGGCTCATCACGTGGCGCGTCATCAGCATATCGGCCAGGGGCATGTTGCTGAGCGTGCGCACGGTGGCGCTGCTGACGTTGGCCGAGAGGGAGCCGCGTGGGTCGGTGTTTTTGAACAGATAAGCAACCGGGTCACTGATGTACATTTCGTACCAGACGCCAATGCCCATAGGCGCCCCTTCCTCCGAGTTCACGGGCAGGCTGCGCAGGTAAACCTGGTCAAGGCGCATATCCAGCACGTGGCGCTTGCCAAACCAGTTGACAATGAGCGCGCCAGGGCCGATGCGGAAGAGCAGAATGTGTAGCCCAGGCTCTTGCAGCACGCCAATGACCTTGCCGAACAGGACGTATACATGGCACGTGCCCTCGTCCACAATGGTGTAGAGGCCAAACATGCGCAGGAACCAGCGGAGAATCGGTTCGCCAATCAGGAACAGGAAGAAAACGGCAACGGCCGTTGGTGCAGCCAACAGTAACTCACCCATTATTCCACCTCCACAAAGATTTGCCGCGCTTTTTGGTACAGCCCCAGGCGCACGTTGCGCAAATAGGCTTCTAGCACATCTGGGCCGCTTTGCTTGAGCTGTTGCAGCTGTGCGGCCAGCATATTGAGCGGCTCCACCTCTGCCTGTGCGCGCAGCGTTTCAATTTCGACCGCTCGCCTGGACTGTACAATGGTCTGGTCAGCCTGCGCCCGCGCCAGACTGATGTCGGAGGAAACTTCGTTATAGGCGGTATTGATGGCAGCCAGTGCTGACTCTACTTCGTCTGGTGGGTCTATGGCTGTAATCAGTGAGGCATCAAACTCAACTCCATAGCGCGCTTCAGCCGAGGCACATTCCTTTTCCATGTAATCGTTGATTTCGTTCAAGTTTTTGCGCAGGTCGTTGATAGAGACGCCGCCCAGGTCAATGTCTGGTTCATCGTCTGCTTCATCTATATGCGTGGAGCTTTGGGGTGCCTCAAAGCTGGCAATGCGTTCACGCAAAATGGCCACAAAGTAGCCCATCACGTGCACAATGGGGCTTTTAACGCCAAAGAGGTAGGCGTACATGTTGCGCTCGCTGACGCGGTAGCGAATTTGCCCCTTGAGACCAATGTTGAGCTGGTCTTTGGTGACAGCCTCTAGCATGGTGCCATTGAAGTTGGCGGTGGGGGTTTCCAGGTCTAGCGCCATGTTGATGGTTTCGGTGGCAACGGAGACCTTGTAGATGCGCTCCCAGGGCCACTTGAAGTAGGGACCGCCTGGGGGAATGACGCGCACCAGCGGGTAGACGTATCGTTCTTTGTCTTTTTCGTTTAGATGGGCGGCAATGGGGTCGTCCAGCGTGGTGGCTTTGCCCAGCCGCTCGGCGCGGCCAAAGATTGTTTTGACAGCGCGTTCGTTTTGGTCTACGGTGTAGAACCCGGTGAGCACATAACGCAGGAAAAACCAGGCCATGAAGCCCACCATGAAGCCTAACATAACGCCACTCATAAAGAAATCCTCCTTATAGGATAGGGGTATTGGGAAGCCGCGTTTGTTTTGGGGAGGGCGGCTTCGGGGTTGAAAATAGTGATTTTTGGCGATTTTACGGGATAGTGCGTGAAACGTGAAGGTTTTTTGGTTATGTTTCACGGCGTGCAAACCCGTAGAAATCTACCACTCTTTACGCAAATGGGGCAACGGCCGTTGCGCAAAAGCAGTATAAACGATTTTATGGGAGATTGGGGCTGGAGATTGACGATTGTGCGCAGTTCACTCTTTCCTCTTCTTTTTTCTCAGGCTCAACTTTACTTTTTTAGGCCCGAATCATCTCTTGCCAGTCTGGTACGTGTACGCCTGTCACGACTTTGCCGATGCGCGCAGGCAAGGCAAACTGCACCTGGCCGGCGTGGCGCTTTTTGTCTACGCCTACGGCGCGAATGATGGCCTGGCGGTCTAGCTCTGAAGGAATTTGCGTGGGCAGGTTGAGGGTGCGTAATACGGCCGTTATCTGCTGCGCTACCCCTTTTTCGGCCACGCCAGTTTGCTCGGCCAGCTTTGCTTCTGCTACCATGCCAATTGCCACGGCTTCGCCGTGCCGCAGACGATAGCCAGAGGCCAGCTCTACGGCGTGGCCGATTGTATGTCCCAGGTTGAGCGCGGCGCGCTGCCCCTGCTCATACGGGTCGGCGGCAATGATCGCCAGCTTAACGGCCATAGCGCGGCTGACCAATTGCGGCCAGTTTTGGGCAACGGCCGTTTCCCCTTGCGCACACAGGTCGAACAAGGCCGGGTCGCCAATCACGCCATGCTTCACCACTTCGGCCAGGCCGCTGCGCCGCTCTGCCGGTGGCAGCGTGGCCAGTGTGTTTGTGTCTGCCAGCACCAGACGCGGTGGGTAAAATGCGCCGATCAGGTTTTTGCCCTGCGGCAGGTCGGCGCCCGTCTTGCCGCCCAGGCTGGCATCTACCATTGCCAACAGGGTCGTAGGCGCGCCTACCCAGTTGACGCCACGCAAAAAGGTGGCGGCGGCAAAACCGGCCAGGTCGCCCACCACGCCCCCGCCCAGTGCCACCACCGTGCTGCGTCGCTCCAGCCCGGCGGCCAGAAAGGCCTCCCACAATTGGCTGACAGTGGCGATGGTTTTGTGTGCTTCGCCTGGGGGAATGATCACAGGGTGGACGGCATAGCCGGCGGCTTGCAGGCTGGCAACGGCCGTTTGCAGCCAGAAGTGCGCCACCTGTGCGTCGCTCACCAGGGCGATGGGGCCGTGCAGGTTGCGCGCGCGCAGCAGCGCCCCTAGCTGTGCCAGCCCGCCCGGCTGCGTTAGCACGTCGTACCCTGTGCCCATGCCCCGTGCCAGAAAGCGCCCCAGGCTGATTTGCGCCTGCCAGGCCACGGCCGCGGGCGCGGCGCTGGCCGCTAGCTGATGGGTAAAGCTGGCGTAATGGGCGGCGCGCTGCGCCAGCAGTTGGGGCAATTTTTCACCTAGATTGGCAGCCAGCAACGGTCGTTCTGCGCCTGCGGTGTGGGCCGCGCCCAATCTTTCTTGCAAAACAGGCAGGGGGGCGTGCAGGCACAACACCGGCCCGGCAGCCTCTACCTGTGCCCGCAGCACTTCATTCAGCAGTGCCCCTCCGCCCAGTGCCACCACGCCTGCGGGTTGGGTAAGCAGTTGCGTGACAACGGCCGTTTCGCGCGCGCGAAAGCCGGCTTCCCCTTCCTGGGCAAAAATGGCAGGGATTTCTTGCCCTGCCTGTACTATAATTTCGGCGTCACTGTCATAAAATGGCAAGTTCAGCGCCGCAGCCAATAGCCGGCCAACGGTACTCTTGCCCACGCCAGGCGGTCCATAAAGAAAGATCAGGTCCATCTGCGTTACCGGTTCACAAGTGACAACATCAGGATAAGCTCAGCATCATCAATGAAAAGCGCAGGCAACGAAGGGGGCGGATAAACGAATAAGTTGGCCGTTGGCGGTTATTTTCAAGGGCGCGCAGACAACGAATAGGAAAGAATAAGCGAATAAGTCTGCGATCATTTTCAAGGGAGTTCATCATGCATGCAAAGCTGCACCACGACAAATGAAAATGGCTATTTTCAGGACAGATGGATAATTTTATGGCAGAAACAAAGTTTATACCCCTGGCGCAGTTTCGCCAATACCCGGTTTATGCGGAAGTGGAAATGCAGCAGCGCGCGGCTGCATTTTATGCGCAGATGCGGCAGCGACGCTCAGTGCGTCATTTTTCGCAGCGGTCGGTGCCGCGTGATGTCATTGAGCACTGTATTCTGGCTGCCGGTACAGCACCGAGTGGCGCGAATAAGCAACCCTGGCACTTTGTGGCTGTGAGCAATCCAGAGGTTAAGCGCCGCATTCGTGAAGCGGCAGAAGCGGAAGAACGCGCATTCTATGGGGGGCGTGCGCCAGAAGAGTGGTTGAATGCGTTGCAGCCGTTTCAGACTACCTGGCAGAAGCCGTTTTTGGAGCATGCCCCCTATCTGATAGCGATTTTTGCCCAGAGCTTTAACCTGAGTGAAGAGGGGGAAAAAATAAGACACTACTATGTGCAAGAGTCGGTTGGTATTGCTACTGGCATTTTGATTACGGCCGTACACCAGGCGGGTCTGGCTTGCCTGACGCACACGCCCAGCCCGATGAACTTTCTCAATGAGATCTTGGTGCGACCAAAGTGGGAACGGCCGTATCTGTTACTGGTGGTAGGCTATCCGGCAGAGGATACCCAAGTACCGGACATTGACAAAAAATCATTGGCAGAAATGGCAACATTTGTCTAGAACCTATCTCAAAAGTGGTCATTCTGAAGGCTCTGGTACAAGACATAAAAGAGTGTGGCGATCTCGATTTGACCGAGTATTTCATTCTTTGGAAACCAGGTTCACAGAAGACCTGCCCAGGCGTTTGATTGGTGACAAGGCCTATGACCGCGATCTGTTGCACGCGAAGCTAGCTGAATATGGAGTGGAATTGATTGCCCCTCATCGCTCTAGCTGAAAGAAGGACAAAATTAGCAACGGCCGTAATAAAGTCAACGTCAACTTCACTAACAAATCTTATTGAAGCGCGAAGACGCAAAGAAAATGCCAGAGAAACGCTTTGCGATCTTTGCCTTTTGTGCGGTAAATTCTTAAATGTGGCACTCAATTAGCTATTCGACAAAAATTTCAATGTGTTCATTTTCTTCATCATTGGTAAAGTCAAAGATCTTGCCCTGACGGCCGCTGCGGATTGCCTCCATGACCTGCTGATATGCGGCGCTGTCTACGTTTTCGGGAATGAAGCGGGCGCCCATTTTCAGGCCCACGTGTACCAGGCCGATGGGGATGTTGACGTTGACTTTGCTACGGCCGTTGCTCATGTCGGTAATGCGCACGCGGAACCAGCGTGCCGGGGTGGTGCCACGCAGCGGCTCGGCGCGCTGCTCCTGGCCGGTATATTCCAGGGCACGAATCAGTTCTGCACCCTCTTTGGCGCTGATTTTGCCTTCCTCAATCATCTTCAAAATTTGCATCCGTTCTTCGGCAATGCCCATGGGGTGACTCCTTCAAAAGTTGCGGGTAACTGTTAAGGCTTTTGGGGAAAGTTGATTAGTTAGTTAGTTGGTTAGTTGGAAGAGACGCACACAATTTTCCCTAGACCTTATGTGACGTCATAGCGCATGTGGGTGAGAGTGCGCCTCGGAGAAAAATTGGCTGCGTGCAGCAGTTGGTTCATGGGTTCATCATCGTCAGGGTGATAGATGGCAACGGTGCGGCGGGGCTGATTTTTCAGCCGGCGAATTAGTTTGGCCAACAACGGCCGTGCCACTTTGTCGCGCTGTTCAGGTAGAACCCGCAGCCGCAGCGTGTACGGGCCGCCCCACTCGGCGCTGATGGTGGCTATGCCGGTTAACTGCCCATCGCTGTCTTGCGTGACCCAACTTTCTTGTGACCAGCCGCGCAAAAAATTGCGCAGCGAGCGCAGTAACCCCTGGCGGTAGAAGTCGGCAGGAATTGGTTCTGGCCAGGTCAGGTCTGGGTTCAGGCTGCGGCTATCCAGGGCAAAAGCAGCCTGCCACTGGCTGGCCAGTAGCGGTCGAATTTCTAACCGGGTTTCTGTCCCTACGTCGCCAAAGCTGGCGGGTGGGATGTCGCGCAAACGAGAAATGTTGCTGCGCCATTCCGTCATCGCGCCAATTTGCGTGAATTGCATAGATTCGTATAGCCTGATGGCATTTATGTTGTCTTTCAACACTTGCAGCATTACTGTCTGCCCATGACGGGCGCGAACCTGCGCCAGCACTGCTTCCATCAAGGCGCGGGCAATACCGCGACGGCGATAGTCGGGATGGACGGCCACGTTGGCGATGATGTGCCGCCCTGGAGTTTTGGTGTTGATGAGGGTGACATTGCCGATGATACGGCCGTCTTCTTGCCACACATAGCCTGGAGGCAGACGCCGGTAGTCGCGGTCGAGCTGCCACAAGAAGAAAGCGCTATTGCTCGTGTGCACAGATTCCCTGCCTTCTGGGTCTAGCTTTTCGCTAAAGGCCAGCTCCAGCAAGGCCGTTACTTGCGGCACGTCATATTTCAGGTTGATGGGCCGGGGGCCGCTGGGCGGCCACTGCGGCGTCAGTTGGGTGATCACCATAGATGCAACTGTTCTGTCAGGAACCTCTCGCAGGTTTCCTAAATTTGTGGGAGTTTGCTTTTACAGTATAGTTTAGCCTGTAACAGTTGCGGTTGCCACATGGGAGTGATCACCTCAGCCATTCTAAATTTGAAATAGTGCGGGCGGTGCGGAAAAGTTCGTAATGACCGCTTTAGCGGGCGGCCGACTAAAGTCGGTACTACGAACGGCACTACGAATGGACTGCAGCCGGCCATCGGCAGACCGCCATGACTCTTATAGCGCGTCGGCGGTCGGTCGTCGGCGGTCAAACGACCCATGCCGAAAATTGCTGTTATTGCCTATTTATTTTCGAGCGCCTCTAGCAAGGTGTTGGCTTCTTCTGGGGTGATGATCCCTTGCTCAACCATCTTGAGAATTTTGAGCTGCTCTTCAGCACTGGCTTTAGGTGGTTTTGGGGGGCGAGGGGGCACAGGTGGCATGGGTGGACGGCCTGGGCGCGGGCCAAATTGGACACCATGCTGCTTTTCCGCGCGGCGACGCGCGCGCTCGGCCGCTTCTTCGGCCTTTTTGGCAGCCTGTTCGGCGCGCTGCGCAATTTTTTCGGCCATTTTTTGCGTAAATTCGGGGCCGAATTTGTTTTTTAGCTCGAACGACAGGCGAGAAAGCTGCTCGCTAACCTGGGCGCTGATTTGTGCTCCCAGTCCTTCCAGGTCAAAGGTCAGGTCCAGGTCGGGTTCGTCTGCCTGGTAGTTTTCCCACTCTTCGCTGACAATGTGCAGCTCTTTGAGGACGATACGGCCGTTTGCCTGCAGGTTGATCACGGGATCGCCGTTGCCGCTGCGTCCGCTAAATGCCCTTTTGATTTCGCTGACCTCATCGAGTAACAGGCGATTTAGCACTTCTCTGGCCTGGGCGTTGATTTGTACGGCCGTGTTGAGTGGCCAGCGGAGAATGATGTCTCCATTTGCCTGGCAGTTATGTGTGCCGCTGCGGAGCGCCCCATAGAGGCGAACGTCGCCGTGAATGTTGCTTACGTTGACCAGACCGTTAAGAAAGTGCAGGTTGGCATCGCGGTGGCCGGTTTGGATGGTGACGTTGCCGCTGACCTGGCGCAGACTGATGTCGCCGGAAACGGCTGTGAGCTGCACGTCTCCGTTGACCAGGCGCGCCACGCAGTCGCCATGCACCTGCTGCAAGCAGAGGCTGCCGGTATTGCGGAACGCCGCATCGCCAGAGATGGTGTCTGCAGTGATACGGCCGTTAATGTGCTTGGCCGACAGGTCGCCGTGAACCGTGCCGAGCGTAACCTGATCTAGGTTTACCAGAACCACGTCGCCACCGGTGTCGTGCAGGGTCGTGATGCCACGCAGATTCTTCACCACCACATCGCCACGCGCGTTTTCCACGTGCAAGCTGGCGTATTCAGGTAGAAAAAGCTGTAAACGGCCGTTGCTGTTTATCTGCAGCCCGTCCTCTGTTTCTACCGCTTTGCTGTCCTGTCCCTTCACCAGGACTTCTGGCTTTTCCCAGCTTTTTACTACCAGGTCGCCATGGCAGGCTGTGATTACGATATTGGGCGCTTTGCCCAGGGAAAATTCTTGTGCCACGTCAGCACCTCCTACGCCAGATAAACCTGAACGTGCTCTTGATTTTCGTCGTCGCGCACATCTACCAGCAAACCAGAAGCACCTTCGTCCAACATCGCTTGCAGCTCTTGCCAGTTTACGCCCATGTCGGGCGCAAAGCGATTTGCCACGCTAAGGCCAAATTTCAGCATACGCACGGGAATGTTGATGCTGACTTTGTCTTTGCCCGTTTCCAGGTTGCGCACCTTCACGCGCAGCCAGGCAGGTTGGTCATTGGTTGCAGGTTGGGCAGGCTCCTTTACGGACGTTGCCGCTTCTGCTATAGACACTGCCTGAGGCGCCGCCCCAGGCAACTCTGTGGCTACGAAATCTGTGCTCATTTCCTGCGTCACATTTTGGCTGCCAGGGTTTTGTACCAGAAATCCCGCTTCCTGGTCAGTTTCAGGTTCCTTTTTCTGCATCAGCAAAGCAGCCGCTTCATCCACACTGATTTTGCCGCCTGCCAACAGGTCGAGAATCTCTTGCCGCTCTTCTTTAGACATCATGACACCTTCCTTACTTTATTTATGGGCTTTGACCACCGACCGCGGACAGCCGACCGCAATCTCTCTCTAGAGTTTGGCCGTCAGCCGTCAGCCGTCTGCGGTCAAGAAATTGTAAAGCGCCATTTCCAGAAAAATATGAACGACGCCTATTTTCTTTACCTATTGCCGCGCAAAAGCTGCATCGCTTCTTCCACAGACAAATGTCCGGCGCTCAGTTCAGCCAGAATCTCGCGCCGCGTTTCGGCAGAGACAGGCTTTGTTTCTGGTTCACCAACGGCATAGCCCAGGGCGTTGATAACCTCTGAGAGGCGAGCGCGCACGGCAGGGTACGACATGCGCAACTCTTGTTCCATCCGGTTGATCTTTCCTTCACAGCGCACAAACAGCTCGACAAACTGGAGCTGTTCTGGTGTTAGTTGGTACAGCTTGCTCAAGGCAAATTGCCCCTCTAGCGCGGTGTCGCAACTGCGGCAGTGCAGGCGCGTGACGGTCAGCTCTTCCTGGCAAATGGGACATTTACCAATAACGGGATTCATGGTTTTGCAGCTCCTCAGTCTATCTACGCATATCATATTAAAAAAATTTATAAATGTCAACGGATAATTTTGAAAATTGGCAAATTTTCAATAAAAATTTTTTCATTTTGTTTATTTTTTATAGAATTCAGGTCGCGAGCCATTCGCGCAGGCTGTTGAGCGAGACGTAACTGAAGCCGATCACGGCCGTTGCCAGCAAGAACAGTGGTCCAAAGTTATGGTGATGCACGGCTGCCCGCAGGCCAACGGCCGTATACAGCGCCATGCCCAGTTCTACAAGAATAATTGGGTCAAAGCTGAAGCGATAGGTGGCCAACGAGTGTGGTAGACGCAGGGCGCCAGTTTTTACCGTGCGCACAAACGGGTGCTGCCTGGCAAAAATGGCTTGCAGAATGGCGCGCGAGTTGTTGGCGCTAAGCCCCACGGCTACTGCCATTAGCGCTGGAAAAAAGAAAATACGCCGTGACCAGTCGCGGTACAGGATTTGCTGCGCTAACAAGAAAAGCAGCGGCTGGCCAATGCCAGCAATGGCAAAAAGTAGGAATTCAGGGGGAAAGCGATAGTTGAGACAAACTAGCGGAACCTGTACCAGCAGCAGCAGCAGCACAAAGATATTTGTGGTATAGGCCGAAGTGGCCAGCAGGGCATACAGCCGCGCCAGGTGGCTTTGCTGGTGGGCAGATACAATCGCACGGCCGTACTTTAGCAGGCATTGCGTAGATCCTTTTGCCCAGCGCGCCTGCTGATTTTTGTATGCGGTGATACTCATGGGCAGTTCTGCCGGCGACTCGACCTCTACCAGGTAGCGAAACTCCCACTGCCGCAAAACAGCCCTGGTGCTCAGGCACAAATCTTCACACACGGTGTCGTACAGCCATCCCCCGGCATCTTCCAAGCAGCTGCGTCGCCATACACCGGCCGTCCCATTGAACTTGGGGAAAAGATTGGCGCGAAAGCGCACTCCTTGCTCTATGACAAAATGCTTGTCCATGGCAATGGCTTGTGCGCGCGTCAGCAGCGTTTGTTTGGCATTCAGGTGTCCCCAACGCGTTTGCACCAGCCCCAGCCTGGGATTTTGGTAAAAATGGGGGATCGTTTGCCGCAAGAAGTCAGCCCCCGGCTGGAAATCGGCATCAAAAATAGCGATAAACTCGCCAACGGCCGTTTCCAACCCATGCGCCAGTGCACCCGCTTTATACCCCTGCCGCCCCTGGCGACGAATATGGCAAATGTTGACGCCTTGCTGCTGATAATAGGCTATCAGAGAGGCAGCTTTTTCCGTCGTATCATCCGTCGAGTCATCAATCACCTGAATTTGTAGTCGGTCGCACGGATAGTCCAGGGCAACGGCCGTTTCGATCAGCTTCTCTACCACATACCGTTCATTAAAAATGGGCAACTGCACCGTCACAAACGGCAAAAACGCCTCGCTCCCCTGCGGCAAAACCACCCCCTGGGAACGATAGCGCCAATAAAGCCCCAGCGTGATCAGCCCTAACAGGCCAAACACAGACATCCCCCCCAATGCCACTACGTACAAAGCACTCAACACCGCAATCATACACCGTCGTTACTTGAACCCCTGCTCGAAATCGTTTTCAATCGCTTGTTAAACGTACCACGCGGTAGCATCACGCGCCGTTTACACCGCTGGCAAACCAGGCCAATATCTGCACCCACCCGCGTGACCAGCCAGACATCGCTGCCACATGGGTGAGGCTTACGCAACTGCACCACATCACCTACATGCACTTCCACAAACATAGCTTGCAAACTTAACTCAGGAACCTGTTCCATGCAAGCGTCCCAAGTTGGCCGGCAGTCGGCCGTTTGCCGTCGCGCGGTCGGCCGATCCCCGGTTGCGGTAATTCTAAATGTACGAATTGGCACCCTGACTGGCCAACAAAAGAACCCCACCCCTATCCCTCTCCTAGGGGAAGGGGGTTGGGGGCAGTCACTCGTCAGCTCATTTACTGGGTAATAAACAAATAAACAAGTGGAAAAGAGTGGCGGGGCAGGTACAGCCTTTGGCTGATTCATTGGCATTTTCTACTACATGCATTGAGAATTGCTGCCGTAAAGAGTTGCACCTATCCATAAAATCAGGTACCATCGCAAATTTGTATCTTTGCTTATCAATAGCTAAGAGACCCTTTGCCAAGGCAAAAACAGTTGGTACACTCTTACTGTGCATGTGTATACACGATCTCATCAAGAGCGTTAGCGTATAGCTAAACGCTCTTTTGCGTGTTTATGCAGCCCCCTGTACCTGGGTGTAGCGCCGCCAAAAAGATACGTACTCGGGTCGGAGATTTACTTTTGATTTGGGAGGTCAACCACGTGGAAACAACAGATTTCCGTAGCTTGCGCGTTAGCTTAGCATCCCCAGAGCAAATTCGCTCCTGGTCTTATGGAGAAGTTACCAAACCGGAGACCATCAACTACCGCCGTCTGCGGCCAGAAAAAGATGGGCTCTTTTGCGAAGCCATCTTTGGCCCGACGCGCGATTGGCAGTGTTATTGCGGCAAATACAAAAATGTGCGCTACAAAGGCATTGTGTGCGACAAATGTGGGGTTGAAATCACCCGTTCCTCTGTTCGCCGTGAGCGCCTGGGGCATATCGAGCTGGCTGCGCCGGTTGCGCACGTCTGGTACACCCGCCGCGTACCCAGCTACATGGGGCTGCTCCTCAATGTCTCCCGGCGTAACCTGGATCGCGTCCTCTATTTTGCACAGTATGTGATCACACATGTGGATGAAGATGCCCGCCAGCGCGCCCTGAAGCGATTGACAGAAGAACTGCACGAAGCAGAAGCGCAGATGGAGGTAAAACTGGCCGAGAAAACGGCCGAAACCACCGGAGATGCTATTGCCCGCATTAACGACCTGCGCCAACAGATTGAGCTGCTGAATGCCTCCTTTGATGAACGCCTCTCCACCGCCACGGATGAGGTCGTCCGCGAGGCCAAGGCGACCGAGCGCCGTCTGGCCAACATGATAGGCACGGCCGCTGCCGAAGACATTAAGCTGGGTGGGGTTCTCATTGTAAAGGAGGGTGAAACGGTTGGGCGCGAACACACGGTCAGAATCCAGGAAGTGACGACTGCTCGCCTGACTGACGTGCAAAAAGAGAGCGAGGAAGAGCACCAGAGTGAAGTGGCTGCCCTGCAAAAAGAGCTGGCCGAAGTTCAGAGCGAAGTGGATGTCATTGCGGCTGATTTGCGCGTGCAGCTTGAGCAGCGGCTGGCGCGCGTGCGCCAACAGGCACAGGCAAACAAAGAGGGGTTAGAGCAGCTGGCGCAGATGCAGTTTCTCAATGAGACGGAGTATCGCGAACTGAAGAGCAAATTCGGCAACGTCTTCCGTGCCAGTATGGGTGCCGAGGCTTTTTACGAAATCCTAAAGAACATGGACCTGGACAAGCTGGCACGCGACCTGTGGCGAGAAGTGCGCACAACCCGCTCCAAGCAAGCGGCCAAGCGCGCCACCAAGCGCCTGCAAGTTGTCGAGGCGCTGCGCCAAAGCGGCAATCGCCCAGAATGGATGATTCTCACCGTCCTGCCGGTCATTCCACCTGACCTGCGGCCGATGGTGCAACTGGATGGCGGCCGTTTTGCCACCTCTGACCTGAACGACCTCTACCGGCGCGTCATCAATCGCAACAATCGCCTAAAGCGCCTGCTGGAACTAGGGGCGCCAGACGTGATTGTGCGCAACGAAAAGCGTATGCTGCAAGAAGCAGTAGACAGCTTAATTGACAACAGCCAGCGGGGCAAGGCGCTCAGCCGCCGTGGCCGCCGTGAACTGAAATCCCTTTCCGACATGCTCAAAGGCAAGAAAGGGCGCTTCCGCCGCAACTTGCTAGGCAAGCGCGTGGACTATTCCGGCCGTTCTGTCATTGTCGTCGGTCCCAAGCTCAAGTTAGGTGAGTGTGGGTTGCCAAAAACGATGGCGCTGGAACTGTTCCGCCCCTTTGTCATTAGCAAGCTAGTGCAGTACGGCCATGCCAGCAACGTGAAGGGCGCCAAGCGCTTTATTGAGCGGCAGCCCCCGGAAGTGTGGGAAGTGCTGGAAGAGGTTATCCAGGGTCGCCCCATTTTGCTCAATCGCGCCCCCACACTGCACCGTCTGGGTATTCAGGCCTTTATGCCTAGGCTGGTAGAAGGCAAAGCCATTCAGCTCCATCCCCTGGTTTGCTCTGCCTTCAATGCGGACTTCGATGGCGATCAAATGGCGGTGCATGTGCCGCTTTCGCAAAAGGCAGTCAATGAAGCCAAAGAGATGATGATGGCCACGCGCAATTTGCTCAAGCCCGCAGACGGGCAGCCGATTGTGGGGCCATCGAAAGATATGGTTCTGGGTGTCTATTATCTGACGCTGATGCACGACGGCCGTTCCGGAGAAGGACGCGCCTTTGGTAGCCTGGAAGAAGTAGAAATGGCGTATGAACTCGGCTATGTGGATATCCACGCCAAGATCAAGCTCTACACCGAAACCTACTTTGACGAGCGCGGCGTGCGTTATGAAGATGGCAAACCCCGCCGTCGCCTGATCGAAACTTCACCAGGGCGCGTCATTTTCAACCAGGCATTGCCTGCCGAATGGCGCTTTGTTAACCAACTGCTCGACAAAAGTGGCGTCAACAGCCTCATCAACCGCGTTTACCGCGCTCTGGGTGATGAAGTCACCATCAAAATGGTAGACGACATCAAAGACATCGGCTTCAAATATGCCACGCTCTCTGGCGTCACCGTTGCTGTGGCTGATCTAACCATTCCCGAAGAGCGTGATGCCATTCTGGCCGAAGCGCGTCGGCGCGTTGACGAAATTGACCGCCAATACCGACGTGGCCTGTTAACGGAAGAAGAACAGTATCAGCGCACGGTTGAACAGTGGAACAACGCCAAAGACGAGATCGCCAGAGCTGTGCGTGATGCGCTAGACCCTGCTGGCCCCATGGCCGTCATGGCCATCTCCGGCGCAGGCAAGGGGGGGTTTGGCCCCATTACCCAGCTTGCCGGCATGCGCGGTCTGATGGCTGACCCCAGTGGGCGGATCATCGTCGTGCCGATTCAATCGAACTTCCGCCAGGGGCTGAATGCCATGGAGTATTTCATCTCTACGCATGGCGCGCGCAAGGGGCTGGCTGATACCGCCCTGCGCACGGCCGATGCTGGTTACCTGACGCGCCGCCTGGTTGACGTGGCCCAGGACGTCATCGTCATGGCCGAGGATTGCGGCACAGACAAGGGTATCTGGGTGCGCCGCGTCGATAACTTTGGTAAGCAAACGTTAGCCGAACGTATCCTGGGGCGTGTGGCTGCTTCTCCAGTGCTCCACCCGCAGACGGGTGAAATAATTATCGCCAAAGATGAATACTTTACCGATACGATCGCCGACCGCATTGACGCCTTAGGTATTGATGAGGTGTACGTCTACTCACCCATGACCTGTGAGCTGCGGCGCGGCATTTGCGCCAAGTGCTACGGCATTGACCTGGCGCGCGGCAAACCTGTAGAGCTGGGTACGGCCGTTGGCATTGTCGCAGCCCAATCCATTGGCGAACCTGGCACGCAGCTCACGCTGCGTACCTTCCACACCGGTGGTACGGCGCAATCTGGTGGCGATATTACCCAGGGTCTCCCGCGTGTGGAAGAGCTGTTTGAAGCGCGGCAGCGGCCTAAGGGCGAGGCAGTCATCACCGAAATTGGTGGACTGGCAGAGATTCGCGTTATTGATGGTGTGCGCCACGTTTTTGTGACCGACAGCAGGCTGGTGGATGATGAGTATGAAGTGCCGGCTGGCTGGACTGTGAAGGTGGAAAACAATGACGAGGTGCAGGTTGGCGACATCCTGGCCATGACAGATGAGGAAGTGATTACGGCGCGACGTGCCGGTCGTGTTGTGCGTGACCAGCGCGGCCTGCGCGTGGTTTGGGAAAGCCGCGAAGAGCGCGACTATGAAATTCCTGCCGGTATGCGCCTGCTGATTAGCGATGGGCAAAAGGTGTCTCCTGGCGATCAGTTGACGGAAGGGTCGAAGAACCCGCACCGCATTCTGGAAATCCTGGGGCGCGACGCCGTCACACAATATCTGCTGCGCGAAATGCAGCAGGTGTATCGTCCGCAAGGGCAAAACATCCACGACAAGCACTTTGAGGTGATCATCCGCAAGATGCTGAATAAGGTGATGGTGACGGCTTCTGGGGATACAGACATGCTGCCAGGCGAACTGGTTGATCTGCCCCGCTTCCAGGAAGTGAATGAGCAAGTAGTGGAGGAAGGCGGGCAGCCAGCGCAGGCGGAACCTGTCTTGTTGGGGATTACCAAAGCGTCCCTGAACACGGACAGCTTCCTTTCCGCCAGTTCCTTCCAGCATACGATTCGCGTGCTGGCAGGTGCGGCGATTGCGGGCAAAGAAGACGAGCTGGTTGGCCTGAAAGAGAACGTGATCATTGGTAAGCTGATTCCCGCCGGTACGGGGTTCCACGTGTACCGTAAGCGCGAGGCTGAGCAGGCGCTGCCTGCACAGCGGGAAGCGGAGGTTTTGAGCAAGCCGATTGACTTTAGCAGCACGCTGATTGATGACAACACGGATGATGATATTTTGGCGGCAATGATTGCGGCAAAGGCGGATGCGCGCTCGCTTGTGGCCGAGTTTGAAGATGTTGAGGATGAGTACGGCGATGAAGATGACTACGATATGTAGTTGCTGCCGCTAATAGTATTGAAGGCTGGAGATTAGAGATTGGAGATTGCATATCTCCAATCTCTTTTTTAGTAGTCGCGGTTGAGCAGCATCTGCGTGAGCTGCTGGAGGGCGAGGGCGGCGGGACCGGTGGCAACGGCCGTTTCCAGGTGATGGCTGGCGCTGATGGAATAGGTGTCGGCTTTGGTGCGGGCAAACGCATGGGAACCGCTCTGGTCGAGGAGAGCAATCGCCTGAGCGACAAATGCGTCATCTGGCTTAGCGGTTGCATAGAGCTGCTGCAGGGGGGCGCTGTGCGCCAGCCCGTGCAGCACGGGCAGCGTTTTCTTTTTGGTGATTATGTCGGTGGCGGCTGATTTGCCCGTGCGCGCTTCATCTCCCCAAATACCGAGAATGTCGTCTATGACCTGGAAGGCCAGACCCAGGTGCAAGCCGTATTGCGCGTAGTGATTGATAGTGGCCTCGCTGGCCTGGGCAATGCGTGCGCCCAGTTCGGCCGAGAGGGCCAGAAGCACGGCCGTTTTCCCCGTGATCATCTGCAAATAATCTTCGACGCTTACTTGGGAGCGCTGCTCGAACGCCATGTCGGCGTGCTGACCTTGCGTTAACTGCACGCAGGTTTCGTCGAAGCGACGCAGCGCCTGCACCACAATCTCGGCAGCGACGCCGCGCTCTGTCAGGCGGTTGAGCGCCAGGTGGGCAATGGCAAACATGGCGTCGCCGGCGTTGATGGCCTGAGGGATGCCCCAAAGCTGCCAGAGGGTGGCGCGCCCGCGCCGCGTGGGGCTGGCGTCTTCAATGTCGTCGTGGATGAGGGAGAAGTTGTGCAGCATCTCAATTGCGGCAGCGGCAGGTACGGCTTGCTGCCAATTGCCGCCGGCGGCGGCGCAGGTCAGCAGGCAGAGCAACGGCCGTATGCGTTTGCCGCTTTTCTCATTGACCGGTTGCAGTTGGGCATCGAGCCAGCCCATGTGGTATTGCATCATGCCATAAAACAGGTCTGGCTGACGGCCGTTGGCGTGCAGAACCTGGCGCATTTCTGCCTCAACGGCGGCGATCATGTCTGGGGCGAGGGTTTCAAGTTCGTTGGTCATGGGTGTGTTTAGTAGGGAGTGGGCAGCGAGGTGGTGGCTCTATCTTACACTCTCGCTTTTGTGCAGGGGCGTGTGGCGCAGGGCAGTCAGGTTGGCAGCCCCGGCCACAAACATGGTCACGCGCAGCTCGTCGCTGATGGTTCCGGCCAGCTCTACAACCCCAGCAACGCCCGCTTTATCCGCCGCACGCAAAAAGTCGCCGGCCAACCCGGCCATGCTGGCGCCCAGGGCAATGCACTTGGCGACCTCTATGCCGTTTTTGATGCCACCGCTGGCGAAGATGGGTAAATGGGGTGCCGCCTGATGGCACTGCTGCACAGAAACGGCCGTGGGAATCCCCCAATCTATAAAAGCCCCGGCTACGCGCGCGTGGCGTGCCGTAGGCGCGCGGTACATTTCCACCTGGCTCCAGGATGTGCCGCCCGCACCGGCAACGTCAATGGCGGCCACGCCAGCTTCTGCCAGTCGCCGCGCCGTTTCCCCGGCAAAGCCCCACCCCACCTCTTTGGCAATAACGGGCACAGGCAAGTGGCGGCAAATTTCTGCCACTTTGCTGTACAGACCGGCAAAATTTCCGTCCCCTTCTGGCTGCACCGCCTCTTGCAGGGCGTTAAAGTGCAAAATCAGGGCGTCGGCCTCGACCATGTCTACGGCACGCTGGCAGTGGGCCAGGCCATAGCCATAGTTCAACTGCACCGCGCCCAGGTTGGCAAAGAGCAGAATGTCGGGCGCAACGTCGCGCACGCGGTAGGTATCTGCCAGACCGGGGTCTTCGATGGCGGCACGCATAGAGCCTAGCCCCATGGCCATGCCTGTTTGCTGCGCCGCCTCTGCCAGGGTGCGGTTGATCTGCCGTGCCCGCGCTGTCCCACCGGTCATGGAGGAGATGAGCAACGGCCGTTGCAGGCGCTTGCCGAACAGGGTCAGTGTGGTATCAATTTGCGCCAGGTCCAGCTCTGGCAAAGCCTGGTGTGTAAAGGCGTAACGTTCCAGGCCGGTGGTTAGCTGCTTAAAGGCCACATCTTCTTCCAGGTTAATGCGAATGTGGTCAGCTTTGCGCCGTTCGTGGATATCTGGTGGCGCGTTATCCGGGGCGAGTTGGCTCATATAAAGAGTCTCCATTTGGGTTGTGTTGTGATTGCGGCGCAAAGTATACAGCGTACCTTGGGCATGGGCGATATTTTTTGACGCCTTGCTCACTTTTGCCGGAGAGTAGCCAATCTCCATGCTCTAAGCGTCTATGAAAATGACCGCAGACGGCCGACGGCAGATCGCCAATCCCCGGCAAAATCGCGCTTAGCGGTCGGTAGTTGGTGGTCAAATTGTAAAGTAAAGACCGCTAGAACCATGTCGATAGGTTTGTTCGCCGTATGGCAGGGGCTAAGGTAGAATACGGCCGTTATCAGCAGCATCAGTGGTAAAGTGATGGTTGCAGATTGCCCGGACCACAACAGACCAAGAGTTGGCGCGATTTTTACAGGGGATACATACCCAAAATCTGCGCTCATCCCTTCCATCCGTGCAAATCTGTGTGCCATTTTCGTAAAACTGCAAGGATAGTGGGTAATCCGCAATCGCAAATCCGCAATCAAAATTGGAGGCAACATGCGCGTACTAATTACCGGGGCAGCCGGCTTTTTAGGGTCTCATCTGTGTGATCGCTTTTTGCACGAAGGGCATACTGTCGTGGGCATGGACAACCTGATCACCGGCAATATGGACAACATCGCTCACTTGTTTGGCAATGAACGCTTCTCATTCATCAAACACGACGTGAGCAACCACATCTATGTGCCAGGGGAGCTAGATGCAGTATTGCATTTTGCTTCGCCTGCCAGCCCCAATGATTACCTGGCGCACCCCATTCCCACGCTGAAGGTTGGCTCGTTGGGCACGCACAACACCCTGGGGCTGGCCAAGGTGAAAAATGCACGTTATTTGCTCGCTTCGACTTCTGAGGTGTATGGCGACCCAGAAGTGAATCCGCAGCCGGAAACGTACTGGGGTAATGTGAACCCGATTGGCCCGCGTGGCGTGTATGATGAGGCAAAGCGTTTTGCCGAGGCGATGACGCTGGCCTATCATCGCTATCATGGCCTGGAGACGCGCATCGTGCGCATTTTTAACACCTATGGCCCGCGCATGCGGCTGCACGACGGCCGGGTTGTGCCCAACTTCATCTATCAGGCGCTCACGGGACGGCCGTTGACGGTATATGGTGATGGCAGCCAGACGCGCTCGTTTCAGTATTACACCGACCTGATTGAGGGCATCTATCGCCTGCTCTTTTCCGCGGAGGATATGCCGGTGAACATTGGTAATCCCGCTGAAATGACGGTATTGCAGTTTGCGCAGAAGGTGTTGGAAGTATCTGGCAGCAAGTCGGATATTTTGTTTGTCAAACCGGCGCAAGATCGCTTTACCGATGATCCCAAGGTGCGCCGCCCAGACATTAGCAAGGCGCGGCGTATTCTCAATTGGGAGCCGAAGGTCGGCCTGGAAGAGGGGCTAGAACAGACGATTGCTTACTTTCGCGGACGGGTGTAAAGATAACGAAAGGTGAATTGTAAATCGTGGATGGTTAATTGGGCATGGTTCAATGCAGCTTTATAGATTTGACCGCAGAGGGGTAACGGCAGACCGCCCGCCACTGATAAAATCGCGGTCGGTGGATGGCCGTTGGCGGTCAAACATTGTAACCCATCTTTTTACGCTTTGCACTTTGTAATGACAGTCGCAGGAAAGTTGACTAAACCCGCATGGGGGTGGGCGCCAGGGGCGCTGTTGGTGGGCCTGGCGCTGGCAACATTGCCGCTGTTATGGGCGGGGGCGCTGTTGGGGGCAACGGCCGTTTTCCTGCTTTCCCTTGTGCAACCCCTGGTTGCCCTGGGGCTGATGCTGCTGCTGGCTCCCTGGGGGGCTTATGAGGCGCGCGCCCTCACCGGCTCGCCGCTAGACAGTGGGCAGGTGCTTTTCTTTTTCACCCTGGCGCTGTGGCTGGCGCGCGGGCTGCGGCAAAGGCGCATTTTGTTGCGCCACACGCCACTGGCGGTACCGCTGCTGCTCTTTCTTTACGTCGCCCTGCTCACCCTGCTCAATGCCGCTTCGCCGGCTGCCGGGCTGCGTGAGGTGGCTAAATGGGTGGAAATGCTGTTGCTGATCTGGCTGACGCTAGACCTGACGGCCGATTTGCCGCCAAAGCGCGCGCCCTGGGTGATTCTGGCGTTGCTGCTGCTGGCGGGCGTCAGCCAGGGGGTGTTTGGCATTTACCAGTTCTTTTGGCGTGGTGAAGCGCCATCGCACTTTATGGTGTTGGGGCGCTTCTATCGCGCTTTTGGCTCGTTTGACCAGCCCAACCCGTTTGGGGGGTATATGAATCTGACGGCGCTGCTGGCGCTGGGCGCGCTGGCTGGTGTCTGGTTCGCGGAGTTCAGGCGCTGGCTTACGCACAATGACTTACGGCAGGCGCTACGGCACCCCCCATTTACCATTTACACTTTGCTATTAACTATTGTCACGGCCGTTTCCCTGGGCGGTGTGCTGGCTTCGTGGAGCCGGGGGGCGTGGCTGGGTCTGGCGGCGGGCATTGTGGCGCTAATTTTCTGCTTGCCGCGCAGGTGGTGGCAGGGAGTGGGACTGCTGCTGGCAACGGCCGTTGTTGCCGGCGGGCTGCTGTTGGTGGGCATGGCGCTCAACCGGCTGCCGGCAGGCGTGATTGCCCGCATCAGCAGCGGCTTTAGCCAGGATTTGCGCTTTGATGACGTGCGCGGCGTGGACATCACGCACGAAAACTTTGCCGTCGTCGAACGGTTGGCGCATTGGCAGGCGGCCGTTGGCATGGCGCAAGACCACTTCTGGCTGGGCATAGGCTTTGGCAATTACGAAGCTGCTTACCCCGCGTATCGCCTCATCAACTGGCCGGCGGCGTTGGGACACGCGCACAACTACTACTTAAACTTGTGGGCAGAGGTTGGGTTGGTAGGACTCCTGGCCTATTTGCTTTTCTGGACGGCCGTTTTCTGGCAAAATATGCGGCTATTGCGGCGCGGCGCCTGGCCGCAGCGAGGCATCGCCCTGGGGCTATTGGCGGCATTCATTGCCCTTTCTGTTCATCACTTGGTGGACAATCTTTATGTCAACAATATCTACCTGCACCTCGGCGTCATGCTGGGGTTGCAGCAGCTGTTGTGGGAGTCTGTATGATCTCAACCCTGACCAACGTAGCCCTGCGCATGGGCGTTAACCCCAAGGAAGCCAAGCGGTTTGTGAAGTTTGCCGTTGTGGGCACAATTGGCTTTATTGTAGATTTTGGTATTTTCAATTTGATGATTAACCCCTTTGTGGCCTGGCTACAGCCCGAAATGGGGCTGCATAAGGCGCTTGCCGACTTCAACCTGACCGTTCCCCAGATTACCGGTCTGGCCCCCACCTTTGCTGGAACGATTTCCTTCATTGCTGCCATTCTCAGCAATTTTATGTGGAATCGTTACTGGACTTATCCCGATTCGCGCTCCAAATCGGTGCGGCGGCAGCTGGTGCAATTTATTCTGGTTAGTGTGGCCGGCATTCTTATTCGTGCTCCCATTCTCACCTTCACCCATCGCCCCTTTACGCAGTTAGTCGAAACTGTTCCCCTCCTGGTTCCGTATGCCGTGCGCCTGGGCAAGAACATGGCGCTGATGCTGGCAGTTGGCGTGGTGATGTTCTGGAACTTCTTTGTCAATCGTTACTGGACGTACAATGACGTGCAGTGAGGCCAATGGTGCGTATTGGCATTGATGTTACCTCGGCCATTGTGCAGGGTGGGGGCATTGGGCGCTACACGCGCGAATTGACGCGCGCGCTGGCGCAGCTAGAGGCCAATCACCAATACCGCCTTTTTTCTGCCAAACCCCCGGCTGCGCCCCCTGTGCCAGACCCGCTCCCGCAGGGCGCTCACGTCTCTTATCATCCTGCGCCACTGGGGGAGCGCTGGCTGTACCGTCTGTGGTATCGCCTGCGCCTGCCGCTGCCGGTGCAATGGGTGACGGGACCGCTGGATTTGTTTCATTCCCCTGACTTTGTGTTGCCGCCGGTGAGCGGCCGTATTCCCACGCTGCTGACGGTACACGACCTCTCTTTCGCCCATTATCCCCAGGTCTTCCCAGAGCCGCTGGTGTGCTATCTGAACAGCGTTGTACCCTGGTCGGTGGCGCGGGCGACGCATATTCTGGCCGATTCACAGGCGACGAAACATGACCTGCTCACGTTGTGGCAGGTGCCGCCGCAAAAAGTGACGGTGCTCTACAGTGGCGTAGACGCGCGCTTTCGCCCGGTGGAGAGGGCGGAGGAGATTACGGCTGTGTGCTGGCGATACCATTTGCCAGATGCGCCCTACATTTTGACGGTGGGTACGGTGCAGCCGCGCAAAAATTATCAGATGTTGATTCGCGCTTTTGCGCCGCTGGCGCAGCAATTCCCGCACCATCTGGCCATTGCCGGGGGGAAGGGATGGCTGTACGACGAGATGATGCAAGAGGTGGCGCGGCAAGGATTAGACGGCCGTGTGCATTTTCTCGGCTTTGTGGCAGATGCAGATTTGCCCGCGCTGTATAGCGGCGCGGCGCTGTATGTCTTCCCCAGCCTGTATGAGGGGTTTGGCCTGCCCATTCTGGAGGCGATGGGCTGTGGCGTACCAGTGATTGCTTCTCATGCTTCCAGTCTGCCAGAGGTGGCGGGCGATGCGGCGGTGCTGCTTGACCCGACAGACGAAGTGGGCTGGACGGCCGTTATGGGGCAGCTTTTGCAGGACAACGGCCGTCGCGCGCGCATGGTGGCCGCCGGTTTTCGCCAGGCGCGCCAGTTCACCTGGCGCAAAGCGGCAAAGCAGTTGCTGGCGGTGTACGAGGAGCTGCTCGGTAAACGTGAAGCGTGAAAGTTGACATTTCCTTTGATAAGGCAGTTTATTTCTGCCTTTGGAAATGTCAACAGAACCTAAACCTGTGCGTACCAGGTTTGGCAACCTGGGCTACATTGCAGACGGCCGTCAGCCATTAGTTTCACAGACGCTGTGCTGGTGGTTTGTGTTGAATGAGTGAGGCTTGTACAAAAACACCCTCTCGTACCAGGAGAGGGTGTTTTTGCGTGGTAGGTGAAAAATTACTTTTCTTCTTCCTGTTCTGCCCGGAGCTTTGCTACCAGCTCATTTTGCAAGTGCGGGGGCACACGGCCGTAACCGGAAAATTCCATGCTGAACACCCCGCGCCCTTGCGTCATGGAGCGCAAATCTTGGGCGTAGGTTTGCATTTCTGCCAGCGGCACTTCTGCGCGCACCACGCTCTTTGTGCCTTCCTGGTCCATGCCCAACACCTTGGCGCGACGGCTGTTCATGTCGCCCATAATGTCGCCCATGTAATCGGCGGGCACCGTTACCGTGACAATGTAGATCGGCTCTAGCAGCACCGGGCCGGCGTTCATGACTGCCTTCTTGAACCCTTCGCGGCCAGCAATCTGGAATGCGATTTCCTTTGAGTCTACCGGGTGCATTTTGCCATCAAAAACAATCGCGCGCACGCCCACCATGGGGTAGCCGGCCAGCACGCCACTTTCGGCGGCCTGGCGGCAGCCCTTTTCGGTGGCAGCAATGAAGGGGGCGGAGATGGCGCCGCCAAAGATTTCTTCACCAAACTCGAAGCCCAGGTTGTCGTCAATGGATTCTACACGCAGGAAAACACGGCCGTACTGTCCCGCGCCACCGGTTTGCTTTTTGTGTGTGTATTCCGCCTCGGCCGTTTTCGTGATCGTCTCCCGGTAAGGAATTTTGGGAATACTGGTAGTAAAGTGGGTGCCAAACTTCGAGATCGCTTTCTTGACGGCAATGTCCAGGTGTGTGGTGCCCATGCCAGAAAGAATCGTCTCGTGTGTTGCCGTTTCCGTGTGCCAGCTCAGCGTGGGGTCTTCTGCTACCAGGCGCGTCAGGGTTTGCGTTAGCTTGGCTACGTCAGACTGTGATACGGGCTGCACGGCTACGGAAACAATGGGATGGGGCTGCTTGATGGGTGGCAGCTTGACCACTTTGTTGCTTGCCGTGCAAAGCGTGTCATTTGTGCCCGCATCGCCCAGCTTAATCACCGCGCCAATGTCCCCGGCGTGCAGTTTGCCAATGGGGTGTTGTTCTTTGCCACACACCACTTGCAGCCCCCCTACGCGCACTTCTTGCCCCAGGCGTGCTGCCCAGACGCGGCTATCTGAATTGAGCACGCCGCCAAAGACGCGAATGTAGCTGGTTTTGCCGTAGTTATCTTCGCGTGTCTTAAAGATGAATGCGGCCAGGGGCGAATCATCGCTAACAGGATAGCTGACTGGTTCATCTTTTTCGTTCAGCGCCGCAAACTCACCGCGCTCATTGGGGGCAGGCATCAGGGCAACGCACAGCTCAAGCAGCGGGTTAACGGCAATGTTGGGTTCTGGGGCGCAGTAAAGAATGGGCACAACCGCGCCTTGTATCATGCCCGCCTTCAGGCCGGTAATAATCTCCTCGCTTGTGAGAGGCTCATCGGCAAAGAACTTTTCGATCAGGGCGTCGTCCCCTTCGGCGGCGGCTTCGATCAGCTGCTGTCGCGCCTCTTCGGCGGCGTCGACCATCTCGGCGGGAATGGTGGCTTTGTCGCCATTGGCACCCAGGCGTGCTTCCATCTGGATCAGGTCAACGACCCCCTTGAAGGTGGGGCCTTCGCCAATGGGGAGCTGCACGTTAATAAAACGGCCGTCTAAATTCTGCTCGATACTCTCCATCACGCGCGTCACGCGCACGTTTTCGCGATCCATCTTGTTGATCACAATCATGCGCGGCAGCTTGCGTTCGCCTGCGGCGTGCCACACGACTTCTGTGCCAACTTCTACCCCGGCAACCGCTTCGACAAACACCAGCGCCCCGTCTGACACCGTCAGGGCAGCATTCACCTCGCCAATGAAATCCATATAGCCGGGGGTATCCAGGAAATTGATCTTTGTCCCGTGCCATTCAATGGGGGCAATGGCGGTGGAAATCGAGCTGTGGCGGTTAATTTCTTCTTCCTCAAAGTCCATGGCGGCCGTGCCGTTTTGCACGCTGCCCAGGCGCGTCGTGACTTTGTTGTTAAACAGCAGGCGTTCTACAAAGGTTGTTTTGCCAGAGCCGTTGTGGCCTACCAGGGCAATGTTGCGGATCTGTTCAGTTGTGTATTCTTTCATGCGTTGAGAACCTCATGGGATAATATTGGACCTTGCTATGCGGCAAGGGGAGTGATTTCACAAACATGGCATTTGCCAAAAGCGCCGTTTTAAGGTATCAGAGTGCCGCATTTTAGATGAAAGGGGGGTGATTGGCAAGTTTGCAACGCGCTATGCCCGTGCGCGTATAGCTGGAACAGCATAGTTGATGTGGTTGCTATCAATGGAGGTACAAGAGCATGAGTGGTGACAAATTTAGCGGCACAACCCAGCGCCGTGGTAATCCTTCTCTCTTTGGCCCAATGGTGCTGATTGCCATTGGCGTTTATTTCTTATTGCGCAATTTGGGCTTGTTGCCAGAAACGGTGACCTGGAACTGGACGGCCGTTTTCCAGCTCTGGCCGCTGTGGCTTATTTTCTTGGGCGTGAATGTGCTGGTGCGGCAGGCGCCGCGGCCACTGGGTGGCTTTCTCAGCGCCATTGTCGCGCTAACGGCCGTTGGCCTGGCTGGCTACGTTCTTCTCTTTAGCGAAGACAACCCCCTGCTGGCGCGTCTGGGCGTCCAGGCTGCGCCAGAGGTCAAAATGGAAACTCTGACCTATGCGCCCGATGACGTGAGCCGTGCCCAGGTGGACATTGACCTGAGCTGGTACGCCACAGAGCTTTCGGCGCTGCAGGATAGCCGTTCGCTCATTGAGGCGCAAATTGCCCACACCGGCTCTTATGAATTTGTCACGGAGCAGACGGGTAGCACCGCAACCGTGAAATTGCGCCCAGGGAATAGCGATGGGGGCAACTGGTTGTGGTTTGCTAATCCGGCTAACTGGGGAGGCGCTTCTGAGACAAAATGGCAAATTGGCCTGAATCCGCGTGTGCTGACTGACCTGCGCCTAAACGTAAGCGCCGGCAGCGCCAACCTGGACTTGCGCAACCTGACCTTGAACCGTCTGATGGTAAAGGGAGGGACAGGACGCCTCAGCCTCTATCTGGCGGACGGTGATTACAACACAACGCTGGATGCCAGCGCCGGCGCGATTGAGGTGTGGTTAGCCGCCAACGGCCGTCAGCGCATTGACGTGGATGGCCGCGCCGGCAGCATGACCTTTTACCTGCCAGAAGGAGTAGAGGCACTGGTGCGCGTTAGCGATGGCGCGGGCAGCTTTCGCATTGACGAATCCCGCTTTACCCAGGTCAGCGGGAGTAAGGCAGATAGAGGCGTGTGGCAAACTGCCGCCTACCGTGAAGGGGTGGCAAACAGCGTAGAGCTGATCATTGATGTCGGCGCGGGTAGCGTGCGCATCACAGGCAACTAACTGATGAACCATGCCGGAAATTGTAAAGCTCTAGAAAGCGTAAACAACGCCATTTTTTAGTGCCAGCCCAGCCTCAGGCAGGCTCAATGGTAAAACGCAGCGGGTAGCCCTCCAGCGCGGCGGCAAAGTGTGCCTTGCCAACGCGCTTTTCTGCTTCTGTTTTGGCAAACGTGGCTACGTAGGCCACTCCCCCTGTATGTGCGGCGAATGTGACAAGCTCTGCCTCCATGGCATCCAGGTCAAAGAACTTGAGTAAAACCATTACCACAAAATCATAGGGCGTGACGTCGTCATTGTGGACAAAGACGTTGTACGGTGGCTCGATGGTTTCTTCCAGCCCCAGCCGCAGCGCCTCTTGGACTTCGTGGTCAACTTCCAGACAGATACGCATGATTTCCTTTCAGAGCGGTAACTAATTATACAGGCCTAGGATGATTACACGGAGCTACACGGAAAGGCACGGATTTTTCATGAAGAAAACCAGAGATTTTTTCTCTGTAGCCCTCCGTGCCTCCTATATGGTGGCTCTTTGTGATATGTCTTGCGTGAACAGATACTTAGAGCGTGTGTTGTTGCCAGAGCAAGGGCATTTTAGGCTGTGTCTGGAAAACGACTAGGACAACGGCCGTTTCTTGGCCCGCATTGTGCCAGCAGTGTGGCTGGGTGGCGCGAAAATAGAGGGAATCTCCTGCTTCCAGGGCGTAGGGTTGGTTGCTTACGTAGTAAGTGATGTGGCCGTGCAGACAAAACACCAGCTCCTCGCCTGCATGGACGACCGGCGAGTGCCTGGTGTCACTGCCCGGCGCAATCAGCAGGCGAAACGCCTCTAACTGCTGATTAGCAAAGCGCCCCCCCAGGCTTTCCAGCGTCACTCCTTCCAGTTCCGTGCGTAGCCTGCTGCCAGCCCTGGTAAAAACGGTCATTTGCGCCTGACTTTGTGTGAAAAAGTCGGTAATCGGCACGTTCAAAGCAGACGCCAGCCGGTGTAGAGTAGCCACAGTCGGCGAATTTTCCCCATGTTCGATGCGGCTGATGGCGTTGAATGAGAGTCCACACAACTCGGCCAGACCACGTAGCGAAAGGCCCGCCTCTTCGCGCAACTGGCGAATGCGCGCGCCAATGTTGTATTCCGTTTCGGTTTCTTCGAGCCTGGTCATAAGATTAATTTCAGGTTGCGAATTAGCCGCTCATCATAGAGGCGAGTCTTTCACTTTGTGTTTCTGCTTTTTTGTCGCCACTATTTTAGCAGGAAACGGCCGTTTAGCGAACGCGAATGTGTACTTATAGTTGACTATTGTAACATAATTAGGTACAATTAATCCGCAACAATCAGACAGGCTGTATAAAACAGCAACAGGTATCAGGCAAAACGGGATTGGCGTTGCGGCGTGTTTGGGAGCCTAAGGCCTGATAGCTGGTCAATAGCAAAAATCCTCTGGGGTTATGGCATTGCGGCAGCGCCAATCCCCCCCGAAAGGTATTCAAGCAGAACAGCTTAGCCAGGCTGTTCTGTTTTTTCGTTTGCAATTGGTTTCAAGGTAATGCGACGATAACTTTCCGCATACTGAAAGCCCACTTTCTTCGCCGTGTTGGCGGACCATTCCTTTAAGCGCGGCGCCGGGTCCCAATCGCCAAGCTGGCTTTTGTGCAGCCTGAGCGCGGCAATTTTCAGCTCAATCGTATCGCTGATGTCTACGTAATAGTCAGCATCGTGGGCGTGCGAGATGTAGACAAAGTTGGCCTTGTGTGGCGTCAGCCCTTCTTCGGCCAGTTCGGCAAAGACCAGGGGCATCTCCGCGGCAGGAAAGACGGCCTCCAGCGTGGCAATGGCCGCTGCACGATGGTCGGGGTGGTTGATGTAAGTTTCACTATAGTAAAAGTTGGGGTCGCCACACACCACCACATTGGGCTTGTAGCGGCGGATCTGGCGCACCAGGTCTTTGCGCAGCGCCAGTGTGGGCTGCAAAAAGCAGTCGTCGTAGCCCAAAAATACGCAATTTTTAGCGCCAACGGCCGTTGCTGCCGCGCGCTGCTCTTCACGGCGAATTTCTGCCAGCCGTTCGCGCGTCATGCCCTGTTCATGGCTGCCGGCATTGCCGTCGGTGATGACCACATAGGTCACTTCACAGCCAGCCTGCGCCCATTTGGCGGCCGTTCCCGCCACGCCAAACTCAATATCGTCAGGGTGCGCGTAGACAAAAAGCGCGCGTTCTGGAATGTAGCTGTTGCTGCTCATCTTAACTTCGTGCCTCCGCACTTATCGGGTTCATTTGCGAAAATCTGTATGCCATTCTACGGCAAAGGCGCAATTATAACGGCCGTTTTCCCCTATACCACTCCTTTGCGCCCTAAAACTCATTTTTGCCAATGACGTATTGAGAAGTTGTTAGACAGTGTTATACTCAACCGCACTGCCTTAAACGGATGCAGGATGAATCTAAAGGACGCATATGGAAAACTGGCACGAACAAGAAATCACCGTAGTAGCGCAGGCATTGGGGGTGGACGTCACACAAGGGCTTAGCAGCGCCGAGGCGCAAAAGCGGCTGGCGCAGTATGGGCCAAATGAATTGATTGATCGAGGCAAGAAAAACCCCTGGCTGATTCTACTTGATCAGTTTAAGGACCTGATGGTGATCATTTTGTTGATTGCCGCCATTGTTTCCTTTTTCCTTAGCGAAGAGCTGACTGACGTCATCGTGATTATGGCAATTGTGGTGCTAAATGCTGCAATTGGTTTTTCGCAAGAGTACCGCGCTGAGCAGGCGATTGCGGCGCTGAAAAAATTGGCCGTGCCCACGGTGCGCGTGCGGCGAGATGGGCAGATTGTCGAAATCTCGGCGCGCGACCTGGTTCCGGGGGATGTGGTGCTGCTGGAAGCGGGCAATCTGGCGCCGGCCGACGGCCGTCTTATCGAAAGCGTCAACCTAAAAGTAGAAGAAGCAGCGTTAACAGGTGAATCGGAACCGGTAGAAAAAAGCATCCGGTCGGTGCGCGGCCAAGATGTGCCCCTGGGCGACCGGCACGACATGCTCTTTATGGGCACCGTGGTGACGTATGGGCGCGGCACGGCCGTGATCACCGAGACCGGCATGAATACGCAACTGGGCCGGATTGCGAACCTCATTCAAGAAGTCGAGCGTGAGCAAACACCCCTCCAGCGCCGCCTGGAAGGGTTGGGCAAATCCCTGGCCTGGATTGCCCTGGCCATCATTCTCGTGGTTGTGGTGCTGGGATTGCTGCGTGGCGAGAACTGGTCTGTGCTGCTGCTCACCGGCATCAGCATGGCGGTAGCGGCCGTGCCAGAAGGTCTGCCTGCGGTGGTCACTATCACCCTGGCGCTCGGTTCGCAGCGCATGCTCAAGCGCAACGCCCTTATCCGCAAGCTCCCCGCCGTAGAAACGCTCGGTTCCGTCACCGTCATATGCTCCGATAAGACGGGAACATTGACAGAGAACCGCATGACTGTCACCATCCTTGATGTCGGTGGGCACACGCTGGATATCGAGACGCTGGCCGACCGTGCGGGCGCGATTTTTGACGCCGAGCTGCACGAAGACCATCCCGCACACGAGCGCACCCTCAGCCTGCTGGTGAAAGCAGCGGCGCTGTGTAACGACGCCGTGCTCCAGAAAACTGACGAGGGCGTGGAGCGCACCATTGGCGACCCCACTGAAGGGGCGCTGGTGGTGGCAGCGGCCAAGCTCGGTCACACCAAAGCGCGCATGGATGAGCGCTGGCCGCGTGTGGGTGAAGTGCCCTTCACCTCTGAGCGCAAGCGCATGACCACTGTGCACAGAGTTAACGTCGCTGCCCAAGATACAGAAGCGCCCTGGAGCAGCAGCACCCACGTCGCTTTCTCAAAAGGGGGTGTAGATAGCCTGATCGAGGTTTGCACGCGCTTGTGGGATGGCAAAGCGATTATGCCCCTGGATGAAGCATTACGTGAACGTATCCTGGCTGCTAACGCGCACCTGGCACAGCAGGGGCAGCGCGTCTTAGGCGTTGCTTTTCGGCCGGTTGATGAAAATACGCCTATCAATGAAAGCATTGAGTCCGACATGATCTTCATTGGCCTGATTGCCATGATAGACCCCCCTCGACTAGAGGTGAAGGATGCCGTCATTATGGCGCGCGAGGCGGGCATTCGCCCCGTGATGATTACCGGGGACCATCCCCTGACGGCGCGGCAAATTGCCAAAGAACTAACCATCACCGAAGAGGACCATGCCCTGACCGGACACGATCTGGCAACAATGGATGCGGCGCAACTAGAGCGCGTAGTGCACGAAACGGCCGTGTATGCCCGCGTTTCTCCTGAACACAAGCTCAGCATTGTTGAAGCACTGCAAGCCAAAGGGGAAATTGTGGCAATGACTGGCGACGGCGTGAATGACGCCCCAGCCCTGAAGCGTGCCGACATTGGCGTGGCGATGGGCATTACCGGTACAGACGTCTCCAAAGAGGCTGCCGACATGGTGTTGCTGGATGACAACTTTGCTACTATCGTTGCCGCTGTAGAAGAGGGGCGCAAGGTTTACGACAATATCCGCAAATTCATCAAGTATACCCTTTCCAGTAACACCGGTGAACTGTTCGTGATGCTGGTGGCGCCCTTCTTGGGAATGCCGCTGCCGCTCATTCCCCTGCAAATTCTGTGGATCAATCTGGTAACAGATGGATTGCCGGGTCTGGCGCTGGCCATCGAAGAGAGCGAGCGCGGCATCATGAAGCGTCCTCCCTTCCGCCCCACGGAGAGCATCTTCAGCCGCGGCATGGGGCAACAAATTCTGTGGATTGGCATATTGATGGGGCTGGTTTCGCTACTGATGGGGCGGCTTTACTGGTCCCCGGGCGCGCCCGCGCACGGCACCTGGCAAACGATGCTCTTTACCACCCTGACCCTGGCGCAGATGGGTAATGCCCTGGCTATTCGCTCCAATATAGATTCGCTGTTTACCATTGGTATTTTCTCGAACCGGCTAATGGTCGTTTCTGTGCTGCTGACGTTTGTGCTGCAAATGGCGCTGATTTACGTGCCCTTCTTGCAGGATATTTTCAGAACGGTGGCGCTTTCTCCGCTGGAATTGGCATTGAGCCTGGTGGCTAGCTCTGTGGTATTTATAGCCGTGGAGATGGAAAAGTGGGTGCGTCGCCAGCGCGGTGAGTAGTGGTATCGGGGTAATGAGCAAGGTTGGTTGGCTTGCTGGCCGCAACCAACCAACCAACCAACTAACCAACCTCTTATCACGTTACAAACGGCCGCTTACTGCCTGCGCTGCTGCCAATCCAGACAAAGCTGCCCCCTCTATGCGCGCTTCCAAAAAGGCATCTCCGGCAAAGGCCAGAGGAGGTAGACCTTGCGCCAGCAGCGTGCGTGCCGGGTGCAGCATGGTGGGCAGGGCGTAGCGCCATTTTTTCAGCTGCGCTTCCTGAATCAGCGCCGTGTCAGCCAGGTGAGGGCGCAGCGCCGCCACGAATTGGGCCAACGTCTCTTGTTCAGGGGCATTATAGTGGGTTTGACTGAAGGCGGAATTGGCGTGCATGGTGATGAGCGTAGCGGCAGGGGAGATGCCTTTACGCTGATTGTCGGCAATCCAGGCAATGGGGTGCAACGGCCGTTGCAAGGCTCCCGGTTCAGGCAAATACACGTCTCCTTGCACCCACACCAGCGCACACAGGCACGGTGCATAGGCCACCTGCGCCAGCGCCGCCTGGTCTGCGGCGGCAAGTTGCACGCCTCCTGCGGTCAGCAGCGCCAATGATTGCGGAACGGGAGCCGTCATCAGGAGGGCACGGCTGACAAAACGTTCTCCAGTCCGTGTCTCTGCTTGCCAGCCTTTTGGCGTGGCGCTGAGGTAAGCAATTTCTGTTTGCAGCCGTATTGCTAATCCTTGCGCCAACCGTTTGCAGAGGCGGTTCATGCCCCCATGAATGGCGTAGCGCGGATGTCCATCCTCAACCGCCTTTCCGGCCAGGGAGCCATCAGACCAGCCATAGCTCCAGACATAAGCCAGGCCCTCTGCCTGCCACTGGGCCACCAGGGCGCGAAAAACATCGCTGCGTGTGGTAAAGAATTGGGCGCCATGGTCGGCCTGACCAGGACCGATGCGCCGTGTGGCCATGCGGCCGCCAACGCTACGCCCTTTGTCTACCAGCAGCACGCGCGCGCCTCTTTCTTGCAGCGCGTGCGCCGCCAGCAGGCCGCTGATGCCTGCGCCAATGATGAGGATATCTGTCTGGTTATTCATATTGGTTCTTGGTTGTCTGGTATGGGCAGGCCGGCCAGTGCCATGATTTTGAGCGCATTGGTGGTGGGGCATGGGCCGGGGTGGAGCCGATAGTCAAAGACCATACGGCCGTCTACAACGGCATCGCGGAAGTGATAGTTTTGCATGTCGGGCAGCGTCTCTGCCAGTTTTGCCAATTCCAGGTCATGCGTAGCAATGGCTCCCAGGCTGCGGCTGCCTGCCAGGGCCTGAATGTACGCGCGACTGCCCAATAGTCGTTCACGATTGTTGGTGCCGCGAAAAATTTCATCAATCAGCAGAAAAAGGGGCCAGGAGTCGGTCTGGCGAACGGCCGTCAGAATAGCCTGTAAGCGGCGCACCTCGGCATAAAACGAAGAAAAGCCGCTCACCAGTGAATCTGTCACCTGGATGGAAGTGTAAATGCGCAGAAACGGCGCCTGCAATCGTTCGCTGACCACGGGGCCGCCGGCGTAGGCCAGACACAGGTTAATGCCCAGAGTGCGTAAAAAAGTGCTCTTGCCTGCCATGTTCGAGCCGGTGATTAGAAAAATCTGCCCCAGTCTGGTAAAAGTAACGCTGTTGCACACTCGTTGCTCTATGGGAATCAAGGGATGTCCGATGGCTTCGGCATGTAGCAGTGGCTCTGTGGGTGCGGTGCTGAGGCAGGGATAGGTTGTGTCTGGGTTTAGGTAAGCGTAGTGCGCCAGACTGCTGGCCGCTTCTAACTCATGCCAGACATCCAGCCAGCGTGGCAGCAGCGTTTGCAACGTTTGCCGTGTCTGTTCCAGCCGTTGGGCAAAGTAGAAGTCCCAGGGGGTGAAGCAGTTGAGGATGAACCAGAGAGCCGGGTTATAGCGTGTAGCTGCTGCCGAGACGATTTGATTAAGCTGGCGCAATTGTGCCGACGGCCGTTGGCCATGCACGTGAAAAGGGGCGCACAAGGCGTACAGATATGGCTGTGTTTGTGGAGAAAAGCGGCGACGCTCCAGCAGGGCAAATACCGCCTGTAGCTGGCGCAGCCCATTTGCCAAAAATGTCGCCTCGCCAAAGAGATTTTGCGCGCGGCGTAGCTGCAGAACGGTAAAGAGCGCGTAGGGAAGCCAGGGAATAAGCCACCAGAGGCCGATTTGCCCCAGCAGGTTAGGCAAGAACAGCAAGAAGGCCAGCAGACCGGCAGCGGCCAGCGCCAGCAGGATGGGGCGGGGGAGGGGGACGGTGTGGGGCTGCTGTAGCCAGCGTAGCAGACGGGCGCTGTTCCATCTGTCGGGGCGGTACACGGCCGTTTCCGTCTCATTAGCCGCCAGTGCACTGTGCAAAACCAGGCGGTCACGGAAGGCACACAGCGGCGCTAATTCCTGTACCAGCGCCTGCCGTGCCGCTGTTGTTTGCGGGTTGGGCACCTGCTCCAGCAGCCACCCTTGTAGTCGCGCGCTGCCTTCCTGGCAAACGGCCGTGTCTAGCAGCCGGTGCAGCGAATAAGTGCCGACAATATCCAGGTCGCGCGCAAACGGGTGATCCGCATCGAGCAAAATGGGGGGCGTTGCCGGAATGGTTGCCCAGTCCAGAGCCATGCGCGCCAGGTGGGTCTGCTTAATTTGCTGCCAGAGGGTAGTGCGGCGCAGGCCACTTTCAACAGAGCGGTGCTGCCACACCAGCCAGAAAAAGAGGATGCTCCCCAGTAGTAGCGCCCCAGCCCAGGCCCACACACCCCATCGCCACAAGAGCACGAGGGAAACGGCCGTTGCCAGCAAAAAAACCAACAACCGCCAGCGCGACAACCGCTCGCTCTGCTGCTGCAAAGAGCTTGCCCGTACCTGCAATCGGGCAATTTGCCGTTGTAGCAAAGCCAGCCTTTGTGTCCTTGAAGATCCCATACTTGCGCCGGCTACTCCATCACGCGCAGCTTCACCGGCAGTTGCACTTTAAAGACCGCTCCTCCCTCTGGCCGGTTTGCGGCGCTAATTTCCCCCTCGTGTGCCACTACAATCGCCTTCACCACCGAAAGTCCCACACCGCTGCCCTCCTGATGTGCCGTGTGCTTGCCACGAAAATGCTTCTCAAACAGGCGCGGCAAATCTTCCTCGGCCAGACCATACCCTTCATCCTGCACTTCCAGAGTAACCCCATGCGCCGCATAAGTGAGCAAGACGCGCACAGTCGTTTGCGGTGGTGAATATTTAATTGCGTTGTCCACCAGATTCAGCGTGAGATGATAGAGGCGAATCGGGTCTCCCATGATGCGGAAGGGTTTGCCCACTGTCTCGAACAACACGTCAATAGATTTGCTCAGGGCGGCGCCATTCATGTCATGAATGGCTTCAACTACCAGACTCCCCATGTCCACAACGGTGTGTTCCAGCTCCATGGCATCTTCGTGGGTCAGTTGCAGCAGGTGGTAAATCATTTCCAGCATTCGGTCTGTGGCGCTGACAATTTGATCAACAAATTGCGCCCCTTTTTCGTTGAGGGGCATTACTTTGTTCAGTAGCTGGGCAAAGCCTTTGATGGAGGTGAGCGGGCTTTTCAGATCGTGGGAGAGCGCGCGCATAAATTCGGCGCGATCTTTCTCTAGCCGCTTAACGTAGGTGATGTTTTGCATAACAGAGATTGTGCCGACATCTGGCATGTGCTGCGAGGTGCCCAGGTAGGTGTTGTTGCCTATTTTCACCTCCACCGTGCGGCCCACACTACGGCTGATGCCGTCAAACAACTGGCTCATATGATTGCGCAGCAGTTCCTGGGCCGCCTGGTTAGAGACAACTACGCTTCCCTGCTCATCGAGGATGATGAGGGGTTCGTGGATAGTTTGCGAGGTGGCGAGAATGGCGGCCTGCTGCCGTCGTGACTCGGCGAAGAGGCGGGCGTTTTCCAGGGCTGTGGCAATTGGATGGGAAAAGGCTTCGAGCAGGTTCAGGTCGTCGCGCACAAACTCACCATTTTGCTTGTTTAGCAGGCTCAACACGCCCACGACGCGCTCTTTGATGGTGAGGGGGACGCAGACGATGGATTCAGGCGCACGGCCGTCTATATCGTCAGCGGCGGGGACATAGGCGGGATGCGCGGCTGGCTCATTGCTCATAACCGACTGCCGTGTTTGCGCCACCTGCCACATCAGCCCTTTGGTGATTGGCTGTGGTCGCTGTGCGTTTTTGCCGAATGTGAGCGGGAGTAACCCACTGGCGCCTTCATGATACAAGTAGAGCTTCACGTGCTGCACAGGCCAGTTTTTGCTGATCTGTTCCACCAGTACGTTATATACCTGCGCCAGGTCTAGCGAGGAGGAAACGGTGCGTGCCACTTCGTTTAATGCCACCAATTCCTTTACGCGGCGGGCAAGTGCCTGGTCGGTGGCGTGGTACAGACGCGCATTCTGAATGGCAATGGCGGCAAAGTCGGCAATGGCGACCAGAAGCTGTTCATCGCGTTGGCTGAATGCTTTGCCTGTTTTACGCTGACCAGTGCCAATGACGCCGAAGGTTACGCCGCCAAGCGTGATGGGCACAAAGAGCAGCGACTCGACCAGGTAACCGGTTTTTACTTTAATTTGTTCTTCGCCGAGCTTGCGAAAGGTGCGCAGTGGCTGGGAAGTGGTGAGGACGCGCCCAACCAGGTTGTCATCACTGGCAGGCAGGCGCATGCGGCGAATCTGGTCATCCTCGATGCCTTGCTCTGCTTCCAAAAAGAGTTCGCCGCTGTTTTCGTCTATCAGCCAGATGGCGGCCTCATCAGCGCCAGCAAGTGTTTGTGCCGTTTCCAGCACTTTGTGTAGGACCTCATCTGGATGTAGCTGCGAAGTGATGGCTTTCGCTATCTGCGAGAGCGCGTCTGCCAGGTCTAGCTTTTGCTGCAAGATGCCGGTCTGTATGTTGGGGCGTTCGGTAATGTTGATCAGGATTTGCATGCCGCCCAGGTCGAGGATGTCGCCGTTGCTAATGGGGGTGGGATTGTTGATGCCAATGGAACGGCCGTTGCGCCAGGTGCCGTTCGTGCTGTTCAGGTCTATGGCGTAGAGATTGGTGGGAGTAGGGCGCAGCATTATGTGCTTGCGTGAAATGCCCTGTACGTCTGGCAGGTGCTTCTTCAGGTCAATCACCTGGGGGTCTTCTGTATCGCGTCCTAGAACCACCTCGCCATTTAGCTCCAGACCAAACTGTGCGTAGGGTGGGTCTACCTGGCTGAAGCGAACACGCCAGACAGGCGCGTTTTGTGCTATTTCCGAGTCAGGGTCATGGGGAAAGGGCTCAAAAGCAATGGCCGATCTGCTAGATAGGCTGCTGGTTTCCTTCTCTATCCCATGAGACAGGTGGTCACTTCTAGGTTCTCCAGTTTCTTCTGGCATGTGTTTCTGATTTAGGCCCTTTTGGAGGAAACGATCAATATGTGTGTTGTTGACCTTTTCTCTCTGGTTGTGAGACTTTGAGGAATTTACGTGGGATGTGATGGCGTATTAAACAACCCCCATGCCCTCAAGGAGCCGAGTTCGTGAGTGTGTTACTGTAAACAATGATCCTAATTATACACAACATTCCCAAAATTGACGCATCCGGACAAACTCAAATTACTGGATCATGGAAGCAGCGTTTTGACCGCTGACCGCCGACGAACCGTTTTTAGTACCGACTTTAGTTGGCTGCTCGCTAAAGCGATCACTACGAACTTTTTCGCGCTGTCCCGCCCAGTCGCATTGTTTCAAATTGAGAATTGCTGATCTGTCACCTGCAAGATTGGGAGAGATGGAACACCTGTGGTAAAATTCACTGGCTAGCAATGATACCAGATAAGAAACAACAACGCGCGCTTCCTGGGGTAGCGGCTACTTTGGCCGCAGGCTTTGACCTGACAACCCGCCACCTCTGGCTGCTGCTGTTGCCGGTGATGTTGGATGCTTTCCTGTGGTTGGGGCCGCGGCTTAGCGTACGGCCGTTAATTATGCAAAGGCTGCAACTGTGGCCCCAAGAACCGGCGCTGGCGGGCATGGCTGAGCAGGTGATGATGCTGGCCCCTTACACGAACCTGTTCACCTTGCTCAGCATTCCCCTGATTGGTGTGCCGGTGCTGTTGGTGGGGCCGGCGCCGGAGAAAACGCCGCTGGCGGTTTCTGTAACGGAAGTGACCAGCATCACGACTTGGTTGGCCTATTCTGTGCTTTTTTTGCTGCTGGGGCTGCTGCTAACGGCCGTTTACTACACGCTGATTGCGCGTACAGTTAGAACCAATGCCAGGCATGCTATGCCGGCGCAGGGAGAGGCAGGCGCATCTCAACCAACCACTACCCCGATTCCCCTGGTGGTGCACGCGTGGCGTACCTGGGTCTTCCTGTTGGTGGTAGGGATTGCGCTGGTTTTTGCGTTTGTGTTGCTTTACATACCGTTGAGCCTAGTTGCGGTTGTAGCCTCTTTGCTCAGCCCGCTGTTGGGCACGCTCGTTTTGCTGAGCGGCCTGGTTTTGCTGGTTTGGTTGATTTTGTTCGCTTTTTTCTTGCCGCAGAGCGTGGCGCTGTACGGCCGTTTGCCCCATCATGCCTTGCGCGAGAGTGTGCAGCTCATTCGCCGTCACGGTTCATCCGCCATGGGGCTGATTTTGGTGGTGATTTTGGTCAATCGCTTGCTTGCTCAGTTTTTGTGGTGGATGGAGGACGGTACCTGGATAACGGCCGTAAGCATTCTTGCCCACGCCTTTGTCAGCACATCCCTGCTAATGGCAACTTTCATCTTTTATCGAGATCACACCACGGCCCCCCATTTTTAACCGATCACGTTAACGAGGTAGATTGATGAATCAACAAACCGCAGCTGAACAGACATACGATGCCAGCAGCATCCAGGTTCTAAAGGGGCTAGAGGCAGTGCGCCGTCGCCCCGGCATGTACGTAGGCGGCACCGACGTCAAAGCGCTGCATCATCTGGTTTATGAGATTGTGGATAACTCAATAGACGAAGCGCTCGCTGGCCGCTGTGATCGCATTGAAGTAGTCATTCATCCAGACTCCAGTGTTTCCGTGCAAGATAATGGCATTGGCATTCCTGTAGCCATTCACCCCACGGAGAAAATATCGGCCCTGGAGCTGGTACACACCTCTTTGCACTCTGGTGGCAAGTTCGACAATGCCGCCTATAAGGTTTCCGGCGGCCTGCACGGGGTGGGCGCAGCGGCGGTAAATGCGCTTTCTGAATGGATGGAGGTAACGGTCTGGCGCGACGGTGGCGTCTGGTTCCAGCGTTATGAACGAGGTATTCCCCAAGCGCCTGTGCGCCAGATTGACAAACTGAAGCCCGGCCAGTCCACCGGTACAAGAACCCACTTTCGCTACGATGAGCTAATTTTTAAGGATGAAGTGGAGCTGCGCTTTGAGACGCTGATCAATCGCTTCCGCGAAATGGCGTTTGTGACGAGTGGGGTCTTTTTGCGCCTGCGCGACGAGCGGGTTTCACCAGCGCGCGAGATGAGCTTCTACTTCGAGGGAGGGGTGAAATCGTTTGTGCGTTACCTGAACCGCAACCGCAAACCGCTGCACGAGCCGGTTTACGCGCGCAAAGAGGTGGACGGCATTGAGGTAGAGGTGGCAATCCAGTACACTGAAGGGTTGACAATTTCGGAGTACGCTTTTGCCAACACGATCCACACGCCTGATGGCGGCACGCACCTGACGGGTGTGCGCACGGCGCTGACGCGCGTCATCAACAAGTATGCGCGCGACAATAATTTGCTCAAGGAGAAGGATAAGAACTTTTCCAGTGACGACACGCGCGAAGGAGTAACGGCCGTTGTCAGCGTGAAGCACCCCGACCCACAATTTGAAAGCCAGACCAAAGTGAAGCTGATGAACGCGGAAGTGGCCGGCATCGTAGCGGCCGTTACCGCCGACGCCTTGACCACGTTCATGGAAGAAAATCCGCGCGAGGCGCGCAAAGTGGTAGAACGCTGCCTCACCTCCTCGCGCGCGCGCGACGCTGCGCGCAAGGCGCGTGAGCTGGTGATGCGCAAGAGCGCCCTGGATAGCCTTACCCTACCTGGCAAGCTGGCCGACTGCTCCGAAAGAGACCCGGCCAGGTGTGAACTATACATTGTGGAGGGGGATTCTGCGGGTGGCACGGCCAAGCAGGGACGCGACCGCCATTTTCAGGCCATTTTGCCCTTGCGTGGCAAAATTTTGAACACGGAGCGCGCGCGGCTGGATAAAATCCTGGCAAATAACGAAGTGAAGGCGCTGATTTCGGCGTTGGGCACGGGTATTGGCGAATCTATGGACCTGAGCAATTTGCGTTACGGCCGTATCATCATCATGACCGACGCCGACGTAGACGGCAGCCACATCCGCACCTTGCTGCTCACCTTCTTTTTCCGCTACATGCCCCAGGTAATTGAACGCGGCCACCTGTACATTGCCCAACCCCCACTCTACGCCGTCAAGATAGGCAAAGAAGTACACTACACCTACACCGAAGCACAACAGGCTGAACTGCTGAAAAAGCTGGACGGCAAGAAAGCGAGCATACAACGGTACAAAGGTTTAGGCGAAATGAATGCCGAACAATTGTGGGAGACCACCATGAACCCGGCTGCGCGCACCCTGCTGCAAGTGACGGTCGAAGATGCGCTGATTGCTGACCGCACGTTTGATATGCTTATGGGCAATGAGGTGGCGCCGCGCAAGCGCTTCATCATGACGCACAGCAGCGAGGTACGCAACCTGGATATTTAGCGACCAGTTGTGTGCGATGGCAGCAACACCCGCAAAGCTCCGATCCTTCTTTGCCGAAGTGGAGCTTCAGGTGCTATAATCTGCTCCTGCTGGGGATGTGGCGGAATTGGCAGACGCGCATGACTTAGAATCATGTGCTGCAAGGCGTGTGGGTTCGAGTCCCTCCATCCCCACCTGACGAAATTAACAGGCGTTGCGCTGGCAGCGCCTTCTTTTTACATCCATTTTCTGGCAAAAATTGAAACTCAAACCAGGAGTGAAATCGCCCCAGGCGAGGTTTTGCCTTGCCCTGTACAGAAGAGAGGTTATTCCGTGACATTAACCATTCACCAAGAGATAGATGAGCAGAGACAACTCCGCCTGACCGTTGGGGTGGCGCCAGAACGGGTAGATCAGGCCTTGCGCCAGACGGTTAAAAAAGTAGGAAGAGATGTGCGTGTGCCCGGTTTTCGCCAGGGTAAAGCGCCCTACCACATTATTCTCAAGCGTTTCGGGCGCGAAGCGCTGCTGGCGGAAACGGCCGAAGATATTCTGCCCGCCGTTTTTGAAGAAGTGCTGGCGCAAATTGATGAAACAGAGATTTATGCCGAACCAGAGCTGGATAAGGTTGACCTGGACCCAATGACATTTCAGTTTACGATTCCCCTCGTTCCCCAGGTCAAATTGAGTGATTATCGCGCGCTGCGCCGCGAGATTGAGCCGCCAGTTGTGACGGATGAGGCTGTGGCCGAAGCACTGGAGCGCATCCGCGTGAAGCACCAGGTCCTGGAAGTGGTTGAGCGCCCGGCCGCAGTGGGGGACGTGGTAACGCTGAGTGGGTTGGGCCAGGTGATGTTGGTGCCGGCAGAAACGGCCGAAACTGCTGACGAAAACGCGGAGCCAGAGGCGCATACCATTTTTGCCGAAGAGTATGTGGATATGCTCCTGGACCCGCAAAAGCTCTACCCCAATACGCCGTTTCTTGAGCATATTCTTGGCCTTTCTGCTGGCGATAAGGCGGAATTTTCATTCACCTTTCCCGCTGACTATGAGGACGCTGAGCTGGCTGGCAAAAAGGCCACGTTCAATTTGTCTATCCTGCAAGTCCAATCACGCGAGCTGCCAGAACTGAATGATGAACTGGCGCAGCGCGAGGGGGATTACGCAACCGTGGATGAGCTGCGCGCGGCCGTACACAATGAGCTGCAGCGCGCCGCTGAAGCTGAGGCTAAACAGGCGCTGATTGATAGCATGGCTGACAGCTTGCTGGCAGAGGCGGAAATTGTCTATCCACCGGCCGCGGTGGAAAAAGAGCTGGATGGCATGGTGGCATCTATGCAGAATCGAGTGCGCTACTCTGGCTGGCAGTGGCAGGATTTCTTGCAGTTTCAGGGTGAGACAGAGGAGAGTTTGCGCGATTCTTTGCGTGAAGCGGCCGTCACGCGCCTGCGCCGCAATCTGGTAATGCGCCGGTTTGTGCAGAACGAAAAGTTGAAGGTCAAGCCAGAAGATATTGACAGGCTGATAGATGAGCGCACCGCCCGCTTTGCAGATGAGGAACTGCGTGGCAATATGCGCAGCTATTACCAGCGCGGCGCCGGCCTGGACCTGATTCTCAATGAGGTGATGGAAGAAAAAGTGGTCGAGCGCATCAAGGCTATTTATAGCGGCATGGCGCCAGACCTGACCGACCTGGAAGATGAGGAAACGGACAGCGCTGAGGAAGAATAATGCAAATCTAACGCACGGCCGTTACACTCCGCGCTAAACTCATTTATCCACACCGCCAGACGCGCTACGGCCGTCTGGCCACAAGAGGAGACCAATTTATGATTCACCAGCCAACCGCACTTGTGCCAATGGTGATTGAGACCACTGGCCGGGGTGAACGTGCTTTTGACATCTACTCGCTGCTGCTGAAAAATCGCATCATCATGCTGGGCTATCCCATTAATGACCAGATTGCCAACCTGATTGTGGCGCAAATTCTCTACCTGGAAAGCGAAGACCCAGAAAAGCCGATTCGCATGTACATTAGCTGCCCCGGCGGGCACGTATACGCGGGCATGGCGATTTACGACACCATGCAACAGGTGCGTTGCCCAATTTCCACCGTGGCGGTAGGCTACACCGCCAGCTTTGGCACAGTGCTGCTTACCGCCGGCACCAAAGGCATGCGCTACGCTTTACCTAACGCCACCATTCACATGCACCAGCCGCTTGGCGGCGCCCAGGGTCAGGCAGCCGATATTGCCATCCAGGCAAAGGAAATCCTGCGTCTGCGCAACTCGCTCAATCAGATTCTCAGCCACCACACCGGCCAGACCATTGAGCAGATTGCCAAAGATACTGACCGGGACATTTATATGGATGCCCAACAGGCGAAAGCTTATGGGCTGGTTGATGAAGTGTTGAGCAGCACGGACGCAAAAAAGTAAGCGTGAGATATTTTACGCAGAAGTCACTCCTTTTCAGCGGGGCGCTTTTCTGTCGGGAATGCGCCCCGTTTGCCATTATTTGCCCATACCCAGAACTATTCTTATAATCTTGCCACAAATTGCTGATTGGTAACTCGGTTAGTGTGAGCAGCTATCTTCGATCAAGCCACCTGATAACCGGTAAAAGCCGACAACGGCCGTATCTATAGAGTAAGTGTAACTGCTAAGCCTGAGCGGTGCGAGGCACTTGCCAGATGGTTCTAGCCATTTGCAACTCCTGTGGCCAGTGCCTTGCACCTGAGTAGTTACGAGTAAGTTAAGGAAGGCCAAGGCCCTCAAATGAACAACGCAGGTTCTGCCATAAATGTTCGCAAGCGGGTCATGCTGCTCGTTTTGCCGCTGCCTATACTGCTATTGGTTTTCTTTTTTGCCCTACAACCTGGCCCGCGCGCGGCAGAAGCAGCCCCCCTGTTGCAAACGCTGCCCACCGTCTCCTTTCCCCAAAGCCAGATCACCGTTTTAGAGTCGGTCGGTACAGTTAATGTAGAGGTACGTCTGAATACGGCCGTTGCCTTCAACGTTTCCGTTAATTATGCTACCCTGAATGGTACAGCCACCGGTGGCCAAGATTATGGCATTGCCACAGGTGTGCTTACCTTCCCGCCCAACACACTGACACGCACCATTCCCATCCTCATCATTAACGACACCATTTACGAAGGTCCGACAGACGAATTCTTCTACTTGCGCCTCTTTGATCCCATTAGCGCCACCCTGGGTTCGCCATCCATTTTACAAATTTTCATTCGCGATAATGACCCGGCGCCAACAACTACACCAGCCGCTACCCCATTTGTCCTGGTAGACGCCTATGAACCCAACAACAGCCTGGGTACGGCGTTCACCATTGCCGCCGGCGCGGCCAAAAGCTGCAACGCCACACTTTGGCCCGTGGGCGACGAGGATTATTATCGCTTTGTGGGCAAAGCTGGCTCGACCTATCAGGTGGCTACCAGCGATCTGACACCAGGGCTGGATACGTTTCTCACGGTGTATGGCGTGAATGGGGAGTTTATTTCCGAAAACGACGACGCCCCTGGGCTGGGTAACCGTAGCTCTCTGGTCAGATTTACCGCCAGACAGGATGGCTTTTACTATGCCCGCGTCACGAATCGTGACCCCTCGGACCCAACAAATAAAACTTATTGCATTCAGGTCACTGTGGTGGAAGGCCCAACCCCCACGCCTAGCCAGACTCCTGTGCCAGGTCAGGACGTATGCGAGTTTAACAGCACGTTGGCGACGGCCTGTGTGCTTGGCGTCGGCCCTGGCAACGGGTTTACGGGGATGAGTTTTGTGCCCAGCCTGGGCAGCGCGCGGGATACAGATTACTATAAGCTCTGGATGCGCCAGGGTACTTTTTACACGTGCGACACATATGTGAATGAGTACGCCGACACCAATATGATCTTCCTGGATGCAAATGGGAATGATTTTCAGCCGAATTTGGGCAACAATGACAAGGCGTTTGGCGACTATGGTAGCCGCTTGAGTATTCTGGCTCCCTATACGGGCTGGCTTTACATTGTCGTTGGTCCGGTTGTGGCCCCTCCCTATGAGGAATCGTTCCTGCACCGATACGACATTGAGTGTCTGGCCTCGGTCTTCACCCCTACGCCGACGCCATCGCCAACGGCCGTTTTCGTGCCGCCGCCTCCTGGTGGGGGAGGTGGCGTGCTACAGCCGACAGCCACGACAACGCCACTAGTTGTTCCGACCTTTCCCCCTACTCCCACGCCGATTGATTTTTCATTCCTGACGCCGCCAGCTACACCCACGCCCCCGATCATTCAGGTGCAGCCCTTGCCAACGGTAACGCCAGTTGGTGGCGGTCAGCAGGCCGTGACAATTAACGTGACCGTTTATTACGACGCCAACTTTAATTACCTGCCAGAACTGAATGAAGGGGTGCAATCGCTGGCTGTGGCCCTTTATGAAAACGCCACAGGTAATTTGCTCGCCTTTGGTTCTACCAATGCAGCGGGCACGGTCACGTTTGCTTCTATTGCGACAACCGGCGCCGTGCGCGTATCGGTGCCGTTTCTAAACTACAATCAAGTGGTGGTGGGGGGTAGCGCCACGATTTTGGTGCGCATTGCGCCACAACCGCTGCCCATTGGCATTCCCTGATACCCGTTACTGCACAACCGTGAATGAAAAGGGGAGAGGGAATAGGGAACAGGGTGTAAAAAAGATTGTGTGAGCAAGAGCGAGAGAAAAGTTTATGGGTAGGGCGATATACCCCTACGAATGAAAACGTAACGCAGATTCCATTTACAAGGTAGACGGCAGACCGCAGATGGCCAGCAATAACCCTGTAGCATGGTCAGCGGTTAGCCGTCGGCGGTCGGCGGTCATTTTCAAGGGAGCGTTGCATGGCAGAAGAGCAACAACCAACGCAGCAAACGCAAGGGCTGGGGCAGTGGGTTTCTGCTAATCGTGGATTAGCGGCCCTTATTGCCATGGCGGCGTTGGGGTTGATTATGATCTTCATATTTGGCGTTTTGCTGCTGCGCTCCCTGAATCGCCAGGCAGAGGTGGCGCAGCCCCCCGCAGGCACACCAACGCCTTTCCCTGAAGGGGCAACAGGCCAGATTGGGCGCGCCGAGCCGCTGATTGTTGGCGTTAGCGATTCAGCCACAGTGACGGTGACGCTGGATATGCCGGCGACGCTGCTGGTAAACGGCCGTACCTTTGCCGTCCAGCCGCAGGTATTGGGTGCGGATGGCATCTGGTCGCCTGGAGAACTGGGTGGGGAAACGGCCGTGTGGGTTTACGGCTCCATCATTAACTACGTGCTCGGCATTGCGGCAACCCCTGAAAACCGCACCTTACTTGAACAGCTGACGCCTGGAGATACCCTTATTCTCACCACGCGAGGGGGCACAGAACATCGCTTTGTGTTTGAAAGCCGCAACCTCTACCCGGTGAACAGCCGCGACATTGTGGCGCAGACCACACCCGGCCTGACGCTGGCCTTGTTGCGCAATAGTGGTCAGGATCGCCTGGTTGTGCGTGGCGCCTACGTCGTGCCAGAGGCGCGCAGTGGGGCAGGGAACCTGTTTAACTTGGGTGAAACGGCACAGCTAGAAAACCTGCAAATTACGGTGACAGGGGCCTCTTACATTCCTGATCGCCCTGAGGTGCCCACCGGCTTTGCCTTTGTTCTCATTGATTTCCAGCTCCAAAACCTGGCGCTGACGGCGCTGGATACAAGCGGGCTGCAATTGCTTTTGCTCGACTCGCTTGGCAATCAATATGCCCTGAATGGCATTGCCAGCCAGTTAGGCAACAATCCTCCCCTTAGCGGGTTTGTTAACGCGAATCAGATTGTGCAGGCTACGGTTGGGTATCAGGTTCCGCTGAATCTTTCTGCCGATACGCTAAATTGGGTGGTGCGCCGCGCTGCCTCTGGCAGCCAGATTACCATCGCTGTGCCGTTCCCCGGTGGCGCACGCGCAGCGCAGAGCCTTTCTACTGTTCTGCAAAGCGCGGCAATCTCGCCGGATGGCACGGGGCTGGTTCTTTCGGGGCAGGTTGTGAACCTGGGCAGTCAGTTGGCGGTCGTTTCGGAGCAGAATCTTTCCCTGCGCACGAGCGATGGGGCAACCTACTTGCTGCTTTCGACTAACCCGGCTTTTCCCTGGGCAATTAACCCCGGCCAGGCGCAAACGTTTACGGTGATGTACCAACGGCCGTTCAATGCGGATACGGCCGTTTTCACCCTGCTCAACCAGCCCTTTCAGCTCAGTTCCCTGCGCTAATAGCTAATAACTGTTCAACCCAACGGCCCGTTAGTCACAACAATTGAAGGGTCCCCGCTCATTTATCTTCCTCGTCCTTTGGATGTGGCAAAAAATCGAGTGAAGACGCCGTGCGCCTGCCCCGGCTGGTATGGTATAGAAAAATCCCGACCACAATAGAAACCACTCCCAGGGCAATGCCTCCCCACTGCAGCGGCCCGGCATATGGCCGGGCAAACTCATTAGCTGCCACGTGCGTGCCAATCCCGATCAGGTCTGCCAGGCCAGAGATGTAGGCAAAAACCAGGCCGGTGGCCGCCAGCCGCACGCCAATGTCGGCTTGCAGCGAACGTGGCGCCCCCTTTGGCCGACGTTGCCGTAAATAGATAAAGATAGCCAGCGTGATGCTCGTCAGCGCCAGCAGCAGCTGAAACATCTGAATCATGCCAAAGCCGGGGGTAAAGTCCAGCCCCAGCAGATCGGCCGTGATGGCGATGCCACCCAAGATAAAACCAACCAGTAGCAAGGAGAGCCAAACCACGTTTTGAATTTGCCTTGCGCGTTGCTTGCTCATGAATGTCTCCTTTGGTTGGTTTGATAGTTGGTTAGAAACAAACCATCCAACCATCCAACCACTCAACTTTCCAGAGAGCCTTTATCGTTATGGGCATGGTTCCGATGACCTTTACAAATTTGACCGCCAACCGCAGCCAGCCGATTGCGATTTGCCGCCAGTCTGGCGGTCTGCGGGCTGCTGCCGGCAGTCAGAAACCAGAAAGCGTGAACCACGCCTGGTTACGTAGAAAAAGAAAAACGCCGCGTCCGAAGCACGATACGCGGCGTTTACTTTTTGTCCAGTCGGGGCAGCGGGACTCGAACCCACGACCTCTTCAACCCCATTGAAGCGCGCTACCAGGCTGCGCCATGCCCCGAACAGAGTGAAATTATAACAAAAGCGCCTGTGGTTGCAAACATTCGTTTAGACATCCGGGCCAATGCGTATCTGGTCTAATAACCATTGCCAGAGGCGGCGCAACAGCCTGGGGCGGCGTAGCTCTTCTATCTGGCGCTGCTGTTCTCGCTTTAGCTTTTTGGTGCGGCGGGCTACACGGTCAGGACGGCCGTTGGCCGAAGGCACCGTGGGCAAATCGCTGTAGCGAATAACCAGTTCTGGCCGGGTAGGACGGCCGTAGACGTAGTATTGGTTGTGGTTGCAACCCAAAATGGCGCACTTGCCCCCGCTTTGCTCCCAGCAAGCGCGGTGATAGAGCGTCTTGCAGTTGCCACATACCACTGGCGTCAGCGCCGGGTTGACCGGGTGGTTTTCTACCGGGCTGGCGCAAATGGGGCAGTGCAGACTGAGGCGATTTGCCTCGTCTATGTCATCCAGGGAAATGTGGATGAATGGGTTTTCTTGCTCGGCCATACCTGTAAGCGTAATCCGTAATTGGGCATTGATCAAGGGTAATCTGGCACTGTGCTTTTACAAGCGCAATTACCAGGTGGTTGCCCAGGTTGGCCAGGGGAATTCGTAGCGGCTGACCTGGCTGCGATGGCGATCCCAACAAAAGAAGCCGCTGCTTTTGCCGATGGGATCAAGCACGAGCGCTACGTGCCATAGCTGCGTGAAGAAGTTCTGGTGGATGAACAAATCCATGCCGGAGAGGAAGATACCAAAGCCCGGATGAGTGTGATACCAGCCTACGATCAGGGCCGACTCATCGGGGTAGCGTTGCCAGAGCTGATCGTTCATGTAGCGCCAGCTTTCGGGGGTGTAGGTGACACTGGCCCCTTGCATGACGGTGTATTTGGCAATAATGGTGTCGGTGATGTAGACGTTGTAACGGCCGTCTGGCTGTTTTTCTGGATGGGGGCCGACTAATACACCGGCCACCTCGCGCGTGGGGCTGCTGAGTGCATGTGCCTGCGCCTGCCGCAGCGCCGGTTCCTCAATGAAAATGTCCACGGCGGCCCAATTGGCGCGGCTGAGGGGCAGCTTTTGCCCGGCAATGCGCACCCGGGGACGTGGGGGGAGTCGTGCTGGCTCTCTTGGTTCCAATGCGGCTGCTTCTTCCCCGTAGACTGGTTCCGATGCTGAAACAACAACTTCTGGCAGCGGCGCGGGCTGGGGTGCAGCTTCTGGCGTGGCGGTTGCGGGTGCTTCACCCGGCGTGGCACTGTCTGATTGTGGGGCCTCGTCAGCAACGGCCGTTTCCCCTGCTGCCATCTCATTTCCTTCTGCCAAAACAACCACCCGATCTGCCCAGTCGGCCAGCGTTTGTTCGCCTGCTTGGGCAATTAACACCACTTCTACCGCCACAGCCTTGTCCGCATCCAGCGCCAGCAAATTCACATCCTGATACGTTTGCCACACCGTTTGTTCCCAGGTGTTGGCAAACGTGCGCAGGTCAGCCAGGGTGCAATCGCGCAGCCGCTTAGCCCCGGTGGCCAGCGCCACCTGGTCATCAGGCAGCAGGCGAACCGAGGCAGTTGCCGTTTTGTCTGTGCCCGGCAGGGAAATGGTAATCATGGCGGCGTAAGCGGTTGGTTGATCACTCATAGCAACTCCCTTGAAAATGACCGCCGACGGCTGACGGCCGTTTTGCAACTGTAACCCAGGTTGCCAAACCTGATTGGTGGGTGAAGGTGACGAAGTGGCGAGGTGACAAATGGTTCACAGATTACGGCCCAAGCTCCAGGCTGATCTGGCAGCCGGGGGATTGACTGAGGCGCACGTTATTGCGGTCAACGGCCGTCAGGCGCAGTTCGTACAGGCCTGGTCGGTAATCGGCAGTGCGCCACAGCGCCAGCTGACCCAACTCCGTGCTGCGGCGAGAGCTGCTGAGCAATGCCCAGCTTTCGCCACCGGCGGGGCGAAGCTCTACGCGGTAGGATGCAGCGTCTGGGTAGGTGGTTGTGCCAATAACCGGGATAGAACTGCCCTGGGAAACGGCCGTTCCCGACACCGGCGTGAGAATCCGCAAGCGACTGTCTGCACAGGCGGCCACGTTAGTGTCTGCCAACGCCTGTGCCGATAGCCCCAGGACGGCTGCTTGTAGCTGTTCCGCTTTGGCTGCCAGCGGCAAAACCCCACCAATGAGCAAAATCAGGCTCAGTAGCAGACCGGCAATGCTCAGGAGTAAAATTGCCTGGGGCGGCAGCGATGGCCAGCGGGAAAAGGTGCCAGGCGGCGCATAGACGCCAATTTGCACGTCGGCTCCTTCCTGCACACCATCATACCAGACGGCCGTGCGCACAATCTTCCACGGCATGACCGGTTCACCTTGCTGCTCCAACAACTCATAGCAGCCGGAAAATGGCGCCAACTGCCCATTCACCCAACCAAAAAAGCCTGCTTCTTGGCTGTTTGGGTCAACCACCAGCCCCACGTGCCAGGGCAGCGTAAACGCCGCCGAATGCACCACCACGTCGTCGCTGGAATAGAAGACCCCCAGCGCCGGGTGCGTGTGAAACCAGCCGACAATATCCAGGTCAGGGTAGTATGCGGCGCGGTCTTGCTGAAATTGCGCCCACGTATCCGCGTTGAAGGTAAAATGAACCGGGCCATGATCGGCGGAAACGGCCGTAAGCGCTGCTCGCACCTCCACAAAAACCTTGTCCTCATGCCGGTACGCTTTGCCCAACAGCGCACCACCCAGCTCCGTACGCAAATTGCTGCGCGCGTGTGCATCCACCTGCTGAATTGCCTGCTGGCTGATGATCACATAAGGCTGACCCGGCACAGGCTGCTCACGGTGGAGCCAGCACACATCTGCCAGAGGAGGCTGGCGCGTGGGCAGGCTGCTGCGATCCATTTGCTGTTGCTCGGCGCGCCGCGCAGATTGCTCTGGCTGGCCCAGGTTAGGCTGCTCAGAGAAGGTTGATGCCGAGGTCATCCTCTTCCTCCTTTCCAAGCACAATCAGGTCGGCCAGAGATTGACCCTTCAAGGGACGATTGTCTACGGGAAAGAAGTTTTTGTGGCGCAAGGCCCAGGCAGCGGCTTTCGAGTTCATCGGGTCGCGGGGTTCATAATTCTTGTATTGCACCATTTCCCCCAGCGTGAGCAGCAGTTCATCCAGCGTCTTTGCCGGCCACCAGGCGCCAATGCACACCGCCCCCGTGACGTGGATATTGGGGTGGAAGATGGGTGTTTGCCACTTTAACTGCGGCTGCTTTAGCGGGTACTCAGCGTGAAGATAGATCACCACTTCATGACTGTCGCGATAGATGGGGTTACCATTTGGCTGAATAGCCTCGACGCCACGACAGGTAAAGCGCACCAGGTATTTGTCTGGCGGATCGCTCTCTGTGGCCAGCACCTCGATAAAATCGCTGCGATTAACCAGCTCACGCACCAGCTTGTAATCATTCCGCAGGCGGTTTTCACGAATATCGAACATGGGTCTTGCCTTTCGACTATTTTTTCGGGCAAAAACAAAATTTGCGTGTTTGGGTCTTGGTTTGGCTCACGCCATGCTGAAAAATGTATGGTTTTGCGAAATATAGATCCAAAAAACATCTAATAACCGTGATTTTGCCAGTAGTGGACGGTCTACGGTCGGCCGTCTGCAGTCAGGAAATTTTCAAGCGTCGTTTCCCAAAAGTGTGAACCAGGCTAGTGAAATCAACAAATCGGGATCGCGCCTTACACCTCTGGTCTTCACACTTTGCTCTCCAATCTCCAGTGTCTATCACGCCTCACGCCCGGCGCCCCTGGCCTGCCGTTACCTCAGGGAACAGGCTCAAAATATCGTCATCTTTTACGCCTGCGTCAAACAAGGAGTCATCGTCTGCCAGGCGCTTGCCGGAGGAGCGATGATCCAGGCGGTAGGTAATTGGATTAGCGCCCTGACTGGTGGGCAGACCCATCTTGCTCACCAGGGCGGGAATTAGCCGCCGCATCGGGACGTCACCGGGAAGCTCAACCGGGGTTTTCTTGGAACCTGTGGGATCGTAGATGATTACTTTTACACTTGCCATGTGTTTAGTGCCTCCAGATGTGTTGTCAAAACAATTATTTACTAATACGCAAATTTCTGCTACAGGTTGCTGGCGAGTGCGGATTGCAGAACCAATCTCCACGCTCTAAACCAGTCATCCTATCAAACAAACTTGAAAAACGTTTCCTTATCGCCGGTTAGCTCAAAGTAGGCGCGTTCTTTGCCATTGCGCCCGCGAATGATAGCCAGTGGGGGCAGGTCCATTTGTGCCAGGGTGCGCCCTAGGTAGGGTTCCTGACCGGTGATGCGATGGGTGAGCTGCATGTCACGACGGCCGTTGCACGTGGGGCAGGTCGCCTCATTTTCGTATAGACGGGCCATTTTCTTGAAAATAGGCTCTTCCGTGCCGCAACTGTGACAAACCATGCTGGTGACAATCTCGCCATCAAACTCCAGCACCGCCTCATCATCCAGCTGCTCACGGGCAATGGCCAGCAGCTCTGTCAGCGTTGTCTTGTCTGAGCGCGCCTGCGGTAGCTCAATGATGGGGCTGAGCGCGGAATGGCTAAGGCACCCCTTTTTTTCTGGATACTCGGTTGTGTAGATGTCGTTGGTCAGGCCATTGATCATGATGGCCTTGCCGGGCTGTACTTCCAGGTTGTGAATGATTTTGAGCGCCTCCTGTGTCTGAAATGCAGCCACAATGGACGCGCTAGTGGGGGTAGTAGGTACTTTGCCCTGGAGCAAATTCTCGCGTGCCAGCAGGGGGCAGGAGTAGCGCAGACCGATGATTTGATAATCCTGGTCGGTGAGGGTGCATTCATAACAGGCGCCACGCCCTGGCCAAAATACGCGCACTATGCCCATCAGTTCCTGAATGGCGCCGTCAATCCACGGCCTCTGGATCGCCCAGCTAAAGCGGTTGATGGAAAGGCGCGCCTCGCGATTGTCCAGACAGCCCACAATCGCATCTACGTGACGAAATGCACCTAAGCCCATTTCGAAGTTGATGTCGCCGTGCCAGGCCATCACTTCTACATCGGGGTTGAGTTCTTTCACCCCACGGGCGGCTGCGTCTACTTTACGACGGCCGTTGTCCGCAGCGCGAAAGAGCACCGAACGGCTAAGATTGCTGTCTTCAATCGTGTCGAAATCACAAATGACGACGCGGCCAATGCCCATGAGGGCCAGGTTTTTCAGCACCTCGTTGCCCAGCGCGCCGGCGCCAATGACCATCACCGTTGCCTGGCGCACCACCTCTTGCCGCCACCAGCTGATGTAGCCAAATGTATGGTAGCGGTCTGCGTTGGGGTCTGTAATGACCAGGGTTTCTTCACTCATAAGGGTTCCTTACTTTAGCCAGTCAGTTTGTTAGCATGTCAGCTTTCCGGCTGATTGGTTAGCTGGCTGACTCTTTGTTCAGGCGGCTGAAAAATGGCAGGCTGAACTCAGTACGGTCGGCGTGCAGCGTAATAGATTTGCGCTCTATCTTGCCGCCCAGCTCCGGTGGCCAGCTTATGTCTACGTCGTAGGTCAGGCCGCTGTGCAGGCGCACGGGCAGTTCGCAGAGGAACTGCCCCTGGCGGTTGGTTGTGCCGGCGACGAAGTTCTTTACCCCCTGGTACGATACCTTGACCTGTAAGCCATAAATGCCCGGCCCATCGGGATATTCTGTTACCAGCACCCGTAGTTTGGTGCTTTTCATCGGCTCGCGCCCGCGGCCAAAAAGCTGGCGCACGCCATCGCTAAAGCTGCCGGCAGATGATGTGGTGCGTATCGGTGCACCGGTTGGTGCATTTGCGGGTGGGTTGGCAGCGCGCCGGGTGCGGGCCGCCTGTGAGCGGTCCGGCCGTTCGGGGGGAATTTGCTCTTCGGAAATGCGAATTGGCGGCATACGCATCACAGAGCCAGAATCGCCTGGCATCTCCTCTGGCCGCATGGTTAGCGGCTTGCTGCGGGGCGCTGGTGGTGGCGGCAATAGTTCGTCAGGGGTAATTTGCAGGGTTTCGCGCGCCACCTCAGGGTATCGCACAGGTATGGGCGGGCGGAAGTGGGGCGGCAGCGGTGGGATGGGTGCTTCGGCACGCAGTTGCTCCAGGTTGGGAGGGCTGGGGGGGGTGTAGGCGAGCTTGCGCGCCAGCTTGTCTCGTTCGGTGGCGCTGCGCTGCACCTGTTGGCGCAGGAAGAATGCGGCACGCTTGACCACCTGGCCCGCCGGGCTGAATTCTCTGGGGGGTGAGGCGGGGTCTAGCTGGTGCAGGGGATACTCGCTTTTCCAGGCGTAGGCGGCTACGGCCAGGGAAAGCCAGGGAATGGATGATGGCTGTGACAGGCTTTGGGAATGGGTGGCTGCAGCGGCAATGGCCTGGATTTCGGCGGCGGCAGTGAGGTTGGTTTCGCTGAGCAGGTCATAAAGAGCCAGACGCACGGCCGTTTCTGGGGCAACGGCCGTTTCCACATCCATCAGCCACGCAAAGCTGTGCAGCGTTGGATCATCTATGACATTTGCCGCGCGCAGCAGCGCCTTCGCGCGCGATTCGGTAAAATCGGGCACCGGCTCACTGCTGCGGTTCAGTTCAGTAACCAGCCAGTTGCACAGACGCATGGCAAACGAGTGTAGATGTGCATCAGCCAGGGTTTGTATGAGGGTTAAAGCAGATTCTGCCATGGCGACCCCTTTCTAATAGTAAATCGGCGGCTTTTGCTGAGGGCGGATGAGCAGCCAGATGATGAGACCTAGCGGCCAGGGTGCCAGCAGAACCAGCAGCGCCACCAAAAGACCAGATTTGCCTCGTTTTTCCGCGTCGCTATAGGCCCCAGACAATGCTGCCCAGGTATACAGCCAACAGCGGCAGCACCAAACAGCTCATCACTGTCAGGTAAGGGAGGTTAGTACCTAAGTGGTCCATTATCCATATTCCTTTTACAAGCGCAGCCTCGGAGACCCCTGAGACCCGAAGGGTTTTGCTCACTAAGGGTTAGAGCAGCGGCAGTTTCAAACCCTTCGGGCCTTTTAGCAGGCTCAGCTGCCACGCTTGTTCAAATGGCCAGACCCGTCTCCAGTTTGTGCAGTCCTTCCCAGACGCGCATCAGCTCTTCTAGGTCTGAAACCGATTCCAGGTCAATGGCCATTGCTTCACGCAGCTCTGGCTCTTGCAGCTTGCGGTCGTGGTTTTTCAGCATTGGTTTTACCAGGTAGTTGGTAAAGTCACGCTCCGCTTTGGTCGCTTCCAGCCAAAACAGGCGGCGCAGGCGCGGCAACAGTTCGTTGTCGCTGAACAGGTCGTTGATAATCTCGCCGAAGATGCGGTTAATCTTTAGGGAGATGTTGTCTAGCTTTTCGGCATAACTCATTTCCAGTTCAGCAGGCGCGATGGCGCGGCCCTCACCGGGGAAGTTGATGGCCAGGTCAATTTCTGGCTGCGCGGGCGCGTCTAGAATTTTGATCTCAAAGTCGTCTGCGGGGGAAACGGCCGTTTTCGTTTCTGACGCCGCCGGCATAGTAGCCGCCGGCATAGTAGCCGCCATTTCGCGGCGTACTGCCTCCACGCCATACAGCGCCACATCCAATAGCCGCTCATTGCTGGGCAGGGCCAGCTCCTTTTCGGCAGCCTCCAGCTTCTTGTGCACCGAGCGATCAGGCTTCATCAGCTCATACATTGTTGCCTGCTGGCAAACGTGGCGGAAATTGGCCCCGACGCGGTTGACAATTGTGCCATACGCTTCGGCCAGCGTCAGGCCGCCATTGCCCGGCAGCGTATATACATACTCTTGACCATAGCTCGCGCGTTCCAGCCGTGCAAAAACCTCGTGCGCTTCCAGGGTGCGTTGCAATTCATTGGTCACCACATCCGCCATCTGCGGCACGAACTGGCTGACAGACTCTTGCATCACCAGCTCCACCTGGTAAAGAATGCGCTTGATCGGCACTTCAATGCCGCTCGTGCCCCACACCAGATTATCATAAGTTACGTCGCGGTCATCCCAATGTTCCGTGCCATAGCTATCGAGCAGCGTTTCCACCTCGCGCTGAATGGCATTCTGCACCATGCCTTTGATACCGTTAAAGGTGGGGCGCATCAAGGCACGGAAGCGTTCATCGCTGTTTGTGCGTGCGCTCAGTTCTAGCAGCGCATTGTGGAAGGCGCGCGGCAGCTCTTTGCTTTGCCGCCGTAGCACGTTTTCATAGCGCCGCTCTTGCAGCTGCTCCCAACTGCTGGCAAAGGGAGGCTGCACACCGCGCGCGGCCAACTGCTTTTCGTAGTAGAAGCGCAGGCTTTGCAGCGCATTACGAATGCGTGTGGATGCTTCGCGTAGCTGGCTGCGCACGCGCTCTGTTTTGATGAGGGCTACCAGCCGCTCGCGCAGCAGGGGAATTTCGCTAAGGGCCAGCAAGGCCTCTTTGCTATCAGGGTGCAATGGATCGCCCGTTGGCACGTTTCCCAATTGGTCTCTGAATGCCTTCATGATGCGCTCGGTCTCGCTGGCGAATTCTTCTGGCGCATTGTCTGGGTCTTGCACGTAGAGGGCAGGGGGCGCCATGACCAGGAAGTAGGGGCGATTGTGGCCGCGGTCGCGGTATCGCTCCCAGTAATTGGGAGCAATGTAGCGCGTGACCTCCTTCACTTCTAGTTCGGCTTCTGGCAGGCCGGAGTTGAGGCGGTCGAATGCCTGGCGCACGTTTGCGCCGTTCACCACCATAAAAATTTTGCTGGCGGCTTCATCCAGGTCGCCGCCACTGAGGCCAAAGAGGCGATTTTCTTTGATCCAGTTTACGGCCGATAGCGATTTCAGCTCATCCACGCGCTGGCGTCCGGCATCGGTCACCAGCACAATCATGGCATCCTCGCGCTTCATTTCTTCCAGGGTGATGGCTTCGTGTAGCTTCATGCCTGCACCCAGGCCAGGCACGTCTACGATGCGCAGGTAGCCATTCATAAGCAGGTTGGGCACGCCGGCCTTGGGGTGAATTTTGAAGGTGGCAGATTTGATGAGGCGGATCTGACGCTGGCTGCTGCCTTTGAAGCCATCTTCGCGCAGGTGTTTGTAGGAATCTTCATTCTCCAGTGCTAGGCTTTGCGGGAGGGGGGTGCCCGCTTTGAACAGTTCTTTGTTGTTGGTGTAGGAGGTGATGCAGTCGAGGAGGATTTCCAGGTATTCGTCGCGTTCTGTCTTGGCGTTCTCTTTGCCGTCAGCGATGATTTGCTTGATGTCGTTGGCGGCCTGCTCGCGTTCACCATCGTTGGTGATGTCGAAGCCGTCAATTTGCGCCAGCTGGCAGAGGCGGCGCACGCGCCCGGCAAACTCGTCGCGGCTCCAGTAGTTGAGGGTGAGGGATTCAGCTTCCCCTTCTTTTGCTTGCTCGATGTAGACAATGGTTCCGGTAACGGCCGTGACTGCACCCGTTGGTAGCAAGTTACGCCCCAGCAGGGCATTAATCAGCGTGCTTTTGCCCACGCCCGTGCCACCAAAGAAAATGAGGGTATAGGTGCGCTGTGCCAGTATCTTTTGCGCCTCATCTATGCTAAACTGTGCTTGCGGTACGGCGCGAATCAGGTAGTCGCGGGTCTGGTCAATGGTGCGCTGTAGTTCAACCCACTGTGCGACCTGGGGAGGGCTGATGTGGGGCAGGGCGGATAGGGTTTGCGCAAGTTCTGTGTATTTATCGTTTTTTTCTTTTGGACTCATGGTGCTTTCCCTTTTTGCAGGCTGTGCTGCCTGGATGGTGTCAGGTTTTACCGCTTGTACGGGCTCATTGTATAACACAATGCTTAATACGCGGGTATGGAAAAAAGGTTGCATTGTAGATTACTTGTTTGTTGTTTGACCTGACTTTGTCCGGTCAGGAAATTGTAAAGCGCAGTTTACCGAAGCGTGAATCATGCCTTTTTTCTTACTTGCCTTCTGGATAGGCTTATGCTATTCTCTGTATATAACGCAATGCGTCATTGGGAGCGAATCTATGAAAGATAACATGAGATTGTTTGAAGAATTCACCACCCGCACCGGATTACGGGTGCGGGCACGGCCGCTTCTGCCGACCGATGCGCCTTACCTGGTGCAAATATTTGAGCAGATGAGCGCAGACAGCCGTTATATGCGCTTTAATCAACCGCTGGAAAATGTGAGTGAAGGGCGCAAGTGGGAAGAGGCAGAACGAATTGCGCAGACGACGAAGCAGCGTAGCGGTGGTCTGATTGTGTTTGCTGATTTGCCTGGTTTGGCGAATGCGGCCGTTGCCGCCGCGCGCTATGTTTGCACAGGGGAAGGCACGGCTGATGCGGCCATGTCGGTTATTGACGCGATGCAGAAGCAGGGAATTGGGAGTTGGTTGATGAACAAGCTCATAGAAGTGGCGCGGCGCGATGGCGTCAGGTTGTTAACGGCCGATATTCGCAATGATAACGAAGGCATCTGGAAAATTTTGTACCGGCTGCCGTATGAGATGGTGCGCATGCGGGATGGCTCTTTTTCGCAGGTGATTGTTGACCTGATGCGTCCCAGGCTGCACCCACCGGAAGAGCGATATAAGCAAATGGAAACGGCCGTTGCCTGATCAAGCGCCCTCGATAACGAGGGCGTTTTTTCATGAGAGGGGACAACGTCTGGGCAAAAAGCGCGTATAATTCAGGAGTTGGAGATCAGGAAGCGGCACGCAAGAGCTCTGGCATCGAAGAGCCGCAAACCGCAAGCCAAAATCCGCAAGCGAAATTGATGAGGAGAAGTTATGCGCATTATTCTCTATCTGGGTAAAGGTGGCGTAGGCAAAACTACGGTGGCGGCCGCAACGGCCGTGCGCAGTGCGGCCCTGGGTTACAAGACACTGGTTGCCAGCACAGACATTGCCCACAGTTTGGCCGATTCTTTCGATATACCCCTCTCCGACAAACCGATTGAAATCGCCGACAATCTCTGGGCGCAAGAAATCAGCGTGGTCGCCGACGTACAAAATTACTGGGGCACGCTGCAAAACTTCGTTTCTAGCATCATTATGGGGCAGGGAATCAACAACGTCATTGCCGATGAACTTTCTGCTATTCCTGGCATGGACGAAATTGTTGCTCTGTTGCACATCAACAAACAGGCCACCGAGCGCAACTTTGACCGCGTGATCATTGATGCGGCGCCCACTGGAGAGACCATCCGCCTGTTGACCATGCCCGATACCTTTCGCTGGTATGCCGGGCACATCAGCCGCTTTGAGCGCGGCGTTGTGCGCGTCCTGAAGCCATTTGCCGGGCGACTGTTACAAGGGCCGGCAGAAGTTATGGAGGCGCTGAACAAACTTGATACGGCAACGGCCGAACTGCGCAAAACGCTCAGCGATCCTGCCATCAGCAGCTATCGCGTGGTGCTGCAGCCGGAAAAGATGGTCATTCGTGAGGCGGAGCGTGCTATCAGTTACCTGGGTCTCTTTAACTACCCCGTGGACAGCGTGATCATCAATCGCATCCTGCCTGAATCAGCGGCCGATGGCGCTTTTTACCGGCAGCGACGTGAGCTTCAGGCCAGGTATCTGCAGATGATTGAAGACAATTTTCGCCCGCTGCCGCTGTGGCGCGTTCCGTATTATGCCTATGAGGTTGTGGGCATGGCGGCGCTGGCGCAACTGGCGCATGATTGTTTTGGCGAAAATGACCCGGCGGAGATTTTCTACCGCGGATCGGTGCAGGATGTGGTGGAATTGGCCGACGGCCGTTACCAACTGCGCATCCCCATGCCCTTTGTCACCAGCAACGATGTCTCCTTGCGCAAACGAGGTGATGAGTTGTTTATTACCATTGGCAACTTCAAACGAGAAATGATTCTGCCTATGGTATTGGCCAAGCGCAAAGCGGCAGGCGGCCGTTTGATCAACGGCATCCTGGAAGTAGATTTCAGGCCCGTACAAGAAGAGTTACCTGCCTGATTATCGCTGGGCAGCTACGGATAAGGCACAAGATGGAGAATTTACCACCTGAACTACAGAAAATAGTGACCGATTTTTCTTACTGCCAGGGGCAGGAAAAGCTGGAGTATTTGCTAGAGCTGGCGGAAAGTCTGCCGCCGCTTCCCGCGCGTTATGCTGGCAAGCAGGATGCCAATCAGGTGCATGAATGTATGTCGCCGGTGTTTATTTATGCGGAGCAGCAAGACGGGCAGGTGAATTACTTTATAGACGTGCCCCCTGAAGCGCCGACTGTGCGTGGCTTTGCCGCTATTTTGCACCGTGGGCTGAACGGCCGTTCCCCGGCGGAAATTCAGGCCGTACCCAACGAGTTTTACCTGCAAATGGGGTTACAAGAAGTGCTTAGCGGACAACGCCTGAATGGCATTGGCGCCATTTTGCGCTATATGAAACAGTTAGCGGCCTAGCGCCAGACCAGACAGCTTCCGCAGAGCTGCTTGGTCTGGTATTAGCGGCCAAAATGAATAGCTCAAATGCCTCGTTTTCAGCCATTCACTTTGGCCGCTAACATTCCATCCACCACTTTTGCTTTTTACCAACGGCCGTTCCCACCCACCAACTCTTCATTCCGCAAAACCTGCAACAGTTGGGGGCGTTTCATGTCCATCACTTTTGCTGAGCGAAACGGCCTGCACTGAGCGAAGTCGAAGTGGCCGTTCCCCATCCAACCCCTACGCCACGAGAAAACAGTAAAAAGGCGAACGGCCGTTTACCTTCCAACCCTTTTGCCACTCTCCAAAACCTTGCCAAACTTGCACCACGAGAACCGGCCATCACTTTAGAAAAGAACTACGACCAAAAACCTGCAAAAATGACTGGATAGCGGCCCGCCCTAACGATAAGCATAAGCTGCCGCGCCGCCTGCGTGGAAAGCCCCTGCGCCAGCAGACACGCTCCAAAGCGCGTTTCCCCGCCGGCCAGCACGCGCCACAGGCGCGGTCGGCTTGATGCAATGTTATGCGGCTTCTCCGCTGTGCCCGACCTCGACTCTGCTTACATTGCCCATCTGCCCCGCATCGAGAGGACGGCCATATATACGGCCATATACTATGGCGCAATCCTCTGTATTTCTTGTGGTTGCCACCAATCCCACAGGACTTGCCAGTCTACGTAGCCATATTTACCCATCGGGTCCGGCTTAGGGGTAAGTTCGGATACGACCTGACGCAGGTTGCTCCCATCGGACCCCGTTAACCAAAGGCTGGCTCCCTCTTCGCCAAGACGGACAAATAGAATATAGCTGCCATCGGAAGACCACGACGGAGATTCATCTCGAAAACGATCTTCATTGGTCAACCGACGCCTTTGCCCAGAAGAGACCTCTATGACCCAGATGCGTCGTTGGGCCAGGGCGACATCTCGCCGGGCATAAGCGGCCTCAGCCGGCGTCGGAGGACCGGCGCTATAAGCCAGACGCTCGCCATCGGAAGAAAAGGCTGGTTGGATCGGCGCCTGTTCGGTATGGTCTATCAACCAATGTATGGCCAGAGATGCCGGGTCCATCAGCGCCAGCCCTTTGTTAACCCAGGTTTCTCGTCCTTCTCCGGCAACAAATGCCAGTTGCCCACCAGGAGACCAGGAAAGCCAGTCTGAATGGAGAAGCATCTTTTGCTCCAAACAACGAGGCGTCCCACCCAGCGCAGGTATCAGGCATAGAGGCAAACCATCCTCCCAGGCCAACGCCGAGGCCGGCCCAACCCAGGTCAGCAGCCATTGAGCATCCACCGACCAGCCGGCCAGGCGAGGCACCCAAGTCAGCTCATCTGTTGTGTACATGGTAAAAGTTGTCCCATCCAGAGAAACCCGGCACAGTTGCCACTCCCCCGCTTGCTCGGTTTCATAGGCCAGCCACTTGCCGGTCGGTTCCCAGGTGATATGCCTTAGCGTAATTCCCCTCTCACTTGCGACCAGGGTTTGGATATTCTGCCGACCGGTCTCCCATATAACCAACCCGCCGGCTGTGGAAAGATAGGCTAACCGATTTTCCACAGGGGACCAGGCAAACTTGCTCACCGGTTGTTCACTGACCAGATATTCTCTTCTTGAGCCGACCTCAGCAACCCAAAGTTGGTCGCCCTTCTGGTAAGCGATCCAATGCCCATCGGCAGACCAGCGTGGACGGCTGTTGCGACCATCTCGGGTCAGACGTGTTCGCTGCTCGGCGTCCAGGTCCACGACCCACACATCGCCCCCGGCAATGTAGGCCACCCTCCCTAAAACAGGCGCCGAGGGGGGCGGCTCCTGCTCAAAGCGGACCTCCAGCACCCCTCGGCAGCCGACGAGTAAGACCAGGCTTAACAAAAGTAACCGATTTCTTTGTCTCATGGCTTGCGGAAACCGGACACCATCTGTTCCAGTAACTCAATGGTTTCGACCTGCTCGCCCGGCCATGCCGTCCAGCACAGGATAGAGTCCCCATCGGAATACCACAGAAGGGCATAGATGTAGGGGCCACCCATATCCGGCTCGTTGTTTTCCAGTCGTTGGCGCAGTACCGGCACGCCGCCGATCCATCCCTCCTCCTCTTCGGTTATCTCGCCGATCCATCCTGTTCCGTGTTCGGCAATCCATACCGGTAGGGAAGCCCGGTGAGGATTTTGAAAGACCTGAAGACTGACCCAGCGAGTGCTTTCCTGTAGGTATGAAGCGTCCATCACCCGCACGCCATCGGCAGGATCCGGCGTAACTGTCATCGTGTACCATCCGGCAGGAAAAGGAAAGGTGAAGCGGCCTAATGGGTCAGCAAAAGTTTGCCAAGGATCAGAATAACTGCTTTGTGCCGTCGGCGTTGGTTCTTGTAGTCCGATACAGTTTGGATGTGCGGGGTTTTCCTGACAAATATCCACAACCACTGTTGTACCCGGAGCCAGGGCAGGCAACGTCTCGGTGGGCGACGGCACTGTTGTGGGCATCTCACTGCTTCGTCCGCAGCCGTTCAGACCCGCCAATAGTCCCACAAACAGGAGAAGAAAAATCAGGTTTGAAATCGTTTTGCTCATCATCACAATCTCCTCCAACGAGTATGGTATGTATGATGGAGCAAGCCGGATGAATCGAGAACACCTACCGTCTGGCGAATTCTCGGATAGAATCCAACGTCCACCCATTGTTGGTGTAGGCGCTCAGTGACTTGATTGCACCATCCCACGGATCGTTGATCTGATACCCACCGGGTTGACTACCGCTTCCAGACCTGACCACCACAAAGTGGGTTGAGGAACCTTTGACCAGCAGGACAATGGGGGGCCTACCGGCCGAGAGCATACTCTGGAGTTTGTTGTAGGAGAAACTCCACGAGCCTACCCAGGTGGCCCTGTTTTCACTACACGAGTCTGCTGCCACGTCCCAGTAGATCGGGCAAGCAGAGTTCCCCAGGCAGGTATTCAGTTGACCGGGATTCTTGTTGACCGCACCATAGTACTTGAAGACCATCGCCGTCGAGGTTAAAGCACAACCGGCGGCGCCAATCGTTTGGCCGCAGGTCTGCATGATGTTGTTCTTCCAGGCGGGATCGTTTTGGCTGAAGAGCGGAACGTCCAGCAGAATCGTCGCATCCGGTAGCGGAACATCAGTCTCGCTCCACTCCAGGATCTTCTGAGGGGCTTCCAGTGGAATGGAGACCCCTGGAGCCAGAGGCACTTCCTGGCCGTTTGCCGTCCCCCACACCGTGCCTTCTGGAGCGCCCAGGGAATCCGGCGGATAGAGGAATTGCTCTGCTTCCAGTGGAATCGAGACCCCTGGAGCCAGAGGCACTTCCTGGCCGTTTGCCGTTCCCCACACCGTGCCTTCTGGGGCGCCCAGGGAATCCGGCGGATAGAGGAATTGCTCTGCTTCCAGTGGAATATCCACACCAGGAGCGATAGGAACAGGTTCCTGCCCTTGCGCAAATGGGCTACCGGTGGCTATGACCAGGAGAGCCAATACCAAAAAGAGAATTAACCTGCGCATTGTACACCTCCACCATCTTGTGTTGGGTTTGAGAAACATCCGGCTTGCTCATCCTGGTCACAATATACATCGTTCATGTTTCAAGCGTATATCGGCCGGGTAACGCGGTGTAACAGCCATGTAACGGCGTGTAACAAGGGGTTAGGAGACAATGGGTAGACTCAGAGTGAAAACCGTCCCCCGGTCGGGACGGCTACGCACCTTAACGCTCCCTCTATGGCGTTTTACGATCGTTTGCACCAATGCCAGTCCCAGGCCGCTGCCCTCACATCCTTGGGCATTGCCCCCTCGATAGAGTTCTTCAAAAATATAGGGGAGGTCATCTGCGGCGATTCCAGGCCCGGTATCGGCAATTTCAATGGTCACTGAACTGCCATCCTCATAGGCGCGTATCTCGATCAGGTCGCCGGGACGGGTGAATTTGAGAGCGTTGTCCAAAAGGTTGTAGAAAGCCAGCCATAACAGGTCGCGGTCGCCCTTTACAGCAGGCAATGGCCAGGGGGCCTGGGGCAGCAGCAAGTTCACCCGGCGCGTTTCATAATGGGGATGGGTCTGGCTCGCCTCCACCACTTCGCGCAGAAGCGACACCACGTCCACGGGCGAGTGCTCAATGGGTTGTTCCTCCAACTCTGCCAGTTTGCGCAAGTGGGCTATTAGCCGACCCATTCGTTCTACCTGGGCCATTATATCGTCCAGTACCTGCTCAAGGGAATCTCCTCCTGCTTGCTCTGCCAGATAAGCCAGTTGAGTACGGATGGTGGCTAGAGGGTTCTTCAACTCGTGGTCAAGGCGGCGGATGAAACGGAGCCTGGATAGAAAGTGTTCGTGTTGAGCGCTCGCCAGAGATCGTTGAAGGAGATGGCGCACGCCCTTACGCCCGGCGACTATGAGTAGCAGGATCAAGACAACAACTGCGCTACCGAGCAGAATCCATGTCCCCAGGTCGGCCCGAACTTGCAGCCGAAACACCGGATTGGGCACCACGCCTTGTTGGAGTCCCGCCGTCACGCCGAGAGCAGCAAGAAGGGGAATTCCGATCAAGGCAACCCACCAGAACCAACGGCGTTTCATCGCGTATCTTCCCAAGGTTCCACAGAAGCCAGAAAACGATAACCCGTGCCGATTATCGTTTCAATAAAAGAGGGGTGCTCCGGATCATCCCCGAGGGCCTGCCGTATCTCGGCGATCCGAACATCCACTGCCCGTGTGGCGACCGGGTAATCCCATCCCCAAACTGCGTCCAGCAGCCGATCACGAGTCAGCACTTCGTCCGGGTGAAGCATCAAGTACTCTAGCAAAGCCAAAGCCTTGGGCGTGAGTTCCAGGGTCTGTCCCCCCCGTTCTACCCGTCGGGTTCTGCGATCCAAGATGAGATCTCCAGAACGCAATCGGGATGCTTTGATGAGAGGAGGTTGGTTGGCGGGCCCTCGCCTGCGGCGAAGCACTGCCCGAATGCGGGCCACTAATTCGTGAGGGTCAAAAGGCTTGCACAGATAATCGTCAGCCCCTTCTTCCAAACTTGACACCTTGTCCACCTGGGTGTTCACGTGGGTCAACATAATCACAGGCGTCCAATCTCCGGCGGCCCGCAGTTGGCGGCAGACTTGGCGACCGTCAAGACCCGGCATGAGCAGGTCGAGGACAATCAGGTCAGGATGCTTTTCGAAGACATAACGTAACGCGGCTTCGCCGTCATGAACAACGGTTACCGCGAACCCGGCACGTTCCAGAATGGGGGCGAGATAGCCGGTGAGCGCTTTCTCGTCATCTGCCAACAGGATTCGACAAGCCTCCACAGTCTCACTCTGCTTTCTTGCTTTTAGGTCTCTGTGTCATTAGCCTTCATCTGCGATGTGATGGCAAGAGCCGCATAACGGTTGGTTTTAGCGGCAGCGGCGGGGCAGGCAAGACTCCTTCGCCCGAAAACTACTCGGCAGGCTCGCGGCGCGTACCCTGAAGCGGCAAAGCTGCTATCCGCTGCAAACAGTGTTGGGTGGCTTTTTTCAAAGATGTTCTGCTTTTTGAGCCTTTTGCCTGCTTATGAAGACGCCAACAAGAAAGGACAACAAAATCCCAAGAACTGAATAAAGCCAAAGACTATCACTTGGTATATATCGCTCGGTGTAAAAATAGGAATGACCATTTGGGAGGGTAAGCCACTGAAGTTTATTAGAAATGCCTATAACGGTAATAGATACTTCACTATTGGTGACAAGTTAAGCAATTTTGGGAATAGTCAAGTCCATCTGCTGGATCAGGGATAAATGTTTTGGCCTTCGTTTCTGCTTGATCAACGACAGGGCTTTTGCCTTATGCGCCAAATAGGCCACTGGGTCGTCTGCCTTACC